>QSCH01000042.1:0-14456 GCA_003462965.1 Collinsella sp. OF03-4AA
TGTATAGGAAAAGGAATTTCTCGGGGCCGCCTCTCGGCGGCCTTGCGAAAAACAAATCCAAGTTAGACCATTTCAAATGGTTCGATGTCTGCCCGGATGCGACACTGAATGTGTCCATCCTCGCAGTATCCGGTTCTCAAGGTGCACGCTCTGCGGCTGATCCGGTTCGACCGGGCCGCGCGGCAAGGAGATATATTGCCAGACCGCGAAGCCTTGTGGGACGTCAATTCCGCTCTTCACAAGTCCTACACAACATATCGCTTTCTATAGGTAATAGAAAGACTGGCGCGGATCTTCCGCACATATCAGATGATGACCCTTTGGTTCAGGAATATATAGAGATCGGTCACCTGTAAGTGTTTATCTACCCGCGCTTTTAGCAATGTAAACCGCACTTCAGATAAAAAGAGGGAGCGCCGCGCACAACGCGACACTCCCCTAGCGATTCAACAGAATCTATTAGGCCTCGAGAGCCTTCTTGGCAATGGCAGCCAGCTCGTTGAAGGACTCGATGTCCTCGTAAGCCATCTGAGCCAGGACCTTGCGGTCGAGCTCGATGCCGGCAACCTTCAGGCCGTGCATGAACTGAGAGTAAGAGATGTCGTTCAGGCGAGCAGCAGCGTTGATACGGGTGATCCAGAGAGAACGGATCTCGCGCTTCTTGTTGCGGCGATCACGATACTGATACTGCAGGGAGTGCTGGACCTGCTCTTTAGCATGCTTGTAAGTACGCGAAGCGGCACCGTAGTAACCCTTCGCACGGTGCATAACGGTACGGCGCTTCTTCTTGGCGGCAACAGCGCGCTTAATACGTGCCATGTTCTATCAACTCCTAGACGGTAAAACGAAAAACGGGAACGCGAACTTAGGCGAGACGCGACTTGATGACCTTGCGGTCGGCAGCGGCGATCTCGGTCTCCTGACGGAAGCCACGCTTACGCTTGGTGGACTTCTTGCTCAGGATGTGGCTCTTGAAAGCCTTGGCGCGCATAAGCTTGCCGGTACCAGTCTTGCGGAAACGCTTCTTGGTGCCGCTGTGGGACTTCATCTTAGGCATGAAATACTCCTTAATCGGTTACAGAACACTAGTTACTTGCTATCGCTTGCCGCTTTATCCTCATCGAAGGCGCCCTTAATCGGGGCGAGCAGCATAAGCATGTTACGGCCTTCCATCTTAGGCTTGGACTCGACCGTAGCGTAAGGCTTGAGATCCTCGGCGAGACGCTCGAGAACGTTAAGGCCCTGCTCCGGGTGAGCCATCTCACGGCCGCGGAACATGATGGTGATCTTAACGCGTGCGCCCTTCTTGAGGAAACGCAGAACGTGGCCCTTCTTGGTCTCGTAGTCGCCAACGTCGATCTTGGGTCGGAACTTCATTTCCTTGACCTCGACCTTGGACTGGTTCTTACGAGCAGCCTTGGCCTTCATGGCCTGCTGGTACTTGAACTTACCGTAGTCCATGACCTTGCAGACCGGCGGCTCCGCGTTGGGAGCGATCTCGACCAGGTCGAGACCCTGATCGTCGGCGACGCGCTGGGCATCGCGGATGGCGAACAGGCCGAGCTGAGAGCCATCGACGCCAATCAAACGACACGAAGATGCAGTGATCTCGTCGTTGATGCGGGTGTCATCAGACTTAGCTATTTTCCCTACCTCCATTCATAAAAAAATAACCCGGCGCTTCTCAGCAACCAGGTCGTACACATAGACTTCCTCGATTTGAGGAAGGGAATCTAAGTTGTATGACCAGTCAGCTGCTCATTGGCGCCAAAAGGTGGGAACCCTCAGGTTCCTCTTTAGGGCATTGCGGGAACAACGCCTTGCGAATAATAACACGTACAGCGCGTTATCACATTACGTACACGAAAAAGGGACCTTGACCCCCTTGAACACTCGCTTGCATGTATGGTGCTCGAGACGAGACTCGAAGGGCCTTCGCTTCGCGAAGGCCCGGGCTTCGGGCGCGTGGCGCCCTCGCCACGCTCCGCTACAAACAGGCCACAGGCCTGTTTGCTTAACGCTTCGCGCGCTCACGCGAGTTCGGCACGAAAAAGGGGGCCGCAACCCCCTTGAACGCTCGCTTGCATGAATGGTGCCCGAGGCGAGACTCGAACTCGCACGTTGTTGCCAACGGTGGATTTTGAGTCCACTGCGTCTGCCAATTCCGCCACTCGGGCACGCAATGCGTGAGTTAGTTTATCACAGCTTTCTACCGATTAGTCCGAAAATGGAACTTCGAGCATTTCGATGAGTTCGACCGTGCGGAGCATCTCGCGCCAACGGCATCCGCGACCGTCGACCGAAGCCTCACCCATCTGGTTATCGTAAGGGTCCTCGCGCATGCCGTCGAAAGAGGGCTCAAACTCTGCCTGGAATCGATTGTTGGCCACCATACGCCACGGGTCGAGATTGCCAAAGTAGTGACGGCGGCGCCACTCCTCCCCCATCCTGCGAGCAGAAGATCCAAATGACACGTCGGCGTTGAGCCAACCGGTCTGCGGCGTATAGAACTCTGCCCAGTCGTGCGACCCCACCGAATCGGGCGCAACATACAGGCCGCTCTGCCAACGGGCAGGCACGCCCGCGATACGGCACATGGTGATAAACGTGAGCGCCATAACGCCGCAATCGCCGCGGAGCGAATGCGCGCAGTCATCGGCAATAGATCCCAAAAGCAAGTACGGCGGCTGATAGCGATAGTCGATATGCTGCGTCAGGTAATCATAGATAGCACGGGCGCGATCGAGCGGATCCTCGAGTCCGTCAACAACACTGGCCGTCAGCTGCTGCAGATACGGCGTAAATGCAATGTGCGGACGGTCCTCGGAAATATCCTCGGGCAGAGGCGCGTCCATACGCGGGTGAACCGGAAGTGTGCCACCGTAGACATCACAATAAGCAGCATCGATGTGATAACGATAGGTCACCGAAAATAAGTGCTCGCTCGAGGAAGACCACGAGGCGGTACGCGCCGAAGCATTCGCGGGAGCAACAGCGCCCTCCGGCGTCATGTCGAGAATCTCGACCCGAGACTGCTGACGGCAGGCAGCCGCGACGGGAAGCCAAGCGCAAACGGTCTCCCCTTCCAGAGCGCCGGGGACAGACACGGACGCTTTAAGCGTAATGACGCGAGCCAATCCGTTTTGCGACTCCATCTCCTTGAGCATCTCGTTGCGCAGTGCTACTCCGTCCGTAGAATCGGGCCGCATGCCGGGAACCTCTTTGGGATATACGCGAAGCGAATCGAGGAAGTTGTCGAGAACGAACAGCTCGCCATCGATAAAGCGCCAGTCAATACGCTTACGGTCAATCAGATCGTCAAACTGCTCCTCGGTAAACTCAGGCCACTCCTCGCAAATCATCGCAATGGCCCGATCACGCGACACCGAAAAATGAAGCGGCGTCTCGAGCATGCGATACCGCTCTGCACGAACACAAGCAGCCAGCGAAGGCTCAGGGTTCTGCTCCAAAAGGCGATCGCAGGCAGCAACAGCCTGCGTCAAATACCCGGCATCCTTAAGACGAAGAATCTCGGGCGGCAGTCCAACATCGAGATGACGAAAGTCATCACAGCAAACATCAACAGAGCAACCAACAGGCCCCTCGTCAATAACCTTCCCATCCGAAGGCAGCACATTAATAACAGCCATACCAAACTCCAAGTCATTAGAACCCTTGAAGCACATTGTAGCGAGATAAAAAGAAAGCCCCAACAAGGGAGCCATCAACACTGCTGAACGGTAGTCAAATAAATAATTCAGCCTCGTAACCCTGCGGCGTTAAACGAAGGAAGCCCCGTCCCCCGGAGCTGTTTTCTTGGCGCGACTTCTGGCAAAGCCAGGTGAGCGCAAAGGAAACAGTGTAGGGGGACGGGGCTTCCGGCGGGAAGTTTAGCGACGCTTACGCCTTGTTGACGGAGCCAAACTCCTCCATGAGCTCCTTGGTGCGGGCAACGATGTTGTCGCGACCAGGCTTGAGGAGCTTGCGGGGGTCAAAGCCCTTGCCCTGCTGATCCTTGCCAGCCTCGATGTACTCGCGGACGCCCTTGGCGAAGACGAGCTGCAGGTCGGTGTTGACGTTGATCTTGGAGATGCCCAGGGAGATGGCCTTCTTGATCTGATCCTCGGGGATGCCGGTGCCACCGTGCAGAACGAGGGGCAGGTCACCGGTCTGGGCCTTAATCTCGCCCAGACGCTCGAAGGAAAGACCAGCCCAGTCGGCGGGGTACACGCCGTGGATGTTGCCGATGCCGCAGGCGAGGAAGTCGACACCCAGGTCAGCGATCTGCTTGCACTCAGCAGGATCAGCGAGCTCGCCGCTGGAGGTCACGCCGTCCTCGGTGCCGCCGATGCCGCCGACCTCGGCCTCGATGGACATGCCCTTGGAGTGGGCAAGCTCAACGAGCTCCTTGGTGCGGTCGAGGTTAAGCTGGAAGGTCTCCTCGTGAGAGCCGTCATACATGATGGACGTGAAGCCGGCCTCGATGCACTTGAAGCAGTCCTCGTAAGAACCGTGATCGAGGTGAAGGGCGACGGGAACGGTAACGCCCGTGGCCTCGACGGCAGCCTTGACCATGTCGGCGCAGACCTTGAAACCGCCCATCCACTTAGCGGCACCAGCGGTGCACTGAAGGATCAGCGGAGACTTGGCCTCCTCGGCGGCCTGGAGAATAGCCAGGGTCCACTCGAGGTTGTTGGTGTTGAAGGCACCAAGACCGTACTTGCCGGCCTCGGCCTTCTTGAGCATGTCTGCTGCGTTGACGAGCATAAAAGAAACCTCCTGTAAGGTTGCTCCGATAACGCCTGAGATTTTACCACGGCGCACCCGAGCATAAACGTTCGTTTGTTCACGAATATCGTCCAAACAGACTTTTTTGACCGTTTGCCCTACGAAATCGACCCGTTGGGGAAAAATAGCTTGACGTTTGGACGCTTCTCGTGCTTCAAAAGCCGACTAGTAAGCTAAATCTGCATGAAAGGGTTCTGCATGAGCTCGCGTGCCATGGTGGTCGAATCGCCATGACCGGTTAGGCAAACGGTATCGGGCGGGAGAAGCCGGGCGAGCTTGGAGAGCGAGCGCAGAATCGCCGCCTCGTCTCCTCCAGAAAGATCGGTGCGGCCGTGCCCACCCGGAAACATGGTGTCGCCCACAAAGGCAATGTTCCCCTGCTCGGTGGCGGCAAACAAGACGATCCCGCCCGGCGTATGCCTGGCGTCTCGATCACCTGCAGGTAGATATCGCCCACCTTGATAGCATCTCCCTCGGCGAGCAGGTGCGTCGGCTCCCCGGGGTCAGGCGTCTCAATGCCCCACATAGCTCGCTGTTCCTCGATGTTCGCATGCGGCACCGCCACATCCTTAGCACACAGCTCATACTGGCAGCCCTCGCCAACGGTGGTTCGCACGCCTGCAACACCACCAACATGATCGGCATGGCCATGAGTGCATACGGCGCCAAACACGCGTACGCCGGGATGCTCGGCTCGAATATGCTCCACCAGGCGTTCGCCTTCCCATGCGGGGTCGATAATCACGCACTCATTGTCCGAAATGACAGCATAGCTATTGGTCTGAATGGGACCGTTTACGAGCGTCTCGATCTCGACCGATCCCTTGGGAGTTAAATCCAAGGACACAGCACTCATGTCCCTCTCCTCTCTATAGAACTCGAGGCATCAAACGATGCCTCGAGTGTAGCGAATATCGATAATGTGGCACGTTCGTCGTGACTAAACGCGGCGCTTAAGCTGGGCTCCACCCTCGCCGGGCATCAAGCGACGCGCGTCGTAGACCGAGTCAACGCTGCTGATAGAGGCCAGCAGCGGATCCAGACCACTCGCGTCCGAGATCTCGACCATAAAGCGCAGGGTTGCAATACCCTCGCGGTTGGTCGACGTAGCGGCAGAAAGGATATTGCCGCCCGCATCGCCAATGGCAATGGTGACGTCCTTGAGCAGGCCCATGCGGTCCAGGCACTCGACCACGATCTCGACCTGGAAGAGGGTGTCGGCAGCGCCGTCCCACTCCACATCGATCATGCGCTCGGGATGTTCCATAAGACCCTTGACGTTGGGGCAATTGGCGCGATGCACCGAAACGCCGCGGCCGCGCGTGATGAAGCCCACAATATCGTCGCCCGTCACAGGGTTGCAACAATGCGCCAGACGAACCAGCAAGCCGCTGTTACTCTCGCCCTTGACGATAATGCCGTTGCTGGCGCTCTTGCCGCGCTTTTGCGGCTTGCGGTTGGAGCCGCGGGCAGGCTGCTTAACAACTTCGGCGATTGCCTCGGCCTTGGTGAGCTGTTCCTCGGGTTTGGGGTCCAAGATTTGCTCGACCTTATTGCCCACGGCACGTGGGGCGACTTTACCCGCACCAACGGCGGCAAACAGGTCCTCGAGCTGCTTGTAGTTAAACTGCTCCGCCACGGTGTTGAGCGCACGCGTGGACCGCGGCGTAGAGATGCCGTACCCGCGCTTGCGCAGGTCCTTGGCCAGTATATCGCGGCCGGCAGCAGCGTCATCGTCTTTGGTCGCGGCGGCGAAGTAACGGCGGATCTTTGACTTGGCCGAAGGTGTCTTAACGATCTTGAGCCAATCACGCGACGGCTTAGAGCTCTTGTTGGTCAGGATCTCGACACGGTCACCCGTCTTGATCTCGTGCGTAAGCGGCGCCACCGCACCGTTGATCTTGGCGCCGACGCAGTGGTTGCCGACCTCGGTATGAACGGCGTAGGCAAAGTCGAGCGGTGTAGAGCCTGCACGAAGCGCCATGACCTCGCCCTTGGGCGTAAAGACAAAAATCTCCTGGTCAAACAAGTCGACCTTCAGCGAGTGCAGGTATTCCTTGGCATCGGTGATCTCGTCAGACGCCGCCCAGTCGAGTGAGTGCTTGAGCCAGTTAATCTGATCATCCAGACGCTGGGCATCATTGGTCTTTGAGGCAGACGATCCGCCCGACTTCTTATAGAGCCAGTGGGCGGCAATGCCGTACTCGGCCTGCTCATGCATCTCGTAGGTTCGAATCTGAATCTCGAGCGGACGAGCCGTGGGTCCGATAACCGTCGTGTGAAGCGATTGGTAGTTATTGACCTTGGGCATGGCGATATAGTCTTTAAAGCGACCGGGCATGGGGTGCCACAGCGTATGCACCGCACCGAGCGTGGAATAGCAATCGCGCACCGAATGGGTGATGACGCGCAGCGCCACCAGGTCGTAAATCTCGGAGAACTCCTTGCCCTTGCGCTTCATCTTTTGATAGATAGACCAATAGTGCTTGGAACGGCCGTTGATCTGAAAGCCCTCCAGGCCAATGCGGTTGAGCTCATCGGTGAGCGTCTTGATAGTCTCGGCCAGATAGCGCTCGCGAACCTCGCGCGACTCGGCTACCATGCGCGAGATGCGCTGGTAGGCATCGGGCTCCAGGTAGAAGAAGGACAGGTCCTCGAGCTCCCATTTAATGGAGCTCATGCCCAGACGGTCGGCCAGGGGCGCATACACGTCCATGGTCTCGCGAGCCTTAAACAGGCGACGGTCCTCACGCAGGGCTGCAAGGGTGCGCATGTTGTGCAGACGGTCGGCAAGCTTAACGATGATGACGCGGATGTCCTTGGACATGGCGAGGAACATCTTTCGCAGCGTGAGCGCCTGTTTCTCGTCCATACTGTCGACTTCGATGTTGGTGAGCTTGGTCACGCCATCGACGAGCTCGGCCACCGTATCGCCAAACAGGCCGGAAACATCGGCAAGCGAGGTCTCGGTATCCTCGACGGTATCGTGCAGCAGCGCGGCGCACACTACATCGCAGTCCATCTTGAGATCGGCCAAAATGATGGCCACCTCGACGGGATGGTTGATGTACATCTCACCCGAGCGGCGCTTTTGGTTGCAGTGCTTCTCGGCAGCAAAGCAATAGGCCTGCTCCACCTTAGAAAAGTCGTCCTCATTCATATATTTGAGGCACAGGCGCTCCAGTTTGTCGTAGCTGTCCGCCATAATCTCGGGCGGCAGCTCATCGGCATGCTTATAGTGCTCCATCTCCGAGAACGGCTGGAGGGTGGAATCATGGGCGGTACGGGCTGCGGCATCCATCGAGGTCCCCTTCCCCTAGGCCCGCGGTACGATCGGGCGGTTAACTTTGGCTAGCATATCAGAAGCGCACGAATCGAGCGCCCAACTCCGGAAAGCCGAGAACTCCATGCGCGAGCGCAAGCCCTCCAAATAGCGAATTGACCTGCTCAATTGCACACGGCCGGGGTTTTCGGCCATCGCGATGCGACGGGTGTCGTCAAACCCCGAAACGCGACAGAAACCAAGCTCTTCGAAGATTCCCAGGCCACTTTCCACCGAGCGCTCGTCGACCGGCGTGCGAGCATCGATGGCAAGGCACATCTGCGCGATGTCGATATCGCTTGCGCAGAATGAATCATCCCCGGTCTTACCGCGGTTGGAGCGCCACATGGTCTGCAACGCACGATAGAGTGTGACGAGTTCGTCGCGCTCGGGTGCGTAGCAGTCGAGCAGGCGCTCGTTGATGCGGGCGTCGCGCGACGAATAGAGCAGGTGGATCACGGCGGGCTGTCCGTCACGACCGGCACGCCCGCTCATCTGGTTGAACTCAATGGCGCCAAACGGCATGTGGTACAGCACGACATGGCGGATATCGGGCAGATTGACACCCTCGCCAAAGGCAGAGGTCGAGACGATGCAGCTGAGGCTTCCGTCTCGGAATGCTTCCTCCACGCGGCGGCGATCGGAGCGCGCAAGCCCCGCGTTATAGAACGCGATATGGGTTGCGCAATCGGGCACACGCTTGCGCAACGTCTTGGCGAGCGCCACGGACTGGTCGCGCGAATTGACGTAAATGACGGTCTTCTCCCCCGTCGCCACGATCGACACCAAACGGTTCTCGCGGCTCGCAAGGTCGCGGTCGTCCTCGAGCTGCAGGTTCTCGCGCACCGTCTCGTCGACCACCGTGCGAGTAATCGGCAGCATGCGGGCAAGCTCGGCCACGACCGGAGCCGTCGCGGTGGCCGTCGCAGCCATAACAACCGGGTCGCCCAGGGCTTTGAGGATATCGGGCATGTCGAGATAGGCGCTGCGGTCGCCGCCCTTGGCAAGGCCGGCGTGGTGCGCCTCATCGATAACGACAAAGCCGATGCGGCCCGAACGCGCGAAGCGGTCACGGTGGATAGATAGGAACTCGGGCGTCGTGAGCACGATACCGGTGCGGCCCGAAGCTAGGCCGGCGAACACATCATCGCGTGCGGCCTCCACGGTCTCGCCGGTCAGCACGCCAACGCCAATGCCAAGCGCTGCCATCGTCGACGAGAGGTGATAGCCTGGTCGGCAACAAGCGCGCGCAGCGGATAGACAAAGATGCTCGCACGTCCGCGAAGGACAGCCTCGCGCGCAGCATGTACATGGAAGATGAGAGACTTGCCGCGGCCCGTTCCCATAACGGCCAAGACGCTCTGGTGGTCGGCCAAGGCATCGAGCGCCTCAACCTGCGCGCGGTGCGGCTGGTTCGATCCGATAAAGCTATGGATAAGCGAGCGCGTGAGCTCGGTATAGGAAAGCTGGGCGAGCGTCTCGCGCTTACGCGACTCCAGGCGCAGGCCGGAATCCGCCGGCTGCACGCCACGACGAAGCTCGCATGCCGGATCATCGACGCTGGGCAGCGTGGTATCGCGAACCAGAACATCCTTGATCATGAGCTTGGGCTTCACACGCCCCTGCCAATGCTCGGCAACGGCCTCGAACACCAAGTCGACAGCGCTATCGCAGTTGATGAGCTTATCGATTTGCGGCACGCGGAACATAATGGCCGGCACACTCGCGGCGCCATCGGTCGCCACAAAGCGCATGTGCTCGCCGGTTTTGCCCACCACGGCGCGGTCGCACATCGTCACGCCCTCGGCAGCCAGCAGCGGCACCTTGTTGCCCTGGCCAAACGGCTCAAGACGGGAGATCTGCTCGATGGTCTCGATATTCAGCTCGGAAAGGTCGACGGTGGCGGCGACCTCGTCGGTGTCTTCAAAGTCCTCGGCGGAAAGCTCCGATAGCACGGCGGAAAGGCGGCGGCGGAACTCATCGAGCTTGGATGCCTCGATGGTCACACCCACCGCACCGGCATGTCCGCCGCGACGAATCAGCAGGTCGGAACAACGCTCGACGGCGTCAAACAGGTTAACTTTGCCCACCGAGCGACCAGAGCCGCGCGCGATACCGTCCTCGATCGAGAACAGCAGCGCCGGCACGTGATAGCGATTGGTCAAGCGGCTCGCCACGATGCCTTTGACGCCCTCGTGCCAGCCCTCGCCGCCCACGACGATTGCGCGCCCGCCGTCATAAGTCTCCTCGACCTTCGCCATGGCATCGCGCGTGAGCTCCGCCTCGATCTCACGGCGTTGGCGATTGATTTCCTCGAGCTCAGCCGCCAGTGCGCTTGCTTCGATGGGATCGCGGGCAAGCAGCAGGTCGAGCGCCAGCTTGGGATCAGCCATGCGGCCGGCAGCATTCAGACGAGGGATGAGCGAAAACGACAGGCCGTCGGCCGTAATGGTAGAAAGGTCGGCCTTGGCAAGTGCGGCAAGCGCGATATAGCCGGGACGGGCCGTCACGCGCATCTGCTGGATACCCTCGGCGACCAGTGCGCGATTCTCGGGCGTGAGCGGCATCATGTCGGACACGGTGCCCAGCGCCGCGACCTCGATCAGCGAACGCCAATACGACGGCTTGCCCAAACGCTCGCCCAGGACCTGCACCAGCTTGAGTGCCACGCCGGCACCGGCAAGCTCGCGCGAGGGGCCCTCGTCCTCGAGCTTGGGGTCGGTCAGGGGCACGCCCTGCGGCACCTGGTCGGAGGGCTCGTGATGGTCCGTGACCACCAAATCGATCCCCAGGCTCTCCAGATAGGAGACTTCTTCCTTGGCAGCAATACCGTTATCGACGGTCACGATCAGCTGAGGGCGAGCGAGCTCGTTAACGCGGTCGAGCGCCGCGCGCGAAAGACCGTAGCCCTCGTCAAAGCGATGCGGAATAAACGGCGTGACATCGGCGCCAAACGTGCGCAGTGCCTCGGTCAACAGGCAGGTCGACGTAATACCGTCAACGTCAAAATCGCCAAAGACCGCAATGTGCTCGTGGTTGCAAATAGCACGCTCGACGCGGTCGGCAACGACCGACATGCCCGGGATAATGAGTGGGTCGGCCCAGTCGCGATCGAGCGAAGGCGTCAAAAACAGCTGACCTTCTTCGATGGATGTAATGCCGTGCGCGACCATAATACGCGCCACCAGCCCGGGAATGCCCAGGCCAGCCGAAAGCTCCTTTTCGAGCTCGGGGTTTTGCCGAGCGACCGCCCAGCGATGCGTCGTCTTAAGCGATGACATAGGCGCCCACCCCCGATAGGGGCAGGTCGCCGCGATACCTCTCACGGTTCATAGCGATGAGTCCTCTGTGTATGCCCGCTTCGGCAGGCAGATCTGTTGAACGGATTTATTATACCGTGCAGCGCGGACGCACAACGTCCAGCACGCCGCGGTTTCGATAAACGAGGGCGGTAATAGCCTCGAAATAATCGAGCGTTTCTGACGCACGGACGCATGCAAGCGTCTAGCATATCCATTCAAAACGGATTCACGAGCAAAGGGAGTCACAAGCGCATATGAAGCAATGGGTTGGACTGGGCAAGTTTCTCGCGGGGCACATGCAGGTCATCGTTCCGATTTGCGTGACGCTCGGCGTGCTCTTTCCCCAGCAGATCGGCGTGCTCAAACCCATCGTTCCCACCTTGTTTGCTTTTATGACGTTTCAAGGTGCGCTCAGCAACACCTTTCACCAGGTGGCTGAGGTATTCCGCCGTCCCCTGCATCTGATTTTGGCGTTATTTGTCTCGGCTGTGATCATCCCCATTGCGGCGTATGCCATGGGCTCACTGCTCTTTGGTTCCAACCCAACCTTGTCTGCGGCATCGTGCTCGAATACAGCGTACCCGTGGCAGTCACCGCCTTTATGTGGATTAGCATGTTCGGCGGCAACGGCCCGCTCGCGCTCACCATCATCCTGACGTCCTCGGTCATCTCACCTGTGACGATTCCGCTTACGCTCAAGCTCCTGCTGGGCGCCACCGTCTCGATCGACGTGCCGAGCATGATGCAGAACATGGCCTTTATGATCGCCATCCCCGCTGTGCTCGGTATTGTCATCAATGAACTCACGCGCGGCTGGGGCCACGAGAAACTCTCTCCCGCGCTCTCGCCCGCCTGCAAGTTCATGATGATGGGCGTCATCGCATCCAACTCCACTGCCATGAGCGAGTACGTGCTGCACATGAACGCGGTGCGCTTGGAAGTCGCCCTCTTTATTCTGGTGTTCGCCATCAGCGGCTTTATCACCGGCGTCCTGATCGCCCGTGCCCTGCACCTGCCGTATAGCGAGACGACCACCATGTGCTTTACCTGCGGCATGCGCAACATCTCTTCGGGTGCCGTCATCGCCACGCAGTATTTTCCCGGCGAAGTGGTATTCCCCGTCATGTGCGGCACGCTGTTTCAGCAGGTGTTGGCCTCAATTATCGGACACCTCTTTGAGCGCCTGACCGGCGAGGAGCGCGCCGCCCAGCGCAAGCGGGTCGAGGCTGGCCGCGACGCCATGGCGCGCTAGGCTGTCCGCATTACGTGGGTGTTAGTCTTGCTATACGAGCGTTTCCAGATGCGCACGCAGACGCTCAGCATCGATATCGAGCGTCGTCTCGGCATTGACTTGGGCCAAACGATAGCCGACAAAGTAGGGCGAAACCACCCAACGCGGCAGCGCCTTGGCAATGGTCCGACCGCCCAGGTGATAGAAGAACAAGTTGTACGACTCTGCGCGACCACCGTGGTGCCCGTTTAGGATATAGCGCAGAGCTACCTGGATCGCATCGGCAAAGAGATCCGCCTCGGCTTGGTCTCGTGCGTCATCGCTGGCGGCGATTCCCTGCGGGGCTGAAACGTTGATCTCAAAGAACCCCATGATCGGTTCGGTTGAGATATTGACCGAGATTCTCCCCTGTTGCCAAACATTGATGCCTTCGAAATTGGCGGGGGCTAGTGCTGCATAACCGTCCTCCCGCTCCAGACCCACAATCTGCATGTGTGGATGGACGAGGCTGCCGCCCGAAAGCGGGCCTTTGTTCTTGTACATGAGCACACTGCGGTACTGTTGGGAATCGAGCATCTGCTGCCAACAGCCCAGGGCAAACCGCATCACATGATGCAGCTCATCCGGTTCATAGGTCGCCAGGTCGGCGTCGTGGTTGGCAGACTCGATCAATACGGTCTGACGGGTGGCCCGCAAGGTCTTGAACTTATTCTCGAGCCAGATGCAGTCACCATCGCGCTGGATGATATCGGCAAGTTCCTCGGTATCGCAAAAGGGGCACGCGGTGCCAGGGCGCCGGTTGTCGTCGGGCTTACCGTTCGCCTGCTGAACGTCAAATACCAGCGCCACGGGTTACGCCTCCAGCGGCACGATCTTGGTGCCATGGAGCTCGGAGACGCTCAATGCCGCCGCCACGGTATCGCGGTTGGCCGTAGAAATGCCGCCGCCGGGAAGGATGGTCAGGCGGTCGCCCGCATACTCGACAAGACGCGACAGGTGCTCCAGGTTGTCCTCGATCGGCGTTCCGGCAGCACCACCATGCGTCAGGATGCGCGTGATGCCGCAGTCGGCGAGTGTGTCAATGGCGTCCAGCTGAGCCTCGGGCGAGAGCTGGTCAAAGGCCATGTGGAAGGTGATATCGATGGCCCCGCGCTTGCACTCCTCGGTCGCGCAGCCCGTAGCCATCACGAGGGCGCCGAGGGTGAGCTCGTCGAGCGCCCAGCCGCCGGCACAGGGCTTGCAGCAGCCAAAGACCAGGCCGTCAACGCCGGCGCTCACGGCAAGACCCAAGTCCATCTCCATCATGCGCAGCTCGTCCTGGTTGTAGTGAAAGTCACCGCCACGCGGGCGAATCATGCACATCACTCGCGCGTCATGCTCGTGAGCATAGCTGACCGTAGTGCTGATAACGCCGGCCGAGGGCGTGGTACCACCGACGGCAAGGTTGTCGCACAACTCGATGCGCTTAGCACCGGCATCGATAGCCGCCGGCACACGCTCAAAGTTCTCGGCACAAAACTCGTACAGCATAGATAGACCCCCAAAGACAGCAGATGTTTTCCGACGGGCATTGTCACACACCCCCATGAAGTTGCGGTGGAATAAGGACTCTTTTGACCTCTGAGGCTCCCATTTAGTCCCTATTCCACCGCAACTTAAAGGGAATAGTCGTTGGCATCTGCCACAACGTCGATGTTTTGGCAACGACAGACACTATGACCCAATCCGAGGGCACTAAAAAGATAGGAGCCCCCGCTCGTGACCGCGGGTCGGGGCTGCGACAATGATGTTGAAGTGCCATAGGCGCAGCCGC
>QSCH01000043.1:0-14224 GCA_003462965.1 Collinsella sp. OF03-4AA
CTTGCAGCTCGGTCGCGGGCTCCGGATCGCCAAACGGCAACGAGGGCTGCACCACGCCGCCCGGAAGCTTGGCCTCCGGCTTAGGCTCGCCCAGTAACTTGCCGCGACGGCGGCGAGCCGGCTTCTCAGCCTCACGCGCGGCCTCGGCAGCCGCCTCGCGCGCCTTCTCGGCAACAAACGCCGCCGCCGAGGTATCGAGCTGCACCGTTGCGTGCGTGCGGGTAGGCGCGGCGACCTCGCCGGCATGCATCACGATGACGCCGCAGGTGCTCGTCTTAACAAACTCGACCATCTTGGGGTCAGTGAAGCCGGTCACGTCGTTGACGATCGAGGCGCCGCAGCGCACGGCCGCCTTGGCAACCGCCACGTGACGCGTGTCGATCGAGACGATGGCGCCCTCTTTGGCCAGCGCGCGCACCACGGGCAGCACGCGGCGAGCCTCCTCGTCGGGATTAACCGGGGTAAAGCCGGGGCGCGTGGACTCGCCGCCTACGTCGATGATGTCGGCGCCGGCGTCGAGCATCGCCAGGCCGTACTCGATGGCGGCATCCGGGTCGAAATGCTCCCCGCCATCGCTAAACGAATCGGGCGTCACGTTGAGGACGCCATGATGCGCGGACGGTCAAAGCTGAGCTCATACTTTCCGCACCGCCATGTCTTGCTGTCGTTCGCCATGAACATCCTCCTAAAATGCCCACGCCGCCGAGCTTGGGGAGCTGGCGGCGGGGTCGCTTTGCACTCAGTCTTTCTATTGTATCCGCGCACACGGGCTAGAACGCAAACGCGGCCGCGATGTCGCAAGAAATCAGCAGGTCGGCATTTGCATCCTGATCGGTAGGCGCCAAATTGCAAATGGCCAGCGTATCGCCAGTAAAGTAACGCGTAAGGCCTGCCGCCGGATACACCACGAGCGAGGTCCCGCCCACAATGAGGGCATCGGCCGCGGCGATGGCGGCAACGGCACCGGTCAACACACGCTCGTCGAGCGGCTCTTCGTAGAGCACCACATCGGGCTTGATGCGACCACCGCACGCAGGGCACACGGGCACGCCCGCGGCGTCCTCATGCTCGCGCGAGCAAATCCACTCGGCGCTATAGACCGCGCCGCACGACTGGCAAATGTTGCGATGGACCGATCCGTGCAGCTCGAATACGCGCTGCGAGCCCGCCATCTGATGCAAGCCGTCGATGTTTTGCGTCACCACGGCATCGAGCTTGCCAGCTCGCTCCAGCTCGGCCAGCTTGGTGTGGCAGCGGCTGGGCTTAGCGTTAAGCGCGATCATCTTGGTGCGGTAAAAGTCGAAGAACCCCGCCGGATGTGTCTCGTAAAAGCTGTGCGAGAGCATGGTCTCGGGCGGATAGGCAAACTGCTGGTGATACAGGCCGTCCACGCTGCGGAAATCGGGGATGTCACTCGCCGTGGAAACACCGGCGCCGCCAAAGAACACCACGCGCTTGTGGGTGTCAAACAGATCCGCCAGCGCGGCGGACGCCTGCCTGGGGTCCGATATTGCCTGCGTCATATGAGCCCTCCGTCCTTGTTGATCGGGCGGCGTCGGGCGATGTCCCAGCATGCGACCTTTAAGTCAGCATGCGCGGAGCCCACCCCGCCCCTGTTGCGCTAATCTTAAGCCTGCCAACCCCGTCGAAAGGACACCATGCCTCAGACTTACACTTTCGCCTCGTGGAACGTCAACGGCCTGCGCGCCGTGCTCAAAAAGGACCCGAGCTTTATCCAGATCGCGCAAGAACTCGACGTCGATATCCTGGCGCTGCAAGAGACCAAGTTGCAAGAAGGCCAGGTCGATATTGACCTGGCCGGCTATCACCAAACCTGGAGCTACGCCGAGCGCAAGGGCTACTCGGGCACCGCGGTCTTTAGCCGCCAGGAACCGCTGCGCGTGCTGCGCGCCGATGCACTGCTGCCCTACGCCGGCGAGGGCGAGGCGGCCGAGCTCGTCGCCCAAGCCGCAACCGAGGGCCGCGTCTGCGCGCTCGAGTTCGACAAGTTTTGGTTTGTGGACGTCTATACGCCCAACGCCCAAAACGAGCTCGCGCGCATCGACGTGCGCATGGCCTGGGACGATGCCTATCGCGGCTTTTTGAGCGCGCTTGAGCGCGAAACCGGCAAGCCCGTCGTAACCTGCGGCGACTTTAACGTGGCACACGAGGAGATCGACCTTAAGAACCCCAAGTCCAACCGCGGCAACGCAGGCTTTTCGGACGAGGAGCGCGGCAAGTTCACCGAGCTGCTCGACGCCGGCTTTACCGATACCTGGCGCGCGGCAAATCCGAACGTCGAGGGCGTCTACAGCTGGTGGAGCTACCGCTTTAATGCCCGCAAGAACAACGCCGGCTGGCGCATCGACTACTTCCTGGTAAGCGACGCAATCGCCGGCAACGTACGCGACACCGGCATCCGCGGCGACATCTTCGGCAGCGACCACTGCCCCGTCACCCTCGCCTTGGAGCTCTAACCCCCAAATGGTCCCCCCCCGGGGGACGGAGGAAAACGGACCATTTTCACCTCGCGGGGGCATCCACGCGACCCACCCGCCACGAAATCGGCCCGTCTACTACGTTTAAGCCACTACCCTCAACCACGGCGAACAACGCAAAAAGAAAACCGCAGGTAGAAAGCCTGCGGTTTTTCATAAAACGCGGTTGTGCTTGGGGGTGTCGGGCTAAACGTAGTAGATGGGCCAGTTTCGTGGCGAGCGCCGTCAACTGATTCCCTGGGGACGGAAGAAAACGGATCAATTGACTCTCTGAGGGCCATGATGCCCGTCATATCAACCGGCCATTCCAAAACTATGCCGGTTTACGGGACTGAATCGCGAGCCCCCAGCCATACGCAATTCCGAAATAATAAAACCACAGGTAGACGGCTTGCTCCATTTCGAAAAAAGCCGGTATGGTCTGCCTGTGCCAATCTAGCCCCGTAAACCGGCATAGTTTTGATATGACACCAAGACAGTATTGGTTCTTGCCTCGACGCAACCACCACTACAGCCCGTACTTCACGACGACGCGGTTGATGCGGCGACACCAGGGCTTGTACAGAGCGGCCAAAAACACGCAGGTCGCGAGTCCGTGCGTGATATCGAACGGTACGGCGGTGGCAAGACGCGCTATGGCGCCCGTCCACGTGAGCGGCTGCACAAAACCGATGATGTCATACGCGTTGATCACGACGCCATACAGCAGGCCCGACGCAAAGCCATACGCCAACAGCGCCGGCATTCGCACGGTTCCATCGGCGCGGTCAAACGCGCCCGCATGCGCCAGTGCGCCACCGATATAGCCCACCAGACCCCAGGCATACATCTGCCACGGCGTCCACATGCCCTGTCCAAAAAAGAAATTGCTGCTCAGCGCCGCCAGCGCGCCAACCATAAAACCATTGCGGCGGCCAAGCGTCGCCCCCGCGATAATGGCGATGGCACTCACGGGTTTAAAGTCGGGAATGGGGCCAAACAAGATGCGCCCCGCCGCGGCCAACGCCGCCAGAACCAGCGTTGGCATAATCTGGCGCAGGCCCGGTCGCGACGCCTCGTAGCCTGCAAAGAACAGCGCAAGCACCAGCGCCACCACGACAAGCATGGCGAGTGCCGCCTGCTCAACGCCCGCCAGCAACGCCGCAGCCATCACGGCTGGCACCGCCAGCAGCAGCGGGATCTCCAGTTTTGCGAGCAGGCGCGCGACGCGATAATCCGTCATCCCATCACGCCCTATAAAACACGTTGTCGGCAAAGAAGTCGGTCGGCGGCTCCATGCAGGCGATCTCGCCATCAAACATCATGGAAATGTCATCGGCAACCTGCTCGGCAAAGTCTAGGTCGTGCGTCGCCATGACGACGGTGCCGCCAGCCTGCGCATGGTCGCGCAGGGCGCGGGCGATGATGCGGCGGCTGGCCAGGTCCAAACCCTTGGTGGGCTCATCGAGCAATAGCAGTTCGGGGCCGATCAACAGCAGCTTTGCCAACGCAAGCAGCTGACGCTGTCCGCCCGAAAGGTCATAGGGGTGGCGCTCCCCCAAGTCCGCGAGCCCCAGACTCGCCGCGCGCTCCCGCGCCATAGCCTCGTCGTACCCGCAGGCCGAAGCCCATTCCATCAGCTCGTCGCGCACCGTCTCGGCAACCAGCAGGGCCTTGGGGTTCTGCGGCAGCAGCGCAGCCGAGGCCGCCCCGCGCACCATACGACCACGTTGCAGCTTGGCAGTCTTGGCCAGCACCGAAAGCATCGTCGACTTACCGCATCCGTTGCCGCCCACGATCGCATGCACCGCACCGGCCGAAAACGCCACGTCGAGCCCGCGCAGCACCCAACCGCCCGCGCGATCGTAGCGAAACCAGCTCCCTGCCAGGGTGGTAGCCGACCCGCCGTACATTTTTTGGAGTATTCTGCTCCCATCCGTGCGCGGGAAGGCTTCCGAGCCGTTCTCGAGCGACGTTTGCGCCACAAATTCGGACGATTTGTCCAATTTCGAACTTTTTTTCGCGCTCGATACGTCCCCGGGCGGCTCCAGAGAGCCCAAATTGTCCTCACGCCTGCTGAATACTCCGTTTTTTGCACATCGGACGGCACCCCACCCCAACATGTCGTCGGAAAACAGCGATTCTCGGCGTCCCAAAGAAGCCATATCCGCCACCTCGCGCACGCGACCGTCCTCAATCCGGTACGCACACGTCGCGTATTCGAGCATCGGGCGCGGCTGGTGCGTTGCCACAACAACCGTGCAACCCAACTCGCGGTTCACGCGAAACAGCGCGTGCAGAAAATTTTTCTCGGCAACAGGATCGAGCTGGGACGTGGGCTCGTCGAGCAGCAGCACGCGCGGGCGCAAGGCCAGCACGGCCGCCAACGACAGCAGCTGCTTGCGTCCGCCCGAAAGCGCATCGGTATCGCGGTGAAGCCAATCTTCCAGTCCAAAGAAATAGCTGGTCTCAGCTACGCGACGGCGCATCTCGTCGCGCGACACACCCAGATTCTCTAGGCCAAACGCCATCTCGTGCCACACGGTTTCGCACACGATCTGGTTCTCGGGATCCTGGAACACATAACCCACGCGCTCCGCCGATGCCCGCACGTCCATGTCGGCGACGGGCTCGCCCAGCACGCGCAGCTCGCCGGAGCGCGTACCCGCCGGAGCGATCTCGGGCTTGAGCAGCGACAGCAGCGTCGATTTGCCCGACCCGGTACCGCCAACAAGCAGCGCAAACGCACCTTGGGAAACACGCCAATCAAGTCCCTCGAGCACCGGTGCCTCGGCCCCGGGATAGGCAAAACTAAGGCCTCGCACCTCAATCGCCGGCGCGGCCGAGCCATATGCCACACCCGCCGCCGAGCTCCTATCAAACCGAGCCATCAGCCAAACCTCTTCTCATCAATCGCATGAAACGCGCAAGGCAGCACCATCCAGGCAGCGTACACGACATAGCCCGGCCACGGCGCCGGCACCGAGAGCTGCGGATAAAACGAATACTGCGTCGTCGCGGTCCACGCCACTGCCACCGCGGCAGCACCAAACAGTGCGAGCCCGGCCAGCGCGGCAACGTCGCTGCGCCCCAGTCGATACCGCGCATACGTCGTACGACGCGTCGCGGCACCCCACCCGCGCGAGCGCATCGCGTCCGCACGCTCCAGCGAATCTTCCATGCCCCAGCCCATCAACACGCTCGACGCCCGCAGGCGCGAGCGCACGGGGTCGGCCGGCGCGCGGCCCGGCACGTCAATCGCATCTTGCACCGCCAGTACCGTGCGGCCGCGGCGCAAAAACTGCGGGATAAGCCGCATGCACATCGAGATCATGAGCGCAATCACCGGTGCGGCATTGCCCAGCAGCGCGAGCACCTTGTCGTATTCGAGCATCGACGCCGCGGCCTCAAACCACAGCACGCTCGCCACAAACAGCCCGCCCATGCACAGGCCGTATACCATGCTCTCCAGATACACCGCGCGCATGCCAATACGGAACAGCTCCGTCGAGCCCGAGGCGCTAAACAGCGGATTGAGCACCGCGACGATCAAAATCACCGGCAGCTGCCAGCGGAGCGCGCCCAGCGTGCGGGCAGCCCCACGCGTCGCAAATCCATACGCCAGCCCGCCCGCAAGTGACAGCGCAATCAGTACCGGTTGCATCGAGAACATGGTGAGCCCCAGCGTCAGCACCATGTAGAGGGCCGGCACAGCCGGATGCGACATCGAGAATGCCGCGACGGGCTCGCCGCCAAACTCCTCTTGTATGTTGTCCACGGGCACCCCCGTCCCCTCGCTCAAACGACAGCTCCGCAGCACCGCCAACGCCGCATGCAAGCAGCGCAAACACCACGCCGGCGGCACCGACATCAGCGGCAATGCGCCAATCGTTACGCGCTCAACATATGCCTGCGGTATCATATTGCGCCGTGTATCGTTTCCAAGCACACGTCTCTATAACGTAACAGGAGATCACATGGACGCAACCGCAATTATCCTCGCTGCCGGCGAGGGCACCCGCATGAAGTCGAACCACTGCAAGGTTTCGCACAAGATCCTGGGCAAGCCCATGGTCCAGTGGATCGTCGACGCTACCATCAAGGCCGGCTGCAGCCGCGTCGTGGTCGTCATCGGCAGCCACGCCAACGAGATGCGCGCCCTGATCGACGGCGCCTACGCCAACAGCGCCACCAAGGTCGAGTGCGTCGAGCAGACCGAGCGCCTGGGCACCGGTCACGCCGTGAAGGTCGCGCTCGAGGCCTGTGGCATCACGCAAGGCCCGGTCGTCGTGCTCAACGGCGACCTGCCGCTCATCACCGCCGACACGGTCGCCAAGTTCGCACAGACCGTCGCCACCGGCGAGCTCGCCTGCACCGTCATGACCATGACCCCGCCCGACCCCTTTGGCTACGGCCGCATCAAACTGGGCGACGACGGCCAGATCGAGCGCATCATCGAGCAGAAGGACTGCACGCCCGAGCAGGCCGCCGCGCTGCTCGAGTGCAACGCCGGCTGCTACGCCTTCGACGGCGCGCAGCTCGCCGCCCACATTGACGAGATCGGCAACGACAACGCGCAGGCCGAGTACTACCTGCCCGACATGCTCGAGATCCTCAAAGGCCATGGCCAGGCGGTCTCCATCTTCCACTGCGACGACTACCGCGATGGCCTGGCGTCAACAGCCGCATCCAGCTCGCGCAGCTCACTGCCATCGCTCGCGACCGCATCAACGAGCACTGGATGGCCGAGGGCGTCACCTTCATCGACCCCACGCAGGCCTGGATCGGCCCCGACGCCGTCATCGGCCGCGACACCGTCGTGTGGCCGCAGACGCACCTGATCGGCCACGTCACCGTGGGCGAGGAGTGCCAGCTCGGCCCCAACAGCCGCCTCACCGACACCACCGTCGGCAGCGGCTGCACCATCGATGAGACCATCGCCATCGAGGCCGTCATCGAGAACGGCGTCGACTGCGGCCCGCGCGCCTACCTGCGCCCGGGCACCCACATGCTCGACGGCTCCAAGGCCGGCACGCACGTGGAGATCAAGAAGTCCACGATCGGCGAGGGCTCAAAGGTGCCGCACCTGTCCTACATCGGCGACACCACCATGGGCTCCGGCGTCAACGTGGGCGCGGGCTCCATCACCTGCAACTACGATGGCGTGCACAAGCACAAGACCGTCATCGGCAAGGACGCCTTCATTGGCTCCGACACCATGATGGTCGCGCCCGCCCAGATCGGCGACGGCGCGCTCGTGGCCGCTGGCTCCGTCATCACCGAGCCGGTCCCGGCAGACGCGCTCGGTCTGGGCCGCGCCCGTCAGGTAAATATTGAGGGCTGGGCCGCCGATTACCGCCGCCGCCTGCACGAGGACGACGAGGTATAACGTTTTACCAAGCACAAAAGGAGCTGCTCCATGGGGGCGGCTCCTTTTTCTATCGTGACCTGCGCAACCGGATGAGTGGTCGGTTCGTGTCCGTTGGCGGTAAAGACGTTATCAGGACCCGATAAACCCCGCCGCGCGGTTACAATGCAACAAGGCATCTATATGGCATTCGATGTATAAAGGAGAAGGGTAATGCCGATTAATGATCCCGAGAAGTCGGAGAATATGCGCAAGTCCATCCGCGTGTATTCCGGTTCCTCCAACCGTCCCCTCGCTCAGAAGATTGCTGAGTACCTTGGGGTCGAGCTTTCGGGCCTTACGCTAAAGCAGTTCGCCAATGGTGAGATTTACGCCCGCTACGACGAGACCGTCCGCGGCGCCGACGTCTTCCTGATTCAGTCCGTGGCCGGCGGCAACGTCAACGACATGCTCATGGAGCTGCTCATCGCCACCGACGCTGCCAAGCGCGCATCCGCCCGCTCCATCACCGCCGTTATCACCCACTACGGCTATGCCCGCCAGGACCGCAAGGCCGGCCCGCGCGAGCCCATCACCGCCCGCCTCGTCGCCAACCTGCTCGAGCGCGCCGGCGTCAACCGCATCATCACCCTCGACCTGCACCAGGGTCAGATCCAGGGCTTCTTCGATATCCCGGTTAACCACCTGTCCGCGCTGCCGCTGTTTGGCCAGTACTACAACGACATGCACTTCGACACCGACAACCTGGTTGTCGTCTCCCCCGACGTGGGTCGTGCCAAGGCCGCCAAGAAGCTCTCCGACATGCTCGGCTGCGACCTGGCCATCGCCCACAAGGGCCGTCCGCGCCACAACGCCGCCGAGGTCATGGGCATCATCGGTGACATCAAGGGCAAGACCTGCATCATCAACGACGACATGATCGACACCGCTGGCACCCTGTGCGCCAACGTCAAGGAGCTCAAGGCCATGGGCGCCGGCGACATCTACGTGTGCGCCACCCACGGCATCTTCTCCGGTCCGGCCATCGAGCGCCTGAACGATGCCCCCATCGTCGAGTGCGTCGTCACCGACGCCATCCCCGTCGAGGTCGGCGGCAAGATCAAGACCATCTCGGTCGCCGAGGAGTTCGCTCAGGCCATCTCCGCCGTTTACCACGAGGAGCCCGTCTCCACGCTCGTCGGCGGCGACTTCGCGCTGTAATCGCATCGTCCTTGCAACCCGGCGCATCGCCGTCGGAACAGAAGAAACCCCCGCGCTCCCCCTTGCTTCGCAAAGGTCGCGCGGGGGTTTCTTCTGTTCCGACGGCTCGCTCTGCCGCGGCCGCGCTTTTGTCTGGTGGGATTTCGCTGAAACGAAGTCTCGCCTTCGGCGGGCGTGGTAGCCTTTGTCGTTGATTAAACTTTTATGTGTAACGAAAGGACGAACATGGCAGCTGCACAGCCGCTTAAGATTCGCATGGTTGCCGGACTTGGCAACCCGGGCGAGGAATATGCCGAGACCCGCCACAACGCCGGCTTTAAGGCGATCGACGAGCTGGCCCGTCAGGCCGGCGTCACGTACTGGAAAAACCAGGCAGGCGCCGAGGTCGCGCTCATTAATATCAACGATGCCGAGGAAGAGAACGGCAAGCGCCGGATCGTGCTGGTCAAGCCGCAGTCGTATATGAATACCTCGGGTGGCCCCATCTCCAAGCTCTGCCGCGAGTACAAGATCAAGGCCGAGGAGCTACTCGTGATTCACGACGAGCTCGACATTCCCGCCGGCGACGTACGTGTTAAGGTGGGCGGCGGCCACGCCGGCCACAACGGCCTGCGCTCCATCATCGACAAAATGGGCAGCCGCGACTTCAGTCGCATCCGCACCGGTATCGGCAACCCTCCCGGCAAGATGGCCGTGGCAGATTACGTGCTCAAGCAGCTGCGCGCCCGCGAGGCCGAGGACTTCCAGAACACCTGCGCCCGCGCCGCAGATGCCGCCGGTCTGGCCATCGTCCACGGCGTAATCTACGCCCGCGATCACGTAAACGGCGCCGCTTCCGCCAACGGCAAGCACTAAAACCTACTATTTAGGGACAGGTTTATTTTGGCAGGTTTTATCTACGGAAATGCCGTGGTGGCTGCATCGCAATAAACCCCGTACTGCCATACACACATAGCGCCCCAAGGGGGCCGGCCTCATCACAACCCGAGGCCGGCCCCCTTTGCCGTTTTACCTGATAAAACCGACCAAAATAAACCTCTCCCCCTTTGGTAGGCCAAAGTGGATAAACCCTGCTCCCAACCGCCGAAGACACACGTAAACAGCA
Source organism: Collinsella sp. OF03-4AA (assembly GCA_003462965.1). GTDB lineage: Bacteria > Actinomycetota > Coriobacteriia > Coriobacteriales > Coriobacteriaceae > Collinsella. The sequence continues at coordinate 10,151 of QSCH01000043.1, forward strand.
TGTCCATGAGGGTATAATTTGCACCGTATGTCTGCACAACGCCTGTGCGCGTACGGTTTTACTCGGGCTACCGTCCATTTCCGTGGAGGCACGGTTCGGCGGCCCTAACAAGAGAGGGGTTCTATGTATAAGATCCTGGAGAAGACGCAGTTCTCGGAGAAGGTGTTCAAGTTCCGCATCGAGGCGCCCGCAATCGCCAAGCATGCGCACGCTGGACAGTTCCTCATGGTTCGCGCCAACGAGACGGGCGAGCGTGTCCCGTTTACCCTGGCCGGTTGGAACGGTGACGAGGGCTGGGTCGAGTTCATCTTCATGGTGATCGGCAAGACCACCGAGATGCTTTCCACCTATGAGGCCGGCGAGTCACTGCGCGACGTCGTGGGCCCGCTGGGCGTTCCCACCGAGATGGCCGAGGGCCCCTGCGCCGTCATTGGCGGCGGCGTCGGCCTGGCAATTGCCTTCCCGGTCGCCAAGCACCTGGTCGAGACCGGCCACGAGGTGCATGCCATCATGGCGCCCGCACCAAGGACCTCCTGCTCATGGAGGACCAGTTCCGCGAGCTCCTCGACGAGGACCACATCCACATCACCACTGACGACGGCTCCTACGGCGAGCAGGGCGTTGTCACCGCTCCGCTGGAGCGCCTGCTGCAGGACAAGGCCGTGAGCCAGGTCTTCTGCGTCGGCCCCGTTCCGATGATGAAGTTCTCGACCCTCACCGCCCAGAAGTACGACACCCCCATCACCGCGTCGCTCAACCCCATCATGGTTGACGGCACCGGCATGTGCGGCTGCTGCCGCGTCGAGGTGGGCGGCGTGACCAAGTTTGCTTGCGTCGACGGCCCCGACTTCGATGCCACCCTGGTCGACTGGGATGACCTTCGTGCCCGCCAGGCCGCTTACCGTTCCGAAGAGGGCGAGTCCCTCAAGGCCTATGAGGAAAAGAGCTGCGCATGCCACTAGTTAATGGTCGTTTCGTTGCCGATATGAAGTCGCCCCGCACCCCCGATAACGAGGAGCCGGCCGCCGAGCGCGCCTGCGACTTCCGCCCCGTCGACAAGGGCTTCACCGAGGAGATGGCGCTGGCCGAGGCCGAGCGCTGCCTCAACTGCAAGAAGCCGTTCTGTGTTGAGGCTGCCCCGTCAACATCAACATCCCCCGCTTTATCGAGCAGATCCGCGAGAAGGACTTCGGCGGCGCCCTCGATACCATCCGCGAGGACTCCATGCTCCCCGCCATCTGCGGCCGCGTCTGCCCGCAGGAGAACCAGTGCGAGGGCAAGTGCATCCGTGGTAAGAAGTCCGAGCCCGTGGCCATCGGCCAGCTCGAGCGCTTCCTGGGTGACCGCCCCGAGCTCGCCTCCACGCCCAAGATGGCCCCCAAGAACGGCAAGAAGGTCGCCGTCGTCGGCTCCGGCCCGTCCGGCATCACCTGCGCCGGCGAGCTCGCCCGCAACGGCTTTGACGTCACCGTCTTCGAGGCCTTCTTCACCGGCGGCGGCGTGCTGGTCTACGGCATCCCCGAGTTCCGTCTGCCCAAGGCGGTCGTCAAGCGCGAGATTGACGGCCTGGAGGACATGGGCGTCAAGTTTGAGTACAACTCCGTCGTGGGCAACATGGCCACGGCCGAGGAGCTGTTCGAGCAGGGCTTCGACGCCATCTACGTGGCGACCGGCGCAGGTCTGCCCAAGTTCCTCAACGTCCCCGGCGAGAACCTGCCCAACGTCTTCTTCGCCAACGAGTACCTCACCCGCGTGAACCTGATGAAGGCCAACAAGTTCCCCGAGTACGACACCCCCACCAAGCACGGCAAGAACGTCGTCGTCTTTGGCGGTGGCAACGTGGCTATGGACGCCGTCCGTACCGCCAAGCGTCTGGGCGCCGAGCACGCCATTATCGCCTACCGTCGTACCGAGGACGAGATGCCCTGCCGTCGCGCCGAGCTGCACCATGCTAAGGCCGAGGGCGTCGAGGTTCTGCCGCTCGTCTCCCCGCTCGAGTTTGTCGCCGGCGAGGACGGCTCCGTGTGCGCCGTCAAGGTCCAGAAGATGGAGCTCGGCGAGCCCGACGAGTCCGGCCGCCGTCGTCCTGTTGCCATCGAGGGCGCCATCGAGGAGATCCCCTGCGATGTCGCGATCTCGGCCATCGGCACCAACGCCAACCCCTTCGCAGCCAAGATCGGCGGCAAGATGGAGCTCAACAAGTGGGGCTACATCGTCGCCGACGAGGAGACCGGCCAGACCACCGATCCCCGCATCTGGGCCGGCGGCGACATCGTCACCGGTGCCGCTACGGTCATTCTGGCGATGGGTGCCGGCAAGAAGGCCGCCGCTTCCATCACCAAGAGCCTGCTGGGCGAGTAATCACCTACAGAGCTAGCCACTCAACGGCAAAGTCCCCGTTGAGCACACGCCCGGCGGGGACTTTTTCTATGCCGGCCGCCCGACCACCACAAAGGGGACAGGCACCTTTGTGGTGGTTGGAGGCCTGGCCGGTCGTTTTGTCTCGATCTGCAACAGTTAGGCCCTGTTGAGCATCGTAGTTGTTACAGATCAAGATATTGTGCGAACATCCGCCTGTTCATCTCGATCTGTAACAGTAAGAGGCAAAATTCCTTGCTACGTGTTACAGATCGAGACATTGCGCCGGCGGTCAGACGATTCATCTAAATCTGTAACATCTAGGGCCGTTTTGGACGGTCAGGTATTACAGATTGAGATTTTACTGAAGCCGAGGATGGGAGCTGTCACCAAAACTTAGCGCTTGCGGCGCTTGGTCGCGGCGACACCGGCGGCGGCAACGGTTGCACCGGCGATACCCAGGGCGGCGACCGTCATCGCGGTGGTATCGCCCGTGGCAGCCAGGACGGCGTGGGACTTCTTGGCCGGCGTGGTTTTCTCAACCGTCTTGGTCACCGTGGTGGTTGCGGCAGGCTTGGTCTCCGGCTTGATCTCCGGTTTCTGCTCGAGCTTGGTATCGGGCTTAACCTCGGGCTGCGGCGCCGGCATCTCCGGGTCGACCGGGACCGGCTTAGCCTCGGGCGTAAACGTCAGGTCGGTGATTAGCCATAGCGTACGGAACAAGCCGGGAACAGGCGCATGCTCGCTTGCCTTATCCACCCGATAACTGCACTCCACGCCATTGACCATCAGTTTAATGTTAGACGTAAAGAAGAAATCCCACGCCGGCTTAAAGTACAGGCCATAGCGATAGGTCACACCAGATTTAAAAGCGTCGATGTGGTTGGTGATTTTCCGGTCCCAGAATATATCGGAGTTCACTTCACTGCCATCGCTGCCCGTCCAGAACTCACACTGAAGAATGGAGTTCGAGCCCGCCGGAGTGTCTGCCGTAAAGTCCGGTTTATCGCCCGCCCTAAAGATGGTGGTGGCGTCGTCAATCTCGATAACGTCGATAGTTTGCCAATCATCAACCGGCTGCTCGCACAGCATATTGGCCGCATTGGGCGCAAACACGCCATCGACGGTCTTATCTGTCACGTCGGTCACACCATGCGACGTAATGGCGTCGTTTGCCGGCGCGGCGGCGTTGTCACTGGGAATGTTTTGTTCAGCGGGTACCGCATTGTTAGACTCATCGGCGGCGTCAGCCGGAGTCGTCTGCTGAGGTTCGGCGACAGTTTGTGCCGCCGGAGCAGCGTCGGTTGCAGGCGTGGTCGCCGGAGCCGCATCCTCCGCAACTGCCGGCGTCACCAGAGCCGCGGCAACCTCGCCCGTCGCGGCGGAGGAATCCGCGCACTCGGTCGCGAGCGCCACGCTCGGTAGCAGCAGCTGGCCGGCCATGAGCACGCAGGCCCCCGCGCAGGCGAGTTTTGCGCCCACGCGGCGCCATGTTCCGTGGGAGAGCAAGCACGCGCGGCCGTGGTCGATTGGGTTGTCATGGATTTGCTTTCGCATGTGAGCCTCCTTGTCGTAAGGGGTGCTTCTGTAACACCATGTTACGGGAAGATAGCCGGATCCCGGGGCACAAATTCTCAAGTGGCGCATCTGCCAGCGCAAAAGGCAACGAGCATGAGGTTGCCAAGCGCGCCCCGCCCCCCCCCCCCCGAAAGGCCC
>QSCH01000044.1:0-11889 GCA_003462965.1 Collinsella sp. OF03-4AA
ACATGTCGAAGCTGGAGGAGATGGACGAGCTGAGCAAGAAGGCGGAGGGCTAGAGCAAGGCGGGGCCGAGGCCGCCTCGATCAATTTGCGAAAGAATCTTGACGGTACCAAAACGAAGGATGAGACCACGCTAGAGTCGGAAATAATCCGTTGCGTTGTATAGGCTGGATCGATGGTCCGACTCACCAAGTAATCGTCTCTTTCAAAACGCAAGACGGCCTCCCTGAGAAGATCAAAGGAAAGTCTCGTGGTTATGCGAATGGAAAGTGTTCCTGCAAAATAAGTAAAGAGGGTGGAGAAAACTCCTATTGACGCAACCAGGAGCGCGAAGAGTACGGCGTCTCTTTCGCTGCGGTTACCGAGAAGAAAATCTAAGAATTTCCCGTTCACGTATGGCATGGCATAGGAGAGAGCGGTTCCAATCACCGTGATAGCAATGAAGACGAAAGCCCCTTTTGCTCTGATGAACCTCGAGAGAACGCATCGAATCAAGGAAGGCCCCAATCTACCCGCCACAAAACATCAATCACTGATACCTTACACCTCAACACAACAGGAGCGAAGATTTGCCAATGAGACTGCTTTAAGATTGCCTTGGGCCAATACGATCTCAAGCTCTTCCTACAAGAGAGTCGGAATCGGACATCTCCTCCGACGAACCTGGCAATCGGGCGGTTGAAATATCTTTTTCAACCGCCCGATTGCCACAATAGATTTGAGCATCCGCCCACAAACGTCCGCGTTTTATACCCATCAAATCCTTTGCCTTTTGTCGTCTAGACTAGAAAAATCGCTCGAAATAACGCAACCGGCCTGCTCGCTTGAAGAAACCTAAGCCCGTAACGTAGATGTGCAAACTTCCGAAACGCCTTGCGCGGCATAGTGCGTATAAACTTCGTCAACCGCCTCAGAAATATCTGAGTATCGCGCCGGGTCAAAAGCATACGATGTCGCAGCTATACCCTGCACCCATTCGGAACGCGGATTAATTGAATAGCCACACAGCATCATCATACATGCATCTAGACCTGATTTCCCAAGTATCCGACGTATTGATGAGAGCATCGCGGGTCGCCCCCGCACCATCGTCGTCACCCCTATTAGCAGTATTTACCGTTTTTCTCTAAATGCGTATCGCCACCCTTAAGAATACGAAGTGTTTTATCCAGACCCGATTGTCCTCCATCTCAAACGAAGGGATAAGGAATCTCATCCGGAATCGGCAGTAACGGAGGATTCACAACGACAAGCGAAAAACATGAGTCATCTCTCAGAGGGGAGTAAAGGCTCCCCTCAAGCACCCTAGTTTCGTCATCCAAAGAGTTGATGGCAGTGTTTTTCTTACAAAGGTCGACAACAAAAGGGTTGATTTCTACAGATGTTACATCCATGCCACAGTTGGTAAGTATCAGGCCCTGTATTCTGGGGCCAGAACACAAATCGAGAGCCTTCCGTGCGCTCTGCGGTGTAAGGCGCCAATCTCAGCAAATCTGTCCCACAATACTGCGCTGAAGAACAACACGGAACCCCTGAGCCAAACTCCCCTATACCTTATTAAGGCTAAGACAGGCAAGTTCACGCACCCGGCATATTCCAGAATAACATCCTATTGTTTTAGATGCTCTACAAGCATGAACAGCCGCGAATCGGAAAGATCTTCTAGTTTCGCCCCGACTGACCGCCAAGGGCCAAAATGGCCTCTCCATCCCCAGGCGACCGGCTCTGGCGCGCCGAGGAGTGTCCCCAAGTGCCGGCAGAAAAGGAACGTCCTTAACTGCCGGCTAGAGGGCACCGAAGAGGATGGCATAGGTAGTGGATTCGCCGAGCTTGAGCTCGTCGCCGGGATTGAGCTGGGCGGAACGGCCGGGCTCGACCTGAATGCAAACGCGCGTGGCCCCGTTTACCACCACGGTTCCGTTGGTGGACGACAAGTCCTCGACGTGCCAGATATTTTGAGCATCGCACCAGATATGGGCATGGCGGGCCGAGACATCGTCGCCGACGTCGGTAATATCGCCCTCACCAGTGGCCAGCGCGCCAATCTCAACACCCTGCTCACTCGGCTGAATCCAGCGCGGGGCGCTCACGACAAAACTGTTTTGCACGCGCAGCAAGCCCAAAGGGTGCGCCGGGGCGGGTTCGCGTTCGCCCGCAGTCAGCGACATGCCAAGCGAACGCGGCGTGGATGTGCCTCCGCCGCAGGTCGCGTTCGCGTAGTCGATGGCATAGTTCACCGAGGACCGCACATCCGCCGAACAACCGACGGCGACAAACAGCACCAGCACGACCTCGGCGCGCTCGGCGGGCATGAGTTCCGCCGCCTGGGACAGGCGATCGAGCGCGTTGCGATAGAGATTCGTGTCCTGGTGGCACTCTTCGAGCGCGCGTACCATCGGTTCACCTGCAGGACCGCACACCATATTGATTACAGCCGTGGAGTCCATGGGATTGCGCTGGCGCAGGGCCAGTTGCGACATAATACGCGCAGCCGAGGTACCGTATTCGGCAAAGTAGCGCTGCTGAAGCGTGCCGACCGGCGCGCGAACGATAAAGCGGGAAACCCAAGAGCGATCGGCGGCTCGGCTCTGCGGGCTGCGGCCGTCGGCGAGCGGACGGGACGAAAGCACCAAGCCGCACAGCTCGATATGGCTCAGATGCGCTGCGCGCTTAAAGATGTCAAACATGGCCCCGCATGGGGTGAGCTCAACTTGAGATGCCATGACCTAGGCCTCCTTGGTCGTAGAAATAGAATCGGACGATACTTCGACAGGTCCGCCAAAAGTACGGACAGCTGCGGCTCCACCGGCAAGCGGAGTCGCCATCTGGGCTTTTGTGCGTCGCGGTGCCGAAACGGGAAGTTCAAAGGCAAAGCCCATCGCAAGCAAAAACCACGTAAGCGTATAGGTTGCAACCAGAGCGGCAACAAGGCCGCCCATCACGGCGCGTTGGGAAAATACGCTACATGCAGCCACAACCAGCACCGGAACCTCGCAGGCAGAAAGCGCAAGCACACCCTGCAGGAAGCCCGAGCGCCGATCGCGCGCAAGTGCCCCCGCGGCAACGCCGGCTATGCCTGGCAGCGCCAACGCCAGTGCGGCAATAATACCCGGTAGCGACCCAGACCACACGAGCGATCCCAAAGTCGCCGTCACGCGAGCGCCCGACGCCAGCAGCGCGGCCGAAACCACGACCACAGCCCAAACCACGCCACAGACGACCGTCGCGCCGACCATCAGCGCGCGACGAACCGCGCGGCCAGACGCATCCATGGGGCACGGCGTGAGCGGCTCGCCGCGGAGCGAACGACCGACATTTTGCGCATAGTGGTCACAAAACGCCGAGAGCGCCGCCTCGACCGCCGCCGGCTCGGGACGATCTTTTTGATGGCTGGACAGACAGGCCATCACCACGTCGAACAGCTGGGCATCGACAAACGCCAGCGCATCGCGTAGCTCCTCGGAATCCGGCTCAAGCCCCAGCTGCTGGGCCTGCTCGGCCGCAGCGAGCGCCACATCGGGCTCACGACGAAGCAGCTGAGTCAAATCGCAACCGGGCGCATGGGCACCAATGGGATAGTCGGGCAGCGTGTCCATCTTGAGACGGTAGGGGCTGGCGATGTCGCGCGTCTTTTTGCGCGAACCCGAGGTGCCCGAAGTGCTCGGCGCGGCTTCGTATGGCGCGGCGCCGGCAATGAGCTCGTAAACCGTGCTTGCTGCGGCATAGACGTCGATCGCCGGCGACATACGCAAAGCGCGCAGGTCGGGAATATCGTCGGTGAGCATCTCGGGCGGGGCATAGGCAACCGTCGCGCGACGCAGCGTGGCATAGCGCTCCGTAAACGACGCCTTGCCGCCGGTACCGGCCACGGCCGACGCAGGCTCAAGCGTCAGCGACGAGCCAAAGTCGATCAGGCACAGGTCAAAGGTGCCCTCGGCAAGCTGCCGGTCAAGCGGTAGACGCGCCGTACGCACCATAATATTAGCGGGCGAGATATCGCGATGGACAAAGCCCTCGCCCACCAGGCTCATACGGCAGAGCAGATCGAACAGGTCGCGACCCAGACGCGCCGCCACAAGCGGCGATAGGCGGCCGGCATCGTCCACGGCAAAGCGCGAGCGCAAGCGGGCGAGCGTCTCGCCCTCGACCCATTCCATGACAATTGCAGGCACACCGTCGACCTCGCCCCAGCCATAGAGGCGGGGAAAGCCCTTAAGGCCCGAAAGGGCGCGATGGCATTCGTATTCCTCGCGAAACGCCGCTTTGAACTTGGCGACCAGCGCCTCATGGGCGGCGGCATCGTCAAACTCATCGCACGTTGGCAAGATGAGCTGCTTGAGTGCCACGGCCTCGCCTTGGGCGTTGACGGCACGCGTCACGCGGCCGATACCGCCACGGCGCATGGTGGCATCGTCGGCAAACAGTATCGTAAAACGACGCAGATAGGCAGGCAGTTCGTCCTGACCGAGCGCAATGGCCGGCTCAAACCCGTCGACACGCGCCAGGCGCAGGCCGACCATGGGATCGCGACCGAGCGATTGTGGTGTGGTGGATGCAAGATCGGTCATCATAGGGCAAGCGCCGCCACGTTATTGTTGAAGTTACCGAGCGCGACGTCATCATCGCCGTAATGGCCGACCCATTGACATAGGTTGGTGTAACAGCCCCACAGATTGGCATACTGCTGATACCACTTTGACCGGGGCGAGAATGTCTGACGACCGAACTCGGCTCGAATGACAAACATCTCCCCGACCAGGCTGTCGCACGGCCTGGGATCTCCCGTAGAGTTATAGGTCGAGACCACGTCATTGGCACGAGAAACATAGCCGTCGAGCATGTTGTACTTGGTCACAAGCCAGCTGTGAATGCTCTCTTCCTCAGCAGCGGAAAGGCCACCGGAGTTTGCATCGTTGTCAGTGTTGCCGCCCGTCGAGCCGCCGTTTCCAGACCCTCCGGCAGAGGAACCCGACCCAGAGCCACCGCCCGAACTCGACGAATCCGAGCCGGAGCCAGAAGTATCCGAGCTACCGGGCTTTCCGGACTGCTGGGCGTCCTGCTCCTTCTGCTGCTCGACCTTATTCACCGTTGCCGCCACGCTATTGTTGGACAACCGATCGATGATCTTGGTGTTGGTGAGCACGATGGTTTTGCCATTGGCAAGCGTGACTTCGTTGTCCGGGGCCTCGGCGCCGTCCGCGTCGCCGGTGCCAAACACAATATGCGCGACCACACTTGCCCAAGCATATCCAGTCGTGGTCCCCAGGTCACTTTTGACCTCATGCCCCACGCGCGGTTCGCGTGCGGCATGTGCCTGCATCATGGACGGCACGGTCATGCCATAGGCAGAAACGCCAGCTATGACCAGCACCAGCGAGCAAGACAGCAGTGCGTACGCCCGCGGCGCCAAGCCCAGTCGGCGTCGCATGCGCACCGCGGCGCCGCGCTTTGTCTGAGTGCCACCGGGCCGCATGCGTTCTCCTCCAACAAAAACACGCCGCTCGGGAGCGGCGCATTCATTCGAATCCATATTTGAGTGTATCAGCGAACCCAAAAGGTTGCGCAACGAATGGGCAAATTAAGGATGCGAGTGGAAGCATCCATGCGATAAGCGGATACAAAGCATCTTTGTTGCACAACAAACTTACAGTCGCACGGGGAAATTATGGCTACCCCGTGCGTCGCGATGAAGACATACGGCAGGAGCAGGCTCGCCACCTAAATCGTGCGACGGGCCTCGATGGCGCGCCCAAGCGTAAGCTCGTCGGCATACTCCAGGTCGCCGCCCACGGGAAGGCCGCTCGCCAGACGCGATACCTCAACGCCCAGCGGCTTGATAGTGCGGGCCAGGTAGCTCGCCGTGGTCTCGCCCTCGATATTGGGGTTGGTGGCGATGATGACCTCGTGGATGTCCTCGTGGCCCAAGCGTGCCAGCAGCTCACGAATGTGCAACTGCTCGGGACCAATCTTGTCCATGGGACTGATCACGCCGCCCAATACGTGGTAGAGACCGTGGTAGCTGCCCGTGCGCTCAATCGCCTGGACATCGCGCGGCTCGCCCACCACGCAAATGCGAGTAGTGTCGCGCATCGAATCCTGGCAGATGGAGCACTCGTCGGCCGTGGCGTAGTTAAAGCAACGGCTGCAAAAGTGGACCTCCTGCTTAACCTCCAGGATGGCCTCGGCCAGGCGGCGGGCCTCCTCGGCATCGGCCTCGAGCAGGTAATAGGCGATGCGCTGGGCCGACTTGGGACCAATGCCCGGCAGACGGCCCAGCTCATCGAGCAGTTTTTGCAGACTGTGATTCGCACTCATATATATGCGTGTCTTAGAACGGCATGCCCGGGATGTTGAGGCCGCCGGTGATGGCGCCCATCTGCTTGTTGGCGAGCTCGTTGACGCCGCGGACGGCCTCGTTGACGGCAGCCATGATCATGTCCTGCAGCATATCGACGTCCTCGGGATCGAGGGCATCGGGGTCAATAGTGAGGTTGACGAGCTCCATCTCGCCGTTAACGGTCACCTTGACCATACCGCCGCCGGCAGAGGCGTCGACGGTCTGGGACTTGAGGTTCTCCTGCGCGGCGGCAAGCTGCTCCTGCATCTTGCGAGCCTGCTTCATCATCTGCTGCATGTTCATACCGGCCATGATGGCTCCTTTACGTGCGGCCGCACGCCGAGCTGCAAGGGCAGCCGGAGCGCGGCGGGACTTTCAAGCTCAAAAATCGTACCACGGCGTGAGGCCAGCGAACGGGGCGGACACGCTACCTCAGTCGATATACATGTCCTCCAATACAAACCGCACGCAAAGATTATGCAAGGCCGAATTATGCAAGGTTGCATAATATCGCATACTCAATCTAGTAGAGCCGAATCCGGCATTTCATGTGTGCCACTAAATAGCTAAATGCCAAACCGCTGCTCGAGGCGGAGCACATGGCGGCAGGGTATAATTTGATTGTCATAGATTGCAATTTGGAGGTGCCCCATGAATGCCCCCGACGCGCTCCAAAACATCCGCTCAAAACACCCCGTTGCATATGTGGTTCTCTATCTCTTTGTCGTCTGGGTATTACTGGTTATCATCACCCATGCCATAGCTTTTGGAGCAGAACTGCTGATAGCCAGCTCGGACCAGCCCGTCGTCAAATGGGAGACGACCGATGAATGCACCGACGGAACCCGAACCATTTACTACAACAGCCCGTCCCTCTACCAAGAGTTCAAGGTCAAGATAAAGGACTCCAAGATTGTCGATGCCGAACTGGGCTCTTTATTTACAATCGGAGCAACCGTCAACGCCGAGCAAGTCGAGTACACGGACAGCCATGCGACGTATCGTATCGACCTCAGCATCCTAGGCCGACCGTCACGCGCCTGTCTGCTCGAATGCGATATACGCGGCACCACGTTGCACATGTCCGAAATACAGATGCGCCCGGGCAAGGGGTTCTCTTCTTGAGCAGTATACCCGCCTGCGCAGCTACTCCACCGGCTTGAAGATGGTGGACTGGCCGAAGACGCTGCGGATGAGGGCTTTGGCCTCGTCCTCGGTCTGCGGGATGCTCGGGGCTGCACCCTGATGGCCGAAGGGGCCGCCCGCACCGGAGTTGGACTCCCAGGGAGCTGCAGGAGCGTCCTCCTCTTTGGGGGCAGTTGCAGCGGACTTGGGCGCGGACGCCGCACCCGGCACGTCGAACGGAGGCAGATCGTCCCCACCAGCATCGGCAACAAAACCGCCAACCATGGCATCGTCGTAGGGAACCTGCTCGGATTCCCATGGCGCAGACGGCGCGGCGGGCTGAGCCTTGGGAGCGGACGCGCGCTCGGGCGCTCGGGGCGCGGGCTCGGTCGGGAGCTTGCCCGTGGCAGGAGCGCCGGCGGGGTTGTCGGAGCGCAGCCAGGGGGCTTTGCCCAGGTCAGACGACTTGGGCGCGGGCGAGGCAGGCTTGGGCGCGGGTGTCGGAGCAGCCGGTTTGGCCATGACGGGCTTAGGCGCCGACGGGGTCGGCGCCGCTATCGGTGCTGCTTTTGGCTGCGTCGCGCTGGCGCTCGAGGATGCAGGGGCCGCCGAGGACACGGGTTGCGGGTCCGCAGATACCGCAGCCCGTGCAGATGGAGAATGCTCCTCATGTTGAGGAGCCGGCGTGCCACCCCCATCCAGGACATAGTCGACGGTACGACGACCGAAGACCGCACTGACTGTCGGCAGGACCACCGACTGCGTGTCGGCGCGTCCAAGCATCTTGATGGCAAAGGTCGAGCCCGCGGGGAACGAGACCGTGAGCTGGAGCCGTCGTCAGCCGTGGCGCGGGCATTGAGCAAAAGCCCCGCGTAGGAAGCCTGACGCGCCTTGACACGCTCGACAACCTCGGCCCATTTGCGCTGCAGCTCTCCGGCATCCTCGACCGCGGGCGTCTCGGCAGTACCGGCGGCGGCAACCTGGGCGGCATTGTTGGACTGGGGCTTAGGTGCCGGAGCGGTGGCAGGCGCGGGAGCCGCAACGGGCTGAGGCGTCGGAGTCGGCGCAGGCTGAGGTGCAGGCGCTGCAGGCTTGGAGCTGACACGGACGCAGAACGGGACGCAGGCTTGGAGCTGACACGGACGCAGAACGGGACGCAGGCTGGGCAGCCGGAACAGCAGCACACGGTCCCAAGGCATACCGCCCTGGCGCGCGGACGTAGCAGCGGGGGCAGCGGATGCCGCCGGAGCGGCAGCACGAGCGCCCGAAATTAGCGTCGGCTGTTGGGCAGCAGCGGGTACGGATGCTGCAGGCGCGGCGGCCTGAGCAGCAGCCACGCTCGCCGGCACGGCGCCGTTGGCAACCATGGCCTCCAAGCGGGCCACGCGCTCGGCCAATGCCTCAATCGTTAAATCGGCCTCGGGACGTGCCAGGCGCGTGCAGGCGATCTCGAGCACCAGGCGCACGTCGCTCGCGCCCCTCATCTCCAGTGCGGCATCGTCGAGCACCGTCAGCACACGGGCCAGGCGGTCGGCAGGATGCTCGCCAAAGGCAGCGGCCTCGGCAGCAAGCGCCTCGGCCTGCTCGGAGCCGCCCTCAAACAGCTCGGCACGGGCACCGGCAACGCAGGCAACGTACACGTCACGCACATGCGCCACCAGGTCGCGCGTCAGCTCCAGCAGGTCGTTTCCTTCCTCGACCTGCGCACGGATCAGTCCATAGAGCTCGGCAACATCGCGATCGGCAATGGCGCGGGAAAACTCGCCCAGAATCTGGTCCGAAACCTCGCCTAAAAGCGAGCGGGCGTCGTCCGCATGCACAGAACCGTTGCCAAAGACGCTCAGCTGCTCCAGCGTGGACAACGCGTCGCGCATGCCGCCCTTGGCATGGCGCGCCACGATGGCGAGCGCCTCATCGTCGTAGTCGAAGCCCTCCTGCTCGCACACGTATGCCAGGCGATGCTCAATATCCTCGTTGCCGATGCGATGGAAATCGAAACGCTGGCAGCGCGAGAGGATGGTCTCCAGAATCTTTTGCGGGTCGGTGGTGCACAGCACAAAGATCACGTGTGCCGGCGGCTCCTCAAGCGTCTTGAGCAGCGCGTTGAACGCCGCCGTCGTGAGCATGTGGACCTCGTCGATGATATAGATCTTGTACTTGCCGCGCACCGGGGCAAAGTTGACGGAGTTGATGATCTCCTCGCGCACGTTGTCCACGCCCGTGCGGGAGGCGGCATCGAGCTCGTAGACATCGGGGTGGTTGCCCTCGGCGATGAGCTCGCATTCCTCACAGGTGCCGTCGGGCATGCAGCCGCTCGCACCCTCGGCGCGCACCGCCTCGGCATTGCGGCAGAGCAGCGCCTTGGCAAGAATACGCGCCATGGTGGTCTTGCCCGTGCCGCGCGGACCGCAAAACAGGTACGCGTGGGACAGGCGCCCCTCGGTAATGGCGTGCTCGAGCGTCGAGACGATATGCTGCTGGCCCACCACGGAGTCAAAGGTGAGCGGACGATACTTTCGGTACAACGATTCCATGGGTGCTCCCCCGGGTATACTGAGTCTTGTTGCCGCGGCGGCCATGCGGTCGCACGGCATACTGCATTCATAATAACCCGTACGGCGAGCCCGCCGCGATAGGAGTCCAAAGAGCATGGCAGACGCAGAGAGCAACCTCGTTCCCTCCGAAGCAGCCGACCAGGTCGAGGTCGCGCTCGAGGCGCAGGCAGCAGCCGATGACGGCATCCTGTACCTCAACGAGTATCAGTACGAAAACGATCTGGTCACCGACTTCGCCCGCCTGGTCGCCTCGCCCAGACGCCGCGGCTCCCTGTATGTCGCCGCCGCCATTGCCGCCCTGCTGGGCATTGGCATGCTGGTGGCCGGCGGCAACTGGATCAAGTTCGGCGTCGTCCTGATCGTATTCGGCGCGTTTTTGGCCTGGTGGAGCAAAAACCTGCATCACACGCTCGCCCGCGACTTTATCGACGCCGTCGAGGCCGACGAGTCCATGGGCGGCCGCTACCGCCGCGTCGCCGCCAACGAGGACGGCCTGATGGTCTGGGGCAAGAGCGGCAAGTCGCAGTTCTTCCCGTTTGAGAAGCTCGACCACGTACTCGACGGCGGGCGCATCTTTGTTGCCATGTTCGCCGACCAGGGCGTGACGATCCCCAAGGACACCTTTGTTCGCGGCGATGCCGAGCAGTTTGGCGCCTTCCTTAAGGCGCGCATCAACAAAAAACTCCGCATCGAGACCAAACGCAAGAAGATGAAGGCAGAAAAGGCCGCTGCCGAAGCAAAACAGGCCGACAAGCCCCAGGACAACAAGGGCAAGCAGCGCAAGCAGAAGAAGAACAAGAAGAAGAAGCGGTAATCCGGCCGACACCGAAGGTGCCTCGTCCCGCGCCCGATTCCGAGTCGGAGCGCCTGAAATCGGGCGCGGGTACCGCCGATGGACCCATTTTGCCTAACTCTCGAGCTACTTCACTTCAAACCTTAAGAGCCTTCTCTCCGGCAGATCGGTCATCTTCATCGTATAAGTCCCGGGAAAAGCCTTCTCAAAACGGACGGTCTCGTAATCTTCAAAGTAATCGTTGGTGTTTTGCATCATAAATGGGACAAGCAACTCGTTTTCCGCTCCAACCTGCACGGCAAACGCTGCAAATCCGTCTAAAGCCGGCATTGCCTGCGCTATCAGATCGGTATTGACCATAAAGTCATAGTTTGGCGCAGACTCCGGCACCAAATGCCAAACATACGTTTTGATTCCGCCTTCGACATTGTCCTTATTCCTGACACGCATCTTTACGGCGATAACACACGTGATGTCGGCGTCCTTCAATTTCGTTTTCGTATCCACGATGCCATATTTTGAATAATCATCATGCGCACGCTTGAGATACTCGCGCGGCGTGAGCAGCTCCGCCCCGTCTATGCAAAACGAATACCCGTCAGTCGCCACATCCTTCGACCCCAGAAACGCCCCATCCATCGAGAGCCATTCGCCCTCCGCATAATATTTCTCAGGAATGACCGTCCGGTTCCCGTTAACGACGCTCGCCCTCATGCCCGCAAGGCCAGTAACAGCACAGCCGAAAAGCGCAAGCGCCGACCTTCTTGTCCACAGGGTCTTCTTCATCGCGCTCACGACCTTTCCCGAACGTTCACAACGGCACCGTCGCGCATGCAGTAAACCCGATCGGCCAGCTCCTCGAGCACCTCTCCGTCATGGCTGGACAGAATAACCTCGCGACCCGTTGATGCCGCCATCGCCACAACGCGCTTGAGCATTTCCACGCCCGCTTCGTCGAGGGCATTTGTTGGCTGGTACCGTCAAGATTCTTTCGCAAATTGATCGAGGCGGCCTCGGCCCCGCCTTGCTCTAGCCCTCCGCCTTCTTGCTCAGCTCGTCCATCTCCTCCAGCTTCGACATGT
>QSCH01000045.1:0-11142 GCA_003462965.1 Collinsella sp. OF03-4AA
CGAGGACGCCTTCCGCGCCGCAGCTGCTCGCGAGGCCGGTGCCGCTCCAAGGGTCCCTCGGCCTCCGATGCGTCTGCCGACAAGGGCGGCAAGTCAGCTGCTCGCGAGGCCGGTGCCGCTCCAAGGGTCCCTCGGCCTCCGATGCGTCTGCCGACAAGGGCGGCAAGTCACGTGGCGAGGAGGAGCGCGCGCCGCGTCCGCGCCGTCGCCATTCCTCGGGCGCGCAACAGAAGCCTCAGTGCCCTCCGTGGCCGATCAGGTCTCGGATGGCGAGGTCAAGGTCACGCGCCGTCGTCCCGGAGATGGCGGGGGAGCGGCTGCTAAGGCTTCGCGTGGCGCCGCTCGCGACGAGCGCGAGCCGCGCGTGGATCGCGGTGGCGAGGGCTCGGCCGACCAGGGTCAAAAGCGCCGTCGCCGTCGCCGTTCCCGCAAGCCGCGCCAGGATGGTGGCGAGGGCTCGACCCCGTCTTCGTCCGCACCACAACCGCCCGCCGGCGAATAACGCCCGCGAGCGGATTTAGCCCGCCTTGCCCCGAGCGCATCGGGGTATCATAGCGCCGAATCAACAACCCTCCCTGCGACCGAATGTAGGGAGGGTTGTGTCTTGAAGAGCCATCTGAACATATCGAGCCGTCTGCAGGGTGCCGGTGCCCTACCGTTTGCGGACGAATTGCTACCGTTTGCCGAGCGGGTGGCACGCGAGGCGCTCGAGGCATTGTCGCCAACACGATGTGCCGGCTGCGAGCGCGCCGGTGCGCTTATTTGCCAAGACTGCCTGGCCGCGCTCACGCTCATCGACCCACGTCATAGCTGCACCCGATGCGGCGCCCCGTTTGGGGATTTGCTGTGCACTGAGTGTTCGGTCGAGGGCACGTCCTCGGCAATGGCGGAGGCGCTCGACCGCTGCCTGGCGTGTGCCGTCTATGCGCATCCGCTGCCGCGCATCATTAAAGCGTACAAGGATGCGGGCGAGCGACGTCTGGCTCCGTATCTGGCGGAGCTGCTCTACGACACCGCCCTGCATGCCCAGATCGTAGCGCCCGAACGCTTAGGAGGCGTGCTGTCCAGTGCGGATGCGGTGGTGTTTGTGCCTGCGACAGCGGCAGCGTTTCGGCGGCGTGGTTTTGATCATATGGAGGCTATTGCGCGCCCATTTTGCGAGCTGTCGGGTATTCCCTTGCTCGATGCTCTCGTCAAGTTCGGGCATGGCGACCAGCGCGAACTCGGTCGTGAGGAGCGCCGCGAGCGTGCCCAAGGCATGTACGAGACGGTTGAGGACGTGCACGGCCGCCGCTTGCTGCTTATCGATGACGTTATCACCACGGGCGCGACGATGGCAGCGGCTTCGGCGGAACTCAAGCGCGCCGGCGCCGCAGCGGTCGATGGCCTCGCTATCGCACGCGTTTGGTAGGGGTGGTTTTGTGGCTGTAAAGATTGAGCGGTGCAACGAGCCGACAGACGAACAGCTAGCGGCTTCCGTAATCCTAACAGGCGCCTCGGCGCTACGCATGATGCGCGCCGAGCGCCGACAAATGGGTTACATCAGCTGGAGGGACCTCGATCCCGATGAAGAGCGCCGTGTGCTGTGCACGTCGTCGCCCTCGACCGAGGACATCTATCTTCCCGACTTGGTGCGGATTGGGGCCGCAAGCGGCGAGGTGCAAGAGGATTTGTGTTTGCTGGTAGGGTCTGCAGCACAGCGCCGCCGCATTCTTGGCGTGAGTTGGTCCGTATGCTCCGAGTTGCCCGACGGCTCGATTCTAGAGGTGGAACCGGGGGTGTACAGCCTATCTCCCGAGGCCCTTTGTGTTGCCGTTGCGCGCGAGATCGGCTGCATTCGGGCGTTTGCCCTGGCCCAGGAACTGTGCTCCAAGATTTCACTGAGCGACCGCGGGAAATATCTGCCTCCCTACACCTCGCCCGTTGTGAACAAACTTGCAAAGGACAAGGACCAACCGACAGACGTGGGCTACTTTGAAGTCGAGCCAGCGCTGACGCCCGATCGCCTGGCAGATTACCTTGCGGCATGCAAGGGGAATGTGGCCAAACAATTGCAGCGTCTGTGTCCCTACTTGTCAGAAAACCTGCGCTCGCCCATGGAGTGCATCATGCTCGCCCTGTTTTCGCTTCCGTTTCCCTATGGCGGATTTGCCTGCGGTCCCTTTAAGACCGACTACAAGATCGAGTTTGATGATCGCGCGCAGACAATCTCGGGGATGCCCCATGCAGTTTGCGATGCATATCAGGAGACAGCCCGGTTTGATCTGGAATACAACGGTGAGCTGGGCCATTCCTCTCGAAGGGGACGTATCCATGATGAAAAGCGCAACACGGGCTTGATTACTATGGGAATCGAGGTCGCGACGGTCAACAACGAAATGCTCTGTGACATGGAAGCGATGGAAGCGCTCGCATGGCGCATGCACCAGCGTATGAGAAAGCGGTACCGGAATCGTGTCGATGCCCGCAGGAAGAAGCAAGAGGCGTTGCTTAACACGCTGCGGGCGTGTTTTGGGCTTAAGCCGGTCTAATTCACGTCGAAAATAGGGGGTTAATCATATGCCCTGGCCAAAATATGGCAAATATGAGTACTGTCACTAAATCAGTAACAGCAAAATCAAGGAATTTAGGACTCGGAGGCGTCATAAAGTAAGAAGATAATAAACAAATGTAGAATAACTAAGCATCAGGTTGGCGACACTGAGCGCAAAATCTGTCCGAGAGGCTAAAACTGCCTGTTACTAAATTGGTGACAGTACTCATATTTGCCATTTTTTGGCCACAGCACCCTAGGAAGGGTGCCCCGGAGCTCCCCATAGGGGAGCTCCGGGCTTCACAGGGGCACGAATAGCCCACTCCGACCTGCGAAATCTGTACTCGCGATGCGAATGACGCCCCTAACCTTAAACTTTAGCTTGAACTTAGCTATAATGCGCTACGTTCCTACCAGGCTGTGGTTGCGGACGGACGAAATGCCCGTCCTAGTCCAAGACAGACGCGGTCAAAGGGATCCACGTAAGCGACCGCGTGCGCGCGGCGCGATCATGGCGCGTCCTAGATGTAAGCCGCACCGTCCGTTCTACTTTCTTTGGGGCAATACCGCCTCGCGGGCGAGCGGGCCAGTCGTGAAGGTGGCTGCGGCCTCCCGAGCAAACACCCCGGTGCGCAAGTGTGGGGTCAAATACCAGGTCAGCTGGTGGGAACAATCTGATATTCCGCGCATCGCACGGATCGTATACGACACAGAAGGCAGGGTAGTGGACATGGTGAGGGGCAGCTTGATGCACGCGGCTCGGTTAGGTGCTGGGACCGCAGCGGTCATCGCCGTTTTGGGTCTGAGCGGATGCGCGTTCAACCCGCTGTCTACGTTCACGACTCCCACGATCGACCAGATCGAGTACGAGACCGTCACGCCCACGGTGTCGGATGATGCCCTGGTCACCCCCGGTACCCTGACGGTCGCCCTCGATACTTCCGATGCGCCGCAGGCCATGCAGGGCACCGACGGCGAGCTCACGGGGTATGCGGTCGACGCCGCCCGCGCCCTCGCAAGCCGCATGGGCCTTAAGGTCGCCTTTGTCGATGCGTCCTCGGCAGGTTCCGCGCTCGGCGACAAAAAGGCTGATATCTTTATCGGCGAGATCAACTCCACGGACGGGGACGTTAGCTCGCTCGGCACCTGCCTGTACGATGCCGCTTCCGTGTTCGGTAGAACCAGCGATGGTGGGTCGCTAAACGTTTCCACCGATACCCTTAACACGTCTACTCTGGGTGTCCAGATGTCCTCGGCCTCGCAGGAGGCGCTTGCTAAGCAGAGCATCACCGCCAACCAAAAGACCTACCCCAACATCAACGAGTGCTTTGAGGCGCTCGAGTCCGGCGAGGTCGACTATGTGATCTGCGACTCCACGGCCGGCGGCTACCTTGCACGCCTGATGAGCGAGATCTCCTATGTCGGTGCGCTCGAGGCGCCCTCGACGCTTGGTGTTGCGGGCCTCTCGTCCAATGACGAACTGTGCCGTGCCGTGAGCGATGCCCTCGACGGCATCACGGTCGACGGTACGCTCGAGGCGGTCCACTGCGTCTGGTATGGCACGAT
The DNA here is from genome assembly GCA_003462965.1 of Collinsella sp. OF03-4AA. Classification (GTDB taxonomy): domain Bacteria; phylum Actinomycetota; class Coriobacteriia; order Coriobacteriales; family Coriobacteriaceae; genus Collinsella. The sequence goes on from QSCH01000045.1 coordinate 4,100, forward strand.
GCCCTACGACCTCACCACTAAGACAGTATCTGGTGTCAACCTTCAGTCGTCTGGCTCCGCATCCTCCGGCAGCGAGTCCTCCGATTCCAACAATGAGACCGCATCCTCCGAAGACAAATCGTCCAGCCAGGAAGGCACCATCACCGACGACGACATTAACAAACTCAATAGCTAGTTATTGCTAGGGGTGGTGTCTCCTATACGTTGGAAAGGACACCTCTTCACGGTTTCAACACGCACTGCCGGGCTTCCCCAATAGGGGAGCCCGGCTTTTTCATCCCTATAAAACCAGCAGGTCAAAGCCAATTTTCGGGACCAAATACAAAGCTGCCGGCTCCCTCCTATAGCGCACTTTGCCACAGAAAAGTGCGAGACTTCGGTATGCGGTATCAAGCAATCGTTATTCGGGTCTTTAGGAATCCGCGTGATTAAATGCACGGCAATGGGTACATAGCCAGTACAGTAAGTCCCCGAGGCAGATTGGAGCCACGTATGGATATCAAGGTTTCTGGACGCAAGACGACGGTAACCGATGCTCTGCGTGCGCATGTGGATGAGAAGATCGGCGAGGCGCTCAAGGTTTTCGATATCGAGCCCATGACGGTCGACGTTGTACTTCGCTATGAGAAGAACCCCTCGAACCCCAACCCGGCAATCGTCGAGGTTACGGTTCGTGCCCGCGGTTCGGTGATTCGCGTTGCCGAGCACGGTGCAGATATGTACGCCGCCATCGACCTCTCCGCCGATAAGGTCACCCGCCAGCTGCGCAAGTTCAAGACCAAGGTCGTGGACAACCGCCAGGGCGGTGCCAGCGCCGCGGATGTTGCGCCGGTCGAGCGCGTCGAGGATCTGGCCGACCTGCTGCTGCCCGAGGAGGAGGACGACCTGCTCGTCCGCGAGAAGGTTATCGACGTCACCCCGATGACCGAGGAGCAGGCGCTGGTGCAGACCGATCTGCTCGGTCACGACTTCTACGTGTTCGAGAACGCTACGACCGGTCTCATCAATGTGGTGTATCACCGTAAGAATGGTGGATATGGCATCATCAAGCCCCGCATCGAAACACTTGACGAGTAAAATACGTTAACTTGCATGAGTTAACGGTTGGCGGCCATCCCATGCGGGTGGCCGCCTTTTTTACGTAAGGAGTCGCTTTGATGGACAAGGCTGCATCTACCGGCCATTCGGACCGTTGCCGCATCGTCGTCGATACCTGCTGCGACTTTAGTCCCGAGGTCGCCGCGAACCTTGATGTCGATATCCTGGGTTTCCCCTTCATTATCGATGGCGAGGAGCGCACGGACGACATCTGGTCGAGCATGAGCCTAAGGAGTTCTACGACCGCATGCGCGCCGGCGCCCGCGTGTCCACCTCGGCTGTGTCGCTCGGTCGCTATATCGAGTTCTTTACCGAGTGCGCCAAAGAGGGTACGCCTACGGTCTACCTGTGCTTTACCTCGGCGCTGTCGTCGAGCTACAACTCCGCGTGCCAGGCGGCAGATGCCGTGCGCGCCGAGTATCCCAACTTTGAGCTCTACGTGGTCGACAACGCTCTGCCCTGCGCGACCGGCGCGCTCTTGGCGCTCGAGGCCGTGCGCCAGCGTTCGGCGGGACTGACCGCCAAGCAGCTGGTCGATTGGGCAAACGAGGCAAAGACCTACGTCCACGGCTACTTTACGCTCGAGAGTTTCGATGCGCTGGCTGCCGGCGGCCGCATTCCGCCCGCGGCGGCGCAGCTCACGGCAAAGCTCGATGTCAAGCCCGAGCTCTCCTACGACCTTGCCGGCTCGCTGTCGCTGATCGGCGTCAACCGCGGCCGCAAGAAGGCGCTCAAGTCCATCCTCAAGTCGTTCCGCGAGAACTACGTGCCCGACCGCACCATGCCCATCGCCATCATGACGGCCGATGCCGAAAAGGACGGTGACTGGCTCGAAGCCGCCATCCGTAAGGAGGAGGGCTGCGCCGACGTCACAATCATTCGCAGCTCCGTGGGCCCCACCATTGGCTCGCACGTGGGCCCCGGCATGGTGGCCTGCGCGTTTTGGGGTAAGAACCGCGCCGACAAGGCGTCGCTTTCCGACCGCATCGCCCGCCGCGTGCGCGGCCAGTAGGCAAGCGCTGCGTCCGTAATTGCCCTCGACTCACAGCCCAAACGCTGGCACCGAGTATTCAACCTGGTAATAACACCCAACCCAAAAGGAAAGGTTTCATGGCAAACAAGCTCTCTGTCGCATTTATCGGCACCGGAATTATGGGTGCCCCCATCGCCGGCCACATTCTGGACGCTGGCTATCCCGTCACGGTCAACAACCGCACCAAGTCCAAGGCTGCAGCGCTCGTTGAGCGCGGTGCCGTCTGGGCCGATACGCCGGCAGATGCCGCGGCGAACGCCGACGTCATCTTTACCATGGTGGGTTATCCCTCCGAGGTCGAGGAGCTCTACCTGGCGGGCGACGGTCTGCTCGCGTGCACTAAGCCCGGCGCGGTCCTGATCGACCTCACCACGAGCTCGCCCGAGCTCGCCCGTGACATTGCCGAGGCGCTCAGGTTTCTGGTCGCATGGCGTTTGACTGCCCCGTCACCGGCGGCGAGTCTGGTGCTATCGCCGGCACGCTTACGGCTATCGTGGGCGCCACCGAGAACGACATCGCGCCGGTCCGCGACATCCTTGCCACCTTCGCGGCCAACATCTGCTGCTTCGACGGCGCCGGCAAGGGCCAGGCTGCCAAGCTCGCCAACCAGGTGTCGCTGGGCGCCTGCATGGTCGGCATGGCCGACGCCATGGCATTTGCCGAGCTGAGCGGCCTTGACCTGGAGAAGACCCGCCAGATGATCCTGGGCGGTACCGGCAAGTCCGGCGCCATGGAGAGCCTGGCGCCCAAGGCACTCGACGGCGACTACAAGCCCGGCTTTATGGTCGAGCACTTCATCAAGGACCTGCGCTTGGCGCTCGCCTATGCCGACGATCGCGAGCTTGCGCTGCCCGGCGCCGACGTGGCCTTTACGCTCTACGACATGCTCGACGCCATCGGTGGCGCCAAGCTGGGCACCCAGGCCATCACGGTCCTCTACAAGGAGGAGGCCGATGCCATCGCCGCCGGTCTGGACTGGTCGCAGTATCGTCCCGAGGAGCACGGTGCCCACGAGGACGGCTGCGGTTGCGGCGAGCATGGCGACGACCACGAGTGCGGTTGCGGTCACCATCACGGCGAGGACCACGAGTGCTGCGGCGGCCACGGCCATGACGACGGCCACGAGTGCTGCTGCGGCCATCATCACGAGGAGTAGCGCCCATGAGCTGGACGTTCGTGGTGCTCGCGCTGGTGCTCTTTCTCTTTGCGATCTACATTGGCTTTTTGTGCGGCCAGTGGGCCTGCGAAAAGCGCGTGATCACCAAACGCGACTACTGGATTGCCAACTTTGCAGGCGCGGCGGCAGTCGTCCTGCTGACCTGGGTGTTCTCGTTGTTCCCGCTGGTGCAGTTTGCGCCGATCGGCTGGCTCGGCGGCTTTATCGCCGGTCTTAAGATGAGCTTTGGCGAGTCCGTCGGGCCGTGGCGCAAGCACGACGAGGTCTTTAACGTCAACAAGGCTCATCGCGCCGCCGCCGACGCGGGCGACGCTGAGGAACGCCGCCGTGCGCGTCGCAATGGCGCGGCCGACCGACAGCTCATCTCGGTCACCGATGACAGCAAGGGTGCTGGCAAGCACGCTAAGAAATAGTAAGAAGAGGTAACTATGGCAGAAAACAAAGACGAACAGCTCACCGACGAGGAGCTGGCACAGCTTCAGCTGGCAGAGGAGAACGAGAACGCCGTCGACCGCCTGGTCAAGGAGCTCGGCTGCCCCACGCGCCGCATCCGCCAGTTTGCCGCCCGCGTGCTGCACCTGCTTGCCGAGCGCGATCCGCAGCGCGTCGTGCCCTGCGTGCCCGCGCTGATCGAGGCACTCGACCGCCCCGAGGCTCAGACCCGCTGGGAGGCCCTCGATGCCTTGGCGGCACTCGCCACCACCTGCCCCGAGCAGATGGAGGACGCCTTTGAGGGTGCCGAGACCGCGCTGTTCGACGAGATCTCCTCCACGCTGCGCTATGCCGCCTTCCGCCTGCTGTGCGTGTGGGGTGCCACGAGTGTCGAGCGTTCGCGCGAGGCTTGGCCCATCCTGGACGAGGCCATCCAGTGCTACCACGGCGACCTTGAGTATCGCGACATGCTCGGTTGCCTGTACGAGTTTTGCCAGGGCGAGATCGACGCCGAGGTCGCAGAGAAGCTTGCGCTGCGCCTTAAGTTCGATGCCGAGAACGGTAAGGGCAGCTATCTCAAGGCCCGTTCGAGCGAGATTTGCGAAATGCTTGTTAAACGTTTTGGCCTGGATCTCTCCAAAAAGAAGAAGCGTGCTAGCGTTAAAAAATCTGACGACGCCGAAGACGAGGAGTAACAGATTATGGCGCACGATGTAGTCCTGATTCCCGGTGACGGTATCGGTCCCGAGATTACGCAGGCCATGCGCCGCGTGGTCGAGGCCACCGGTGTCCAGATCAATTGGAACGTCCAGGAGGCCGGCGCCGGCGTCATGGACGAGTTTGGCACGCCGCTGCCCCAACATGTGCTCGATGCGGTTGCCGAGACTAAGGTCGCCATCAAGGGGCCCATCACCACGCCGGTCGGCACGGGTTTCCGCAGCGTCAATGTTGCTCTGCGTAAGCACTTCGATCTGTACGCCTGCGTGCGCCCCTGCCTGTCGCAGCCGGGCGACGGCTCGCGCTTCCGCGACGTTGACCTGGTCATCGTGCGCGAGAACACCGAGGACCTCTACGCCGGCATCGAGTTCGACGAGGGCGCAGCCGAGGTCGAGGAGCTCTCACAGCTTGTCGAGCGCTCGGGTCAGAAGACCTTTGCCGCCGATTCCGCCATCTCGATCAAGCCCATCTCCATCGCCAAGAGCCGCCGCATTGTGGAGTACGCCTTTGAGTACGCCCGCCGTTGCGGCCGCAAAAAGGTGACGGCCGTGCACAAGGCCAACATCATGAAGGCAACCGACGGCCTGTTCCTGCGCGTTGCGCGCGAGGTGGCCGCGGGCTATCCCGACATCGAGTTCAACGACAAGATCGTCGACGCTACCTGCATGGGCCTGGTTCAGAACCCCAACGACTTCGATGTCCTGGTGCTGCCCAACCTGTACGGCGACATCGTGAGCGACCTGTGCGCCGGCCTGGTGGGCGGCTTAGGGATGGCCCCCGGCTCCAACATCGGTGCCGACTGCGCCATTTTTGAGGCAACGCACGGTTCGGCACCCGATATCGCTGGCCAGGATATCGCCAACCCCACGGCCGAGATCCTCTCTGCTGCAATGATGCTCGACCACCTGGGCGAGAACGATGCTGCCAATCGCATTCGTGCCGCCGTATCTGCCACGCTCGACGAGGGCGAGCAGGTTACCGGTGACGTGCGTCGTGCCCAGACCGGCTCCGTTGAGGGCGCTGTGGGCACGCAGGCCTTTGCCGATGCCGTTATCGCGCACCTGGCCTAAGGCATGCAGACTGCAAACGCCTAAATAGTACTTAAGTGTTTGCGTATAACCTGAGAATCAATACGCCCGGCGCTCTGTCGGGCGTATTCTATTGCGGACTATGTTTCCTAACAAGGAGTAACTGATATGGGTCTGATTCAAAAGAAGGACGAGAAGGACGAGATCGATGGCATCCAGATCATCGAGCGCGGCGAAGGCCCCGACGGTGACGAGGACGAGAAGATCGACCTGGTCGCCGGTACGTCTGCCGAGCACATTGCCGCCGGCACGACCGCCGAGGAAGAGGACGCTCGCCTGGAGGCAAAGATCGCCGCGGACGCCGCCGACGAGAACCTCATGCCCGAGGAACAGGACGAGGACGACTCCGATACGGACGACCATGCATCCAAGCACAAGAAGACGATGATTGCCGCCTTTGTGGTCGCTATCGTGATCGCTGCTGTAGTCGGCTTCTTTATTGGCAATGGCGGCTTTGGCGGCAAGGGCGTCGGCTCGTCGACCCTGACCGAGGATCAGCTCGATTCGACCGTGGCAAGCTATAGCTACAACGGTAAGAAGAGCGACATCACCGCGCGCGAGGCCATCGAGAGCCAGTACAGCTTGGATACCGTCAAGGATAGCGATGGTAACTACACGGCTCCTTCTGCCGACGTCATCCTGTCCTACGTGCGCAACAAGATTCTGCTCGATGCTGCCGAGGACGAGGGCATTACCGTCTCTTCTAAGGAGATGAAGAAGTACGCCGAGGATTCTATCGGCACTTCTGACTACGACACCATGGCCAAGCAGTACGGCGTGTCCAAGGACCAGGCCAAGCAGATCGTCCGCCAGTCCGCGACGCTGCAGAAACTCTACAAGAAGAAGGTCGGCGACAGCTCCGCAAACATGCCGACCGCCCCGACCGAGCCTGCTGACGGCAACGAGGAGACCGCGAGCAAGGACTACGCCGATTACATCATCAACCTTGCCGGTGACGAGTGGGATAGCTCTAAGGGCACCTGGAAGGACGAGAACGGCACCTATGCTAAGGCCTTCGCCGACGATGCCTTTACCGCCGATAGCGCCACCTATAAGCAGGCCATGACCGCCTATTACACTGCTTACCAGCAGTATTCTTCGCAGGCTTCGAGCGCCAGCTCCAAGTGGACCGAGTATGCCAACGGCCTGTACGCCAAGGCCAACATCAGCATCTACGGCCTGTTTGCGTAAGATCTGTCTGCACTACTGCGCGCTAACCGATCTACCTGATTAAGCCCGCTAGAACGACAATGAACTGCGCCCCAAATCTTGGACGCCCTAAATAGCGACTAGGCCGCGAGGGCCTGATTCCGGAACTCCTCCGGGGTCAGGCCCTTCAATCTTACCTGCCTCCGGCGCGTGTTCCAGTGGACTATATATTCCTCCAGGTCGCGTTTGAAATCCTCGAACGTCTCCCACTCGCGGCCCCGGTAGAACTCGTCCTTGACGTGGCCGAAGAGCTGCTCGGTGGCGGCGTTGTCGATGCAGTTCGCCTTCC
>QSCH01000046.1:0-10760 GCA_003462965.1 Collinsella sp. OF03-4AA
GAGAGTACTGCGGGGCCAGCCCGTGGGAGGCCAGGGCGCCGCTGACCGGTGGACGGCACCGAGCCGTCGGATGACTTGAAGAAGGGGGAGGCCTCGCGGCCTCCCCCTTCTTTGCGTTTACGGGGTGTAAATGACTCAATTACACCAGACGATCTTGTTGTTTTTGGTATTGAGCCTTTATTTAAAGAAAATAAATCGTATAACAAGGGCAACTGCTATGGCCGCAATGATCAAAAGCAGAATTGTCAGCTGATGCTGCTTGCGTCGTTTACTTGACGAAACGAAGATTGATTTTCCCTGTTTTGGCGTTTCGAGATAGCGAGCCGAATGCGTCAAGGTTTGCTTGGGTCGAGGCCCTCTTTGTTGATGAGCGGCGGATGCTTTCATCGGCTCATCGCTAGCTGCGCTGTTTTTAGATAATGGTGCGTCTTTCAGATATACAGGGTCTCCCGAGGCAACGCCATATGTTTACGTCCCGTTTGGGCATCCTCGAGCGTTTGATATCGATTTCTCGTCACATAATCGGGCTCAGGATCATTAATGGGCTCTTGCGAGATGTGGGGGCGATGGAACCGTGGCGGCTGCGTAGAAGTATCTTCGCCCTGCGTCGGCATAAACATATTGTTCTGGTTTTGGTCGTCCATGATGCCCTTTAGCTCGTTACCAACAACGTGTACGCGCTCATTGTAAGCCCCTTGTTATTTGTAGCTGCGAACATACTTCTTATTTAAGCTCTGGTTCAAAGAACCTTAACCTTACTAAGACCTGAGTCATACACACTTAGATATGCTTATAGTACTGGACTCAAAAAACTTTATAGTCGATGTATATATGAGCACTGGGTGGGCATATATAAGAGCGTCAAAAGAAGTCCCAGTCACCTAGAAGATGGCTCGGCAGTCCTTAAAAGGAGTGGTAAACATGGCAAGCATGGTTCCTTATCGTTCGGTTTTTGGCGTTCGTCCTTCTGCTAGCTCGCTGTTCGATCTGTTTGATGATATGACCGACCTTGCAAACAACTCGATTGCCTCCAAGGCGTTCCCCGTTGACGTTGAGGACAAGGGCGATGGCTACGAGGTCAAGGCGTATCTGACCGGTGTCGCCAAGGATGACATCGACGTTGAGCTCAATGAGGGTCGCCTGTCCATCAGCGTGAACGTCGAGGAGAGCGCCGAAAACGAGGGTAAGAACTTCCTCCAGAAGGAGTTCGGCTCGTACAGTGCGACGCGCGGCGTGTATCTGAAGGACGCTTCGAGCGAGGGCCTTTCGGCTAAGTATGCTGACGGCATCCTGACCGTTACGGTTCCCAAGATTGTCGAGAAGAAGAACGTCACGAAGATCTCTATCGACTAACGATGGCTCTGCTTCAATCGAGAGTATGAGTTAAGGGGGCTGGGAAGTGATTCCCAGCCCCCTTTTGTTGTCTTGAGGGGCTATTGAATGGTTGTCGGTTGATACTGGCTTGCAGGGCGTATCGAGAGCTTCCGTGGCCCTTGAAGACGGGTGGCAGAACTGCCGAGTTCATCATCGAGACTTGCATCAAGCGCGTTGGCATAGCTTTTGACGGTAAGGCTTGGACGATTATTGTCCTGGCTGATATGCATGGCGATGAGCTGTTCGGTGCGATCGGTAACAAGTTCGCGCGCGGCTTCGGCGGCCTGGTTGTTGGAGAGGTGCCCCTTTGTGGACAGGATGCGCTCCTGAAGAAAGCGGGGGTACGCTCCTTCGCGCAACATAGTTACATCGTGGTTACTTTCGAGCGCGAGAACTCGACAGTCTTTGAGGATGCCTATGGCCTTGCTCGATAACTCTCCGGTGTCGGTGGCAAACCCAATGGAATCATCGAGAGCATTAAATCGATAGCCGACAGGATTGATGACATCGTGCGATGTTGAGTAGGTTTGCACGTGGATGCCGGCAATGGGGAGCGTGTCGCCGGGGTCAAATTCCTCTACGGGCAGGCGCGCGAGGTTTTCTTTGCATGAAAGGGTGTCTCTGCTGGCAAAGAGGGGACCATGCCAGTGCTTGCACCATACATCGAGCCCCTTGATATGGTCACCATGCTCATGGGTGATTACAAGAGCGGCGACGTCGTCTGCCGAGAGGCCAAGCTCCGCCATGCGTTTAAGTGTCTCGCGGCGGGACAGGCCGTTGTCGATCATGATGAGCCCCTGAGGTCCCTCGACGAGTGCGCAGTTGCCTTTTGAGCCGCTGCCGAGGATATGAAGGTGCAGGCGAGACATAAGATTCCAAAGGATACAATGAGTGCGGACGAATAGAGGAGGAAGCGAATGCCAACGGTATCTCAGCACTATGGACATCATGCCGCGCCGAGGACGGATAAGAGCGCCCTGGCAACGCGGCAGGCCGCTGCCCCCGTAGTGCTTATGGTATCAGGTGGTGCGGACTCGACGGCATTGCTCCTTATGGCATGCACATCAAAGTTGGATATTCTGGATGGGCGTGGTGTGGCCCCCATCGCGCGCGAGCGACTGCACGTGCTGCATGTGAACCATCATCTGCGCGGCGAGGCATCCGATGGCGACGAGGCCTTTGTGCGCGGCCTATGCGCACAATATGGCTTGCCGCTGTGTGTCGAGCATGCCTATTTTGATGACGAATCGGGCAATATCGAGGCTGCGGCTCGCGAGGTGCGCTATGCCGCGGCACGGAGATACGTTCGCGAACTTTGTGCCGAATCGGGCGCACCGCGGACGGCGGCTCGTATCTGTACCGCGCATACTTCGTCGGACCGCGCGGAAACATTTTTGATGAATGCCATTAAAGGGTCGGGTCCCGCGGGTCTATCGAGCATTCCGCGCCGTCGGAACATTGTGGTTCGCCCCTTGCTCGACCTCACGCACGATGAACTCGTGAGCTATCTGCAGGTGCACGGTCAGCCATGGCGGGAAGATGAAAGCAACGAGGACGTTTCGTACCTGCGCAACTATGTACGCCATAGGGTGATGCCGGTGGTGGCACAGCGCAACGCGAGCGTCTGTAAGACGATTGGCGCCGCTTGCGAAATTCTGGGCGACGAAGACGCCTTTCTTTCCCAGCTTTCGGCACAGGCGTTTCGAAGCTGCCTGCGCAAGGAAGCGGCGGGCGCACTTGTGCTCGATGCGCGCCGTCTTGCCGCCGCTGAGGTTGTGATTGCACGGCGTATCGTGCGATTGGCGATTAAGCGCATCGATCCCGACGCGCGACCGGAGATGCGGCACGTGGAGCGCGTGCTCGCCTGCGTCGCTGCGGGCTCGGGCTCGGTTACGCTTCCTGCGGGAATTGATGCCCGTGTGGAGTTTGGCACGCTGGCGTTCAAGGCCCCGGCGGCGCGCGAGGGTTTAGTGGCCGATTGGATCTTCGTTCCCGGTCGTCTGCCGCTGGGGGCGGGGCATATGCTGACAGCGGAGCCGATGGCTGTGGAGCCGGGGTGCGATATCGTGCACCGTGCCCGCGAGCTTGCTGCTGCCGGAAAGGTTGCGGCCTTGGTGGATGCGGCGGCCCTGGGGTTTGCCGACCGCGATAGCGAGCGGATGTTAGCCGGCTCGCGCGGGGAGATTCCCACCGAGGCACGATCGGCGCGCCTGTGGGTGGATAGCCCTGTGCCGGGAGACGTGATGTGCCCGTTGGGGATGAACGGCCGAAGCAAGAAAGTGTCAGACCTGTTAAACGAGGCGCGCATTCCTGTTTCAGACCGCTCTGGCGTACCCGTGGTAAGAACGGCTCCGGGAGGTGCCGTAGTATGGGTCGCGGGCGTTCGCGCGGACGAGCGTTTTAAATGCACGGCCGCAACGCGCGTGGCATATCTGCTTCGTGTGGTCGATGCGGAATAGCGCTTCGCGCCAGCTATTCTGTGCGACGTTGACGGTATTCCCGCGCTGATGGCGCACGTGCTGGTAAATATACCCCGTGCGCTGCTAGAATGTGTAGTTCGCGTCCATGCGGCGGTGCGTGGGCGATAAGCACAAGAAAGGGTTGTCATGGCTTCTCAACATCCGGATATCGAGAAGGTTCTGTTTACGCAGGAGGATATCGACGGTATCGTCTCTCGCCTAGGCGAGCAGATTACTCGCGACTACGCGGGTAAGGATCTGGTGCTGATTGCGGTCCTGCGCGGCGCCGTGGTCTTTATGGGCGACCTGATGCGCAAGATCGAGCTGCCGACCAACATCGATTTCATGGCTGTTTCGAGCTATGGCGACGGTGTGAAGTCCTCGGGCATCGTGCGTATCATTAAGGACCTGGATATCGACATCCGCGGTCGCGACGTGCTGATCGTTGAGGACATTCTGGACTCGGGCCTGACGCTCAAGTATCTGATGAAGAACCTCGAGAGCCGCAAGCCCGCCTCGCTGGAGGTTGCCGCCTTCCTGTGGAAGGACGTTGAGGACCGTACCTCGGCCGTCACGCCCAAGTATGTTGGAACCCATTGCCCCGATGCCTTTGTGGTGGGCTACGGCCTCGACTATGCCGAGCGCTATCGTAACCTTCCGTATCTGGGCATTTTGAAACCGGAGGTTTATTCGTAAGATGCCCGACGACCGTAACGATAACAATTCTCAGACTCCCCGGGAGCCTAAGATCCCGGGGATGCCCGGAGGCAAGAAGCCCACGCGTACGGGCTGGCTGTATTTTATTTTGGCTTGCGCGCTTCTGGGCTACGCCTTCTTTAACATGGGCTCCGGCTTTGCCAATTCCAGCAATACCGTAAAGCTCGCGACGAGCGAGATGGTCAACGCCATTAAGCAGGATCGCGTCGAAGATTTGACCTATACGGTTCAAGACGGAAGCGTGGCGGGTCATTACTGGAAGACGAAAAAGGACAAGGGCGACACGAGCGAGCTCAAGAGCTTCTCCTCGACCTATGTCGGCTCCGATTCGCTTGCCGAGCTTATGGCGGAGCACCCCGATACCAAGTACATCGTCAACACCAATGACCCCGATTTTTGGGGCGACTTGGCGATGAGTGTGCTGCCGACGATCGCCCTGATTGCCATCATGTTCTACTTTATGCGCCAGATGATGGGTGCCAACAACAGGAACATGCAGTTTGGCAAGACCAACGCCAAGACCAACGAGGCCACGCGCCCCAAGGTTAAGTTCGAGGACGTTGCCGGCGTGGACGAGGCAGTCGAGGAGCTCGAGGAGATCCGTGACTTTTTGAGCGATCCGGATCGCTATCGCAAGCTGGGCGCCAAGATCCCGCGTGGCGTGTTGCTGGTGGGCCCTCCGGGCACCGGTAAAACGCTGCTGGCCAAGGCCGTTGCCGGCGAGGCGGGCGTGCCGTTCTTTAGCATCTCGGGTTCTGACTTTGTCGAGATGTTCGTGGGTGTCGGCGCCAGCCGCGTGCGTGACCTCTTTAAGGAGGCCAAGTCCCAGGCCCCGTCGATCATCTTCATCGATGAGATTGATGCCGTGGGACGTCAGCGCGGAGCCGGTCTGGGCGGCGGTCACGACGAGCGCGAGCAGACGCTCAACCAGCTGCTGGTCGAGATGGACGGTTTTGAGGAGAGCGAGTCGGTCATCCTGATCGCTGCCACCAACCGCCCCGACATTCTGGATCCGGCACTGCTGCGTCCCGGCCGTTTTGACCGTCAGGTCACGGTCGACCGTCCGGACGTAAAGGGCCGCGAGCAGATCTTGCGCGTGCATGCCGAGAACAAGCCGATGGACGAGGACGTGAAGTTCGAGAAGCTCGCCCAGATGACCGTTGGCTTTACTGGTGCCGATTTGGCGAACCTGCTCAACGAGTCTGCGTTGCTGGCCGCTCGCCGTCATCGTTCCGTGATCTCGATGGACGAGGTCGAGGAGTCGATGGAGCGCGTGATTGCCGGACCGCAACGCAAGGGTCGCGTGATGACCGAGGCCGAGCGCACCACGATTGCCTACCATGAGAGCGGTCACGCTTTGGTGGGCCACATCCTGGAGCACTCCGATCCGGTTCATAAGATCTCGATCGTCAGCCGCGGTCAGGCCCTGGGCTACACACTGCAGCTTCCGCAGGAGGATCACTTCCTCAAGACCAAGAACGAGATGCTCGACGAGCTCGCCGTGTTCTTGGGCGGTCGCGTTGCCGAGGAGCTCATGTGCGACGACATCACGTCGGGCGCGAGCAACGATCTGGAGCGCGCGACCAAGATGGCGCGCGAGATGGTCACGCGCCTGGGCATGAGCGAGGAACTGGGTACGCAAGTGTTTGGTGAGGCGCAGCATCAGGTATTCCTTGGTCGCGATTACGCCGATCACCAGGATTACTCCGAGGAGACGGCGCGCCGCATCGATATCGAGGTTCAGCGCATTATGCGTGAGGCCCATCGTCGTGCGGTCGAGATCCTGGACGCCCGTCGCGATCAGCTCGATCTGATGGCGAAGGTGCTGCTTGAGCGCGAGACTGTCGAGGGCGATGCCGTGAATGCCCTGCTCGATAACGAGTGGGACGCCTACCTTGAGCGCGAGGGCGATATCCTGGCGGCCAAGGAGGAGCGCAATGCCAAGGCGGCTGGCATGCCGACCAAGAAGCGTGCGCCTCGTATGAGCGAGGAGGAGCTGGCGGCTGATGCCGCGGCCTTTGCGCAGGCGGCCATGCAGGAGGATGCCGAAGCCGCATCCGATGATGCTGACGATGACCATGCCGTCGTCGATGCCGACGCCGACAAATAGCCTTTGTGGCGAAAGTCTCCGCGGGGAAACCTGCGGAGGCTTTTTCTTTTGAGCGATATGGGGCCGTCTGTTGATTGGGGACAGACTTAAATGAGCGTTTTCACGCATTTAAGTCTGTCCCCAATCAACATTGCTGCGGCACTTTGCTCAGCTAAAGCGTACAATAGCGCCTATGCGAAAGGGGAACAGATGATCAACGAAACTATGTATGCTCGCGGTGCGGAAAGCTCCATCATCCGTGAGATCTTTGGCTATGGCCTTGAGCGCAAGGCACAGATCGGTGCAGAGAACGTATTCGACTTCTCGCTGGGCAACCCGAGTGTTCCGGCGCCCGCTGCTGTGGCTGAGTCCATTAAGAAGGCCTTGGAGCTGCCGAGTGACCAGCTGCACGGCTACACCCCCGCTCCGGGTCTGCCGCAATGTCGAGCAGCCGTCGCCGAATCGCTCAACCGCCGCTTTGGAACGAACTATGAGGGCAAAGACGTCTTTATGACGGTGGGTGCCGCGGCTTCGCTCACCTGCACGCTCAACGCCGTTACGAACCCGGGCGACGAGGTTATTGTTATCGCCCCATACTTTCCGGAGTATCGTGTGTGGATTGAGAAGGCCGGCTGTACGTGTGTCGAGGCGCTCGCCGATGAAGATACGTTCCAGCTGAGCGTGGACAACGTGCTCAAGGCGATTACCGATAAGACGGCTGCCGTCATTATCGACTCGCCCAATAACCCGACCGGCGCTGTGTATACACGCGACACGCTGACGCGACTGGCCAATGTTCTGCGCGAGGTCAACGCCAAGCGCGATCCCGAGAATCCGATTATGCTCATCTCGGATGAGCCGTACCGCGAGATCGTGTACGGTGCCGAGGTGCCTTGGGTGCCTTCGATCTACGAGCGCACCATCGTGTGCTACTCGTATTCCAAGTCGCTTTCGCTACCGGGCGAGCGCGTCGGGTGGATCCTGGTTCCCAATACGAATCCTCAGGCAGCTCGTCTAATGCCCGCCGTTGCCGGTGCCGCCCGTACGCTGGGCTTCGTGTGTGCACCGGCGCTCTTCCAGCGCGTGATCATCGATTGCATCGATGAGCCGAGTGACGTTGAGGCCTATGCGCGCAACCGCACCGCGCTTACCGATGCGCTGGCGGAGTACGGCTACACCTATGTTGAGCCGGATGGCGCGTTCTACCTGTGGGTGAAAGCGCTGGAGTCCGATGCGAACGCCTTCTGTGAGCGCGCGAAGAAGTATGAGCTGCTCGCGGTGCCTTCGGATAGCTTTGGCATGCCGGGCTGGTTCCGCCTGGGCTACTGCGTGAGCTATGAGACAATCGTCAACTCGCTGCCTGCCTGGAAGCAGCTGGCCGACGAATATCGTCGAAAGTAAAGCGCTCTGCTTACAATGTTTAACGTGAAACGGGGTTTGGTTTTAAGCCAGACCCCGTTGTCTATGCCGTTGTGTGATTGGGATGAAGCAGTTTTACGACTGCCGAAAGCTATGCGTACAATGAATATACGCGACGGCCATACTGGACAAGGAGACCCGATGCCCTACCTTCTTTCTTGTGATATTCATACTCATACGATGTTCTCTGCGCATGCGTACTCAACCATCGAGGAGAACATCTATTGGGCGGCAGAGCGTGGTCTGCAGGTGCTCGGATCTGCCGACCATCTGAGCTCTATGGTTACAGCCTGCCCCAATGACCTGCGCAGTTACCAGTTCTTTATCAACCAGGATATCTGGCCGCGCATTTGGAGCGGCGTGTTGGTGCTGCGTGGTGCCGAGGCTGATATCGTTTCGCTGGACGGAAGCCTGTTTGGCGAGGATACTCCTGTCACGCTCGATATCGCCGGCGATTCGTATAGTCGTGAGCATTCGCTGTTCGATTTGGTGACGCGCAATTTGGATTATTTGGTGGCAAGCGTGCATAATCCGCAGATTGCCGAAGGCGCGACGCTCGCCCAGACAACCGAGATGTATATCAATGCCTTGGAACACCCCAAGGTATTCATGCTGGGCCACGCGGGGCGCTCGGGCGTGCCGTTCGATATCGATGAGGTGCTGCTGGCGGCCAAGGCCAAGCACAAGATTATCGAGATCAACAACCATAGTCTTGAACACGGTGTCGACACTGAGCATTGGGCCGTATGCCGCAAGATCGCCGAGCGCTGCGCCGAGCTGGGCGTGGGTATTGGCGTGTCGACCGATGCCCACATTGGCATGGCCATTGGCAAACTCGATCACGCGCGCAAGATGCTTGACGAGATTCACTTCCCGCTGGATTTGATCGTGACGCGCGACCGCGAGACGCTGCTGCGCGAGATGGCGGCAGCCGGCGTGTGTGACCTGCGCAAGGGGATGTAGCGGAGTTCATAAACCAAGCGAAGGGGGGGCGGTCCAGACGGGCCGCCCCCCTTCTTGTCTCGAAAATCTACCGGGGTGGATTAGCGGCGCTCGAGGACCGCGACGGTCTCGGTGTGGTCGGTATGAGGGAACATGTCGACCGGCGTGATCTTGAGCAGGCGATAACCTCCGTTGAGGAGCTGGTGTAGGTCGCGCTCTTGGGTGACGGGGTTGCAGCTGATATAGGTGATGCGGCGCGACTTAAGTGCGCAGGCGGCTTCGAGGAACTCGGGTGTGGAGCCGGCGCGCGGCGGGTCGATGGAGAGAACGTCAACACGCTCGTTGTTATCGGCGGCATCGAGGATATAGTCAGTGGCATCGTCAGCCATAAACCACGCGTTACGGGTAAGGCCGTTGAGCTCGGCGTTGCGACGTGCGTCGGCAATGCCGGCGGGGTTGCGCTCTACACCGAGCAACATAATGCCGGCGCCTTTGTCCTGGGCGTCTTTTGCGGCGCACAGACCGATGGTTCCGCTGCCACAGTAGGCATCCATGAGTACGTCGCCCTGCTGCAAATCCATGCCGTCAATGGCGAGTCGATAGAGCAGCTCGGTTTGCTGCGGATTAGTCTGATAGAACGCGGTGGGGGAGATGTCGAATTCGCAGCCGAGCAGCTGATCGCGCATGCATTCGGCGCCATAGACGATGCGGGTCTCCTCGCCCAGGATGGCATTGCCGGGGCGACCGTTGATATTCTGTGCAACGGTGACGATATGCGGATCGAGTGCAGCGACGGCCTCAAAGAATTCTTGCGCATGCGGTAGGTCACGCTGGGCGGTCACGAGAGTGACCATGATCTGGTCGGTGCGCCAGCCGCAGCGCACGACGGCATAGCGAAGCAAACCAAGATGTTTATCCTCATTAAAGGCGGGAATATGCAGCCGCTCAGCTTCGCGTGCGATGCCGTTGAGAATCTGACGAGCGCCCGGCGCCTCGACAGGACACTCGGGTACGGCAACGATCTTGTGCGTGCCGCGCTCAAAGAAGCCGCAGCGGACAGTACCCTCCTTACCGGGAGCAAACGGAGTGGCAGCCTTATGACGAAAACCACGCGGCGCAGGATACTTACCCGGGTCGCCCAGGGTAACACCCATACCGCGAATGGGATCAACGGCAATACCCTCGCGCTCGCAGAGCTCAGCAAACAGCTCTTCCATAGCAGCCTGCTTGGCCGCCAGCTGCTTCTTATAAGGACGATTGATCGCCGTGCATCCACCACAAGCTTTCATGATGGAACAAGGAGACTTGGGATCCACGGCCTTATGCGAGGACGGAACCGAATCGTTATGCGGGCGCTTGGAGCGAGTCTGAGGCGCTTTATCCCCATCCCGACGAGAGTCAGAACGCTTGGTCTTAGCCTTGCTCTTGGTCGATTTGATTTTTGCAGCTTTAGAAGACTTTGATTTCTTAGAAGAGTTCGTCTCCTCCGACCCCTCAGCCGTCTCGATCAAAGCACGACGAGCCTTACGCTCCGCACGAGATTCTGCCATGAATTAACCCCACTAATTTGCAAATTGAAATCTGAAAGCATTGTACCGTGCCAAGCTAGCAGACGATATGCAAGCGTCCATTTCATGTCAGTGATAAGTCCAACGACGTTTGCCCGCCGGCCGCCGGGGCAGGGGTTAAGTTTGTCGCGAGTTCCGCACGAACAGGAGAGCACTTAATGTGCTCTCCGTCGTGAGCAGGACTGTAGAGCA
>QSCH01000047.1:0-10321 GCA_003462965.1 Collinsella sp. OF03-4AA
CGCCACAGCCCGCGAGCGCAAGTGACAGGGCGCCCGCGGCGAGCGCCGAGGCAAACCCCCCGGCG
Organism: Collinsella sp. OF03-4AA; assembly: GCA_003462965.1. GTDB lineage: Bacteria > Actinomycetota > Coriobacteriia > Coriobacteriales > Coriobacteriaceae > Collinsella. The sequence goes on from QSCH01000047.1 coordinate 66, forward strand.
CGACATTTCAAAATCAAACGCGCGCATCGCTAGCACGTCCCCTCGTTAGGCATCGTCCATGCGTGATGATCGGTATGCAGCAATTCCTCGGCCAGCGGCGAGGGCGGCGCACCCAAGAACTCGCGATAGCATACCTGAACATCGGGGTTCTCGTGCGAGAAGCGAATGTCGGCCGCCGCATCGAGGCCCCAGAGCACCTGGCCGCGCTCTTCCGCCAGCTCGCAGCCGTCATGGATGGGCTGACCACCGCCACCGACGCAACCGCCCGGACACGCCATGACCTCGACGAAGTCATAACTCACGCGGCCGTCGCGAATCGCGTCAAGCAGGCGGGCGGCGTTGCCCAGCCCGTGCGCCACGGCGACGCGCACCTTGGTGCCATCGATATCGGCCACGGCTTCCTTCCAGCCGTCCAGGCCGCGCACGTCGGTAAAGAAATCGGCATCGGGGTTCTTGCCCGTCACCAGGTAGTAGGCCGAGCGCACGGCGGCCTCCATCACGCCGCCCGTGGCGCCAAAGATCACACCCGCGCCCGTGCCAAAGCCCAGCGGCGTATCGAGCGGCTCCTCGGTAAGCGTGTCAACGCTCACGTGGCTCGCGCGAATCATGCGCACCATCTCGCGCACCGTCAGCGCAACGTCAACGTCGGGCGTACCGTCCTCGCCCACCATGCTCGGCAGCGCACACTCGGCCTTCTTGGCCGTACACGGCATCACGGACACCACAAACAGGCGCTCGGGCTCCACGCCCAGCACCTTGGCGTAGTAGGTCTTGGCGATGGCGCCAAACATCTGCTGCGGCGACTTGGACGTGGACAGGCTGTCGACAAACTCCGGATAGCGCGCCTTCACAAAGCGCACCCAGCCCGGGCAGCAGCTCGTAAACATGGGCCAGCCGCGACTGTCGCCCTCGCCCTTGGCGGCCTTACCCAGGCGCTCGAGCAGCTCGGAGCCTCCTCCATAATGGTGAGGTCGGCCGAGAAATCGGTGTCGAACACGTACTCAAAGCCAACGCGGCGCAGCGCGCAAGCCAGGCGCTCGACGGTAGCCTCCTCGCGCGGAATGCCGAGCTCCTCGCCCCAGGCGCTACGCACGGCCGGCGCAATCTGCACCAGCACGATTTTGTCGGGATCGGCGAGAGCATCGAACACGGTCTCGGTATCGTCGCGCTCGCGCAGTGCGCCCGTCGGACAATGTGTAATGCACTGGCCGCACGCGACGCAATCGGTCTTGCCGATCGGCGCGCGCCCGCGGGTACCCACGGCGGTATGCGTGGCGCGGTTGGTCAGGTCCCAAATCCCTAAGCCCTGCACGCTCTCGCATACCTTGATGCAGCGCATGCATTTGATGCACTTGTCGTTATCGCGGATGATGGGGAAATCGAAGTCCCAGCCCTCGCGCGCCAGGTGCTGCTCGTACGGCAGATAGAAAATGCCAAGGTCGTTGGCGATGGTCTGCAGGTTGCAGTTGCCGCTGCGCACACAGCTCGTACAGCGCGAGTCGTGCTGGGACAGCAGCAGCTGCACGTTGGTGCGACGGGCCTCGCGGGCCTTGGGGCTGTTGGTATGGACCACCATGCCGTCGAGCACGTAGTTGTTGCAGGCGGCAACCAGCTGGTCGCAGCCCTCGACCTCGACCACGCACACGCGGCAACCGCCGATCTCGTTCAGATCGCGCAGGTAGCACAGGGTGGGAATCTGGATGCCGACGGACTTGGCCGCATCCAGGATCGTGGTGTGCTCGGGCACCACGACCTCACAATTATCGATCGTGAGCTTGACCATGTTGAGTGCTCCGCTTTCGGTGTTGTCGCTGACAGTGGTTTTGTTGGGCTCTACCATTCCAGGTTCCTCCCTCCGCGGAACGCGCCAAAGCCAAAGTGGTCGCAACGCAGGCAGCGGCTTGCCTCCTGGCGTGCCTCCTCCTCGGTAAGACCTTGCTCGACCAGATTCCAATCGTGGATGCGCTCGCCGGCTTCGCGCTCGCCCAGCTCGCAGCGGCCGCACTCGTGCTTGCCCTTAAACTGCACGGTCGGCAGCTCAACGTCGAGCTTGATCTTGTGGTCAAAGCCCAGATAGCGGTCGATATTTGCCGAAGCAACGCGGCCGGCGTTGATGGCACGGATGACGGTGGCGGGGCCGGTCTGGCAGTCACCGCCGCTAAAGAGGCCATCGAAGTTAGGCACGGCGCCATCCGAATCGGTGACGACGCGACCCCACTTGCAGGCGATGCCCATGTCCTCAAACGGCTTGGAATCGATGTCCTGGCCAATGGCCACAAACACGCGCTCGCAGGGAATGACGCGCTCGGGCGTGGCGGCGGCACGCGGGGCCGGACGCCCACGACGGGGCTCGCCGATGATCTGCGGCTGCACGCGCAGGCCACTCACGCGACCTTCCTCGCCCGTCTCGATAGCGAGCGGGGCGGTCAACTCCAGTACCTCGCAGCCCTCGGCCTGGGCGCCGGCGATCTCGGCGTCCTGGGCCGTCATGTCGCAGATGCGACGGCGGTAGACGATGCTCACCTTTTCGGCACCGCAGCGCACGGCGGAGCGCGCCACGTCCATGGCCACGTTGCCGCCGCCGATGACGCACACGCGCTGGCCGCTCAGGTCGGGCAGCTCGTCGTCGCCGATGGCGCGCAGCATCTTGACGGCCGACTCCACGCCGAGCGCTTCCTCGCCCGGAAGGCCGAGCTTCTTATCGCTGTGGGCGCCAATGGCCAGGTAGACGGCATCGAACTCGTCGCGCAGGCGGACAAGCTCCTCGCCGTTCACGGAGTGGTCGAGTTCCGCATCGATGCCGGCGCTCAAGATCCAGTCGATCTCGGCCTGCAAGCGCTCGCGCGGCAGACGATAGCTGGGGATGCCGTAGCGCAGCATGCCGCCCAGGTGGTGGCGCTGCTCAAAGATGGTCACCTTATGGCCCATCACGGCCAGGTAGTAGGCGCAGGAAAGGCCGGCCGGGCCGCCGCCGATCACAGCAACGCGCTTACCGGTGTTGTCCACTACATGCGGCTTGTGATCGTTGAGGTCACTGTGCTCAACGGCAAAACGCTTGAGGGCGAGGATGTTCATGGGGTCGTCGACCATGCCACGGCGACAGTGCATCTCGCAGGGATGCTCGCACACCAGGCCGCAGACGAGCGGCAGCGGGTTGTTCTTGCGGATGACCTTGACGGCATCAGCATAGCGGCCGGCCTCGACGAGCGAAATGTAACCGGGAATGTCGACGTGTGCCGGGCAGCCCGAGACACACGGAACGCGGGCCTCGCGATCAAAGCCGCAGGAATGCTCACGGATGTGGTGCTCAAAGTCATCACGGAAGCCACGAATAGCCGTGAGTGCCATGGCGCCGGCCTCGTAACCGATGGCGCAGTCACTCGAAAGGTAGATAGTGCGGGCCGTGCGCTCAATCAGGTTGAGCGTGGACTCGTCGGCGCGGCCCTCGAGCACATCGGCAAGCAGGTCGCTCAGCGCGCTCAGGCCCACGCGACAGGGCGTGCACTTGCCGCAGCTCTGGGTGGAGCACAGGTTGACGAGCGCTGCCGTAAACTCCACGGGACACGGGGCGAGCGAGCTCACCGCCAGACGACGTCCGAGCGCATCGTGCAGGTCGTCCATGACGGCCTGAGCGTGGCTGCGTTCCATTACATGCAGTCGAGCCATAAGATCCCCTCTCACATGGCAGCCCGGAGGCGAGGCCGGGCGAAATTGCTACACGCACAACACTGACCTAAAAAGTTGTTAGGTCTCAACGCAGTTCGGCAGGCGGCATGAAATGTCACCCTCAGCGGTGAAATAGAACATTACCGCAGATAAATGCCATATTTGATAAAACGCGTTACCAAATGACAATGCCCCGTCCACGCAATCACGTGGACGGGGCATTACTCTAGGTATGCGGCCAGCGACCCTGTTGCTTTTACTTAAGCTCGGGCCAGTAACCCTTGTTGGCCTCGATCATGTCGTCGAGAACCTCCTTGGCGACCTTCATCGAAGGCACGGTCTTGTTGAGCGTAAAGGCCTTGAGTGCCTTCTCGTACGAACCCTCGATCGTAGCCTCGACCACGAGCTTCTCGGAGTTCAGCTGCTGCATCATGAGGCCCTGCTGGAACAGAGGAATGTTGTCGCGGCTGATGACCTCGGGGCCGTTCTTGCCAATGTAGGCAGGCAGCTCGACCATGGCGTCGTAAGGCATGTTAGGGATAGCGCCCTTGTTCTCGCAAATGACCAGGAAGCGCTGCTTGGTATCGTTCTTCAGAGCGATGGCCAGGTCGGCAATCCAGTCGCCGTGGCTGCCCGCATAGAACGTGCTCTCGTCGATCTCGCCCGTCTTCTCGTAATGGTCGATGCCGTCGAAGAGGTTCTTCTCGCGCGTTTCCTCAACCTCGTTAGCACGGGTGCGCTCGGGGTTGGAATGCTCGACGAACTCCTTCTGCTGCAGGTAGTAGTTCAGATACGTGTTGGGCAGGTACTCCGGGAAGCACTCCATGATCTCGTACTCGCCCTTCCAGACGTAGTACCAGCTGCCCTTGGTGTGGCGGTTCTGCTCGGGGTGCTCGTCGGTGGCCTCCTCGGGCTTCTTGGACATCAGCGAGCTCATGCCCTTGAGGTAGGAATCGGGCAGCAGAATCTCATGCTCCTTGATGTACTCGCGCAGCTGCGGGAGCACCTCCTCGCCCTTGTGGCGGATCGAGGTGAACCAACCAAAGTGGTTGAGACCAAAGTAATCGTACTCGACATCCTTCTTGTCGATATCGAGCGCGGCGCAAACCACGTCGATAATCGCGATCGGCATGTCGCAGATGTTGATGATGCGAGCGTTGGGACGCAGGACGCGGCAGCCCTCGGAGACGATGGCGGCAGGGTTGGAGTAGTTAAGAATCCAGTAGTCCTTCTTGGCATACTTCTCAACGTCGTCAATCAGCTCGACCATGGGGAAGATGGTGCGCATGCCGTAGGCAAGGCCGCCGCAACCGCAGGTCTCCTGGCCCACGCAGCCGTGACGCAGCGGAATCTTCTCGTCCTGCTCGCGCATGGCATAGCCGCCCACGCGCATCTGGCAAACACGAAGCTCGCATCGGTAAAAGCCGTCTTTTTGTCGGTGGTCACCGTGAGCTTGATGTCCAGGCCAAGGTCCTCGTGCAAAATCCAGTCCACGAGCACGCCGATCTTGCGCTGGCGCTCCTCGTTGATGTCGTACAGACGAATCTCGTCAACGTCGAGCTCGTCCTTGCGCAGGGCGATGGACTTGACGATGCCGGGGGTAAAGGTGGATCCGCCACCACACAGAGTAATGATCATTGTTTACTGCTCCTTCTCAATTGCGTTTTCGACCTTGTCACGCATCTCGGCGACCTTCATGCCAAAGATGATCTGGATATTGTTGCCGTTGCGGTTGATGCCGCTGTTGGGTACGTGGTTGATGAGGTTCTCATCGATGAGGTCCGGGTTCTTAACGTTCACGCGGAGACGCGTAAAGCAGTTCTCGAGCTCCTCGATGTTGTCCTTGCCGCCAAGACCTGCGACCAGGTCGGCAATACCTGCATCGACGCCCTCTGCGGGAGCTGCGGCAACAGCGCCCTGCTTCACCGCGACAGACGCGGCGGCCTCGCCCTCGGCAATGGACTCGGCGAGCTCGGACTCCTCCTCGCGGCCAGGCGTGTGGAGGTTGAGCTTCTTAATAAGGAAGGTGAAGAGGAAGAAGTACAGCGCGGCGTTGACGACTCCGAGCACGAGCATCATCGGCCAGTTGGTCTTATCGACACCGAGAACCAGGTTGGAAACCACGATGTTGATGATGCCGCCTGCAGTCGAAGCGGGCACGGAGAGGACCTTGAGCAGAACCAGGAAGATGCCGGAAAGAACCGAGTGAACGACAAAGAGCACGGGAGCGGCAAAGACAAAGAGGAAGTCCATGGGCTCGGTGACACAGGAGAGCACAGCGGTGATGATCAGCGGGATGATAACGGCCTTGGTCTTATCCTTGTTCCCCTTGTAAGCGGTGAAGATAAAGGCGAGACCGATACCGATGTAGGGCCACAGGTTGTTGAAGGTGTAGCTGTTGAAGTAGGTGCTATCGGAGAAGGGCTGGCCCGTCATTGCCATCTCGGCGACACGGATGGGATAGGCGCCGGCGATAACCTGATCACCCAGCGTAAGGGTGCCGCCCACATCGGAGAACTGGAACGGGGTGTAGATGAGGTGGTGCAGACCGGTGGGAACGAGCAGCTTGTTGAGCATGCCGTAGATGAACAGACCGATGTTGCCCGACTCCTTAATGATGCCGGCAACGGAGGAGATGGCACCCTGAACCGGAGGCCAAACGATGCAGAAGCCAGCGCCCATGATCCAGGAGATGATGATCATGATCAGGAACGGGAAGCGAACGCCCGAGAACATCGAAAGGGCAATGGGGAACTGCTTGTTCGAGTACTTGTTGAACACGGCACCGGTGATGCAACCAAGAATGATGCCGCCGAACACGCCGGTATCGAGCACCTGGATGCCCATAACGGTGGCCTGGCCGGTTCCGGTAAGACCGAGCATACCGTTCGCCTCGGCAAGAGAGCCGGTGGCGTTGAGCACGATGTTGTTAGCCTGCAGGAACAGGAAGAACGACATCAGGGCGATCAGCGAAGCGTGGCCCTTGTTCTTCTTTGCCATGGCGCCGGCGATGCCCACGCAGAACAGAATCGAGAGGTTGTTGATGATAAACATCAGCGACTGATAGACAACGGCGCCCACAAGCTGGAACGGACCGGAGCCCAGCACAGGAATCACGGCGCAGATGGTCTTGTTGGTCAGAATAATGCCCACGATGAGCAGGATGCCGGCAACCGAGAGATACATCATCGGCTGAACGATCGACTTCGCGAACACCTCCAACGGCGCTTTGAAATTGAACTTCTTTTTTGCGGTCATAGCGGTACTCCCCTTCCTTTTCCGCAAATTGAGATAGGTGTGCCCTAGACAAGACCGTGAGCCTTGCCTTATATCAATCGATGTGTGGGCACGTTATGCCTAGAGACCAGGTTCTCCAAGCAGGTTAACAATGTGATATGCGAGATAACTCTTCTCGGCATCGGTAACGACAACGTTATAGGTAGACGCCAAGTGGTCGGCAATTGACTCCGCGCACGAGAACGCCCTCGGATACGCCGTTTCATCGATACGGAACAGCGCGTCGCCATTGACCTGCCCCGCCGCGGGATCGAGCGCTCGCTGCGCAAAAAACTGCAGATGGCGAACGAAACGCTCGTACGGCAACGAGGTGACGTCAAGGGTCGTGGCATAGTGCTCGGAAACAATCGCGAGCACGTCGCGAACAAGCTGGACCGAAACAATCAGACGGTCAGAGCGCTGCGGCATGGTGGCGTTGACGATATGCAGCGTAATAAAACCCTGCTCTTCTTCGCTCATCTGGATGCCCATATACTCCTTGATAATCTGCAGCGCACGGCCCGCAAGCGCGTACTCCTTGCGATAGAACTGCTGGATCTCGAGCAGCAGCGGGTTCTCGCAGGGAACGCCTTTGCGCTCGCGCTCCAAAGCAAGGCTGATATGGTCTGCGAGAGCAATGAGAATCTTGTCGTTGATATCAACATTGAGCTCTCGACGGAGCATCTGAACGATGTCCTCGGAAATCACGAGGTTGACGGTGGGGATGGACTCCAAAAGATGTGCCAAGCGGTCAATCGTACGCGAATCCTGAGAAGTTCCCTCCTGCAGCGCATAGGTCTTTTCGACCGACGCCTCGTCGATAGCGTCGCCGGCATGGCGGCCAAAGCAGAGGCCTCGGCCGATGACGATGAGCTCGGAGCCATCGTCCGAAGTGACCATTGCGACGTTATTGTTGAAAACTCGCTTGATAACCACGGTACCCACCACAAGAATTTACTCGGAAAGCCAGACGACAGGCTCTTTAACAGCAACAGGGCCGGAAGCATGCTCACGAAGAGTCGAGTTCTCCGAACGCTCGCACACGATAACGAAGACCGTGGGGTCGAAGCCAGCGGCGCGAACCGCCTCGAAATCGACCTCGACGAGGGGCTGGCCCGCGTCGACATGGTCACCCTGAGCAACAAGCGCATGGAAGCCCTTGCCCTCAAGTTTAACAGTGTCGATTCCGATATGCAGCATCACCTGAGCAGAGCTGTCGTCGGACATGATGCCCAGCGCGTGCTCAGTCGGAAACAGCGCCGCGACGGTGCCGGAAACAGGAGCGCACACCGTTCCCTCTTGGGGAACCACGGCAACGCCATCGCCCACGGCACGGCTGCTAAAAGCGGGGTCATTGGTATTTTCTAGATGAACAAGCTCGCCGGAAACGGGAGCGAGGATTTCGAACTCGGAAGCTGCAGTCTTCTGCTCATCCGAACCGCCCATCAGGCGAGAAAAGAAACCCATGGTGGCATGTCCCTTCATAAATATAGCCCAACCAAAATCAAGCGAATGCATCCATAGAAACACACCCGTTCAAAGACTTTGGTTAGGCCCACGTCCGAGGGACTCGGTAACCTTCCGCATTTCTTTTTACGGGAGTTATTGTAGACAAGCCCAAAGCAAGAACAATCATTATGACCGGTGAGCGGTATTTTTTCTTCGATAAACGGTATTTAGGCGGCACTTAGGGACGTTCCTTTTCTGCCGGCACCCAGGGACACTCCTTGCTCTGGCGCATTGGGGACAGGTTTGTTTGCACCAGGTTGGTGCAGATTAACCTGGCCCCATTGCACCAATTTCGTATGCGCTAGACAAAGAGCTCGCATTCCTTCCGCACGACGCAAACCTTGCTCAGCATCTGAGAAACAGCGGATAGCTTGTTGGGATCAAGCTTACGAGCGCCTCGCGGGCATACGGCAATGCAGCGCATCCAGGAGATGCACGCCTCGCCAGCTGCTCGTTTGGGGTCACCCTTGTCGATAGCGCAAACGGGGCACGCCGCGGCGCATGCACCGCAGGAGACGCAATCCTCTGTTGCCTCAGGTGCCATGCGGTGACCTCTGGCTTGTTTATAAGGACGATTGCCGGGAATAGAGGGCTCGGATGTATCCTCAGCCAACAGCTTTTGCTGAATTTGCTGCGCAAACTCTGCGAGCTGCGCCGCATCCTGCGCATCCGGACGACCGGCAGCAAACTGTCGCGCAACGGAATGCTCGGCGATAGCAGAAACCGCTGCAACCACCCTAAATCCGGCGCGCTTCGCAACGTCCTCCAGCTCTACGAGCGTGTCCTCAAACGCGCGGTTTCCGTATACACAAACCAAAACAGTCCGAGCCCCGTTGCCGCGCACCATGCCCAACCGGTCAGCCACCACGGCCGGGATTCTACCGGCATACGCCGGCACAGAGATTACGGCCACGTCGTCCTCAGTCATCGAGACAGCGCTGAAATCTAGCCCGCTATCGGTCAGATCGACGGTAACGGTCTTTTTGTCCAGCGCCCCGGCCACAAGGCCAGACACCTTCCGCGTTCCACCCGTCGGACTAAACACAATTTCGAATACGCTCATCGAGGCACCCTCCCCCTACGCCAGGCAACGCGTCAAGCCGTTTTCACATTCAGACAGAGTATACGGCGCATGGGATCCCCGTTTTGGTGCACCAAGCACCCCAATGCACCCACCCTACGCTGTCTGCCTCTTCGTTTTGTATTAATTACGGTACAGATTGTATATATTTACGGGATACCGCCGTGTTCTCCTGAGGTACCCCATCCTGGCCCGTGCAAAAAACGGAGTATTCTGCAACGTGACCGCGCCAGCACCGCCGCGGGCGGGCAAAACTGTAGGGCGCTGCGTCATTTAGGGTTCCGACATAGCGAGAATGACGTACCTTTGCTTCGAAAAACGGCGAAATCTAACTCAAAACGCTCATAGGGGGTATCTGAAGGCCACCGTTGGCAATACCGAATCGTATGCAGCCAGCTAGAGCTGCTGAATACTCCAAAAAATGCACGGCACACCCCATGGGACCCATTGCCGCATGGCGGGAAACAGGCCCACGGCATCTTCTAGATGCATTCCCGAGGAAATCACATTTGAACTAGCGATCGGATACGGCAAACAAAAAGGGCCCCGAGCATAATCTGCTCGGGGCCCAAACTCATCTCGCCTCACCGCGCGACGGGTGTGTTACTTGCGCTTGCCGCCGCCGTCACCGGGACGACGGGAGCTGCCGCCGCGCTTGCCGCCACGGCTGTTGCCATAGCTGCCACGGTTATCGCGACCGCCGGCGCGGCCGCCGCGGGAGCCG
>QSCH01000048.1:0-9555 GCA_003462965.1 Collinsella sp. OF03-4AA
GTTCGCGTTTCCGTTCGCTGCTTGACCAGATTGCCGCACAGGAGACCGTGCTCAAGGAGAAGAAGGACGCCGAGCAGAAGGCCAAGGCCGAGCGCGCTGCCGAGCGCGGTTCGCGTTTCCGTTCGCTGCTTGACCAGATTGCCGCACAGGAGACCGTGCTCAAGGAGAAGAAGGACGCCGAGCAGAAGGCCAAGGCCGAGCGCGCTGCCGAGCGCGGCAACCGTCGTGGCGGCAACAACGACCGTCGCGGTGGCCGTCGTAACGATCGCAACGCCTCCGACAACAACTCCGAGCGCAACGCCTCCGAGAGCCGTCCCCACAGCCATCGCACCAATGCCAGCAACAACGTCGCTGCCGGTATGGACTTCCCCAACCTCGACAAGCAGGGCAAGGGCAAGAAGCGCAAGGGCGGTCACAACAACGAAGAGGACCACTACAGCCGCATGGCGCGCGAGGCCGAGGAGTACAGCCGCGAGAAGGTGCTCGAGGAGGCTCGTGCCGCCGTCGAGGAGGCCTCTCGCGAGTCCACCGGTCGCCGCAAAAAGCGCAAGGAGAAGCGCGAGCGCGAGGCTGCCAAGGCTCAGGAGGAGCGCAAGATAGAGGAGGCGCTGGCCCAGGGCGTGAACCCCGAGGACCTCGACGCCATCAAGGTCTCCCAGGGCGTTACCGTTCAGGAGCTCGCCGAGGCGCTCGACGTTCCGGCCAACGACATCATCAAGCGACTGTTCCTGCTGGGTACGCCGCTTACCATGACGCAGTCCATGTCCGATGACCTTGTCGAGCTCGTTGCCGACGACCTGGGTCGTCAGATCAAGATCATCACCCCCGAGGAGGAGAACACCTTCTCGTTCTACGACGATCCCGCCGACCTTAAGCCGCGCGCCCCGGTCGTCACCGTCATGGGCCACGTCGACCACGGCAAGACGAGCCTCCTCGACGCCATCCGTCACACCGGCGTCGCTGCCGGCGAGGCGGGCGGCATTACCCAGGCAATCGGCGCTTCGCAGGTTATGATCAACGACCGCAAGATCACCTTCATCGATACCCCGGGCCATGCCACCTTTACGGCCATGCGTGCCCGTGGTGCCAAGGTGACCGACATCGTCATTCTGATCGTGGCTGCCGACGACGGCGTCATGCCCCAGACCGTCGAGTCGATCAACCACGCCAAGGCCGCCGGCGTACCCATCGTCGTCGCCGTCAACAAGATCGATAAGCCGGGCGCCAACCCCGACCGCGTGCGCCAGGAGCTCACCGAGTACGGTGTCATCCCCGAGGAGTGGGGCGGACAGAACATGTTCGTCAACATTTCGGCCAAGCAGAAGATCGGTATCGACGATCTGCTCGAGACCGTGCTGCTCCAGGCCGACGTGCTCGAGCTCAAGGCCAACCCCGACACTTTTGCCTCCGGTAACGTCCTCGAGGCTAAGCTCGACAAGGGCCGCGGCTCGGTCGCTACCGTGCTCGTGACCCGCGGTACCCTGCACGTGGGCGATACGCTGGTCGCCGGCCTCACCTACGGCCGCGTCCGCGCTATGCTCGACCCCAAGGGCCGCGCCGTCACCGAGGCCGGTCCCTCCGACGCCGTCGAGATCCTGGGTCTGCAGTCCGTACCCAACGCCGGTGACGAGTTCCGCGTGTTCGAGGACGAGCGCGAGGCTCGTGCCCTTGCGGACGAGCGTTCGCTCAAGGCCCGTATCGAGGAGCAGAGCCGCGTCAAGCACGTCACGCTCGAGAACCTCTTTGAGACCATTGCCGACGCCGAGGTCAAGGAGCTCAACCTGATCATCAAGGCCGACGTCCAGGGTTCCATCGAGGCCCTTCAGGACTCGCTCGACAAGATGGATCAGTCCGAGGTTCGCATCAACACGATCCACTCCGCCGTTGGTGCCATCAACGAGACCGACGTCGTCCTGGCCGACGCCTCCAACGCCATCATCATCGGCTTTGGCGTCCGCCCCGACGGTAAGGCGCGTTCCGCCGCCGAGCGCGAGGGCGTCGAGATCCGTTGCTACGACGTCATCTACAAGTGCCTCGAGGAGCTCGACGCTGCCCGTATCGGCATGCTCAAGCCCACCGAGGTCGAGGTCTCCACGGGTACCGCGACCGTCCTGGACACCTTCAAGGTGCCCAAAGTCGGTATCGCCGCCGGTGTCCGCGTCGAAGAGGGCGAGATCGCCGCGACCGATTCCGTGCGTCTGGTGCGCGACGGCATCGTGGTCTTCAACGGCAAGATCGCCTCGATGCGTCACTACAAGGACGAGGCCAAGAGCCTCAAGAGCGGTTCCGAGGGCGGCATTGGCCTGGAGAACTTCCAGGACATCAAGCCCGGCGACCAGATCGAGGGTTACCGCATCGACCAGGTTGCCCGTACCGAGTAGGGGGTAGCGCTATGAAGCAAACGCAGGCAACCCGCCGTCTGGGCGAGCAACTTCGCGAGAAGCTCGGTTATATCCTGCTCTTTGAGGTTTCCGATCCGCGTCTCGACTTGGTTACTTTGACCGCGGTCGAGGTCGCGGTGGACCGTTCGTTCGCGCGCGTGTACGTGTCGTGCGATGCGAGCCGCTACGACGAGGTCATGGAGGCGCTCGCAAGCGCCAAGGGCCGTATTCGCAGCCTGTTGGCTCGCTCGCTCGATTGGCGCGTCACGCCCGAGCTCGATTTTCGCATCGATCGCTCGACCGATGAGGCCGAGCGTATCACGCGTGCGCTGGAAAACGTTCCCGCCACGCTTGCGATCGAAAAGGACGAGGACGGCTATCCGATAGCGGATGCCGCCCAGGAGGCAGCTTTAGATGACTAATTCCGCCGACCTCGCCTCGTGCGAGTCTGCAGATATTCAGCGACGCATCCTCGAGCTCATCGAGGGTGCGTCCTCCATTGCGATTTCGGGACATACTTCTCCCGATGGCGATGCCTTGGGCTCCGTTTTGGGTCTGGGCCTTTCACTCATGAAGTTTTTCCCCAACAAGGACATTGCCCTGCTGCTGGCAGACGATGATCCGGTTCCGCGTATCTACCGCTTTATGGAAGGCTCCGATCGCCTGGTACCGGCATCTGCGTATACCGGCAATCCGGACCTGTTCATCTCGGTGGACGTGCCGGTCGTCGAGCGTCTCAATAATTCCGCCGAGGTGCTTCGTCGCTCCAAGCATGTGGTGTGCTTCGATCACCATCCGGCGCGCGAGGAGTTTGCCGAGCTCAGCCTGAGGCGCGTCGAAGCTGCAGCCTGCGCCATGATCATCGACCGCTTCTTGGACAATTGCGGCATTGTCGCACGTGATGGCGTTGCGACCTGCCTGCTGTGTGGCTTGGTTACCGATACCGGCCGTTTTCAGTACCAAAACGCCGATGCCGCCGCGTTCCATGCAGCCTCGCGTCTGGTTGCCCACGGTGCCGATCCGGCGCGTGTGGCACTCGAGGTCTACCAGAGCATGCGCGTTGAGTTTTTGCACCTCAAGTCCATCGTTATGGGCCGCATCAAGACGGTGGCCCACGGGCGCGTCGCGTATAGTTACGCGTACCAGAGTGACCTTGAGGCTTGCGGTGTCACCTCGGATGAGTGCGACGGCCTGGTCGATGTGGTTCGCTCGGTGATGGGCGTCGAAGTCTGCCTGTTCCTGAAGGGCATTGAGGGCGATACCAAGGTGCGCGGCAACCTGCGCTCCAAGGGCGACCTCAACGTGTCCGAGATCGCTGCTGCCTTTGGCGGAGGCGGACATCCCGCTGCCGCCGGTTTCTCCAACAACGGAACGATTCTCGAGACGCTCACTGTGGCACTTCCCATGCTGGCCGAACTGGTAGGGGAGGATCCCGCTTCGGTGACCGTCGAGCTTTAACTTTTTGGATGGTACATGGCTCGTCGTACGCCTTCTCAACTGAATATGCTGCTCGCCGTCGATAAGCCGGTGGGCTGCACGTCCCACGATGTGGTCTCGCAATGTCGGCGCGCCCTCCATGAGCGTCGCGTCGGCCATGCCGGCACGCTCGACCCCATGGCATCGGGTGTCATGGTGGTGGGTGTTGGCCAGGCTACTCGTTTGCTGGGCATGCTAACCCTCGATACCAAAAGCTATGTCGCCGACATCTCGTTTGGCGCCGAGACCAATACCGATGATGCGGAGGGCGAGGCGGTCCGCACGGTGGCTATTGCCAACGAGCTGCGCGATCCTGCCTATGCCCGTGAGCGCTTGGCGGCCATGCTGGGTCCGCAGATGCAGGTGCCGCCGGCGTTTTCGGCTATCTCGGTCAATGGCGTTCGCGCCTACAAGTCTGCTCGCGAGGGCAATGCGGTGGACCTACCTCCGCGCCCTGTCGAGGTCTATGCCGCCGACCTGATCGCCGTGGGCGGCGAAGGTGATACGTGTGTGTGGACCGTGGCGTTCTCGGTGAGCAAGGGCACCTATATCCGTGCGCTCGCTCGCGACTTGGGCCGCGCCTGTGAGAGCGCCGCGCACATTTCCGCGTTGCGCCGCACGGCCTCCGGTTTTGTTTCCATTGGCGCTTGTCATGCGGTCGAGGAACTTTCCCCCGAGTCCGCGGCTGGCCTTGCCCTGGATCCCATTGCGGCCCTGGGCGCCACGCGTGTTGACTTGCCGGGCAATCTTGCCGATGACCTGCTCTGCGGCCGTCGCATTCCCGTTGAGCGTGCGCTTGCGCGCTTCGATGTCTCGAAGGCGCCGTTTGCGTTGGTGCTCGATGGGGGACTCAAGGCGCTCGCCCGCATTGAGAGTGGTCGCTTTGTCATGGAGCACGTGTTTCCGCAGGCAATCGGCGGTGTTCGATGATGTTGTCCGCTCGCGAGCTCGCGCGTATCTTTTTCGAGGGCGAGTCGGACGAGGCTCGCATCGTTACTGCCGATGCGTTTGATGAGTGCGAGCACTTGGGTGCCGCATCGATTGCCATCGGCGTGTTCGATGGTGTGCACCGTGGACACCAGGAACTCATCGAAGCGCTTGTCCGTGATGCCCGTGCCCATGGCTGCAAGGCGGTCGTGGTCACTTTCGATCCCGACCCGGACGTCGTGGTGAGCCCTTCGCCCGCTCAAAAATTGATGACGACGGCCGACCGTCTGCATGCCCTGGTTCAAACCGGGGTCGATGCAGTGGTGGCCGTTCCCTTTACGCCTGAGGTCGCGGCGCTCGACCATGTCGGTTTTCTCGCACTGTTGTCACGCGTGGTCGACATTCGCTCGATTCGCGTTGGCAGCGACTTTAGGCTGGGTCGCGGCGGTGCTTCTGGTGTTGCCGAGATGCGCGCCTGGGGTGCCGAGCGCGGCGTTGACGTATACGGGCACGACTTGCTTTGCGAGGGCGGTGAGGCCATTTGCGCCACCCGCATTCGTCACGAGCTGGGACAGGGCCATGTGGGGCTTGCTGCTTGGTTACTCGGACGCCCGTATATGGTGCGCGGCGGTGTTATTCGCGGCCGTCACGAGGGCTCTGGCATGGGCTTTCCCACGGCAAACCTACAGGTTCCCGACGGCATTCAGGTGCCTGCCGATGGCGTGTATGAGGGCCTGGTGCTCGTCGATGACACCGTATGGCCTGCTGCCGTTAACGTCGGCCTGCCGCCGACGTATGCCGACGATGCGGCATCTGCGCATCTCGAGGCTAATTTAATTGGTTATACGGGCGACCTGTACGGCGCTTCCGTTTCGCTGGCGTTTACGCGCTGGCTGCGTCCCTCGCGTGTTTTCGAATCGCTGGATGAGTTGATCTCGACCGTCGAGGGTAATATCGAGGACATTCGTCACAACTTGGGCGAGCAGGGGGTGAGCATCCGTGATTAGCGATGAGGAAAAAGACCAGGTACGCGCTGCGTCCGACCTAGTTGCCATCGTGCAGGAAACGGTTGAGCTCAAGCCCCGCGGCCATGAGTTTTGGGGCTGCTGCCCCTTTCATGGCGAAAAGACGCCGTCCTTCCATATTATCCCCGCCACACAGGTGTGGCATTGCTTTGGCTGCGGCGAGGGTGGCGACGTCTTCACTTATATCATGAAGCGCGAGAACTTGAGCTTTCCCGAGTCAATCCGATATTTGGCCGATCGCGCGGGTATTGAGCTGCATGACGCCGGAGATCGCCGCGAGCGCGGTACCAAGCGCGCCCGCATCTACGATCTGTGCGCCGAGACCGCCCAGTTCTACCACACCATGCTTATGCGCGGTAAGGACGGCCGTCCGCGCGAGTACTTTGCCAGCCGCGGCATGGGTGGCGACGTCTGCCGCCGCTACTGCCTGGGCTTTGCACCGGGCCGCAACGCGCTGGTGTCGCACCTGTCCCAGGCGGGTTTTACCCCGCAGGAGATGATCGACGCCAACGTCGCCGTGAGCCGCGGGCGCGGGCAACTAGCCGACCGCTTCTACGACCGCGTGATGTTCCCCATCTTTGACGAGCAGGGTCACAACATTGCCTTTGGTGGTCGCATCATGGGTGACGGCCAACCTAAGTACCTCAATACCGCCGAGACGAGTGTATTTCATAAAAAGCGAAACCTCTATGGCTTTAATTGGGCCAAGGAGTTTATCGTCGCGCAAGATACCGCCATCGTGGTTGAGGGCTATACCGACTGCATCGCCTGCTGGGAGGCGGGGATTAAAAACGTCGTCGCTACGCTGGGCACGGCGTTGACGGAGCATCACGTCAAGACGCTCACCCGCTTTGCCAAGCGCATTGTGTATATGTTTGACGGTGATGCCGCGGGCCAGAAGGCCGCTCGCCGTGCGATTCAGTTTATCGAGCAGGATTCGATGGACCTGCGCTGCGTGGTGCTGCCCGACGGCAACGATCCCATGGAGTTCATCACGGCGCACGGCGGAGAGGAGCTGCAGAAACGCATCGACGCTGCCGAGCCGCTCATGGACTTCGTGTACCGTTCGCTGCAGGAGTCGAGCGACATTACCACGCCGGGCGGTCGTGCTAAGGCGCTCGAGGATGCGCTGACGCTCATCTATCCGCTGCGCGATAGCTACATGATCGATACGTACTTTATCCAGATTGCCGACCTGCTTGGCTTGGATCTGGAGACAGTGCGTGCGAGCTCGGGCCGTGTGTTTCGCGATGTCGCCAAGCGCGAGGATGCGGAACGACGTCGTGAGCAGAACTATGAGCGCCAGCGGGCACAGGCTGAGCGCTCTGGTAGCGCGGGCGGTCGGACGTCTGGTTCGCAGGGGGCATCTCGCGGTGCTTGGGCATCGGGCGCGACGCCGCCGGTGTCCGCGCCGGTCGAGGAAGAGCCGTACGACTATGTCCCGCTCGATGCCTACGGTGCCGCGCCCGTGGAGGCCGTCGACGACCTGCCGCCGATCGATGTGCCTGATGGTATGGGTGCTGTGCCTGTGACTGATGGTTCGGGCGCTCCGGCTGCGGCGGCGCCGATGGTTCTTACTGATCTTGAGCGCAAGTCCTTGGCGGGGGAGCGTGAGCTGCTGACCATGCTCACGAGCTACCCCGACCTGTTCCGCACGTATGCCGATCGCATCTGCTCCATCGAGTGGGTCGACCCACGTCACGAATCCATCGCGTGGGCCGTTCTGGCAACGCCGCCGGGAACCGATCCTGCAGCCTGCATGGATGCGGCGCGCTCGGTGTGTCCCGAGGCGGCAACGCTTGTGAGTGCCGGGCGCATCTCGGCGACGAGCAAGCACCCCACCGAGACGAACATCGTGTTTATGCTTGATACGCTCGAGCTCTACACCATCAAGCGCCGCATGCGTTCCGCACAGGCCAAGCTGCGCCAGGACCGTTCGCTCGATGATGAGGCCCGCCGCGCGCTGACCGTGCAGGCCGCGCAGGATTCGCAGCGTCAACGCGAACTGCAAAAGTCTATCGGCGGTGTGGCGGACCCGTTCCGTTTGATCGGTCTGGAGGCCGCAGGCACCGAACAGGCCTAGATGTTGTGGTCAACCAGCGTATTCTCGCCTATATCCAGTTCTCTTTTTGGGTATAGACGTCAATGTGTGTGCTAAAGTATTGAGTCCTGTGGACTATGAAGGGAGAATCTGTGCCAAAAAAGACTGAGAGCACGGGTACTGGGCTGGAATCCTACGTTGCAAAGCTCATGGGCAACGGCTCAAACAGGACTTCGGTAACCGAGGACGAGATTCAGGTCGCCCTGAAGGATATCGATGTATCTGATGAGCAGCTCAACGCGGTGTATTCCGCGCTGCGCAACAGCGGCATCCAGATTATCTCCGCGAGCGGCAACGACGACGCCCCCATGGACGTCGACGATGACGATAACGATAGCGATACCGACGATTTCGATGACGACGACGAGCACGATTCCGGCTCGCTCGACGATCACGAGCTCAAGATGGCCCGTCAGGCCGATGCCGAGATGGGTTCTTCCAAGAGCAAGAAGAAGCGCACCGTGCGCACGTCCCGTTCGCGCTCGCGCGTGCGTGGCATCGATGCCTCCACGGTGATGCTGACCGGCGATCCGGTTCGTATGTACCTCAAGGAGATCGGCAAGGTCGACCTGCTGACCGCTTCCGAAGAGGTCGATCTGGCTATGAAGATCGAGGCCGGTCTCGAGGCCACCGAGAAGCTCGAGGCTGCCGATGCCGGTGAGCTCGAGCTCACGCGTGCCGAGATGCGTCGTCTTACGCGCATTGAGAACGTTGGCCTCGAAGCTAAGCAGGCACTCATCAGCGCAAACTTGCGTCTGGTTGTCTCCATCGCCAAGCGCTATGTCGGCCGCGGCATGCTGTTCCTGGATCTGATCCAGGAGGCAACCTCGGTCTGATTCGCGCCGTCGAGAAGTTCGACTACCAGAAGGGCTTCAAGTTCTCCACGTACGCCACGTGGTGGATCCGTCAGGCCATTACGCGCGCTATCGCCGACCAGGCCCGTACCATCCGTATTCCCGTGCATATGGTCGAGACTATCAACAAGCTCGTCCGCGTGCAGCGCCAGCTTCTCCAGGACTTGGGTCGCGACCCGACCCCCGAGGAGATCGGTGCCGAGATGGACATGAGCGCCGACCGCGTCCGCGAGATCCAGAAGATCTCGCAGGAGCCCGTGTCGCTCGAGACCCCCATCGGCGAGGAAGAGGATTCCCAGCTGGGCGACTTCATCGAGGACTCCCAGGCTATCGTTCCGCCCGATGCCGCCAGCTTCTCCATGCTGCAGGAGCAGCTCACTCAGGTGCTCGACTCGCTTGCCGATCGTGAGCGCAAGGTTATCGAGCTGCGCTTTGGCCTTGTCGACGGACATCCCCGTACGCTCGAGGAAGTCGGCCGCGAGTTTGGCGTCACGCGCGAGCGTATCCGCCAGATCGAGTCCAAGACCTTGGCCAAGCTCCGCCACCCCAGCCGTTCGAGCAAGCTGAAGGACTATATCGAAAGCTAGTCAAGCAAGAAGCGCCCTCAAGCACATCCGCCTGGGGGCGCTTTCATGTAGTCATTGGGGACGTTCTTGAATGACTAGTCGTTTAAGAACGTCACCAAGGTTGATTTTCAATCTCAACGCAACAGCCTGAACGGGTCCCGCGTTTCCGCAGCTAGCGCAACGCGGGAATAGCTCCCGGCACCTGGCCGTCGCATCGTTTCCGCA
>QSCH01000049.1:0-8954 GCA_003462965.1 Collinsella sp. OF03-4AA
AAGAGCTCGACGGCCCGCCTCCTGGACTCCAGATCGTGCTTCGACCTGAGATCTATACTCATGGAAAACCTCCCATTTCCCGATGTCCAAGAAATGGGAGGCAGTTCACTGTCCCCTTTGTGGTGGTTTTGGTGGTGATTATTTGGCGCCTTGCATGACCTCGTCAAGGGTGACGTTGACGGCGTGCTGCGTCGGAACCCAGTCGACCTTCAGGAACAGCGCAGCCACCGTGATGGGGATATAGCTGAACATAAAGATCGGGAAGGTAAACAGGTTAGTCACCAGGCGCCACTTTTGCGCGCAGTGAATATGCTTGTACTCAAAGATAGTCGTGAGCAGCGCCAGGATGAAGAAAGTCTGATACATCATGGCGAAGGTCATAATGAGCGAAGCGGCGCACGCCTGCATCTCGACTTCGGTTGCCAAGAAACCATGCGAAAGGCCACCCACAATCAAGAACGTCGCATTAGCGAGCATCGAGATCAAGGACAGCAGCATACCCGGGGCGATGGTCATAAACATGTCGTAGGCGGCAAAGCGATGATAGCGGAAGGTCGATTTGACCAGGTGCTTACCGTAGGTAAAGAACACCTGGTAGAAGCCCTTGGTCCAGCGCATGCGCTGTTTCCAGGACGCCTTAAACGTCACGGGCTGTTCGTCAAAGAACTCCGCCGGCGCATAACCGATGCGAATGCCGTGAATGGCACAGAACGTAGTGAACTGGATGTCCTCGGTCAGCGTATGGAACTGCCAGCCGTGCATGCCCTCAATTACGCTGGCGGAGATGAGGTAGCCCGAACCAGAGACGGCACAAGACGTCTTGCAGATGTTGCGCGCGTTGTTGAGGAAGCGGGCCTCACGCAGATACCAGGTGGCGTTGGCAGACGAAATCCACGAGCTGCCGAAGTTCTTGGAGTTACGATAGCTCGTAACCACATGGAAGCCCTGGTCAAAGGCATCATTCATCTTGGAGACGTAATCGCGGGAGATAACGTTGTCGGCATCGAAGATAAAGTAGCCCTCAAACGTGTCGGGATACTCGTTGAGAATGCGATCGAAACCAAAGTCCATGACCCAGCTCTTACCCTTGCGGGCCAGGTCGTTGCGCTCATAAACGATGGCGCCCGCCTCGCGCGCGAGCTGCGCCGTATTATCGGTGCAGGCATCGGCGACCACGAAGACCTCGATAAGCTCGGACGGATAATCCTGGTCCTTGATGGAGCGAACGAGGTTGGCGATCACGGCCTCCTCGTTATGCGCCGCGATAAAGAAGGCATAGCGGTGGAGTTTTTTGGCCTTGGGAGGCGCGACCTCGCCACGAAGAGCGCCAATGACAAAGAAGACCACCTGGTACAGAAAGCAGACCGTGAGTAGCGTAACCACAATCTGGTTAAAGATCACGATGGGCGTGTTAGTTTGTAAAAAGGCGAGCATGCAGGCTCCCGAGAACGCGTTACGTAAACAACCGTATATCTTACCGTAGGCTAACCGAGTTCAAGAAACCACCTAATACTGGTTAGGCTTCGAGCAGACCGAGCTGCGGAACGATTTCGTCGCCGGCGGCAGTGCGGCCGAGCGAGCGCGGGGCTAAGTCATCCAGAACGGCGGCGAGATCCCACGGCAGCTCATCGCGGCACTCAATGCGCTCCCCCGTCACGGGATGATCGAACGCCACACGCCAGGAATGGAGGAATTGCCTGGTCAAACCCTGGTCGGCACGCGCATCGCACTTACCGTAGAGCGGATCGCCCACGCAGGCGTGGTTGATATGGCGCATGTGCACGCGAATCTGATGCGTGCGACCCGTAAACAGGTGGCACTCGACGAGCGTATAGCCATCGTCAAAACGCGTGGAATCGAAGCGCTCGAGGACCCTAAAGGTCGTAATGGCCTGGCGCGCGAAAGGATCGTCCGAAACCGCCATCTTGACACGGTCGCGCGTAGAACGGGCAATGCCGGTGTTAATGGTGCCCTCGTCCATGGCAATGTGGCCGTGGACGAGCGTAATGTAGCGGCGGTCGAGCGTGCGCGTGCGGATGAGATTCTGGAGCGCGCGCTGGGTGTCGTCGTCTTTTGCCGCGAGCATAAGGCCCGAGGTGTCACGATCCAGGCGATGCACGATGCCGGGGCGGTCCTCGCCCTGCACGGTGCCCAGATGGTCAATGCCACAGTGATAGACCAAGGCGTTCGCAAGGGTGCCGCTCTCGTGGCCATGGGCGGGATGGCACACCAGACCGCGCTGCTTGGAGAGCACGATGAGGTAGTCGTCCTCGTAGCGGATATCGAGGGGAATGGCCTCGGGAATCACATCGGTGGGATCGTGCGGCTCGGGCAAATCGACCGAAATACGGTCGCCGGAGCGCACGGCATACTTTTTTGACAGGCATGTCTCGCCGTTGACGGCAACGGCACCGCCCTCGATCAGATGCGCGCAGGCAGAGCGCGTAGGGCAGCCGTCATTAGCGCCCAGATAGGCGTCAAGACGCTGACCAGCGGCATCGTCGGCAACAAGGATATGGATGTCGGCCATTAGCGCTCGCTCCTTTCGCGAATCTTGCGGGCACGCTCCCCACGCTGCTGGGCCTTGCGCTTAGCGCGGGCCTCGTCACGGGCGTTGAGTTCGGCGGTCGCGTCGACCTCACGGGCCGCAGGACTCAAGAACATGTAGCCGATGAGGGCAAGCACCACACCGACCGTAATGCCGACATCGGCCACATTGAAGACGGGGAAGTCGATGAAGGTGGTGGCAATAAAATCGGTCACAAAGCCAAAAGCCAGACGGTCGATCGCATTGCCAATGGCGCCGCCCACGACCATAGCCATGCCCACAACCTCAAAGCGAGCAAGCTGGGGCGCGCGAAGCAAGTACACCGCGATCGCAACGATAACGACAAACGCCAGCACGGCAAACGCGAGGCCATGTCCCTCGCCCATGCTAAAGGCAGCACCGATGTTACGCACGAAAAGGAAGTCGATCACACCGGGGATAACAGTCACATGTAGAGCATCGCCGACGGCACGAACCGCAAGCTTGGTCAGCTGGTCAACAAGCAGCACGGCCAACGCCACGCTACCAGCAACACCCAACCGCCAACGCAAAGGCGGCGTCATATCCGCAGAACGACCCAAATCAATCCCCTACCCTCAAAAACATCGAATTACGTTTAACGCAAATCAATATCTTATATTGACCAGCAACGAAATAGCCGATGATTCGCTACCAACAGCGAAAACCCGCCAGAGCGAGCAAGGTGCCTTGAAGCAAGGCGGCATAGACCTTCTGGTCATGCCGCCGAAGCTGAAAGGCAGATTGCCGCTCTGGCGGGTTTGCAGCGTCGAGCCGTTACGCGGTTTGGTAAAACCGCGTAACTAGAGTGCGTTCGCACACCTCTCGCAGATGTGAGCGTGGCCGTTGTACTCGCCGACGGTGGTGCGGTAGTTCCAGCAACGGTCGCAGCACTCGCCCTCGGCAGCCTCGATGGCAACGGAGAGGTCCTCGCCCTGGGTCAGTTCAACAGCGGAGACGATGTAGAACTCGGCCAGGTCGACGGCCTTGTCGCCGGTCAGCAGCGCATACATCTCGGCGGGAACGACTGCCTTGACGCGGACCTGCTGGCTCTTAGTGAAGGTGCCGGCGGAGCGGGCATCCTCAAGGGCCTTGGTCACGGCGCTACGGAGCTCGAGCGAAGCCTCAAGCACGCCCTCAAACTCATTGGCCTCGTCGACCGTAATGGGCGACTTATACCAATCGAGCAGCGCGGCGTACTTCTGGTGATCGACGCAGCCGGTGGGTGCATAGGCCATGGCCTCGTCGACCGTGTAGGACAGGATCGGCTGCAGGTCGCGCATGAGCATCGAGAAGAGCTCGGCAAGCACGGTCTGGGCGCTCCGGCGCTCGAGCGAGCCGGGCTTCTCGCAGTACAGACGGTCCTTCAGGGCGTCGAGATACACGTTGGACAGCTCGGTAACCACAAAGTCGTAAAGCGCACGGTAGGCGCGCGGGAACTCGTAGCTAGCGTAGGCGTCGTCGACCTCGGCCTGGACCTGGGTCAGGCGGGCAACCATGAGCTTGTCGAGCGGCAGCAGGTCGGCAAAGGCGACGCCGTCGGTCTCGGGCTCAAACTGACCCTCGAGCTCGGAGAGCAGGAAGCGCAGCGTGTTGCGGAAACGACGGTAGGCATCGGACGTACGAGCAAGAATCTCGTGGTCGATGGACACGTCGGAGCTGGTATCGACGGAAGCAACCCACAGGCGGATGATGTCGGCGCCCATCTCGTCACAGACCTTGTTGGGGTCGATAACGTTGCCGAGCGACTTGGACATCTTACGGCCCTGGCCGTCGAGGGTGAAGCCCTGCGAGACGACCGCCTTGTACGGAGCGTGGCCGTTGGCGCCCACCGAGGTGAGCAGCGAGCTCTGGAACCAACCGCGGTGCTGGTCAGAGCCCTCGAGGTAGACGTCCGCCGGGTACTCCAGCTCGGGACGGTACTCGCAGACGGCCTTCCAAGACACGCCGGAGTCCCACCACACGTCAAGGATGTCCTTATCAGCCTTGAGGTGATGGCCACCGCACTTGGGGCAGACGCAGGCCTCGCCCAGATAGCTCTCAGGAGCGTCGGTGAACCAGGCGTCGGAGCCCTTCTCGTGGAAGAGCTTAATGACGGCGTCGAGCGTGGCGTCGTTCATGACCTTCTCGCCGCAGTCGGCGCATGTGTAACTGGGGATAGGCACGCCCCAGTTGCGCTGGCGGCTGATGCACCAGTCGGGACGCTGCTCGACCATGGCGCCGATGCGGTTTGCCGCGTGGGCCGGATACCACTTGACGTTCTCACGGACCTCCTTGCCAGCCTGCTCGCGCAAACCGGTCTTGTCCATCGAGACGAACCACTGGTCGGTAGCACGGAAGAGCACCGGGTGCTTGCAGCGCCAGCAGTGCGGATAGCTGTGCGTGATCTTCTTCTCGAGGACCAGGGTGCCGCGCTCGCGCAGGAACTCGATGATGTGCGGGTTGGCCTCATCGGTATCCATACCGCTGAAGGGGCCACCAGTACCAAACTCCTCACCGGTGTAGAACTTGCCGTCGTCATCGACCGGCATGCAGATGTCGGTGATGCCCTCCTTGAGGCAGGCAAAGTAGTCGTCAACGCCGTGGCCGGGCGAGTTGTGGACGATACCGGTACCGTCGTCGACACCGACGTAATCGGCCAGCAGCGCCACGCCCTCGACGCCGTCAAAGATCGGCTGCTTGTAGCGGATGTGGTGGAAGGTCTCGGCGGGAACCACATAAGGCTTGCCGTCGACCATGACCGGGGTGTACTCCCAGCCAAACTCCTCGCAGCACTTAGGAGCCAGGTCCTCGAGCATGACCTCGGCACGACCATCGTGCTCAACGGCGACGTAGGCGGCGCCGGGCTTAAGGGAAACGGCCTGGTCGGAGGGAATGGTCCACGGCGTGGTCGTCCAGATGATAAAGTCGACCGGGCCGTCGAAGTCCTCGAGGCCGGCGGGCTTGGAGGTCATCTCAAAGCGCACGAAGATGGACGGGCTCGTCTCGTCGGAGTACTCGATCTCGGCCTCGGCCAGCGCAGTGTGGCAGTGCTTGCACCAGTGAACCGGCTTGTGGCCGCGATAGATCATGCCCTTATCGAACATCGCCTTGAAAACCTCGATGTCGGCGGCGTCATGCTGGTGATAGAGCGTCAGGTAGGGGTTGTCCCAGTCGCCGAGCACGCCCAAGCGACGGAAACCGGCCTTCTGAAGCTCAATGTTCTCGACAGCGAACTCGTTGCAGAGCTCACGAATCTTGGCCGTGGGGGTCTGGTTGAACTTCTCGGTGCCAAGCTTCTCCTCGACCTTGTGCTCGATCGGCTGGCCGTGGCAGTCCCAACCGGGGACGTAGGGAACCTCATAGCCCTGCATCATCCAGTAGCGGTTGATCATGTCCTTAGAAATCTTGTTCATGGCGTGGCCGATGTGGATCGGACCGTTGGCGTACGGAGGGCCGTCGTGCAGCACGAACTTCTTGTGACCCTCGTTCTTCTTCAGAACTTGCTCGTAGACCTTGTTGTCCTGCCAGTCCTTGAGTCGCTTGGGCTCGGACTTGGAAAGACCGGCACGCATGGGAAAACCGGTTTTGGGCAGATTCATCGTCTGCTTGTACTCGTTTGCCACGGTACCCCTTTCATGTCGTGGGCGCGCACGCCCGTTGGGCACCAAAAAAGCGCCCGTCCCTACAAGCTGGGACGAAGCGCCACAAAACGGGCCGTGTGCCCGCAAAAGCTCTTCGCTTAACCACCCAGCTTAGATGCCCTCGCCCGCATTACAGCGCGCTCGCATCCGTTACTCGGCTGGCCTGTATCGACGACCATCTCGGCGATGTCTACTAAGACGAACCTACGCGGCACGTCCGTTGGGACCGCAGCTCCGGGGTGATTTTCATCGGTCGCATGCACGGGTTCTCAGCGCTCCCCGCTCTCTGTAGCATGCGGACGGCCGACTACTCGTCCCCATCAACGCTTATGCGGAGTATGCTAGCACGTTCCGCACCGGCGAAAAACCCTCAACACTGGTTTTATACGTTCGAAATTTCTTGCGGCCGTGGACCTTCTCTTGGAGCAAAATACCTGTAAGCACTTTATCGAACGAAAGAAGATTGCTATGCGCACGATCGGAATGAGCGACTATACCGTTGGCGAAGACTGCTTTGACGAGCTGCACGGCGCGTTGGCCGAGTACGGAGCAACCAAGGTCGCCATCATTGGTGGTAAACGAGCACTGGCCGCAGCACTTCCCGGTATCGAGCTGCGCTGGCAGGTACCGACGTCGAGATTCTGGAGACGCGCGTCTACGGCACCAACAGTACGCGCGCAAATATCGCCAAGGTCGTAAACTCCCCTGCCTGCCAGGAAGCCGACGTGCTCATCGCATGCGGCGGCGGCAAGGCGCTCGACACCGTGAAGACCGCTGCCATTGAGCTCAAGAAGATCGTCTTCACCGTCCCGACGATCTGTTCCAACTGCTCCGCCGCGACCGCCATTGCCGTTGTCTACAACGACGACGGCTCGCTCGAGGGCTATTCGTACCCTAACCGACCTGCGCATATCTTTATCAACCCCAAGATCATCGCCGAGGCTCCGGCGGAGTACTTCTGGGCCGGCGTGGGTGATGCCCTGTCCAAGCAGTCCGAGGTCGAGTACGCCACGAGCGCCGGCAACCTGGAGCACACGGCAGGCCTTGGCCTAGCACTCGCCCACACCTGCTCCGAGCCGCTGTTTACCTTTGGCGTCCAGGGTCTTGAGGACGTGCGCCAGGACCAGTCGACCGAAGCCGTCAAGCAGATCGCGCTCGACATCGTGGTCAACACGGGCTACGTCTCCAACCTGACCAACCAAAACGATTACTACTACAACTCGAGCGTGGCGCACGCGTTCTACAACGCTTCCTGCAGCATTCCGCGCGAGGGCTCCTACCTGCACGGCGAGGTCGTAAGCCTGGGTGTGCTGGTACTGTTCGCCTATACGGGCGATACCGAGAACCTTGAGCGCTACGCCGCCTTTAACAATCAGATGGGCCTGCCCGTGACGCTTGAGCAGGTCGGGCTTTCCGAGGCTGATATCCCTGCCCTGTGCGAGTACGCGCACGCCACCAACGAATGGAAGCAAGGCAACCCGGAGCCCTTCACCGACGAAAAGTTCGACGCCGCCATCAAGGCTGCCAACACCTACGGCCACACACTCTAGAACTGGCCCAAAACCACCACAAAGGGGACAGGCACCTTTGTGGTGGTTTTTTATTGCTCCAGCATTCAGTTCGTACTCGAACCCGATTCTTTACGAGAAAGGGTTCGGGTACGTTTTTTGTTTATCGGAAATTCTGCGGAAGGACTACTCGGAACGGCAAACAGGAACGAACAGAGGCAGGGTATCATCGTGGTGATGGTATCCTGCCTTTTGTTTGCGGGATCAAGGTCGCTTTATGCGAACTTGATCGCCACTTATATAGCGCATTGATGGCAATTGCTTCGTACGTGCATACCGAGAGCCTGTACACCTCTGGCAAGGCGTAAAACACTAGACTTTATTCCAAAGTCCGTGTGCTAAGGGGGCAGGCCCCTTAGAATTCCTGTGGAGTGTGTACGCACGTACGCTGGAAAACGGCAAAATTTCGCTATATCAGGGCGTTCTATCATTGGAGAGTATGGTATACACGGCTTAGTTCAACAAATAAGAATTTATATATAAAGGAGAATATTGATGAAACTGTTTTTATGTTCTCACTTTTCAAGTGTAGGAAGTCTGATAAAGGAAGAAATTGAAAATAAAAAAGTCGCATTTATTCCAACAGCTTCGCTGCGTGAAGGCTACACCGGTTATGTCGGCTCGGCTCGAAAATTATTCAAAAAGTTGGGAGCAATCGTAACTGAAATTGATATTTCAACGGAGGCTTATTCAACGATACAGTCTCTTTTTGAAGATGCGGATGTGATCTATTTTACCGGCGGAAATTCTTTTTTCCTTATAGACCAGCTCCGTAAAACGGGAACGGATGAGCTGTTGAAGAAAGAATTGGCAAAGGGAAAACTGATGATTGGTGAATCGGCAGGTGCGATTGTATGCGCTCCAAGCATCCAATATATCGAGCAAATGGATGAAATGCCGGAGGACTACTCACAAGAAGATGATTCAGGGCTTAATTTGATTGATTTCTATGTTCTTCCGCATTATCTCACAGCACCATTTAAGAAAGTTACCGAGAAAATAATGGCTGAGTTTTCGGATTTGAATCTATGCCCAATTAACAACCGTCAGGGAATTGTAATTGATGGTGAAGGTTCAAAGGTAATTTGCCTTGATTGGCAACTTCATCCGAACACTTCCCACATTCATCCGCACATGTGCGGGTGAATGTGGGAATCCGATACCCTGAGGGCCGGACCGGCCGGCCCCGGGAGATCG
>QSCH01000005.1:0-94055 GCA_003462965.1 Collinsella sp. OF03-4AA
CGAAAGGCCCACCCCCTACCGACCTGGCCTACAATCGAGGACACGATTATTCGTCCACCCAAAGGACCGTCCTTGAACCTAAGCAAGCCTAAAATCAACGCGCTTCTGGCACTCGCGCTTTTTACCTTCGCCTTTCTTTCCGCCGAGTTTCGCTTCGATATCAATGTCGGGCTGCTCTCTGGTGCCGAACGCGTTGTGCTCGCACAGGGTTTCATCCTAGGCGCCAGCGTGATCGGCCTTATCGGATACGCGCCGCTGTTCGGGCTCGCACAGCGCAAAGGCCACTCACTAGCAGCCGTCAACGCCGCCGCCCCTATCGTCATCATGGGCCTGACGCAAATTCAGTTCCCTACGGCCCCGCTTGTGCTCGAGATTCTGGGCTGCGTGGCATTCTTTGGGCTCGGTCTGCTGGGTGCCGCTGCTCACCACGCTTTTTCGTTGGCATTCCAAGATGACCCCAAACTCGCCACCGGCGCGGGAGCGGCCTATGCCGCGGGCATCCTGATGCAGTTCGCCGTCAACCTGCTCAATTGCGGCGGTATCGCAGAGCTTATCGTTCTCGGCACAGCGACGATCGCCATCTCTGCCCTCAGCGCTGCTCCTCAAAACACAGACACAGCCGCGAACCCCGCCATCAATCCCTTTGTTGAGCCATCGCACGCCCTTGCCAAGCAGGCGTGTTGGAGCATCGCGCTCGTCATGATTCTGGCCTGCTTGTTCTCGACCCTCGACAACGTGGTCACGCTCTCCAACGCCCACGGCACCATTGCCGTGCAAACATGGCCGTGCCTCTTTTTGGCGGCGAGCGGCCTTGCCGCCGGCATTATCTTTGATCTTGCCGAGCGCCGATACATGGGACTTGTCATGCTCGGCATCGCCGTGCTCTCGACCATTTCCATCCTGGCCGTGGAAGCCGGCGCCGATCCCAACCTGGGCCTTGTCGTCTTTTACCTGAGCTCGGGCTTTTTCGTCACGTTCTTTACCGCCACGTTTACTCAGCTGGCACCGCGCATGCACGTGCCCGCCTTCTGGGCCGGCATGGGCCGTGCGGCCAATAACGTGTGCGCGTTCACCACGTCGGGCGTCTCGCTTGCGCTTGTGACCTCTGGCAACGTCGCCCTCATCATGATTGGCGCGGTCGTGCTTCTCGTCGCCGCCTGCGCAGCATTCGTGGCAGCCGGCTTGTTCCGCCTGCCCCAAACCGAGCAGGAGCGCGAACATCAACAGCTTGCCGAGGAGGCGCTGGCAGTACCGAGTATCGAGGAGCAGCGTCAGGCCTTCATCACCGACCACGGCCTCACCCCGCGCGAAGTCGACGTGCTCATAGCCGTGACCCAGGATGAACGCCCGCTCAAGCAGATCGCCGAGGAGCTCGGCATCTCGATGCGCATGGTACAGCGCCACCTGAGCTCCATTTATCAAAAGACCGACACGCAGACGCGCGCCGGTCTCACCAAGGCCTTTCCCTCGGCCTAAAACAAAAACCACCACAAAGGTGCCTGTGTGTCCCCCTTGTGGTGGTTTTGGTCGGTTAGTCTTCGAGCTGCGCTACTTTGTAGCGGTAGGCAGCGGCGATAACGTCTTTGCAGCCCTCGCGGCCCAGCTTGGCGCGGTTGACGACGATGTCCTTACCGCTCGTCATCTTCCACTTGCCGGCGCTGTAGCGCTTGTAAAAAGCCTCACGCGCCTTCTGCTGCTGCTTGACCAGCTTGGCGCCCTTCTTTTTATTAAGGCCACGCTTCTTGCGCACAATCTCGACGCGATCCTCAAAGGGAGCGGTCACCAGCACGGCAATGTGGTTGGGGTTGTTGCGAAGCAGGTAATCGGACAGACGGCCTCGATAATGCAGCTCTCGGTCTCGCCCAGGTCCAAAATCACCTGGCTCATCTTCTGGAACAACTTGTCCGAGTACGAACGCGCATCGTAGCGGTCGGGCAGAAACGCCATGTTCTCCACGGCCAGACGCTCGTCATAGGCGGCCATCTTATCGAGCGACTCGCCCGCGCGCAGCGACGCGCGCACCAGCAGCTCGTTGTCGTACAGTGGAATCCCCAGCTCGTCGGCAAGCATGCGACCAATCTCGTGGCCCTCGGCGCCAAAGTCGCGCGCGATGGTAATGACCACAGGATTCTTCTTGTTCTCCAGATCGCTCATCGCGATTCCTTTCTCTATGTGACAAAGGGGCTGTCCCTTTGCCACGTTCTACGCTGCCACCATTCGCCTCTGATATGCGCGAACCAGCAACGAGATACCAAAGTTGAGCACAAAGTACATCGCAAACACCAGGCCGTAGAGCATAAGCACCTGAGACAGGTCGATCGCGTGGGCCATCACGACGTTTGCCGTGTACATGAGCTCGGCCACGTTAATGCCCGAAAGATACGAGCTGTCCTTGATGACGGTCGTGCACTGGCTAAACAGCGCCGGAATGATCGTCTTAAACGTCTGCGGCAGAATGATGTAGCGCATGGTGGCAAAGAAGCCGAAGCCCTGGCTTTGCGCCGCCTCAAACTGGCCACGCGGAATCGAGTTGAGACCGCCGCGCACAATCTCGGCCATAACGGCGCTGGTAAACAGCGTAAAGGCGATGGTCGAAATCACAATGTCCAAACCCTGCACCGTAAAGTAGATAAACAGAATCCACAGCAGGTTCGGCGTGCAACGGAACAGCTCGATATAGGCGCTCACCAAAATACGGAATGGGCGGGGCGCATAGCTTTTAACGAGCGCCAGCACCGTGCCAAAGATGAGCGAGAAAAAGATCGACAGCGCCGAGATCTCGATCGTCTTAACAAAGCCGCCCCAAATGTAGAGCAGGTTGGTCGCGTTGAAGATTTCCATGCGCTAGGCCTCCTCTACGTTGTCGAGCCCCAGCTCGGCCAGGCTCACGCCGCGCGGACGCTCCTTGGAGCGGCGCTCGAGCCACTGCACCAGCATGGCGAGCGGAAAGCAGATGATGAAGTACATAAGGCAGCAGACGATGTATCCCTGCAGGTAACCGTACAGACTCACAAAGTTGTCGGAACGGTACATAAGGTCGCCGCCGGCCACAAGCGCCAGCACCGACGTGTTCTTGACCAGGTTGAGCGCCTGGTTACACAGCGGCGGCAGAATGATCTTGAACGTCTGGGGCAGCACGATGTACCAGTAAGCCTGAGCACGGGTGAAACCCTGGCTCTGGGCCGCCTCCATCTGACCGCGCGGAACGGCCTCGATGCCGGTGCGGATGACCTCCGAGATGTAGGCCGCGTGGTACAGGCCCACGCCCAAGAAGCCCAGCACGAACGGCGCAATACGCACCGGCTGGTCGGCGCCGGTTATGGCCTGCAAAAATTGCGGGCCGGCCATATACATAAAGAGCACCTGCACGGGCAGCGGAGTGTTCTGGTAAAACTCCACGTACACGCGGCTTATGGCGCGCAGCACGCGCGAACGGGTGGTAGAGAACACGCCCAGCAGCGTGCCCAGCACCAGCGACAGCAGCAGGCCGGCAACGACCACCTGCAGCGTCACGCCAAAGCCCTCCCAGAAGGGCCCCATGTTTTGAAATGTCGTCGACCAGCGGTCGGCGTCAAACAATCCTTCGAGCATTTGATTCCCTCCTTGGACGATGCGCCTATACAAGGCCCCAGGTCTTGACCTCTTGGTCGAGCCAGCCATCGGCTAGGCGATCGCAAATCACCTGATCGACCAGGGCCGAAAGGTCGCAGCCCTTCTTGGTCGCCACGCCGTAGCCCTGCTCGCCAAACTTGACCTCGGGCTGCAGCAGCTCAACGGTCTCGTTCATGTAACCGGCCAGCGTGGAGCGGTCCATGGCAAAGACGTCGATATTACCGGCGTCGAGCGAGCTCTTGATGATGGGGTAGCCGCTAAAAGCCCTAAACTCGGGCTTGCAGCTAAAGCCGTTGTCCTTGATCATCTGCTCGATCAGGCCCTGCGTGGTGGCACCTTGGCTCACGCCAATGACCTTGCCGTCCAGGTCCTCAATCGAGGTAAAGCCCGAACGCTTCTTGACCATAAGGCCCACGTAGTCGGTGCGGTACGGCGTCGAGAAATCCCAGCTCTTCTTGCGCTCGTCGGTGATGGTGTAGGTCGCCGCGACCACATCGAGTTGGCCGTTGTCGATCAGCGGGCCGCGCGTCTTGGGCGTTACGTCGGTAAACTCGACCAGCTCCTGGGCGCGAGCATCCTTGTAGCTCACGCCAAAGACGGCGGCCGCGATCTGGTAGCACAAATCGACTTCCATGCCCTCAAAGCGACCCTTGGCGGTGTCGTAATAGCCGTAGCCGGGAACGTCCTTCTTAACGCCGGCATTCAGATGGCCACGCGACTTGATGGCCGCAAGCTTAGACCCCTTGTCGGAGCCCTCGCCGCTGGTGGAGTTGCCGCAACCGGCAAGCACGGTCCCCGTCAGCGCGAGCATGCCGGCGCCAGCCAGCTGCAAAAAGTGACGGCGCGACACGGCCGCCCTCGTCATATCCGTCATGTCCATCACCGCGCCTAGTGCAGAATCTTGGACAGGAACTCGCGGCAGCGCGGGTTCTCGGGGTTATCGAAGAAGTGCTCGGGCGTACCCTCCTCCAGGATGCGGCCGTCCTCCATAAAGATGACGCGGTCGGCCACCTGGCGCGCAAAGCCCATCTCGTGCGTCACGCAGATCATGGTGATGTCCTCCTGCGCGAGCTCAATCATAACGTCCAGGACTTCCTGGACCATCTCGGGGTCGAGCGCCGAAGTCGGCTCGTCAAACAGGATGATGGGCTGCTTGGTGCACAGGGCACGGGCGATGGCGATGCGCTGCTGCTGACCACCCGAGAGATTCTGCGGATACTCGCCGGCCTTATGCGCCATGCCGACGCGCTTGAGTGCGGCGATGGCGATCTCGGTCGCCTCCTCCTTGCTCTTCTTTTGCAGCTTGATGGGCGCGAGCGTCAGGTTGCCGAGCACCGTCATGTTGGGATACAGGTTGAACTGCTGAAACACCATGGAACTATACTTGCGAGCCATCTCCAGGTGGTTCTTTTTGGTGAGCGGCGTACCGTCGATAATGACCTCGCCCGACGTGGGCTCCTCCAGATAATCGACGCAACGGATGAGCGTCGACTTACCCGAACCGGAAGGCCCGATCATTACGAGCTTCTCGCCGCGCTTGACGGTGAGGTTGATATCTTTGAGCACATGCAGGTCGCCAAAGTACTTGTTGAGATGTTTGATCTCGATCATGTCTGCCATGAATGTCCCTTCCCTGCGTTTACACGAGTTG
Source organism: Collinsella sp. OF03-4AA (assembly GCA_003462965.1). Taxonomy (GTDB): domain Bacteria; phylum Actinomycetota; class Coriobacteriia; order Coriobacteriales; family Coriobacteriaceae; genus Collinsella. Next base: position 5,264 of record QSCH01000005.1, read on the forward strand.
AACTATTGTACGGAAAGAACCACGTTTCCGCAGCCCACACTACATTCCCGTAAAGAACCCGCAATCTTCCACCCACTCATTGGGGACAGACTTAAATGACGTACCCCCGTGGTACTCATTTAAGTCTGTCCCCAATGAGCACCGAAAATAATACAACCGCCCTTGTTGAGCATAAGTCAGCGAAAACCCGTACACGCGAGCAAGGTGACGTGAAATGAAAGGGCGCAGACCTTATGGTCGCGCCCTTGAAATTGAACGTCAGATTGCCGTGTGTACGGGTTTGCAGCGTCGAGCCGTTACGCGGTTTGGTAAAACCGCGTAACAAATTACGCGAGTTTGGCGCCGACGATCTTTGCCGCGGCCGGCTTGTCGAAGTTGCCGCCGGTGGCCTTGCCGAGTGCGCCCATAACCTGGCCCATCTGCTTCTTGGACGTGGCACCCAGCTCGGCGATGACCTGCTCGATCAGGGCCTCGAGCTCCTCGCCCGAAACCTGCGCGGGCAGCAGGCTCTCCAGAATCTTGACCTGCTCGGTCAGGTTGTCGGTACGCTCCTGGTCGGTGCCGGCTTGATGGACATCTCCAGCGTCTCGCTCGTCTGCTTAATCAGACGCTTGATCATGCTATTGACGTCTTCCTCGGTCACATCGCGGCGCTCGTTAACCTCGATATTCTTCACCTCGGCCTTGACCTGGCGAATGATGGACAGGCGAACCTTGTCCTTGGCCTTCATGGCCGCGATCATTTCCTTCTGCAGCTCTTCGTTGGTCATCTGCAAATCCTCTCTAATAGCGTGGGCGGCACTCGCGCGAGCACCGCCCCATGATTACTCAGTCGTCGACGAATCGTCGGTCGAACTCTTGGTGACGCCCTTCAGGCTCACGTTATAGGGTACGTCCTTGGGCATGGGATTGACGGTGATGTCAGCATCCTTCTTGTACTGCTCTAGCCACTCGCTATACGCAGTGCTGGCCGCCTGCGTCTTCACCACGTTGGAGACGTACTTTTTGATGGCCTTGGGCACCTGGTTGATGTCATCGACCTGATTATCGACATGGAAGTAGTCGGTGCACTTGATGATGTGATAGCCGTACGTCGACTCGACCACGTCGCTCACATCGCCCTTGTTGAGCCCCTCGAGTGCCGTCTGGTAGCTGTCGACAAAGGTGGTGAGCTTGTCCCAGCCCACGTCACCCTTCTTCTCCTTGGAGCCGGTGTCGTCGGAATACTGCTTCACGGCGTCTTCAAAGCTCAGCTCGCCGGAGTTGATCTTGTTCAGGCACTCCTGCGCCTTAGCCTTGGCGGCAGCCTTGTCCTCATCGGACGCATCGGAATCAACCTTGATCAGGATGTTCGACGAGCGGCGGGCATCGTTGTACTTCGACAGGTTCTCGTTGATGTAATCGACGATCTCGCTGTCCTTGGCTTGCTGGTGGGCGCCACGGCATCTTTGAGCTTTTGCTGCGCCAGGCTCTCCTTGAGCGAGCTCTTATAGGTGTCTTCGGTGTAGCCGTAGGTCTTGAGGGTCTTCTTAAAGGCCTTGGCACCGCCCGCGCTCTTGCACGCGTCCTTCCAAGCCTTCTCGACCTCCTCGTCTGACACCGTCACGCCGTTCTCCTTCTGTGCCTGTTGAAGCAGAATCTGCTGCGTGTAGGAGTCGATGAGTTGCTTGCGGTACTTCTTGGGCGTGAGGTCGTTGTCGACCAGATACTGCGCCCAGTCCTTGTCCTTGGTGTAGCCGTAAGACGTGCGCATGCTCATGATCTGCTTTGTCACGGTGTCCTCGGTGAGGTTGGTGCCGTTGATAGTGGCAGCCACACCGCCGGTAAGCTTGTAGCCCGAGGTATCCTCTGCCTGCGACATGAGACCGGAGCATGCCATGGCCGAGACGGAAAGCAGCATCGCCAGCACGCCGATGACCACCAGAACGATCTTGACGGTCTTAGACACGTACGTCTTGCGCTGCTTCTTACGAGAGCTCGACGCGGCGCGGGCCTGCTGCTCGGGCGTCGGTGCGGCCTCGGAGTTCTTTTTCTTGTTTGCCATAGTTGGCCTTTCGCATCACGAATCGAACAAACGCCATTGTGTCACAACGCAGCCCCCGCGACAAAGGGGCAACCCTGGCACTTGGGGACGTTCCTTTTCTGCCGGCAGTTAGGGACAGTCCCCAAGTGCCGGCTTTAAAAGTGGCGGCGGATGGCGTCGACCATGCCTTGGGGCGTGGTCTGGCCGAGCACATCGGCTGCGACGTCCGCGTCCATAAAGATATTCATGAGCGCTTGCAGGGCCTCGACCTGGCCGCCCGGCTCGGCAATACCCAAATTGATGACGATCTGCGCCGGCACGGGGGCACCCATGCCGGCCATAGCATTGAACGTCACGGGCGCGGCGGGCTTTACCACCGCGATATAGGGCTTGGCCACAAACCCCGGGTCGGTGTGTGGGATGGCGATGTTGGCCGCCGGCATGGCAAGGCCCGTGGGATAGGCATCCTCGCGCGTGCGGACGGCGTCGAGCCAACCGGTGCAGATGTAGCCGCGTGGGGCAAGTTCGCCTTCGAGTCGCGCAAACACCTCGGCGGGCGTCGCACACTCCCAATCAAAAAACACCAGCTCAGGCGTAAACAGTGCTTCGTTATCCGCCATACCGTCCTCCAAAGTTGCATGAGGGCCACAATGCTCAATATGATAGCGAAACGGGGTATGCAAGGTTAGCCGAGGATCCCGATGAGCTCGAGTGCGCGCGCGGGCGTCAAGCATACCTCGGGCATCGTCTCCAACATGCGTCGGTCGCTCGTGACTACGTAGTCAACATCCGCCGTATCGCCCGAGGCGATAATGAGATTGTCCTCGAGGTCCGGCATGCGCTTGCCAAGCATGCGCGCCATCTCGCACTCCGCCATCGAAAGCGGGGAAGCCGTTGCCACCTGCATCATATGCTCGACGCATGCCCATGCAGCCGGACCGAACGAAGCGTTAATCCCATTCACATTCCGTCGAGCTAGACGCCGAGGCAAGATGTAGAACACGTCCTTTGCCGTCGTTGGCGCGTACAGAAGGTCGATCTTTCCCGCTTCGGCCAGTTCAACCAATCTTCTCACGTTGTCGAATGCGCCCTCTTGCAGGTAGTAATCAAGCCAAACATTCGTGTCCACCAAGAGCCGCTTTGCCTCGATCATCGGCAATTCGCCTCGATGTCGGCAATCATCGCGTCATACATATCATCTCGTACGGCATCCCAGTCTTCCGCAGATGATCCACCTGGCGCAAAATCCGAAGCGCTTAGCCCCAACGAGGAAAAAGCTAGGCCACACCCCTGCTCGGCCAGGCTCTCCGCACGGGGCGCCTCGCGCTTATCCGCCACCATAAATCCCGGCAACGTTTGATGCTCGACAAGATAGACCCAAAGCGCACGAATAGCATCGCTCGCCCCCAATCCATTGCGAGTTAGGACCGCGTCGCCACCAGCCTTGAGCATAGGATCGATTCGCGTGTTGAGCTGCACCGTTGCTGTACCCATAGCGGCTCCTCTCTATCTGCTAGCAGTATAGCAAACATGAAAGGCCACGCAAAAGGGCCCCGCCCGCACACGGACGAGGCCCTATCAGATTTCTTGGTTCTGATGAAGCTTTTACATCTCAAGGAAACCAAGGAGACCCTTTTTCAAGCGACTAGCGCGCCGCATCAATTGCGACCTTGCCGCTCTCCAGCACGTGGACGCGGCCGTCGGCGAGCATCTGCACGACCTCAGGATACAGCACGTGCTCAATCGCGTGGATGTGCTCCTCGAGCGTGTCGACATCCCAGCCCTCCTCAACAGCCAGCGCACGCTGGGCGATGATGGGACCGTTGTCGTAGATCTCGTTGGCAAAATGCACGGTCACGCCAGTTACCTTGACGCCGCGCGCAAAGGCGTCATCAATCGCATGCGCACCGGTAAAACTCGGCAGCAGCGCCGGATGCAAGTTGACCACGCGGTTGGGAAACGCCGCCAGCAGCGGCGTGTGCACCATGCGCATGTAGCCGGCCATGACCACATACTCGCAACCGCGTTCGAGCAGCTCATGCGCGATGATCTCGTCGGCGGCAATAGGGTCGGCATAGACATCCTTGGACAGCGTGAGCGTCTGGATGCCCGCGCGCTCAGCGCGCTGCAAACCCTTAGCCGAAGGCCGGCTCGACACCACAAGCTCAATCGAAGCGTTGAGCTTGCCGGCGGCGACCAAATCGATCAGCGCCTGCAGGTTGGTACCCGAACCGCTGATGAGCACACCGATCTTGAGCGGCTCGGCCGTATCGGTGCCGGTCGGACGGGCGTAGGGCACAAAGCCCAGGCCCTCGGCAGCAGCCATCTGCTCGTTAGCGCTCATCGGAGTACACGACCTTACCGGAACCCTCGACGCACTCGCCCACGCGGAACGGCTTCTCGCCCAGCGCGACCAGAGCCTCGGTCACCGCGGCCTCGTCCTCGGGGGCGACGATCAGGCACAGGCCAACGCCCATGTTGAAGGTCTTGCACGCCTCGTTGGGCGCAAGCTCGGCCTGGCGCGACACATAGGTGATGACGGGCGGAACGTCCCAGCCCATCTCGGCACCGTTGCGGGTGACCACGGCGTCGACGTCGTCGGCGAGCGCGCGGTTGAGGTTCTCGGTAATACCGCCGCCAGTGATGTGGGCGATGGCGTGCACGTTGGCGCCGCCGCGGAGCAACTCAAGAATCGGCTTGACATAGATGCGCGTGGGAGCCAGCAGGGCGTCTGCCAGCGATGCGCCGCCGAGTTCCTCGAGCGGACGGCTCAGCTCCTCGGCCTTAGCGGCGGCCTCGGGCGTGCCCGGCTTAATGCCGTCGACGCCGATGACTTTACGCACGAGCGAGTAGCCGTTGGAGTGCACGCCGGTGGAAGGCAGACCCAGGATCACATCGCCCGGGCGGACGTTTGCGGGGTCGAGCATCTTGGGACGGTCGACGACGCCCACGGTAAATCCGGCAAGGTCGTAGTCGGCAGGAGCCATGACGCCGGGGTGCTCGGCCATCTCACCGCCCACGAGCGCGCAGCCCGCGAGCTTACAGCCATCGGCCACGCCCTTGATGATCTTTGCCATGTGCTCGGCCTCGATATGACCGATGGCAACGTAGTCCAGGAAGAACAGCGGCTCGGCGCCCGAAGCCAGAATGTCGTTGACGCACATAGCGACCAGGTCCTGGCCCACCGTCTCGTGGCGATCCATAATCTGGGCGAGCACGAGCTTGGTGCCCACGCCGTCGGTACCGCTGATCAGAATCGGGTCTTCCATATCCTTGAGCGCGGCGGCCGAGAACAGGCCACCGAAGCCGCCGATGCCGCCGATGACCTCGGGGCGGTTGGTGTCCTTAACCATCTGCTTAATAGCGTCGACGGCGCGGCCGCCCTCGGCGGTATCGACGCCGGCATCCTCATACGTCACATGCTTGCTGTCGCTCATCTGAGCCTTCCTCTCCCACTACCGTGGCGCCGCGCAGGCGCCAAACGGTGCTCATAGTTGCGTTCATTTCGGCGCGCGCCATAACAACGCGCGCCGTCATATCAACAAAACAGCAGGTAAAACCTACCAAAATGAACCTGTCCCTACATGGCAGGTTTTAGGCCTCCCCGTGCTCCTCTTCCCAGCTGCGGTCGTCGTATTTCTCGACCACGGCGTCGTCGTCAAAGTGCAGCGGCTTATCCAGGTTGCGGGGCTTAAAGCCCTCCATGAACTTGTCGCGGCCAAAGCTCTCTGGAATCGCCACGGGGTAGCGGCCGGTAAAGCACGCATCGCAGTAGCCGCCCTTGGGCATGACCTTAAGCAGGCCCTCGACCGAAAGGAAGGCCAGCGAATCGGCGCCGATATACTCGCAAATCTCATCGACCGTCTTGTTGGCGCTGATAAGCTGCGACTGCACGTCGTATCGATACCGTAGAAACACGGCCAGATGACCTCGGGCGAGTTGATGCGGATATGAATCTCCTTGGCGCCAGCGTTGCGCAGCATCTTGACGAGCTGCACCATGGTGGTGCCGCGCACGATGGAGTCGTCGATGACGACCAGGCGCTTGCCCTCGATGTTGTCGCGCAGCGGGTTGAGTTTCATGCGCACGCCCATGGCGCGCAGCTCCTGCGTGGGCTCGATAAACGTACGGCCCACGTAGCGGTTCTTGATGAGGCCCTCGCCAAAGGGAATACCGCTCTCGTGCGAATACCCCTCCGCGGGCGGCAGGCCGGAGTCGGGCACGCCGATGACCAGATCGGCCTCGACGGGCTCCTCGTGTGCCAGCTGACGACCCATGTCGTAACGGCAGGCATAGACGCTCTTGCCGTTCATGATGGAGTCGGGGCGGGCGAAGTAGACCTGCTCAAAGATGCAGTTGGCAGGCTCTTCGGCTGCAGGTACGCCCTGCTCGGATACCAGGCCCTCGGCGCTGATGCGCAAGATCTCGCCGGGACGGACGTCGCGGACGTACTCGGCGCCCACGATGTCGAGTGCGCAGGTCTCGGAAGCAACGACCCAACCGCCGGCGCGCGTGACATGGATGGCGGAGTCGACCGTCGCGGCGCCGTCCTGCGACGGCAGCTGCGAAACGGATGCGGCATCGGCCTGGTCCAGACCCTCGTCCACCAGCTTGCCCAGCACGAGCGGGCGAATGCCGTGCGGATCGCGGAATGCGTAGAGCGCCTGCTCGTTGATGAGCGTCATGGCGTAGCCGCCGCGCACGAGCTCCATGGTCTTGCGAATGCCCTCGCGCAGATGGCCTGTACGCTGAGTAAAGTAGCCGATAAGCTTGGTCGCGACTTCGGAATCCGAATTGGAGAGGAACGGCACGCCCAGCTCGATCAGCTGGCGGCGCAGCTCGTCGGTGTTGACTAGAGTACCGTTGTGCGCGAGCGCGATAATGACGCTATTGATGGTAGAGAGGTGCGGCTGAGAGGCTTCCCAGCTCTTGGCGCCGGCAGTGCCGTAGCGCACATGACCCACGGCCAGCTGACCGGAGAGCGTCGACAGGTCGGCGTTGGAGAACACGCGGTCGAGCAGGCCCAGATCCTTGCGGACCATAACCGTGCCGCCATCACCCACGGCGATTCCCGCCGATTCCTGGCCGCGATGCTGCAGCGCGCGCAGACCAAAGTACGTCAGTCGAGCCACATCGCGATCGGGTGCCCACACACCAAAAATGCCGCATTCCTCATGCAGCTGGTCGGAGTCCGGATCATACGTCGACATGGTCTTCACCTGTCCCGCGGCGCGCTCGGCCGCGTGGATGGTTTCTTGAGACATGGCATCCCCTCAGAGCCTCGTTATTTGGCGTTACCTGCCCTATTATACGCACGGCAAGACAAGCACTCCCGCGCATGAACAGCGCTTTTTAAAAGCCCACCGAGCTTATAATCCGTTTTGCAGCCAAACATTTTATTGGGCAACCGCCTCGGGGCCGACGATCCCGCATACTTTCGTTACGACGCGTCTCGCCCGCCGTTGGGGCTTGCATTGTTGCAATTGGGACGTTCGTCCTGTCTTTTGGCAGGTCGGCGGCGTATCCTTGTACCTACAGCAAAACGAGAAAGGTTATGTATGGATCGAAACGAACTCGACCCCAGCGTCCCCAGCGCCACGGAGGTCAAGAAGATCCCCCTCATCATTAAGGTGTACGCCGTCCTGTGCATCCTGTCCGGCGTGGGCACGCTCCCTTCGGTCGGCGCCTTTATGTGGCAGGTCATCACCGCGCTCATCAACGGCAACGCCGCCGCCAAGCTCGGCGACAACACGCTCGTCGCGGTCGGCCTTATCGTCGCCGGCATCATGCTCTCTGCGGCAAGCGCCGTCATCCTGATCATCTTTGGCCTGGACCTTATCAAAAACCAGCGCCGCAACGCCGCTCGCCTGTCCTATATCCTTATCGCGTTTACCGTCGTCGAGCTTTTGGTTGACGTGATGCTCCAGGGCATCGGGCCCTTCTTGCTTCGCCCTGCCATCCAGCTCGGCATCCTCGTCGCGCTTTCGGCCACCGTCGACCCCACGCTGCGCCAGGAGCGCGAGCTGCAGCGCCGCCTGCAGGAGATGCTCGATCGCGACGCCGCCGCCGAGGGCATGCTCGGGCGCGATGAAACCGGCGAAGGCTACATCAAGCTCAACTACTTCAACCTGTTCTGGGTATTCTTTGTCTGCTGCATACTCGGCCTGATCGCCGAGGACATCTGGCATATGACGGTCGATGACCCGGGCGTTTACCAGAACCGCGCCGGCATGCTGTTTGGCCCCTTCAGCCCCATCTACGGATTTGGCGCCGTGCTCATGACCATGGTGCTCAACCGCTTCTATAAAAAGAACCCCATCATTATCTTTTTGGTGAGCGCGCTGCTCGGTGCAAGCTTTGAGGTGTTCGTGGGCTGGTTTATGCAGACCTCGTTCGGTGTGGTCTCGTGGAGCTACTCGCATATGAAGCTCTTTGGCATGCCCGATCCGCTCGCCGTCCTTACCGGCGGACGTACCTGCACGGACTTCGCCTGCCTGTGGGGCCTGGGTGGCCTCATCTGGATCAAGCTGCTGCTGCCGAGGCTGCTCAAGCTCATCAACATGATTCCGTGGAAGAGCCGCTACTCCGCTACCGTCATCTTCACCATCATTATGCTGGTCGATGGCGTTATGACGCTGCAGTCACTCGATTATTGGTATCAGCGCGTCAACGGCACGGAACCGGATATTCCCGTTGCGCAGTTCTACGGCAAGTACTTCGATAATGACTTTATGGAGAATCGCTTCCAGAGCATGACCATGAGCCCCAAGGATGCGACGCGCGTGTAGCACCCACCGCGCCCAAAACGCAAAATGCCCGCCGGTATCACACGTACCGGCGGGCATTTTTATAAACGAGCCTTCTATCGACGCAAGCCTCTACGCCTCGCGCTCGACCTCACTCACGCATTCGTTCTTGATGGTGCCAACGAGCGCCTGCAGCGCATCGACCACGTGCGGGCGAATGTCCCCGCCGATGAGCACGAGCATGATGTCGTCACCTACGGCAAGCTCGCCGCTCGCCAGCCACACGCGCACATAGCCGATACCCGGCATCGCGCGCGTCGCCTCGATGGCGGCCTGTACCTTGCTGGCGTCGTAGCCAAACACCATGCCGCCCACCTTGTGGCCCGGCGCCACGCCATCGGTCTCGACACCGCGCGCCTCGGCCTTGGGCGTCGCGCGCACCACACCGTTATGCGTCAGATACATACCACAGCCTGCCGCCGAAGCATCGGCCTTGGCCTCGCGCAGCCAAACATCAACCGAAGGCATCGTTTTGCCATTCTCGAGCATCATTTCCCCTTTCACCGTCATTGAGTAGCCCATTATCTATTCCTCGACCGGCGTGAGCACCATGACGGCGCGTGTGTTGCTCAGCGACAGCGAGCGACAGGTCACAAGCGTTACGACCTTGGTTGCCGAAGCAGCACGATCGGTGGCATCGCTCGCCACGGCAGAGGCACCGTCGAGCATCTCGGACAGGTAGTTCTTGAGCCCGTCGTCGCCCTCAAAATTGGGTGTGCGCGCCTTGGCATACGTGTCCTCGACCACTTTGGTCGCCAGCGGACGCAGCTTATAGGTGGCGTCGCGCGTGATGTAATACACGTACTCTATGCTGTCGAACGTCGCCTGATCGGTCGTGTCCGAGATCACATTGAACATCGATCCGTCGTTCATGTGGTGACCATAGATCGTGGTCTGCTGGTCGACCATTCCCGGCGCGGTGTCATCACTATCCAAGAAAATGGCACCGGACGCGTTAGATGTACCGTCAAACAGCGTGTTGAGGTATTTGGAGTTGTTGTTGGTCTGCACCACGGGATAGTTGATGTTGGTGCCGGGCGCGTAAATCCAACCCACAACCTCGGGGTTTGTCTGGGCAAGCGCATTAAAGTCGATAATCGGCACGCCACTGGCGTCCTTATCGCTTACATATTGCTTCTCGATTTTCTGATACGAATCGCTCGCCTGCTTATAGCCAATCTGGGCATTAATAAAGATAGCGGCGGCGGCGACAATCAGGCCGATGCCCACGATGATGAGCAAGATGGGAATGATGGATCGGCGTTTCTTACGCGGCTGCTCGGCATAGTTGGACGGCGCGTCACTCAGCCGCCTCGTCGTCCGAGCCTGCTTCTTTGCCGTGCCATATGACGAAGGGCGATACGCAGCCGGCGTATCCTGGCGGCGATGGGACGTCGGCGTTACGGAACGCGGCGCGCGCGGCTGCTGAGGAGAGGATGTCCGACCCTGCTGTGCCGCATGGGCAGCACCCGGCTTCGACGGATCGGGAATCTGAGAAGCCTTGAATCGTTTTCCCTGATAATCGGACATGGCTCTCCTTATACTGCGGTGAAACGGCGGAACGCCTAGGCGTCGGCCATCTCCTGCTTCATCTTCTCGATAACCTTGCGGTACTCGGGGTCGCAAGCGCCCAGAATCTGCGTGGCGTAGATGGCGGCGTTTTTGGCACCGTTGATGGCAACGCAGGCCACAGGCACGCCCGAAGGCATCTGAACCATCGACAGCAGCGAATCCATACCGCCCAGGTCACTCGTCTTCATAGGCACACCGATAACCGGCAGCGGCGTAAAGGCAGCCACGACACCACCCAAGTGAGCGGCCTTGCCGGCGGCGGCGATAATCACTTTAATGCCGCGATCGGCAGCAGTCGAGGCCCACTCGTGGACCTTTGCCGGCGTGCGGTGTGCGCTCGCAATGACAAGCTCATAGGGCACACCAAGCGCCTCGAGCTCGGCGGTGCAGCCTTCCATAACGCCCAGATCGGACTTGGAACCCATGATAATCCCGACGACCGGCTTTTGATCTGCCATAAACAAAGACCTCCTGTTGAGAGCGGCGACGCGGCCAATCCGCGACCCTTAACTGCAAATAATTCAAGTATAGCCGCCGATGCTGATGTGTTCGGCGGGAGACGGAACGCTTTGCGAGATTAAGGCCGAAGGGTCGGAGCTTTCCGCCTACATTCAAAAAGCGTGCCCACCGTCCTTGGGTGGGACGGCGGGCACGCTTGCTTAGCTGTTGCTGGGGCTACTTAGCCTTGCTGCGACGATGGAAGAAAGCGCCGATCGCGGCGATGATGGCGCCAAGACCACCGACGGTCGCGACGGTCGCCGCCGTCTGGTCTCCGGTATTGGGAATCGCCGAACCGTTCTTCTTGCTACCCTGGGCCTTGTCGCCTGCGGGCTTGCCCGCCTGGTTGCCGCCGTTCGAGCCATTGCCGGAACCCTGGTTGCCCGAGCCGCCCTGATTGCCGGAATCGGCATCCTTGAGGCTCTCAATAGCCAGTTTGAGCTGGTCATAGGCCGCCTGGAGCTGGGTGTCGGAAGCATTCTCATCACCCAAGACGTCCTCGGCGTAGGTAATGGCATCCGTCAGGGCCTTGACAGACTCGGCCGTCTTGCCCCTGGTGTCAGTCTCCTTCGCCTGCTTGACCAGGGCCTTGAGCTGCTTCTTAGTCGGATTCTCGACCGGGGCCACCGGGGTCTTCTCGAGCGCGCCGCGGGCGCTCTCGAGCGCCCTGAGCGCCTGGTCGACCTCGCCCTGCGTGGCGTTCTCGTCGCTCAAGATGGCGCGGGCGCTCGCCAGGGCGTTCTCGAGCGCCGTCCAGGAGGCCTCGGTGTAGTCACCGGCCTTGAGGTCGCCGGCAGCAACCTCGGCAGCAACCTTTTCGATCGCGGTAGCGAGATCATCCTTCGCCACCGGATCGGGGACGGCCGTACCGTAGAACTTGAGCTCCGCCAAGCTGCAGTAGGCATCAACGTTGCCACCGCCGGCGTGAATCACCTTGACGGTCACGTAGCGACCGCGCGCGGCGCCAAAGCTCATCTGTTTCCAGTCGCCACGGTCGGTGAGCACGCGGCCGTCGTTGTCGAAGGCGAACGTACCCATCGACGCGGCGGTGCCCATCTTATAACCGTCGGCAGTGTCGGAGACAGTATCTCGGCCTCGAAGATATCGCCGTTAGTGCCGCCGTCCTGGCGCGGCAGGAACGTGACGTCGGTGAGATCGTAGTCGCGGCCCAGGTCGACACTCAGATACTGGGGCATACCGGTCCCATGGGCCCAGTCGCTGTGCCAAAGCGTCCGCTCGTCGCCGTCGAGAGCGTTGACGGCGTTGCTGCCCTCGTAGTCGGCCTCACTCGAGAAGCCGACCACCTTGACGTTCTTGCGGTTCTCGGGCGTGTTGATAAGAATCTTCTCATCGACAGGGCGCATCTTGAGGCCGTCGATTGCCTTCTCGATCTTGGCTGTGGCGTCTGCGACATCCTTCTTGCTATAGCTGCCTTGGCCGCCGTCGAGGAGCTTCTGAGCCGCCTCGACCGCAGCGGTGAGAGCTGCATAGGAATCCTTAGTGTAGACGGACTCGCTGTAGCCCGCGGCCTTGGAAAGCGCTGCCACGAGCGCAGAGGTATCGACACCAGCCTTGACCTCGACCTCATAGGATGCGGTCTTGGAGGGGTCGAGCACCGACGCCACCGTGATCTTTGCCTTGCCGGCCTTGTTGGCACGCAGGTAGTAGCTCACGCTATCGCCAGCCTGAACAGCGGAGACGCTTACCACAGAGGGGTCGGAGCTCTCGACCGTCACATAGGGGTAGCCGGCGCTCTCAGGCGTGGCCTTGGCGTCGACGAGCGTAACGTCGCCTTCAAAGAACTCTGTCTGGTTCTTGCCTAGCTCGACACCCTCGATGGCCGCGACGCCCTGCGTGTAGTTGAAGTTGACCTCACGCAGTGTGAGCATCTGGGCACCCGATGCCTCAAGCGGCGTGACCTCGACCTTGGTCGCCTTCTTGCCCTTGTTCTCGGCAGAGAGGCCAAAGGCGTAGCGAGCCCGGAAGGAATCGTACTCCCCGCCCGCGAACTCTTGGGTCGAGCCATCCTCGAACGTCACGACAGCCTTGATCTTCTGCACGGTTCCGTTGCCACCGTTGCGGTTAACGACCTCGACACTATCGAGTTTCGACGGCGTCTTAAATGCGAATGTCATCGTGGTGGGAAGCTTCACGTAACTCGGAAGCTTACCCTCGCTGTCCCAGTTGCCGCTCCAGTCCCATAGGAACTCAAAGCCGTTGTCGCCCTCGTTATTATCGAACAGCGCGTTATAGCTCTTCTGCTGGATAAGTTTCTCGACGTTGGTCCCGTCGTCGGTCGTGAGCTCATCGTTGGTCATCGTGATGTTGAAGGCATCCTGACCGTACTCGGCGACCGTTGGCTGAGGAACATCCGGCATCGTCACCGTGCCGTCGCTCGCAAACTCAAGTGCGTCGCATGCCGGACCGATGAGCCAAGATGTCGAGGGCAGTTCGACCTTGCCGGCGGTCTTGGCCTTGAGCTTGAAACTCGCCACCGCGCCGGTACCGTTGTAGAGCTTGCCATCGCCGCGGTTGGCAAAGGCGAGATTGATAGTCTGCGTTCTGTCCGCGAACTGGACCTTCTCGCGAGACAGGTTCTCCATGCCGGCAGTCGAGCCGTCCTGCGCGATGCTCTCGGACACAAACTCGAACTGGTCGCTCTTGAAGTTGACGAGAGCGCCCAGGGCGTTGACGTTCTTGGCGTCGGCCGCATAGACATCAACGGTGATCTCATCACCGGCCTCGACCTCGGTCTTGCTCGGAATCACCGCGAGCGAACCGGCGACCTTGCCCTTTTGTTTAGTGCCGCCGTCAAGACCCGCCATGGTGAACGAGTAATCGTAGACGTCGTAAACGCCGTTATCGTTGAGGTCGGCGAAGTGGTCGCGGATCTGCGAACCGAACGTCGGGGTATCGGGCTCGCGATTCTCGAGGCCCAGATAGTTCTTCATGTTGGAGTAGTCTCCGTCGGAGATCGTGGCCTTGTTGAGGTTGGAGCCCACGGCGAAGCCATCCGTGCCGTCGGTCTTGTAGATGGCAATCTCGGACGCGGAGAAGAAATTGCCGACCGAGGCGAGCGGTGTCATGCGCACGTAACGGGCGGCCACAGTGCCGTCAAACGCTACCGTCTTACAATCAGCGGAACGTGCCCAATCGACCTCCTGGCTCGTCCAGTGGACACCGTCGAGACTCGTCTCAACACGCATCTTGGTCACAGTGCCGTTGCCGGCGTCATCGCGCGGATAGTACTCGAGCTTATCGAGCTTGTAAGCGCGTCCATAGTCAACGGTAAGCGCCTTGCCCAGATCGTTGCCACCGGAGTGGAAACCGCCGTCGCCCGACTGGAACTCATGGTCGAAGGCGAGCTCGGCCTTATGGCTGCCGTAAAGTGAGCCCTCCCAGGTGATTTGCTCGGCGTCGGGGACGTTCCGCCACGGATCGAGTGCGGAGTTCGCCTCGAGCACATCGCTCCAGGCGGAGTAACCCTCGGCGTTGCGCGAACGAATCTGGTAGGTGTGCTTGCTATTGTAGGCGAGGTCGGTGTGCGTGAACTCGGCCGCATCACCCACGGCAAACACAGTGCCGTCGACCTTAAGGTCGTAGGAGGTAGCACCATCGACCTTTCCCCAGGTGAGCTTGATGCTCGTTGGGGTCGTGACGTCCTCGGGGGCAGCAAGGTTCGTGGGCGCGGAGAGGCTCTCGTTGAGGCGATCGGCTGTGAGCGTGGCGTCGGCGTTCACGAAACCGCCCAACTCGAGCGTCTGCGCCGCTGCAGCAACATCGGTCTTCGCGAACTTGACGTAGACCTTGGGGTTCGTGGTGATCTTGGTGTTGTTGAAGCTCTCGCCCTGCTCGGCCTCGGTGCCGTCCGCATCGCTGCCGTAGTGGTTGAGGTTGGGGGTCTCGCTGTAGAAGTAGACCGCCTGGCCGGCCTCGGGGGTCGCGGCGTCAAAGGTCTCCTGCGAGTCGACCTCAACCACGTTGAGCGCGGATCCGCCGTTCTTGGCGACGACGCTCGTGGGCTCGGCGGACACGTTGGCCACGAAGGTCGTGGTGCGGTTGGAGTCGTAGCCGTTGTAGCCACCCTGCGAGGCCTCGGCGGTAAAGGTCGCGGTGCCGCCTGCGGCCTTGGAGCTGTAGACGGTGCTCACATGCTCACCGTAGGAGATATTGTCGATCGTACCGTAGGAATCGTCCTCACTCGTGTTGTTCACGATGGAGGAGCCGTCGTCCTCGTACTGCGTAAAGGTGCCGTCGCCCTCGGTGGCGAAGAACTCGACGATACGCTGGCTGCGGTCGGTACCCTTGGTGTTGGTGTCGCTCACGGCCTCGGGGTTGTTGTTCTCGGCGTACATCGGCACGATAGCGTTGGCCTTCACAAACAGCGGCAGCTCCAAAGCGGAGCCTCGTAGTTGTTGAGAACCTGGCCGCCGCGATACTGCTTACCCGAGAAGTAATCGATCCAGATGGTGGGATTCTCGTCGGTGCCGTAGTTGGGGAGGTAAATCCCATTGCGAATGTCGTTGCCGTTCTCGTCTGCCTGGGTATCCTGATACACCGGTGCCACTAGGAAGTTCTCACCGAACATATACTGGTACTGCGTCGAAGTGCTTGCGGCGTACTCGGAGTTGTCGGAAAGCAGCATGGCGCGGATCATGGGCAGGCCGGCATCGCCGTTACCCGTGTCGATGTTGGCCGCCGAGGCCGCGCTCGTGTAGATATAGGGCATGAGCTGCGCCTTGAGCTTGAGGTAGAAGCGCGAGATGCCTGTGTAGGGATCGCCGTGCGTCATGGGCGATTTACGGTAGGTGCCCCAACCGTCCATGTCAAGCATAGAGGGCGTGAACGTCTTCCACTGGTAGTCACGCGCAGAGATGATGGGGTCGCCGCCAAAGATGCCATCCATGTCGGAGCCGATGTTGGGGTTGCCCGAAAGACTCTGACCGATATACGTGGGGATATGGAAGCGAATGTACTCCCAGTTACCGCCATACTGGTCGCCGGTCCAAATGCCGCCAAAGCGCTGCGTGCCGGCCCAACCATCGAGTGTGATGATGTTGGGGCGCTTGTTGGCGCCGGTCGTCACCGTATCATAAGCTGTCTTGATGCCATTAAGACCAAAGGAGTAGCCAGATCCAACCCAGGCGACGTCGGTCTTAAGGGTAGAGATGCCTCCCGTCTTGACCTCGGCGTCGAAGTCGCGAAGCAGGTGCCACGGGGTCTCGGAGTTGCTGTCGGGCTCAAGGTTGGACTGGGTCCACAAGCCCGTGCTCACACCCTTGGAGTTGGCATACTCGGTGAACTTCTTAAGGTTGTCGACATTGGCACGCACAGCGTTAAGACGGTCAGCCGAGCTCGTTCCGTCGGAGTTGACGCCGCCGGTCTTGTAGTAACCGTTCTGGCCATAGCCGGCGCCGTAGCCGTCGTTCGGCAGGAACCAACCGAGCGGCATGTCGTTGTCCTCGTAGTCATCAATAACCTGCCGAGCAGAGAACTGGCGGTCGAAATCGGTCGCTTTCATGTTCTCGGTATCAACCGTAGGGCCCTCACCGTTGAGCGTCTCGGCCGCAAGTGTGCCGTCGAGCTTGTAGCCCGTCGACATGCCAGACTCGTACTTAACGTTGCCCTTCTCGCTCGAGGACTTGCTGCCCTTGGTCTCCCACTTCTTTTGACCCGAGGTCGTTGACCAGCCATCACGGTTGTAGGCATTAAGATGACCAAGGTAGAACCCGTACTCGGGCAGCAGTACCGGGTTGCCGGTCACCTTGTAGTAGTCCTGCAGCATCTCGGTTGCCACGTTCGAAGCGCCCTCGTTGGTCGCCACGAAGTAGTAGGCATCAAACTCATTCTCGCTGTGCAAAGTCGTGACCGTCGATGAGTCCGTGGAACCGAAGTCGTAGGAACCCTCTGCAAACGTGTTTCGGAGCACGCCGTAGCCGTCACTCGTCCAATAAAACGGGTTGGGCGAGGCAACGCCGCCATCGGTCCAGTTGTTCGTGTTGGAGATGGCGATGGTCTGGTTGGTGTGCAGGAAGCGTCCGTTCTGGGTGCCGCCGCCAAAGAAGTTCTCGGACTTCTCCTTGGCGAGCGTCTGGACGGTACCCTTCTTATCAAGGTCGAGGGACGCGGACTCGGAAACCACGACACGGTCGCCTGACTTGATACTCATCTTGCCAGTCGCCTTGTCCAGGATCACGGTCGCCTTTCCGCCGGTGATCTCGATAGTGTCGCCCTTGTCGGCAACCGTCGCACTCGGCTTGCTGTAGGTGTCCGAGGTATCGGGCTGAGCCTGGATCTTAGCCGTGTGGGACTTACTGCGCGGCGTGGCGTACTCGGAAACTCACCCTTGGGGTCGACGTTATAACGGAAAATACCGTCCTCGAGGAACGTAATACGGCCCTTGATGCCGTCAGCGAAATCGATGTCGACGACATTCGAGGCAGACTGGGACACGGTCGCCGAGTCGACGCCCTTGAGTGGCGTGGCAATCGCCTGCTGGGGATTGGCAAACACGAGCGTCGCTGCAGTGGCAACGAGGACCGCGCTTCCCTTCACCCACCGTTTCGTAAAAATGGAATTCCTGCGCACCTGGTCTCCTTTCTTCCGAGATGCTGAGGTGCCGAGGACGCCCCCCCGGCAGCATGGGAAAACGTATCAAACGGGGATGTTCGGTACATTCCGCACAATGGGGCCACCCGTTACCAAGGGGCCAACTGGTAGTAACCAGATAGCCACCTACTAGGTCATATCAATATATGGGAGCACTTGCGCAACCAAGTTCGGAAGTCCGCCAGCGGCAGTAAAATGAGCGTCAGCGGCAAGGTGGGCTTAATGAGCCATACCAATTGGTTCTTCAGTCAAATACCAATCTAGCAAAAATGTACTGTTTATCTGGTATTACACAGACCATACCTTTCCCTCGGGAACTGGGCTTCGCGAAGTTTCCCGAGAGAAAAGCTCGACCGCCGCCCTGCGACCTACCGAAGATTGCTATGACGTACGTTGGCTGATTTGGTTTGGAATGAGAGGTTGACGGAGGATGGTGGACAGTTAGTTCAGATTTGTATTTTTTGGCCGGGTCCTTACGTGCAAACGTATCGTTTTGAAGCCGTTTTAGACCCAATAACGCCCTTTTCTCATTCCTGACTGCGCATCCTTGTCGCATCAGACCGCCAAGAACGACTCATTGAGCTCAAATCGGCCTTTTCCACCCTCACAAAAATACAAATCTGAACTAACTGTCCAGCGGCACTCTCAGCCAGCCACAAAAAGGTCCTCCGGTGAATGCAATTCACCGGAGGACCCCATACAAAACGTGGGCTCTGCCCACACTCACTTTTTATTCAGCCCTAGTCATCGCGCAAAGCCCCTTCGGCAGCACACGGTGCAACCGAGTCACCGTAGGCCGGGGCGGAGGGGGCTGAGTTTCCCCCTTCGCTCCGGCTGCAAGCAGAGTCGCTCAGTGAGAAACTCAGCCCCCTCCGCCCCGGCCGGCCAGCTCAATCTACACCGTGTACTGCGGCAGGTCCTGAAGGGCGATGACGTCCATTCCCATGTCGTTGGCGCTGCCGTGACCCTGCTGGTCCTCGCGCACCGCCTCGATGGCACTCACGTACGTGTTGGCGGCAGACATCGCGGTCACGCAAGTCACGCCGCGGCGCACGGCCTCGGTACGTAGCAGGTAGCCATCGCCACGCGAGCCCGGACCGTACGGCGTGTTGATGATCACCGCGATCTTGCCATCGGCGATCAGGTCACCGATGTTGGGGCACTCGCCGTCGTGCGGGCCGCTGATCTTTTCCACGACCTCGCACGTCACGTTGCCTCCACGCAGCACGCGCGCCGTACCCTCGGTGGAGCAGATGTCAAAGCCCAGGTAACGCAGGATACGCGCGACCGAAAGGATATGGCGCTTGTCGCGGTCGCACACACTGATGAATACCTTGCCGGCGCTCGGGTCGGGCAGCTTGTAGTCGATCGCCAGCTGCGTCTTGGCGTATGCCTCGGGATAGCTCTTGGCGATGCCCATGACCTCACCCGTCGACTTCATCTCGGGCCCCAGGATAACGTCGGCGCCCGGGAAACGGCCCCAGGGCATAACGGCTTCCTTCATGCAGAACCAGTCCAGCTGACGTTCGTCGCTCGGCAGGCCCAAGCTCGCGATGGAATCGCCTGCCATGATGCGCGCCGCGCATTTGGCCAGCGGCACACCGGTGGCCTTGGAGATAAACGGCACGGTACGGCTGGCGCGCGGGTTGGCCTCGATCACGTAGACGGTCTCGCCCTTGATGGCATATTGCACGTTGACCAGACCGCGGACTCCCAGTGCCATCGCGATGCGGCGCGTGGTCTCGCGGAGCTTCGCCTGCAGGCTCTCGCTAAAGCTAAACGGAGGGATGCAGGTCGCGGAGTCGCCGGAGTGAATACCGGCTTCCTCGATATGCTCCAGGATGCCGCCGATGTATACCTCTTCGCCATCGCACAGGGCGTCGACATCGGACTCGATTGCGCCCTCCAGGAAGCGGTCCAGATACACCGGGTAGTCGGGGCTGATGCGCGCAGCCTCTGCCATGTAATCGCGCAGATGCTCGGCATCGTAGGCGATCATCATGCCGCGGCCGCCCAGCACGTAGCTCGGACGCACCAGCAGCGGGTAGCCGATGTGCGCGGCCACGGCCTCGGCCTCCTCAAACGAGGTGGCCTGACCGCCGGCGGGTACATAATGCCCAGTTTGTCGAGCAGGGCGGCAAAGCGCTCGCGGTCCTCGGCAAAATCGATGGCGTCGGGCTTGGTACCCATAATGTTGACGCCGCTCTCCTCGAGCACGCGCGCCAGCTTAAGCGGGGTCTGGCCGCCGAGCGTCACCACGACGCCGTCGGGGCGCTCGACATCGATAACGTCCATGACGTCCTCGTAGGTGAGCGGCTCAAAGTACAGACGGTCGGACGTGTCATAGTCGGTCGAGACGGTCTCGGGGTTGCAGTTGACCATGATAGTCTCGAAGCCGCGGGCCGCCAGCGCGTAGCTCGCATGCACGCAGCAGTAGTCAAACTCGATACCCTGGCCAATACGGTTGGGGCCGGCGCCCAGGATCATCGCCTTGGGCTTGTCCGCCGGCGTGGTCTCGTCGGGAGCCACGCACTTCTTGACATCCGGGCTCGTGCGGTAGATGTTCTCGTACGTCTTGTAGTGGTACTCCGTGGCGCTCGAGAACTCCGCAGCGCAGGTATCGACCGTCTTCATGCTGGGAACCACGCCCAGACCCTTGCGATAGGCGCGCACAAAGCGCTCGTCCGAGCCGGTCAGCGCGGCAATCTCGGCGTCGCTCGTGCCGTACTGCTTGAGCAGGCGCATCGCGTCGGCGTC
This sequence comes from Collinsella sp. OF03-4AA, assembly GCA_003462965.1. Taxonomy (GTDB): domain Bacteria; phylum Actinomycetota; class Coriobacteriia; order Coriobacteriales; family Coriobacteriaceae; genus Collinsella. The sequence continues at coordinate 25,528 of QSCH01000005.1, forward strand.
GATATCCTCCACATGCAGGCCGCGGATGCTCTCCTGGACCTGCACCATGTCGTTGATACGGTTGAGGTACCACGGATCGATACCGCAGATGGCATGGATATGGGCGATGTCCCAGCCACGGCGCAGGGCCTCGACCACAAAGAAGATGCGGTGCTCGGTCGGGGTTGCCACGGCCTGAGCGAGCTCATCGTCGCTCAGCTTGTCGGCACCCTCCTTGCCACCGGCGCAGATGCCCTGGTGACCGTCCTCCAGTGAGCGCATGGCCTTGCCGAAGGCCTCCTCAAAGGTGCGGCCGATCGCCATAATCTCGCCCACGGCCTTCATGCGCGTGGTGAGCGTAGGATCAGTGCCTTTAAACTTCTCGAAGGCAAAGCGCGGCACCTTGACGACGCAGTAGTCGATTGTGGGCTCAAAGCAGGCGGGCGTTGCTTGGTGATGTCGTTGACGATCTCGTCGAGCGTGTAGCCCACGGCCAGGCGAGCGGCGGCCTTGGCGATGGGGAAGCCCGTGGCCTTGGAGGCCAGTGCGGACGAACGGCTCACGCGCGGGTTCATCTCGATGACGATCAGGCGGCCGGTCTGGGGGTTCACGGCAAACTGCACGTTGGAGCCGCCGGTCTCGACGCCGATCTTCCCCAAGATGGCGAGCGAGGCGACACGCATGCGCTGGTACTCAAGGTCGGAGAGCGTCTGCGCCGGCGCCACGGTGATGGAGTCGCCGGTGTGCACGCCCATGGGGTCGAGATTCTCGATGGAGCACACGATGATGCCGTTGCCGGCGTGGTCGCGCATGACCTCCATCTCATACTCTTTCCAACCCTCGATGGACTCCTCGACCAGCACCTCATGGGCAGGCGAGAGCTCAAGGCCCTGGCTCACGATGGAGACGAGCTCCTCGTGGGTATGCGCGATGCCGCCGCCGGCGCCACCGAGGGTAAAGCTCGGGCGCAGTACGCAGGGATATCCCACGCGCTCGGCGATAGCCTCGGCGTCGGCCACGCTGTAGGCATAGCCCGAGCGCGCAACCTCCAGGCCGATCTCGGCCATGGCCTCGTTAAAGAGTTTGCGGTCCTCGCCGCGCTCGATAGCGGCCAGGTCGCAGCCGATCATCTCGACGCCGTACTTGTCGAGCGTGCCGTCCTTTGCCAGCTCGACGGCGGCGTTCAGACCGGTCTGGCCGCCCAGCGTGGGCAGCAGCGCGTCCGGGCGCTCTTTCTTGATTACGCGCTCGATAAACTCGGCGGTGATGGGCTCGACATAGGTGCGGTCGGCAAGACCCGGGTCGGTCATGATGGTCGCCGGATTGGAGTTGACCAGGATGACCTCAAAGCCATCCTCCTTGAGCACTTGCAGGCCTGTGCGCCGGAGTAGTCGAACTCACAGGCCTGGCCAATGACGATGGGGCCCGAACCAATAACGAGGATGCGCTTGATGTCAGTACGTTTAGGCATGTTAGTTCTCCTCGGTCGCAGCGTTCTCGGACTCGGCGAAATTCCAGCCGGCGAGGCGGTCCTTCGCGGTGTCGATGTCCAGGTAGTTCTCCTCGCCGTCCATGAGTCGCGTAAAGGCGGTAAAGAGATAGTGGGCATCGGTGGGGCCAGGCGAAGCCTCGGGGTGGTACTGGACCGAGAAACACGGGGCGTCGAGCAGCTGGATGCCCTCGGCGGTGCCGTCGTTGAGGTTCACATGTGTCAGGCGAATGCGACCAAAGCGCTCGTTCATCACGACCGGCGCGATGCCGCGACGCACCCAGGCGCGCAGGTCACCGTCGGCCGCATGCTCGGTTTCGCCGCCGGAAAGCTCCGGAATCAGTTTGCCCAGACTGGGGAACAGCAGGCCAAAGCCGTGGTTTTGCGCGGTGATCTCCACGCGACGGCTCACCAGATTCATAACCGGCTGGTTACCGCCACGGTGACCGAATTTAAGCTTTTCCATTTGGGCGCCGCAGGCCAGGCTGATCATCTGGTGACCGAGGCAAATGCCAAAGACCGGCACCTTGCCGATCAGCTGCTGTACCTGCTCATAGGTCTCCACCACGGCATCGGGGTCGCCGGGGCCGTTGGACAAAAAGACGCCATCGGGATTCATGTCGAGCACCTGCTGGGCGGGCGTATCCCACGGCACGACGGTGAGATCGCAGCCGGCACGGACCAGGCCCTCCAGAATACCGCGCTTCACACCGCAGTCGTAGGCGACCACTTTGTGACGGGCAGGAGCGGCAGCCGCAAGCGCAAAGTCATGCGTGGCAGGCAGGTCGGCGGCCACAAACTCGTGAGGCGCGGGGCAACTTACGGTCTTGACCAGGTTCTCGCCTACCAGCGTGGGCGCAGCGGACAAGCGCTCGGCAAGCTCGTCGACGTCGAAGATCTCGGTCGAGATAATGCCCATCTTGGAACCATTGTCGCGCAGATGGCGCACCAGAGCGCGGGTGTCGATACCCTCGATAGCGACGATGCCGTGAGCGCGCAGGTACTCCGGCACGCTGACGGCCGAGCGCCAGTTAGAAGGCGTGGCGCACATATCGCGAACGATCATGCCGCGCATAGCCGGAGCGCTCGCAGGGCGCACGGCGTCGCCGGGGAAGGCCGACTGGACATCGGTCTCGTCGATACCGTAATTGCCGATCTGCGGATAGGTCATGGTTACAATTTGGCCGGCATAACTCGGGTCGGTCATGACCTCAAAGTAGCCCTCGAGCGAGGTGTTGAAGCAGACTTCGCCGGTCGCGGTGCCCTCGGCGCCGCATGCACGTCCATAAAAAATGGTCCCATCCTCAAGATACAGGATACAGGGACGCAGGTGCCCTTGCTGGTTTTGGCCAGCATACGCTGGCAAAGCTCGCTGGGCGCGAAGGTGCGGGCGGCAGCGCCCGCGGTATGGTTGTTCGCCATAATTCTCCTTCCCGGTCTCACAGGACCGGCTTAAAGGTGTGTAGTTAGGCCTCGCGGTATTGTAACCGCAAGCATGCCTCATGGCGTTAATTTCATCGAAATGTTTACGAAATGATAATTATGACTTTCTATGCATAATGATTATTTAATCCCCGTCCCAGAAAATATCCTCCGTGGCGTGTGGCTCACGCGGGATAATGGCCTCTTACTTTTGCTTGTCCTGTTCCAGCAGATCGGACGGTGAGCGATCGGGCTTGCCGCCGCGGAAAATCTCGCGGCCATGCAGACGATGCTCCAGGTCACGTTCGGCCTTTTCCTCGTCAATCTTGGTCTGGCTCACCACCGGGTCCTCGATCAGCGACGAAACCGAGTTCACCTGTTTTTGAATGCGCTCGGCAATGGTGTCGTCCATGCTTACGATGCGCATCTTCCAGTCGATACTCGTGGCGTTGGATGAGCTCTTGGTCCACACAAACGTCAAAATGGCGCTCTGATGACCCCGCGCGGGAAACATGCCAAAGAAGGAATCGTGCTGAATGTTGCTATCCTCGTCGATATAGGCGTGAACGTTATACACCACGCGGTCGATCTTATCGTTGAGCAGCGCGTTGGTCGCAAGCGCAGCGGCCTGAATCTGCCCGTTGGACAGCAGCTCGAGCTCGTTGGCAGACGATGTGTCCAACACCGTCACCTCGACCGTGCCCGTACGCTCATCAGCTTCATCGACGGTAAAGTCGAGCGGGAACTGCGTAAAGCCGTTGCCCCACTCAAGGCCGCCCTTCAGCGCCGTCGAAACGGTATCCACCGAAACGCTCTCGGACAGGTTGGCGGTGTTCAGGCGTCGCATCACGCCGTAGCCAATCTGCATGCCCACAATCAGCACCAAGATGCCAATGACCACGGCCATGGCAGTCTTCGTAATGGTATGGCTCACCTGCGAGCCCGAAGGGTCGTCCTCGGACAGCGGGTCGATATGTTTTGCCTGGCTCGCGCGGTCCTCGCTGCGCAGCTGCGCTAGCGCCGCTTTGTCACCGCGCTTGGCCGCAGCCTCCTTCTCACGCATGCGCTCGGTGCGCTTTTTGGCAAGCGTGGGATCCAAGACACCGGATGCATCGATTTCGGAGAATAACTCCGTCACTTCTTCCGGAGTCAAAGGGTTCTTGTCAGCCATAAACTTCCTGTCATATCAATCAGTCGAGCTCGTGCGCACGCGCACCTTCGAACTGCATTCGATAGTAACGGGCATAAGTGCCGCCACGGGCGAGAAGCTCCTCGTGCGTGCCACGCTCCACAACGCGACCATGCTCAACGGTCGCGATCTCATCGGCATGCTTAATGGTCGAAAGACGGTGGGCGATGATAATCGTGGTGCGGCCGCGTGCCAGCTCTTCGAGCGACTCCTGCACCGCCTCCTCGCTCTCGTTATCCAAAGCACTCGTCGCCTCATCCAAAATAAGGATCTTGGGGTTCTTGAGAAACACTCGCGCGATGGCAACACGCTGCTTCTGTCCGCCCGAAAGACGGCTGCCGCGCTCGCCCACGACCGTGTCATAACCCTGTGGAAGCGACTCGATAAAGGCATCGATGTTGGCGCGACGGGCGGCCTCGGCGATCTCTCCTGCCGTAGCGCCCGGCTTGCCGTAGGCGATGTTCTCGCCAATCGTGCCGTCAAACAGATAGACATCCTGCTGCACCAGGCCGATGGCGCGACGCAGGCTCTGCTGCGTCACATCGCGCACGTCCTGGCCGTCGATGCTAATGGATCCGGCAGCCACGTCATAAAAGCGCGGCAGCAGCGAACAGGTCGTGGACTTGCCACCGCCCGAAGGGCCAACCAAAGCGATGGTCTGCCCGGGCTTGATGGACAGATTCATATGGTCGATAACGGGACGCTCTTCGGCATCGCCCTCGCCCAGCTCAACGTCCTCGTAGTTAAAGCACACGTCGTGATATTCCACGGCGCCGGCAGTCACCTGCAGATCCGTGGCGCCCGGCTTGTCCTGGATATCCGGCACGGTCGAGAGCACCTCGTCCATACGCTTAAAGCCGGCGATAGCCTTCTGATACGTTTCGGCCGAATTGACGAGCGTCTCGAGCGGCGTGCAGAACAGCGAAATATAGAGTGCAAAGGTCGCCATATCGACCGCCTGCAGCTGTCCCTGGGCGACCAGCCAGCCGCCCAGCAGTACCACGATCACATAGAGCACACCCGAGAGCAGGCCATACGTCGCAGTATAGACGCCCATGGCGTGATACATGTTTTCCTTGGACGAAAGGTAGCGATTGTTGGAGGCGCGGAACTTAGAGCGCTCGGTCTCCTCATTGGCAAAGCTCTTGACCACGCGCATGCCCGCCAGCGAATCCTGCAGCTGCGCATTGATGCCGCTGATTTTTTTGCGATTGTCGCTAAAGACCTCGCGCATGCGCATGTTCTGCCAAAACATGATGACCGCAAACGCTGCTGTCACCACAGCCATGGCAAGCGCCAGCACCGGGGCGATGGTAAAGAGGATCACAAACGAGCCGATAATCTCGATGCCGCAGATGATGATCCACTCGGGCACATGGTGCGCCGCCTCGCAGATATCGAACAGGTCGTTGACCACGCGGCTCATCATGTCGCCCGAGCTGTTGCGATCGAAGTATGCAAAGCTAAAGCGCTCGTACTGATCGAACAGGTCCTCGCGCATCTTGGACTCCATGCGCGCGCCCATCACATGGCCCCAGTAGCTCACAAAGTAGCGGCAGGCGCAGCGGATGGCATACATCAGCACCAGTCCCACCGCAATCATACCGAGCGCCTGCATAATGGCAGCCTGACCCTGGGTAAACAACCCGCCGGTCAGATTGCGCAGAATAATAGGAAACGCAAGGTCAATGGCAGCAAGCACCAGAGCACAAACAGTATCGGCAACAAAAAGCCCCGTCTGGGGCTCGTAATACGAGAGAAACCTTTTAAACATGCAATCCTCGAAGAGAAATAAATAGCGTGAGAAATCCGGTTGAACCGGTCAGGCTGAAAACAAAGCGTCCCAACAAGCATAACGCCGATGTTCTGGCAGCGTCAGCGAAAACGTCCCTAAGCGAGCAAGGTGCCTTGAAAGAGGAGCGACGCGTACTTCGGTACGCGAGCGACGATTGAAAGGCAGATTGCCGCTTAGGGGCGTTTGCAGCGTCGACTCGTTACGCGGTTTGGTAAAACCGCGTAACCTAGAGCTCGGCCCCACCCAAGCGGTGCGCGATGCTGTCGCAGGCAAGCGCGCCTACGACGGTCTTGGCGTCTTCGATCTTGCCGTCGAGCACGGCGTCGATCAGCTCGTGCAGCGGCACCAGGTCCACGTTGACAAACTCATCATCGTCGGGGTTGGGCGCATCAAACTCGAGCTTGGTGGCCAGGTAGATGTGGATAATCTCGTCGCAGAAACCGCAGGTCGTGACAATCGACGTCAAAAAGCGAATACGGCCGGCCCTAAAGCCCGTCTCCTCATGCAGCTCGCGTTTGGCGCAATCGAGCGGGTCCTCGCCCGGGTCGAGCTTGCCGGCGGGAATCTCGACCGTCACGCGGTCGATAGCGGTGCGATACTGACGCACCAGCACGATCTTGCCGGTCTCGGTCAGCGCGACAACGGCCGCCGCGCCAGGATGACGAATCACATCGCGGGCACTGCGGTGGCCGTTGGGCAGTTCAACCTCAAGACGGTGGACGTCGAGGATCTTGCCCTTCCAGGCGCACTCCTCCGAAAGAATCTTCTCGTGCAGCAGCGCGTCATGCGGGTCTTCGTCCCCCAGCACCAGCACCGGCTCATCGGCAACCTCGCCGCCCGGCTCGCCCTCTGCGTGTCCGTACGCGCGGCTGTCTTCCTCGACGATCTGCGCGTCCACGAGCTCTTCGTTCTTATCGTCCATCCGTCTCATTCCTCCCGGATTTTAGGCATCCCAGGCGTCGCGGCCGCGCAGCGCGCGCAGACCAATGTCGTGACGCAGGGTCTTGCCCTCAAAATCGATCTTCTCGCAGGCCTCATAGGCAAGGTTGCGGGCGTTCTCGAACGTGTCGCCCAGCGCGGTCACGGCGAGCACGCGGCCGCCGTTGGTCACGAGCTGGCCGTCCACCACGGCGGTGCCGGCGTGGTACACCGTCACGTTCTCCATGGCCTCGGCATCCTCGATACCGGTGATGACCTTGCCCTTCTCGTAGCTGCCGGGATAGCCCGCACTCGTCAGGACAACGGCCACGGCCCACTCGTCACGCCAATCGAGCTCAATCTGGTCGAGCTCGCAGTTAGCGCAGGCGAGCATGACCTCGACCAGGTCGTTCTTAAGGCGCGGCAGCACGACCTGCGTCTCGGGGTCGCCAAAGCGGGCGTTGAACTCCAACACCTTGGGGCCGGCGGGGGTAAGCATAAAGCCGCCGTACAGGCAGCCGCGGTAGTCGATGCCCTCGGCAGCAAGCTCGGCAACGGTCTGCTCCATGACCGCCACCATGGTGGCGTGCTCCTCGTCGGTCACGATGGGCACCGGGCTGTAGACGCCCATGCCGCCGGTGTTGGGACCCTTGTCGCCCTCGAGCGCGCGCTTGTGGTCCTGCGAGGTGGCCATGGGGCGCACGGTCTTGCCGTCGGTAAAGGCCAAAAGCGAGCACTCGGGGCCGGTCAGCATCTCCTCGATGACCACAGTATTGCCGGCATCGCCAAAGGTGCCGCCAAAGCACTCGCGCACGGCCTCCTCGGCCTGCTCAAGTTCGATCGCCACGATGACGCCCTTGCCCGCGGCAAGGCCGTCGGCCTTGACGACCAGCGGGGCGCCCTGCTCGCGCACGTAGCGAGAGCCGAAGCCTCGTCGGTGAACGAGCCGTAGGCTGCCGTCGGGATACCGGCGCGCTCCATGAGCTGCTTGGAGAACAGCTTGGAGCCCTCCATCTGGCACCCTCGGCACCCGGGCCAAAGCACGGGATGCCCGCCGCGCGCACGGCGTCGGCCACGCCCACCACGAGCGGGGCCTCGGGGCCGATCACCACGAGTCCGCATCCGTGGCTCTGGGCAAACGCCGCCACGGCCGCAGGATCGCAATCGTCGAGAACCACGTTCTCGCCGCAGCTCGCGGTGCCGCCGTTGCCCGGCGCAATGTAGAGCTTGCCGGCGCGCGGTGATGCTGCGAGCTTGGCCGCCAGAGCGTGCTCGCGGCCGCCGCTGCCCAACAACAGGATGTCGATGGTTTGAGTGTCCGCCTTCAAGGGTGCCTCCTCTATGGATTAACGGCCCGCTCCGCGCGAGCCCTTTGCAAGCAAATATACCCCTCGGCCGCCCGCTTGGGCTGCAAAGGGGTATATCGCAATAACCAAATAGTCCCGATTACTTCCAGAATCGGTTGATGATCTGCTCGCGACCGGCGCCGACGCCAATGAACGTCACGCGGGTGTGTGCCAGATCCTCGATAAACGCCACGTAGTCCTGAGCCTCCTGCGGCAGCTCATCAAAGCTGCGGCAACCGGTGATGTCGCACTTCCAGCCGGGGAGCTCCTCGTAGATGGGCTTGGCATGCTCAAAGCGCACCTGATGCTCGGGCACGCTGGTGTAGCGCTCGCCATCGACGTCGTAGGCCACGCACACCTTGATGGTGTCGAAGGCCGAAAGCACGTCGAGCTTAGTCAGGGCGATATCGGTGAGGCCGTTGACGCGTGAGGCGTAGTTGGCGATGGGGCCGTCGAACCAGCCGCAGCGACGACGGCGACCGGTGGTCACACCGTACTCATAGCCCTCCTCGGTCAGCGTGTGACCGGCCTCGGACTCATAGGAAAGCTCGGTGGGCATGGGGCCCGAACCGACGCGGGTGATATAGGCCTTCATGACGCCCAGCACGCGGTCGACGTTCTTCATGCCCACGCCGGAGCCGGTGATGGCGCCGCCGGCGGTGCAGTTGGAAGACGTCACGTACGGATAGGTGCCGTGGTCGATGTCGAGCAACGTCGCCTGGGCGCCCTCAAACAGCAGGTCCTTGCCCTCATCGATCATGTTGTTGAGCAGCAGGCTCGTCTCGGTGATGTAGGGACGCAGGCGCTCGGCCATGGGCAGGTACTCGTCGCAAATCTGGTCCACGGTGTAGGTGGGCAGGTTGTAGATGAGCTCAAGCTCGGGGTTCACGCGGGCGAGAGCGGTCTCCAGCTTGTCGCGGAACAGCGCCTCGTCCAGCATATCCTGCATGCGCAGGCCAATGCGGGCCATCTTGTCCTGATAGCACGGACCGATACCGCGCTTGGTGGTACCGATGTTCTTCTTGCCGAGCTTCTGCTCAAAGGCGCCATCCAGGTCGATGTGGTACGGCATGATGACATGCGCGTTGCCGCTAATCTTGAGGTTCTTGGTGGTGATGCCGTCGGCCTCGAACATGTCGATCTCCTCAAGGACAACCTTGGGGTTGACGACGCAGCCGTTACCGATCACCGACACATGGTCGGAATACATGATGCCGGAGGGCACCTGGTGCAGGCCGTACTTCTTGCCGTTGACGACGATGGTGTGGCCGGCGTTGTTGCCGCCCGAGTAGCGCACGACGGCATCGAAGTCGCCGGCGACCAGGTCGCAGATCTTACCCTTGCCCTCATCGCCCCACTGGGCACCGACCAAAACGGTTGACGGCATGTTTACTCCTTACATTCATGGACTGTCTACGCGCCACGCCGGCACGCAGAAGCACAAAACATTCCCAGTATACCCGTGCAACGGGCGCCTGTCCTACTCCTCGGCATGTGCCCCATCAAGCTCATAGAACTTGGTGGATGCCGGCAGGAACATCAGGTCGACGTCGCCGATCGGGCCCGAACGGTTCTTGGCCACGACGATACGCGTAACGCCCTCGTCGGGTCGATCGTCGCGCGAGGCTTCGGCCTCGTCGGCGGAGCGGTCCAAGAACATAACGATATCGGCGTCCTGCTCGATGGAGCCCGATTCACGAAGGTCGGAAAGCTGCGGGCGCTTGCCGGTACGGGATTCGACCTGACGCGAGAGCTGCGACAGCGCGATGAGCGGGATCTTGAGTTCCTTGGCCATGATCTTCAGACCACGCGACATCTCGGAGACCTCGACGGTACGGCTCTCGGAGCGGCGTCCCGGCGGAGGACTCACCAGCTGCAGGTAGTCCAGGATGATGATGGCCTTCTCCTTGTTGTGGAGCATGCGGCGGCTCTTGGCGCGAATCTCGGTCACTGTGGTGCCGGGCGTATCGTCAATCAGAATATCGAGCTTGGACAAGGTCTGCGTGGCCTCGTTGATATTGGCCCACTGCTCGGGGCTAATGCGGCCCATGCGGAAGTCACTGATCGAAATCATGGCGTAGGCGCAAATCAGACGCTGGGCAATTTCCTTGCCCGACATCTCCAGCGAGAAGAAGCCGACGGTATAACCGGCCGCGGCAGCGTTGAGCGCCAGATTCAGGGCGAACGACGTCTTACCCACAGCAGGGCGGGCGCCGATGATGATGAGCTGGCCCTCGCGAAAACCCATGAGCATGCGGTCGAGCGACGGGAAGCCCGTGGGCACGCCCGCAGCCTGGCCGCCTGCCTGGCACACTTCCTCGGCCTCGTTATAGGCCTCGACCATAAACTCGGTCAGCGTCTTGTAGCTCGACTTGACCTCGCGCGCCGTGACCTTGAGCAACTTGCTCTCGGCCAGCTCCACGACCTCTTTGGTATCGGTGGGAGCGTTATAGGCCAGCGCGTTGATCTCGTTGGTGGCGCCGATCAGCTCACGCAGCATCGAATCGCGGCGAACGATAGCGGCATGGTGCTGCCAGTTGACGAGCGACAGGGTCTGACCCATCAACTCCAAAATGTAGGCCTCGCCGCCCACGGCATCAAGCTTGTTGATGCTTCGCAGGTAATCGATCAGCGAGATGGAGTCGATGGGAATGCGGCTGTTGTACATATCGACCATCGCGGTATAGATGGTCTTATGAATGGGCCGGTAGAAGTCATCGGGCTGCAGCTCGACCTGGGCCTCTTCGACCACCTCGGGCGATAGCAGCATAGCGGCCAGTACATTGGCCTCTGCATCTTGGTTTTGGGGAAGACCCAACTTGGAGCCGCGGTCCTCAACCGTCAGCCCGGTCTCCCTATCGTCATATGCCATGAGCATCCTCATTCATATCGCTTGCGAGCATCCATAGTATCAGCCACGGTCCCAAAACGCGCCGCGCGCCGCCAATCATCACCGAACCAAACGGATGAACGGTCCTGTATATAGGACTTCGACGCAACGTTCACCATGACACTCACTCAGCGCAAAAAACAAAAGGGCGCCCTGGTTTCCCAGAGCGCCCTTCTTAGAACAAGATTGTTGCGTTGCAGCAAATGCTACTCGGCAGCAGCCTCAGTCTCGACCTCGGCGGTCTCGGCCTCGGCGACCTCAGCGGCCTCCTCGACCTCAGCCTCGGCAGCGAGCTCCTCGGCGGTAACGCCGACGAGAACGACAACCTCGGCCTTGATCTCGCGGTACAGCGAGATGGCAACGGTGTGGGCACCGGCAACCTTGATGGGCTTACCGAGCTCGACGCGCTTGCGGTCGATGTCCATACCGAGCTGAGCCTTGATGGCGTCAGCGATCATAGCGGCGGTAACGGAGCCAAAGAGGATGCCCTCGTCGCCGACCTTGACGTCAACGGTGACCGTCTTGCCCTCGAAGGCAGCCTTGGTCTCGTTGGCGGTAGCCAGACGGACGGCCTCGCGCTTGGCGATGTTGTTGCGACGCTCGTCAAGCTGCTTGAGGTTGCCCTTGGTGGCGGCAACAGCGAGCTTCTTGGGGAACAGGAAGTTCTCAGCGTAACCCTGAGCGACCTCTACGACGTCACCCTCGCCGCCCTTGCCCTTGATCTCATCGAGAAGAATAACCTTCATGATGCGTCTCCCTTCTTAGCCGCGGTCGCGGTTGCCACGAGAGGAAACCACGGGGACGGTGTACGGCAGGAGAGCCATCTCGCGGGCGCGCTTGATGGCGTTGGCGATGTCATGCTGATGCTGCGTGCAAGCGCCAGTGACGCGACGGGGCTTAATCTTGCCACGGTCGGTCATGTACTTACGGAGAAGCTGAGTGTCCTTATAGTCGATGAACTCAGTGTTCTCCTTGCAGAACTGGCAGTACTTACGACGCGGCTGACGTGCAGAAAAATCATTAGCCATGTCAAAATACCTTTCGTTTGGCAACTTCGGCGAACCGAAGCCGCCTCTCACTCAAAAATAGGTGAACAACCCTTAGAACGGGATGTCCTCATCGTAGACGTCGACCGCGGGCGGCGTAGCCACCGGTGCGGCAGGACGTGCTGCGGGCGCGGGAGCTGCGGGGGCGTAACCGCCCTGGTCGTAGCCACCCTGGCCACCACGGGAGCTCATAAACTCGATCTCATCGACGATGACCTCAAGCTTGCTCCGGCGCTGGCCGTCGCGCTCCCAAGAGCTGTAGCGCAGCTTGCCCTCGATCGCGACCTTGTTTCCCTTTGCCAGGAAACGGCTCACGGCCTCGGCGCGGGTGCCGAACATGGTGCAGTCGACAAAGTTGGGATAGTCCTCCCACTCGCCAGTCTGCGCGTTGCGGCGACGATCGTTCACGGCGACGCCAAAGGACAGAACCTGGGTTCCGCCGGCGGTGGCGCGCAGCTCGGGATCGCGGGTGAGGTTACCGGTGATGTTCACTCGATTGATGCTCATAACTCACTACTTCCTCTTGGGGCACAAGCCCAGTCCAAAACGACAGTCTTACTCCTGGTCGTCGCGACGGACGATCATGTGGCGGACCACAGCGTCGGTGATGCGCAGGACGCGATCAAGCTCGGCGATCTGGGTAGGATCTGCGTGGAAGTTGATGAGGGTGTAGTCACCATCGGTGAGGTCGTTGATCTCGTAGGCGAGCTTGCGCTTGCCCCACTCGTCAACGGAGTCGACCTTGCCAGCGCCCTCAGCGATCGTGGTATCGATACGCTTCATAACAGCGAGACGAGTCTCGGGGTCGAGCGACGGGTCAACAAAGAACAGCAGTTCATAAGCCTTCATATTGTCACCTCCTCTGGGCAAATGTGGCTTCAGGTCGTGAAGGTGCGCCTGAAGCAGGAAAAGACTTGGTAATAATATCTTTCAACCTCCTAGGCTGCAAGAATATGCAGCTACAACCTCATGACCTCCACATATGTCCATGCTCACACGGCACTTCATGCGCATTCCAACCAAATGCTGACCAAATGCTTGACGGATCTGTGTTCAAGATACGGTGCCGTGGGGACAAGCTGAGCCAAGCCGCAGGTCAGCGGGCACAAGGCTGTGGTCGCAAAATGCATACCAGTGGCCCACAGCACCACCCAAAGATTTTTAAATTCATTGCCAAGTCGCTTATGAATACCCTTTTTTGAACAATTGAGTTGATCAACCACGCTGGTCGGAAGCCGTTTTTTGGGACCTCAAGCCCCACTGCAGCGCCAAGCACGGCCAAGCGTTTTAAAAAATGCCAACTTTTCTGTTTGCACTTTGCGATTCCTCGTGTATACTGACTTTCGCATTTAACGGAGAGTTGTCCGAGTGGCCGAAGGAGCACGATTGGAAATCGTGTAGGCGTCAAAAGCGTCTCCAGGGTTCAAATCCCTGACTCTCCGCCAGTTAATTCCAAAGCAGGCCTTCGAGCCTGCTTTGTTTTACCCCACGCGGAGGGGTGGCAGAGTGGTTGAATGCGGCGGTCTCGAAAACCGTTTGGCCTGTATAAGGTCACGAGGGTTCGAATCCCTCCTCCTCCGCCATTTTGGTTGAGAAAGCTCCCGAAAACGGGGGCTTTTTTGTTTAGAGTCCCTTACAAGCAAATACGGCGGAGGAGGAGGGATTCGAACCCGCCAGGGCGCGGAGCGTAAAGAAAACGCGCCAGTGGCGCGTTTTTAGCGCAGCGCGGTCGGCGCAAGCCGACCGAATAAATTTTGAGCTCCGCTCAAAATTTGGACATCCCTCCTATTCAGCCACGTCCCCCATTGCTTTCGATTTCACCTTGAATCTCAAACATGTACATCACCCTCCAAAAACGACATTTTTTGGCATCTTTGGAGGCTGATGTACATGTTTGGTACCCATGACCGTTCCCAGTCCCTACCGTTTGCCGAGCAATAGGGTCGCCAGACCCGTCAACCATGTACTATGTACGGGCATTGTTCAAACCTACAACTCAAAGGACCCATCTTGCCCGTCGTCGCCGCTATGACCGTTACTTCACATGCTTCGGATGCCATGGTCGCTATCCCATTTTGGCTCGAGATGTTCGCCGTTGTCGCGGCATCGATCTCGGGCGTGCTGGTCGCGCGCGAGCACAAGCTCGATCTGGTGGGCGCGGTCGCGCTCGCGGTGGTCTGCGGTCTGGGCGGCGGTCTCTTGCGCGATATGACGCTCCAGGTCGGCAACGTGTATATCCTCAACCAACCAATGGCGTTACCGCTCTCCATCGCCACGGCGGCCATCATCTATATCTTCCCGGCAATCGTCGATAAGCCCGACAAGCTCATTCCCCTGCTCGACATCATCTCGGTCGGCATTTATGCGGCCACCGGCGCGGACAAGGCGCTGGTCTACGGCTTTGCGCCCGCCGTATGCATCATGATGGGCTTCTTCACCGCAGTGGGCGGCGGCATGCTGCGCGACGGCTTTATGGGCGTGGTGCCGGGCATTTTCCAACGCACTAACTTTTATGCCATCGCGGCCATCGCCGGATCGACAAGCTATGTAGGCCTCGTCATGAGCGGGCTCATGAGCAATGTCGCGGCGCTGGTCGTATGCGTCATCGTGACCATGGGGCTGCGTTGGCTATCGCTGCGCTTTGACATCAAAAGCCCCACCGAAGACGACATCGCACGCTTTTTGCACCGTAAAAAGTAGGTAGCACGGCCCAGCCCTTCGAAATGCAACCGGCAGGTTCTTTTAGAGCGCTTGCGCATTGGGTACCCTGTTAGATACCTGTCGAGTATCTAACGAAGGATTCACTATGCCTTACAACCAAGTACCGTCAACCCGGCGCCGCAAAGCGCGGAGTCACATCGCTATTCTATTCGCGCTGATTGCGCTCGCGCTCACCGCACTCCCCGCGGCATCGTTCGCCAGCACCGACACCGCGGGAAACGTGCTCGCGACCGAAGTTGACTCAACTCCGTCGGGTATCGAGGGCGATCTGTACTGGGCCGGTCAAAGCTTCAACCTAGACGATGCCTCCATCGGCCGCGATATTATCGCGGCGGGCGAGAGCCTGTCGATTCGCGACTGCACCGTAGGCGGCGCCGTTCGTCTGGCGGCGCGTACCATCGATATCGCCAAAACCGCAATCGATGGCAGCGTGACGGTAGCCGGCCAGCACGTCGTGCTTAACACCGGTAGCACTGCCAACTGTTTTTACGCGGCGGGCGAGACGGTCGCCCTGCGTGGCTCTGCCAAATCGGCGGCGCTCGCCGGCGACACCGTTACCATTGACGGCACCGTCGATGGCGATGTTGAGGTCTGGGCCGACAAGCTCATCCTAGGCAAAAACGCCCGCATCACCGGCACGGTGAACGCCCACGTCTCACAGGATCCCGAGCGGACAGAGGGTGCCCAGGTTGGAGCCCTCAAGATCGACCGAACCGAAAACGAGGACACCTCTACGGTCAACGACATTATCGGCGGCATCGTTTCCGCGGCGCTTTCTACCTGCTTTGTCGCCATCCTGCTTGAGCTTGTCTTTCCGCGCGCAACCGCCAGCGCCGCCGGCATGCTGCATCAGCATCCCACGCCGCTGTGGGTAAGCGGTCTTCTGGGCACGGTTGCCGTCATTCCCGCCGTCGTGCTGCTCATCATCTCGATTGCAGGCATGTCGCTCGCCGGTGCCCTCATGTGCGGCATCATCGGCATCGCTTTGGTCTCGGCGGCATTTACGGGCACCGCGGTCGCGCGCATGGTCGGACACAACCAAAACCGCTACGCCATGGCCGCCGTTGGCGGTATCGTCGCGGGCGCACTCACGGCACTTCCTCTTATGGGCAACTTTGTCAGCGGCGTGGCCTTTGTCTTTATGCTCGGCTACGTTATCCAGATCATCTGGCGCAACGCCCACCTCAAGCCGCAGCAGCCGGCTAACACGCCGGGACTCCCCACCGCCTAACCACCAACCACCACAAAGGGGACAGGCACCTTTGTGGTGGTGCAGGCCGTCTCAATCCCCGTGTACCAAAAAGGGCGCCGACCATTGCGGTCGACGCCCTTTCTCGTTAAAGCTATAAAGCCCAGCGCTTATTTGTTGACCTGGCCGGCGCGGACGGCAGCCTTCTTGCGGTCGGTGGCGTTGAGCAGACGCTTTCGCAGGCGGATGTTCTTGGGAGTGATCTCGACCAGCTCGTCGTCGGCGATGTACTCCAACGCCTCCTCCAGCGAGAAGGTGCGGGGCGGCACCAGCTGCACGGAGATGTCGGAGGTCGAGGAACGCTGGTTGCCCAGGTTCTTGGTACGGGCGATGTTGACGACCATGTCGCCCGCCTTGCTGCGCTCGCCCACGATCATGCCCTCGTAGCACTCGGTGCCCGGCTCAACGAAGAGCTGGCCGCGCTCCTGCAGCGTACCCAGAGCATAGGCAACGGCCTTCTCAGTGGTCATGGAGATCATGCACCGTTCTGACGGTTGCCGATCTCGCCGGCGTAGGGACCGTACTCCAGGAAGGTGTGGTAGAACACGCCCTCGCCGTGGGTGACGTTCATGATGCGGTTCTTAAGGCCCATGATGCCACGCGTCGGGATCTTGAACTCGAGATGCGTCACGATGCCCGAGGTATCCATGCTCGTCATGATGCCACCGGAGGTGCCGAAGACCTCAACGACCTTGCCCGAATACTCGTCCGGGCACTCGACGACGGCCTGCTCGACAGGCTCCATCTTGTTGCCGTTCTCGTCCTTCTTAAACAGAACGCGGGGACGGCCGACCTGGAACTCAAAGCCCTCGCGGCGCATGGACTCCATCAGAACGGACAGGTGCAGGATGCCGCGGCCCGAGACCTCGACGCCACTCTTGTCCTCGAGCTCCTCGATCTTCATGGTCACGTTGTTCTCGGCCTCGTTGAACAGGCGCTCCTTGAGCTGACGGGCGCCCACGATGTCGCCGTCGCGGCCGACGAGCGGAGAGGTCGAAGCCTCAAAGACGATGGACAGGGTCGGCGGGTCGATCTCGATGGGCTCGAGCTCAACGGGGTTCTCGGGGTCGGTGTAGACATCGCCGATATCGGTGCGGTCGATGCCCACGACGGCGGCGATGTCGCCAGCGCCGACTTCCTGGCACTCGGTACGGCCAGGTAGTCGAAGGTGAAGAGCTGCTTGACGGTGGCGGTGGCGCTGGAACCGTCATTCTTGACGACCAGGATCTGGTCGCCCTGACGGATGGTGCCGGAGTACACGCGACCGATACCGATACGGCCAACGAAGTTGGAGTGGTCGATGGTCACGCACTGCATGGCCAGCGGAGCGGTCTCGTCAACCTCGGGCGCAGGCATGTCGTCGATAATCATGTCGAGCAGCGGGTACATGTCCATGTTGCCGTCGTTGGGGTCAAGGCGGGCAAAGCCGTTGACGCCGCTGGCGTAGATAACATGCTCCATGGCAAACTCGAGCTGGTCGTCGGTGGCACCCAGATCGGCCATGAGGTCCAGGCAGTCGTTGTATGCCTTCTCGGGGTTGGCGCCCGGACGGTCGATCTTGTTGATGACGATCATGATCTTGAGGCCGGTGTCGATAGCGTGACGCAGCACGAAGCGGGTCTGGGGCATGGGACCCTCAAAAGCGTCGACCAGCAGCAGGGCGCCGTCGGCCATGCGCAGCACGCGCTCGACCTCGCCACCAAAGTCGGCGTGGCCCGGGGTGTCGATGACGTTGATCTTGACGTCCTTGTACTCGATAGAGATGTTCTTGGCGAGAATCGTAATGCCGCGCTCACGCTCCTGGTCGTTAGAGTCCAGGACGCGGTCCTCGACCTGCTGGTTGGCACGGAAGGCGTCCGTGGCACGCAGGAGCTTGTCGACCATCGTCGTCTTGCCGTGGTCGACGTGGGCGATGATGGCGATGTTCCTCAGATTGTCTACGCGCATGTAGTTCCCCTATCTTCTATCCATATACAAACGGCACGCGTATGCGGCCCGCCCAGCGATACAACGCTCAGCGGGAATATTGAGCCTTTTACCGAAAACTCGTTTATTTTAGCGATTTTAGATAAGAGGGGTTTCCTCACCTGCAGGTTCAGGGTCGCTCCACATAAAACCATCGCCGGCACCCATGCCCTCATACAGCACGTATGCCGAAAAACCGCTCTCGAGCGTGGTTTCGAAGAAGCTCACGAGCAGGGCGTCGTGATAGCCGCCGTCAATTTCGACACAACCGGTGTAGCCGATGGCGTAACGGGCGATGCGGCCCAGCCCCTCGTCCTTAAGACCCATCTTGTGCTCGGAGATAAAGTTGGTGGCAGCCTCGAGGCACGCCTCTTCGCCATCCTCATCGAGCGCCGCCAGATATCGGTTGGAAGCAGCGTCCTCGATCGCCACAACTACGCCCGGATTCTCGCCGGCGGCAAGGTCGTCCAAGAACGCACCAATCAGGTCACACACCATGGCGTCGAGCTCGGCGGAGACGTTACCGGCGTCCTGCATATCCTGTGCCATCTTTAGACCTTCCCATCGAGTCTGGCGTCGTTACAGTTCCTGTGCCTCGGCAGCGATCTTGGCGGCAGCGTCGCGGGCGCGCATCATATCCATCGCGCGCTTGTCGAGTACCTTGATCTGGTTGGTCAGCATTACCGCATCGACCACACCCCAGATCACGAGGCCCGTAGAGATCGAAAACCCAAGCGCACCAACTGTACCACGAAGGCGCGAGCAGATTGCCGCGACAAGGGCGGAGACGACAACCATCTTGATAAACGAGCCGCGGCGCTCGCGAAGCGTGCGGGCCTGCGTCACATAGGCAATGCGTGCCGCCTCAGAAGCCTCCGAGCGCATCTGGGCCTCGCGCGCAATGGCCGCCGCCTCAGCCGACATACCGCCGGCCATCAGCGAACACTCCGCAACTCTGCCGCCCCGCATTTAGAAGTCATCGGGGGAGAGCGTATGGACGAACTCGTCGAACTTCTCGAACTCCTGCTCGTCGTCGACATCCTCGGCGTGGGTGGAAACAGTGCCCAGGCGATTCATGATGTCGTCCTCCACAAACATGGGGGCATTGCTGCGCACGGCAAGGGCAATGGCGTCACTGGGGCGGGCGTCGATCTTGCGCTCCTCGCCATCGACCAGTACGACGATCGTCGCGTAGAACACCGGCGGCTCGGCGCGAACGATCTCGATGCGCTCGAGTTTGGCACCCAGGGCGTCAACGGTATCGAGCAGCAGGTCATGGGTAATCGGGCGCTCGGCGCGGCCGCTATCGATGCCGCGGCTGATGGCAGCAGCTTCAAACGAACCAGTCTGAATGGAAAGGGAACGCAGCGGCGCGGGCGAGTCCGATTTGCTGCTGCGCTCACGAAGCACGATAAGCGATGGCACGGGACCGGCGGCCATGACGATGGTCTCTATGTCGACACGAACCATGGAACACCTCCGGTACGTAGCGGTTAACACGCGGCAGCCCGCCGCATTGAATAGCTATACTACCCAAACTTTCGCACAGCACACAAAATCAAAGTAGTTAATTTGGGGCGGGGCTTTTTTGACTACTTTCAGTAGGTAAGAAAAAAGCCCCGAGGCAACGCCCCAGGGCTCTTCACAGTTTTGATGGTGGACCTGACAAGATTCGAACTTGTGACCTCCCGGTTATCAGCCGGACGCTCTAACCAACTGAGCTACAGGTCCATCATGGTGGAGGTTAGGGGGATCGAACCCCTGACCTCAGGCTTGCAAAGCCCGCGCTCTCCCAGCTGAGCTAAACCCCCACGGAGACAGTAATAAACACCCCAGCGGCGACTCGGCTCTCGCTGGGGTGTTTATTGCGAAAGAAAGTGGTGGACCTGACAAGATTCGAACTTGTGACCTCCCGGTTATCAGCCGGACGCTCTAACCAACTGAGCTACAGGTCCATCGCGCAAGGGATATATTAGACGAGTCGTTACGCGCGCGTCAACAACTTTTTTGAAAATCTTTGGAGGGTGCCCGCCCCGGTCGCGCGGCGGCAGGCGAAGTCGCCTGCTCGGACAGTCCTGCTCGCACGGAGAGCACATTAAGTGCTCTCCGGCTCGTGCGGAACTCGCGATCGACTTCGCCTGCAGCCGCGCGACCGGGGCGAACGGTGCTCCAAAGATTGTCAAAAAAGCGGTCGGCGCGCAGTGCGCCGACCGCCGATATAAGGGGTCTGAAGGTTTTGCCAGCAAGGGCCACTTACTCGTCTAGGAGATCCTGCGGCACTTCGTTGCCGTCGCCTAGGTCGACCGGGGCTTTTTCGTCGTCGGCTGCGGGCTCGGCCTCGGCGTCCTCGCCTTCGGGCTTCTCTTTGGCGGCTGTCATGCGGGCTACGGCGCATACGCGGTCGTTGTCGTCGACGGTCATCATCTTGACGCCCTGGGTAGCGCGGCCAGTCTGGCTAATCTCATCGGTCTTGACGCGAATGACCGTCGCGCCCTCCGTCACGATGAACAACTCGTGCTGCGGGCCCACTGTCTTCATGGCCGCGAGGTTGCCCTTACGCTCGGTCATTTGGATGGTGTAGACGCCCTGGCCGCCGCGATTCTGCTCCGGGTAGTCCGCGACCGGCGTGCGCTTGCCGTAGCCGCGCTCGGTGATGA
This sequence comes from Collinsella sp. OF03-4AA, assembly GCA_003462965.1. GTDB lineage: Bacteria > Actinomycetota > Coriobacteriia > Coriobacteriales > Coriobacteriaceae > Collinsella. The sequence continues at coordinate 46,194 of QSCH01000005.1, forward strand.
CGAATAGATCGCCGTTGCCGTTAGTGACTTCCATGCCCAGAACGCTCACGCCGTCCTTCATACCGATACCGCGAACGCCGCTAGTATCGCGGCCGGTGGCGCGCACCTGCTCCTCGGAGAACATGATCGCCTTGCCCGCGGTGGTGGCCAGGATAATCTTGTCGCCCTCGCGCACGCGGCGCACGTTCAGCAGCGCGTCGTCGTCACGCAGGTTGATAGCGATCAGGCCGTCGCGGCGGCTGCGGTCATATGCGCTCATTACGGTCTTCTTGACCATGCCGCTCTTGGTGGCAAACATCAGGTACTCGTCGGCAGGGAACTCGCGGCAGCTGATGACGCTCGCGATCTTCTCGCCCTCCTCGAAGGGCAGCAGGTTGACGATTGCGGTACCGCGCGCCTGGCGCGTACCCACCGGCAGCTCGTGCACCTTCAGGCGATAGACCTTACCCTTGCTCGAGAAGAACAGCACGTACTCGTGCGTGGACGCGATGAACATCTCGTCGATGACGTCGTCCTCTTTGAGGTTGACGCCCGACACGCCCTTGCCGCCGCGCTTCTGGGCGCGGTAGGCGGCCACCGGGATGCGCTTGACATAGCCGGTGTGGGTGATGGTCACGACCATGTCCTCATCGGCAATGAGGTCCTCGACGTCCAGGTCCTTCTCGACATGGCTGATCTCGGTGCGGCGCTTATCGCCGAACTTCTTGGAGATCTCGCGCATCTCTTCCTTAATGACGCCCAGGATCTTCTCCTCGTGCGCCAGCAGGTCCTCGTAGTAGGCGATGGCGCGGCGCAGGCCGTCCAGCTCTTCCTGGATCTTGTCGCGCTCCAGGCCGGTCAGGCGGCGCAGCTTCATCTCGAGGATGGCCGTGGTCTGCTCGGGCGTAAAGCCAAAGCGCTCGATCAGGCGGCTACTGGCCTCGGAGTCGGTCTGCGAGGAACGAATGATGCTAATGACCTCGTCGATATGGTCGAGAGCCATCAGGTAGCCCTCGAGGATATGGGCGCGCGCCTGGGCCTTCTTAAGGTCAAAGCGGGTGCGGCGGGTAACGACGTCGACCTGGTGGTCGATGTAGTGCTGCAGCATCTCGCTCAGGCTCAGGCATTTGGGAACGCCGTTGACAAGCGCCAGGTTGTTGGCGCCAAAGGTCGTCTGCAGCGAGGTGTACTTATACAGGTTGTTGAGCACGACCTGCGGAATGACGCCCTTCTTGAGCTCGATGACCAGACGGATGCCCTTCTGGTTGGACTCGTCGCGCATGTCCGAGATGCCCTCGATGCGCTTGTCGTTGACGAGCTGGGCGATCTTCTCCTGCAGGGTGCCCTTGTTGACCATGTAGGGAATCTCGGTAAAGACCAGGCGGTTGCGGCCGGTCTTGGTGGATTCCACGTGGGCCTTGGCGCGCACGGTAATGGAGCCGCGGCCGGTCTCGTAGCTCTGCTTAATGCCGGCGCTGCCCATGATGATGGCGCCGGTGGGGAAGTCCGGACCGGGCATGATCTGCATGAGCTCGTCGACAGTGGCGTCGGGATTATCGATCAGGTAGCAGGTTGCCTCGATCGCCTCGGTGAGGTTATGCGGGGCGATATTGGTGGCCATGCCGACGGCGATGCCCTGGCTGCCGTTGACCAGCAGGTTGGGGAAGCGCGCAGGCAGCGCCTGAGGCTCGGCGAGCGATTCGTCGTAGTTGGGCTGCCAGTCGACGGTATCTTTCTGCAGGTCACGCAGCAGCTCCATGGCGGGCTTTGCCAGGCGGCTCTCGGTGTAACGCATGGCAGCGGCGCCGTCGCCGTCGATGTTGCCGAAGTTGCCGTGGCCGTCGATGAGCGGCGTGCGCATGGAGAACCACTGCGCCAATCGGACCATGGCCTCGTAGACCGCGAAGTCACCGTGCGGATGGTACTTGCCGATAACTTCGCCGACCGTCCAGGCCGACTTCTTGTGTGGGCGGTTGGGGTAGATGCCGCTCTCGTTCATCGCGTACAGAATGCGGCGGTGAACCGGCTTTAGGCCGTCGCGCACGTCCGGCAGGGCGCGCGCCGTGATGACCGACATCGAATACTCGATGAACGACTGCTTCATCTCACGGCCAAACTCCGAAATCTGGAGCTGGCCGCCGTTTATATCCTCGCCGGCCGAGGCGCCACGATCGACTTCGCCAAAGCTCTCCTCGAGCTCGCCGTCGTCGTCTTCTTCCTCATCATCGGCATCGGGGTTATAGGCGTCCGGATCGCCGTCCTCGCCCTGCTCAGCACGGGCAAGCAGGCGCTTCAGATCGTCGGGCATGCCGGCATCGCCGGCCTCGCCCATGCCCTCGTTGTTGTTGATATCGTCTGCCACGTTACCTCCTCTTAAGCATCAAGGAAACGCGCGTCATGCGCATGTTTTTCAATGTACTCGCGGCGATAGCCGACCTCGGAACCCATCAGCTCGCGCACGGCGCGGTCCGCCACCACGGCGTCCTCGATCGACACGCGCTGCAGGATGCGGGTCTTGGGATCCATCGTCGTCGAGGCAAGCTGCTTGGGGTCCATCTCGCCCAGGCCCTTGTAGCGCTGGACGGTATAGCCCTTGCGCTTCTTGGTGATCTTGCCGTCCTTGGCCTTGCCGTCCTCGTCGTTGTCGTCGGGGTTCAGGCCCAGACTCTGGATGGTGTCGCGCAGGATCTCGTCTTCGGGCTGGCGGCCGTTGGGATACACGTAGTGGATCTTGTTGCGCACCTTAATGCCAAAGATGGGCGGGCAGGCAACATAGACGTAGCCGGCATCGATCAGCGGACGCATGTACTTGTAGAAGAACGTCAGCAGCAGGATGCGGATATGCGCGCCGTCGACGTCTGCATCGGTCATGATGATGATCTTGTGGTAGCGCGCCTTGGTGATATCGAAGTCGCCGCCGTCGCCGGCACTCGTCGTGACACCGCAGCCGATCGCGGTAATCAGCGACTGGATGGTGTCGCTCGAGAACGCGCGATGGTCACCAACGCGTTCGACGTTCAGAATCTTGCCGCGCAGGGGCAGAATCGCCTGAATATCTCGGCGACGGCCGTCCTTGGCCGAACCGCCTGCCGAGTCACCCTCTACGATGAAGAGCTCGGTCAGCTCGGCATCGCGCACCGAGCAGTCAGCGAGCTTACCGGGCAGGGACGCCGTCTCGAGCAGGCTCTTGCGGCGGGTCGCCTCGCGCGCCTTGCGGGCGGCATTGCGCGCCTTGCAGGCCTGTTGCGCCTTCTTGACGATCTCGCGGGCGGGCTTGGGATGCTCCTCCAAGTAATCGGCAAGGCCGTCGGTCACGATCTTGAGCGTCAGCGCGCGCATATAGGAGCTGCCGAGCTTGGCCTTGGTCTGGCCCTCAAACTGCGGATCGGGCAGCTTGACCGAGATAACGGCCGAAAGGCCCTCGCGCACATCGTCGCCGGTCAGGTTGGCGTCTTTTTCCTTGAGCAGGTTCTGCTTGCGCGCGTAATCGTTGATCACGCGGGTGAGCGCGGTGCGGAAGCCTCAAGGTGCATGCCGCCCTCGGGAGTGTAGATGTCGTTGGCAAACGACATGACGTTCTCGCCGTAGCCGCTATTCCACTGCAGGGAAACCTCGACCTCGCCCATCTTGGCCACGGGCGCGTCCGGGTCCGATTTGCCCTCGATGTAGATGGGCTCCTTAAAGGCCTCGGGGACGTCCTTGCCCTCGTTGAGGAACTTGACGAAGTCGATGATGCCGCCCTCGTAGCAAAACTCCTCCACGTGGGGAGTCGCCTCGCGCTCGTCGGTCAGCACGATTTTGAGGTTCTTATTGAGGAACGCCGTCTCCTGCAGACGGTTGTGCAGCGTATCGAAATCGTAGATGCAGGTCTCGAAGATCTCGTCGTCGGGCCAGAAGGTGACGGTGGTGCCCGTCGAATCCGAGATGCCCACGACCTCCATCTTCTTGACGGTCTTGCCGCGCGAGAACTCCATCTCGTAGGTGTTGCCATCGCGACGAACCTGAACGACCACGCGCTTGGACAGTGCGTTGACGACGGAGATGCCCACGCCGTGCAGGCCGCCCGAGACCTTATAGGCCGAGTTGTCGAACTTACCGCCGGCGTGCAAGATCGTCATAACGACCTCGAGCGTCGGGATCTTTTTAACAGGGTGCTCGTCGACAGGGATGCCGCGCCCGTTGTCGACGACCGTGATGGAGTTGTCGGCGTGGACCGTCACCTGGATCTCGGTGCAGAAACCGGCCATGGCCTCGTCGACGGAGTTGTCAACGATCTCCCACACCAGGTGATGCAGACCGCTGGCGCTCGTCGAGCCGATATACATGCCCGGGCGCTTACGAACGGCCTCGAGACCTTCGAGAATCTTAATCTCGCCGCCATCGTAATCGTTTTCGTTTGCCACACGTCCTCCTTCAGTCAAGAAAATGTGTACAGCCTTACTAGTTTATCGTAAAAAAATACCCTCGGGAACGAGGGTATTTGGCTCTACAAGGCCACCAGATGCGATTTAAGGCTCTTTTTTGCTTTGCACGCCCTTGGCCCACTCGGCACTGGCTCTCATGGCATTCTCGAGGGCCTCGCGCAGTTTTTGGTCTTCGATGGGCGCCACTTGGCGCTCGATCTCGGTACGCTCGGCCTCACTTAGGTCGGCGTGCGGGGCCGGCGGTCGCTCGGTCGTCGCTGGGCGCAGGCGCTCCTTGGCGGCGGGCGGCGTGTGACCGGGCGCGGTGGTTTTGAACACCAGGCCGTCCACATGCGCACCGGCGCGCTCCATGCGCGCGCGGATGATCTCGCGCAACAACGTCATTTCCTGCGTCCACGAGGGCGAGTCGAGATACACCAGCAGCTCATTGGACTCGGGCAGGTAGCGCAGTCCCGTCACATGCCGCCCCTCGCGCGTGCCCGAGCACACCGCGTTCCATGCGCGATAGACCATGCGCGACTCCTCGGCAGCCTCCATCTGCGCACGGCGCTCGGGGGTCGCGGACGCCAGGATGCGCTGGCGCTCTGCGTTCAAAAATCCACTGAAGGCGACTGTCTCGCTCTCGCGCTCGTAATTAGCACGTCTCACCCATGCTCACCACCTTGGCCCGATCAAGCAGGTCATCGGTAAAGTACCCCAGGTTGGTCGTAGTTATGACCGTCTGGATATCATCGCCGATCAGCCGCAGGAAAGCGCCGCGACGCTCGCCGTCGAGCTCGCTCATCACGTCGTCCAAAAGCAGCAGCGGGGCGGTGCCCAGGACATCGCGAGCCACGGCCACCTCGGCCACCTTCCAGGACAGTACCAGCGTGCGCTGCTGTCCTTGGCTGGCAAATGAACGGGCGGAGCGACCCGCCACGGTGAACTCGATCTCGTCGCGATGCGGTCCCACCAACGTCACGCCGCGGCGAATTTCCTCGTCGGCATGCTCGTCAAGGGCGGCCAGCATGCGCTCGTACGCCCAACCCTTCAGCTCTTCGCGATCCTCGACCTGGGGCAAATCCCCCAGCGTGGACGCATAGGTCACGTTGGCAGCCTCGCCGGACGCCACTTGCCCGTAGGCAGTGTGCACATGGCCCGCCAGCCGGTCGAGTAGGGCCAACCGGTGCACGAGCAGGGCCGAGCCCGCGCGAGCAATCGAATCGTTCCACGCGCCGAGCATCTCGCGACAGCACCAGGTCTCCTTGAGCAGGGCGTTACGCTGGGTCACGCAGCGCCCATAGGTGCTCGCAAGATCGGCATAACGCGCGCTCAGCTGCATGCCAAAGTCATCGAGGGCGGCGCGGCGCACACTGGCGCCTCGCTTAACCATGTCCAGATGGTCGGGGCAAAACAGCACGCTCGGCAGAATCCCGCGCACACCGGCGGCAGAGCATCTCTTGCCGTTGCGACTAAACGAGCGCTTACCGTCCTCCGCGCTCAATCCCATATCAAGCACGCGGCCGTCGCCCTCGAGCCTCAGCTCGATCTTGCACGAGCCCACGCCGTCATGGACGAGCTCGGCTGCGGTCGGATGCCTAAACGAGGCGCCGCTCGTCAGCAGCTGCAGCGCCTCTATGAGATTGGTCTTTCCCGCCGCGTTGGGTCCCGCAAGTATCGTCACGCCCTCGTCCAGGGCAAGGCGATAGCTATCGAAGCTGCGGTAGTGCGCGACGGAAAGATCGCGGGCGAACATGGTCATGGCGCAGCGCTAGATGCGGACCGGCATGACCAGGTACAGGTAGTTGATCTTGTCGTAGGACTTGAAGATGCCCGCCTGCGAGTAGCTCTTGAGCTCCAGCGTGATCTCCTTCTCCTTGGACAGGGCATTGAGGCAGCCGAAGATGTAGTGGTAGTTGAAGGCGATGGTACCCGACTCGCCCTCAGCCTCGACATCGATCGTCTCCTGCGCAAGGTCCTGGTCATTGGAAATGGAGGACAGGCCCATCTGCCCGTTCTCGACATCGATCTCGAACTTGACGGCGGGGTTGGCGCTCGCGATAACGGCCACGCGCTTGAGGGCGGCGTTAAAGGCGGCGACATCGATCTTGACGCTCGTCACGCACGAATCGGGGATGAGCTGCTTGTAGTTGGGGTACACGCCCTCGATGCGACGCGACACGTAGGTGGTGTTGCCGGCCTCGAAGACGACCTGGGTGTCGGTAGCCCCGATCATGATGGTCGCCTGGCTGGCCATGATGTTCAGCGCGTCGTTAAAGGCGTCAGCCGGAACGTTGAGCTCAAAGGAGCCCTCGAGGGTCGAGGTCTCGACCTGCGTATCGCACACGGCCAAGCGGAAGGAATCGGTCGCCACCAGGCGTACGGTGTTGTTCTCGACCTTCATGTGCACGCCGCCCAGGATGGGGCGAGCCTTGTCGGTCGAGGTGACGCGCCACACGCGGCCGACCATTTCGGACAAGACATCGGTCGGCAGCTCCACGGCACTCTCGATGGCATAGGCCGGAAACTCGGGGAAGTCATTGGCATCGAGCGTGTTCAGCCTAAAAGAGCTCTTCTCGCAACCAATCAGCACCTGGCGCTCGGACAGCTCAAAGGTGACCGGGGCATCGGGGAGGGTCTTGGTGATATTGGAGAGCATCTTACAGGGGATAACCATCTCGCCCTCTTCTTCGACATGCGCCGCGATGCGATGACGGATCGAGATAGTGTAGTTAGAGGTCTGGAATTCCAAGATGCCGTCTTGGGCCTTAACGAGCACGCCCGACAGGATGGGAAGGGTGGATGCCGAAGCGACACCCTTCATAACGACGCCGATGGCTTGTGTAAGCGAGCTCTGGCTGACGGTGAACTTCATCTTTTAATACCTTTCTATAGATATAAATATCTTAATAATAGTAATAGCACTGATGAAACTGTTGATTACTCCCAAAGACGCAGGTCAGACCAAGAAAGAGAATCGACAGCAACCTGTGTGCAACAGGGGTGGTTTTCCACGTTCAAAACCTGCGCAAAACTTTTCATCACCGCGGGTTGGGTTTTAGACACCTTATGCCCGTGGTTTCGACAAGTTTTCAACAGGTGTCTCTATTTCCCTACGAGCGCAGTGTAATTTTATCGCGCAGCGACTTGAGGTCTTCGGTGACGGTGCGGTCTTCCTGGATCATCTTCTGGACCTTTTTGTAACTCGTGCTGACGGTCGAGTGGTTGCGGTTGCCAAATTCGGCGCCCACCGCCGTGGTCGTCATCTCGCACATCTCGATGGCCAGGTAGATAGCGATATGGCGTGCTTTGGCGATATTGGCGTTGCGACGCGGGCCGATGAGCTCCTCGTGCGTCACGCCGTACTGCTCTTCGATGACGGACTGAACCGTCTGGACGTTGATCTTTTTGGCCGATGTGTCAAAGTACTGGCTGGCGATGGCGTCGATATCGTCAAAGGTGAGCTCCCCGCCCTCGCGCTCGCGGTCGCCCGCCTCGCCGGCGCAGCGCTCGCAAAAGCTCTCGAGTTCGCGGATGTTGGTGCCCGAGACCTCGGCCATGTGTTTAAAGTGCTCGTCGGTTAGGTGCCCGCCGTCGCCGCCATAGGCCGCCAGCAGCGAGTCGTCGCCTGCCTCGGGAGCGGCGACGATGGTGTTCTCGTAATAGCGCTGCAAGATCTTGTATTTCATTTCGTAGCTGGGCTCTGCGACCAGGCAGAGCATGCCGGCGTTGAAGCGGCTGGTTAGACGCTCGTCCATGCTCAGGTCCTTGGGGGCGCGGTCTGCCGCGATGACGACCTTCTTGTTGTTGCGGATGAACTCGTCCATGAGCTGGAAAAAGTAGTCCACGCTCGCGCGCTTGCCGATGATGTTTTGGATGTCGTCGATGATGAGCACGTCCACGCCGTGGTACGCCTGCATGATGGGGGCGTTGCTCTTCTTTTGGCGGTCGAACTCGGTCATCAGGTCGTCCAGATATGCCTGGGAGTTGGCATACTTGACCTTGATCTCGGGCGACTTTTCGGCGAGCTCGTTTTTGATGGCAAGCAGCAGGTGCGTCTTGCCCAGGCCCGATTTGCCGTAGATGAACAGTGATGTGCACGTGCCCCGCTCGTCCGCGAGGGCGGCAAACTTGAGTGCCGAGCGATAGGCATGGCTGTTCTCGGGGCCGTAGACAAAGTTCTCAAAGGTAAATTTTGAGTTCGCGGCGAGCGGGGCTCCATCCGTATTCTGTTCGGCCGGCGCGGTCGGTGCTGGCATGGGTGAAGCGGGGGTCGCAGCTTGCGTGGATTTAGTTGGCGCTCCGCCCTTCATCTGGTTCATCATGCGACGAAAATCATCGGCCGAGAGCGTGTTCTTGATTGCAATGCCCGAATCCGCGCCCGTCGTTGCGTCGTGAGCGATGGGCATGTGCGTGACGGGTGCGTTCGTTGACGTCGCCGCCGCGGTCGGCAACGGTGCCATGGTTTCACGGGAAACATCGCTGTGCTGGTGCCCGATTGTCGGCACGTCGCCTGCGGAGGCCGGCGCCGCCGGGGAAGCAGCGAGGGCCGTGGCGGGCGCCGTCGCGGCAGCGGATTCCGTCGCGGCGCCTTGCGGTGCCACGATGTCGAGCGCAATCGGTGCAAAGGCGATTTCTTCCAGATAGGCCTCAATGGTCGGCTGATGCTTTTTGAGCTGCGCGATGGCAAAGCGCGAGGGGGCCTCGATCGTGAGCGTATCTTCGGTTAGGCTTATGGCGCGCGATTGCCCCAGCATGTTGATGAGGCGTGCATCTTGGCCGTCGCGCTGGCAAAAGGCGATGGCATCCCCCAGGATGATGCTTGCTTCCTCGTCCACTATCTCTCCCGTTCTTTAGCTCTGAGCTCGCACGCGAGCGGCGCCGAGTTCGGTCAGATGGTATTTCTGGCCATGCTTGATGACCAAGCCGGCCTGCGCCAAGTCATTGAGCGTGCGTGACCAAGTGGGGGCCGAGTTTCCAAACGCCCTCGCCAGATCGGTAGCACCGCACGCTTGATTTTGCGCCAGATAGCCCAGCGCGGCGTTGCCGCGATCGCTTACGAACACGTCCGGTTGTGGCTGCGCATACTGATTTGCTGCATTAGGATACATCATTTGAGCTGCTGGTTGTTGAGAACTCTGCATCGGCGGCATTTGCTGTTGAAAACTTTGAGGCCACTGTTGGTAAGGCTGCGGAGGCATCTGCTGGGCCCAGGGGTTGTACTGCTGCTGCGGCATCTGCTGGTACGGCTGCTGATATCCCTGCTGGTACTGCTGCGGGAACTGCTGGCCATACCCCAGTGGCTGCATCTGCTGATATGGATATCCCTGTTGGTACGGCTGATAGCCCATTTGCTGGCTACCCGGTGCCCCCGTCGCCTGCTGCATTGCTGCTGTATCCTGATCCGCCAGCGGCATGGCCTGTGGCACGTTTGGCGGCATCGACATCGACGCCGCCTGGGGCTCTTGTGTAGGAAGCATTCCGGGCTGCTGCATCTGTCCCACGCGGGGCTGCATCTGTTGCGTTGCCATGGGCTGCTGCGCAAAAGCTCCCGGCAGGGGATATGCGGGCTGCTCCGTCTCGGGCCGCACGGCAGCACCGCGCCCGCCGGCGCGTTCGATTTCCTGCACGCGTTTAGGGTCCAGGCTTACCGTAACCACGGTGCCGTTGCCCATATTGTCCTCGATGGACACGGCCCCGCCGGCGTTTTCCAAATACTCCTGCACCATGGGAAACCCTGCTCCTGTTCCACGGATATAGCGCTTCATCTTGCTGTTTGCGCTGGTAACGCCAAAGTCGAAAGCGCGCTCCTTGTCGTCGATGCCGGGTCCTTGATCAGCAAAGCGGATGGTGTCTCCGCCGTCCAGAATCGAGATGATGGGCTCGGCAAAGTGTGCGTGGATAAAGTTTTCGACAATCTCGCGGATGACCATGAGCGAGATGTGGCCACCTTGCTCTTTCATACACTGGTAGACGGTGTTGGTCGTCTCTTCCAAATACGTGCGGACATCTTGCGGATCAATGACGATCACACGCGGTGTCGACAGCATGTCGTCATAGACGGCGATGCGCGCGGCGTACATGGCTTTTGGCGCCTGCGTGGTCGTCTGCTCGCCTTCCTTACGCTCTTCGCGCACGCCGGTGATGTGCTCGTTGTCGGGTGCCGGGTCTCCGGAATCGACCATGGTGTAAAAGTCGTCAGACATGCCGCTCGCAATCTTTCAAAAGGTTTCGAACAAATAGTAGCTCACCGTGCAATGTTTCTCATCTTTCGACAACTTTTCAAAACCTGTTGAAAACTTTGGAAAACGGACGAAAAGTTCTCAACATTGCCAACATGACCTGTTGAAAACTCGATGAAATATCGTGAAAAGTTGCCATGTACCGCTAAATCGAGCTCGGCTTATGGGGGAACCGTGTGAACTGCGCAACCTTTTACCTTTGATTTCTTGACATTTGAACATTGATTTCCCTACAATCTTCAAGCTCACGTGTCTATATCTGCGTCCGCGCCCCCGCGGACACTCGAAATGCAGCAGGAGGAACTTAAGATGAAGCGTACGTATCAGCCTAATAAGCGTAAGCGTGCCAAGACCCATGGCTTCCGTGCCCGTATGGCCACCAAGGGTGGTCGTGCCGTGCTCGCCCGTCGTCGCGCCAAGGGCCGCAAGCGTCTCACTGTCTAGCAGCGATACACACATCTCGCATGAAGACTATTAAGTCTCGGCAAGATTTCGAGCATGTGTTCAGTCAGGGGCGTCGTTTCAATCACCCTCTGATTCGAATGACCATATGTGAATCGGTTGGCGAAGGCGACTCCGGAAGGGTCGCCTTCGTTGGTGCTAAACGGCTCGGTTGTGCTGTCGTGCGCAACCGTTCTAAGCGTGTGATGCGCGAGGCCGCCCGCAGCTGTGGATTTCCCGTTGCGGGTTATGACATCATCTTGTTCGCAACTCCCAAGACGAGGGTTTCCTCGCCGCAGGAGATGGACAATGCATTGCGTTCGCTTATGAAACGCGCCGGCGTTGCCGGGGAGGAGCGATGAGCAATCACGTTTTGCGACGTGTTGCCATCGCTCCTATTCGCATATATCAACAGGTTATTTCGCCCTTATTGCCTGACGCCTGCATTTATTACCCAACGTGCTCGCAATACGCCGTCCAGGCGATTGAGAAGTACGGTGTTTTGAGAGGCTGCTGGCTTGCCGTGAGGCGCATCGCTCGCTGCAATCCCCTGCACGTCGGCGGTTATGACCCTGTGCCCTAGCGGGCACTCGCTATCGGAGGAAAACTTACATGTGGGATTGGATCGTTAACATCCTTTTCGAGCTGCTCAAGCTCATCCAGACCTTTGCGGTCGACTGGGGCCTGTCCATTATCATCCTGGTGGTCATCATCCGTCTGCTGCTGACGCCGCTTATGCTCAAGTCGACTAAGTCGACGGCACGCATGCAGGTGCTGCAGCCCAAGATGCTCGAGATCCAGGAGCGCTATGCCGACGATCCCCAGCGTCAGGCCGAGGAAATGCAGAAGTTCTACAGCGAGAACAAGTTCAACCCGATGGCTGGTTGTCTGCCGCTGTTGATTCAGATGCCTGTCCTGTTCGCCCTATTTACGCTGCTGCGTAACCTGCCGGACTACTTTAACGACGGCACGTTCTCGTTCTTTAATATTCTGCCCGACCTGACCACCACGCCGAGTGCCTCCTTTGCCGATGCTTTATGGTCGCGCTGCCTGCGCTGGTCTGCCTGATCCTGTTCGCTGTCCTGACCCTGATTCCGCAGCTCTATATGTCGCGCAACCAGACCGGCCAGCAGGCTCAGAGCATGCGTATGATGGCCGTTGTCATGACGGTCATGATGCTTTGGATGGGCTGGAGCCTTCCCGTTGGTGTTCTGCTGTACTACGACGTCTCGTCTGCTTGGCAGGTTATCCAGCAGATTTTTGTGACGCAGAAGGTCATCGACAAGGCGAAGGCCGATGAGGAGGAGCGCCTTAAGAACGCGCCGCTGCAGGTTGAGGTTACTCGTCGCGAGAAGAAGCCGCGCCCGCACAAGAAGAAGTAGTGGGATATCAATCTTATTTAGGTACCTAACTTTTGGAGTACGTTATGTCTGAAGAGATCATCGAGGATATGCTTGAGGAGGTTGCCCCGCAGGTCGCGGGCGATTATCCCGAGATTGCACAGCGCTACAAGGCCGGTGAAGAGCTGACCGACGAGGAGCTCGACACCATTGCCGATGTCGCGATTTCCATCCTGCGTTCCATCCTTTCGCACTTCGATGCCGCCAACTCTCCTATCGATGAGTATGAGGGCGACGAGGGTGAGCTGATTCTGGATGTAACGGCTCCCGACCTTGCTGTTCTCATTGGCCGTCATGGTCGCACCCTTGATGCCCTTCAGGTTATGTTCTCATTGCTGGTGAGCCGCAAGCTCGGCTTTAGGTATCCGGTTGTAGTGGACGTCGAGGGATACAAGAGCCGCCGTCAGGACAAGGTTGCCTCCATGGCTCAGTCTGCTGCCGAGCGTGCCATCCGCACTCATAAGAGTGTTTCGCTTCCGCCCATGAATGCCTACGAGCGCCGACTGGTTCACATTGCACTTCGTGGCAATGACGCCGTCGATACTCATTCTGAGGGTTCTGACCCCGATCGCCATGTGGTGATTGTTGCTCGATAATCTACTCGAGCTTATGCTAAGGGGACGTGGTTTCCACGTCCCCTTTTTTTGTCAAAAGTTCTCGATACACTGATTTTTGTCAGAAAGGAGCTTTCGTTGTTAGTACTTACTGATCAGCAGGCTGACGAGATGCTGAGTCGCCTAACTTCCTATTGCAAAGAGTATTCCTTGAGCGTAACTGATACTGAGCTGAGGAAATGTATTCAACATTTGGATTTGGTTCTGGAAACAAATAAGACAACCAATCTCACCCGTATTCTTAACATAGAAGATGCTGCGGTACTTCATATCCTCGACTCACTTGTTTTGCTCCCCTATATCAATAAGGCTCCTGAGGGAGCTTTGCTCGATATGGGAACAGGTGCGGGCTTCCCTGGTATTCCGTTAACCATAACCATGCATCGTAAAGCTACTTATATTGACTCTGTTGGTAAGAAGGTTGATGCTGTCAATTCTTTTGTTGATGTTCTTGGATTGAAACATGCTCATGCGGTTCATGATCGCCTTGAAGAATATGCTCGAAGCCATAAGAAGCAGTTTTCTGTCGTAACCGCCCGCGCACTTGCCCCTCTACCGATTCTTGTTGAGTATGCTGCTCCGTTCCTCAAAGACGGAGGGCTATTTGTTATCACCAAGGGTCATCCTTCGGATGAGGAGCTTGCTTCCGGCATGTCAGCAGCTAAGATTTGCGGCTTCACTTTGCTTCTGAATGACGCAATCGATTTGCCTGAGGCTTGGGCCACAGGGAGTTCATTGTTCTTAAAAAGAGTCATCCGGCATCCGTTTCATTGCCTCGTGCAAATGGCATGGCAAGGAAGAATCCGCTTGCCTAGATGTTTCACGTGAAACATAATGGATACTAACAACTTGCAGTGTTTCACGTGAAACATGGCGGTTGATATCGAATCGGAATGTTTCACGTGAAACATCCTCCGTTTGACAGCTTTAATACACACCAGGAGGGACCGTGGGATTTCGCGACGTTAAGCGTTCTAAGAGCGCAAAAGACACGCGTATCATTGCAATCATCAATCAAAAAGGCGGCGTCGGTAAGTCAACGACGGCTGTGAACCTTGCAGCAGCACTGGGTGAGCAGGGTCGTAAGACACTGATTGTCGATTTTGATCCGCAGGGAAACAGCACCAGTGGATTTGGAATTGAAAAAGAAGACCTTGATCGCTGCATCTATGATGCATTGTTGAATGATGTGCCGGCAGAATCGCTTGTTCTTGATACAAATTGCAAAAAGGTATTCGTAATTCCAGCTACGATTCAGCTTGCAGGTGCCGAAATTGAGCTCGTAAGCGCAATTGCTCGTGAAACCCGCCTCAAAGATTTGCTTGAGCCGATTCAGGACGAGTTCGATTTTATTTTCATTGACTGTCCTCCTTCGCTCGGCCTGCTTACAATCAATGCCTTGACCGCAGCAGACAGCGTTTTGATTCCGATCCAGTGCGAGTACTATGCACTCGAGGGCGTTACGAAGCTGCTAGAGTCAATGAAGATGGTCAAATCACGTCTGAACAAGGGCTTAGACACCTATGGTGTGCTTATGACCATGTATGACTCGCGTACTTCTCTATCGAATCAGGTTGTTGAGGAGGTTCAATCATACTTTGGTGATAAGGCATTTAAGACGCTAATCCCCCGTACGGTTAAAATCTCCGAAGCTCCGTCTTTTGGAGAACCGGTAATTACCTATGCACCTCAAAATAAGGGTGCAAAAGCGTATATGAACCTTGCAAAAGAGGTGATCAAGCGTGCCTAGTGTAAAGAAACGTGGCGGATTGGGACGTGGACTCAATGCTTTGGTCTCAGAGGCCGAGTATGAGACCGGTGGTTCTGCTGTATCTGCTTCAAATGCCGCATCTGTAACAAAACTACCTATTGAGGATATCGTTCCCAACCCTAATCAACCGCGAATTCATTTTAATGAAACTGAACTTCGCGAGTTGAGCGAGTCAATCCAAGAGCATGGCGTTTTGCAGCCGCTCTTGGTTCGCAAGCATGGAAACGGCTATGAGATTATCGCTGGTGAGCGTCGTTACCAGGCGTCAAAGCTTGCTGGTCTTGAGGAGCTGCCTGTCATCATTAAAGATGTTAATGATGAAGAGATGCTGGCTCTTGCTCTTATCGAAAACCTTCAGCGTTCTGATCTGAATCCCGTCGAAGAGGCTAAGGGCTATCGCCAGCTCATTGATGCCAGCGGTATGACCCAGGAGGCATTGTCGAAGGCAGTAAGCAAATCACGCTCTGCAATTACAAATTCGTTGCGCCTTCTTGATCTCCCTGAAGTAGTTCAGCAGATGATTTTTGAGGGTAAACTTACTGCTGGTCATGCACGTGCGATTCTTGCAGTTCCCTATGAGGATGCTCGAATTCGACTTGCAGAAAAGGTTGTTGCAGAGGGCCTTTCCGTAAGAGCGACAGAAAATCTTGCTCCATTGTTTTCTGCCGGAGAGACGCCTAAGACGCCGAGGCCTGCAACGCCTCAGTCTTTTAAAAAGGCTGCCCGTGTGCTTCGCCAGGTATTTAATACCAACGTGCGTGTGAAGAGCTCGCGTGGAAAGAATAAGATTGAAATTGAGTTTAAAGACGAAGAAGAGCTTTCTCGTATTCTTGGTGAAATGATTCAGTTTGATCAAAGGGGCCAAGATGAGGAATAAGATTATTACTGCGATTGCATTGGCGACGACTGTCGCTGCTGGTGCCTTTGCTGGCTATAAGATCGCGACAGACGATGAACTTCGGGGTCGTTTGCTTCGTAGCACGCAAGATATCGTCGATACTTCAAAGAAGAAAATGGATGTTATGACAGAAGATGTTGCCATGCGTACTGCTCAGGTAACGAAGAATCCCAAGATTAATCAAGGTTGGGTTAGTAACCAATGGGAAAATGTAGGCTATTAGGTACCTAACAATTACCCTGCATATTTTAAGGGGTCCTTGTCTGATTCATGAGACAAGGGCCCTTTATTTTGTCCGTAAAAAATGGGAAAGGTAGCAGTTGGTCCAAAATTGAGGTCGATAAATGAAACGGTCCCGGTTGCATATCCTGCAACCGGGACCGTTCGATGTTTCACATGAAACGTATTGGGGTGCGACTCCCCTATGCGTTCTTCTGAACTTTGAAGCGCTGCTTCAGCTGTCCACAAGCGGCGTCAATATCGTTACCACGGGAGTTACGAATCGTGGTCTCGATGCCACGAGACTCAAGACGACGCTGAAGATCCTCAACCTTATGAATCGGCGACGGCTTGAGCGGGCTGCCCTCGATGTCGTTAAGCTGAATCAGGTTAACGTGGCACAGCGTTCCCTCGCAGAAGTCGCAGAGCGCCTGCATCTCGGGATTCGTATCGTTGACGCCTTCGATCATGGCATACTCATAGGTCGGGCGGCGGCCAGTCTTCTCGGTGTAGAGCTGAAGCGCTTCGTGAAGGCGAAGCAGCGTGTATTTCTTAACACCGGGCATGAGCTTATTGCGCGTCGACTGGATGGCGGAATGCAGGGAAACGGCAAGCGTGAACTGCTCGGGGATATCGGCAAATTTGCGAATACCGGGAATAACGCCGCTGGTAGAGACGGTGAGGTGACGAGCGCCGATACCGATGCCATCGGGGTCGTTGAGGATACGCAGTGCCTTGAGAACCTCGTCGTAGTTGGCAAACGGCTCGCCCTGGCCCATGAAGACAACGCTTGTGGCACGCTCGCCAAAGTCGTTGGATACATGAAGCACCTGGTCGACGATCTCTTGAGCGGTCAGAGAGCGCTTGAGGCCGTTGAGACCGGTAGCGCAAAAGGCACAGCCCATGCCGCAGCCTGCCTGGGTGGAAACGCAGACGGAAAGTTTGTTACGGCGGGGCATGCCGACAGTCTCGACGGAAATGCCATCGTGGTACTCGAGCAGATACTTGCGCGAGCCATCTTTGGAAACCTGCTTGGTGATTTCAGTCGGCGTATCAAAGGCAAAAGCCTCTTTAAGCTGCACACGGAAAGCCTTGGGGAGGTTGGTCATATCGTCAAACGAACAAACGTTCTTCTCAAAGACCCATTCGATGAGCTGCTTCGCGCGGAAGGCGGGCTGGCCAAGTTCGGCCACGAGCTCGCGAATATCGTTTTGGCTCAAGTCGCGAATGTCCTGAGATTTAGTCCTGGGATTCATGGAAGCCTTTCGATTTTGGGGAAACGTAGAGGGTATCGCTACAATATGGTATCAGCTGCAGAAATTATAGAGGAGGAGTCTGCCCATGCCGGGTAAAAGCCTAGAGAACATGCACGTAGCGGTCTTGGCGGGCGGTCATTCCGCCGAGCGCGAGATCTCGCTCGATTCGGGAAAGAACGTTGTGGTGGCACTGAAGGAAGCCGGCTACACCTCGGTGGAGCTGCTTGACACGGCCGCTGATGACTTTATGATAACCATGGCGAACGGCGGATTCGATGTGGCATTTATCGCCATGCACGGCGCCGGCGGTGAGGATGGCGCCATGCAGGGTGCCATGGAGACCCTGGGTATCCCTACACGGCCTCGGGCGTACTTGCCAGCGCCTGCGGTGCCGACAAGGAGGTCTCTAAGCTCCTATACGCCAAGGCGGGCATTCCCATTGCCCCCGGCCTTGCGCTCGAGGTGGGCGATGAAGTCGATATCGATCATATCGTCGAGGTTTGTGGCGAGCGCTGCTTTGTGAAGCCGGCCGTCAACGGTTCCAGCTATGGCATTTCCCTGGTCCATGAGCCTCCGAGCTGCCCGCGGCAATCGCCAAGGCGTTTGAGTACGGCGACAAAGTGCTGGTCGAGAAGTGCATCGAGGGTACCGAGATCACCGTCGGCGTATACGGCGAAGATGACGTGCGCGCCCTGCCGATTGTCGAGATTCGTAAGCCCGAGGACTGCGAGTTCTACGATCTGGACGTGAAGTATGTCGACCCTACGGATATCCATCGCATTCCGGCGCAGATTTCACCCGAGAATTACGCTCGCGCTCAGGAGCTTGCCTGCGCCGCTCACAAGGCCCTCGGTTGCCTGGGTATCTCGCGCAGCGACTTTATTGTGAGCGAGGACGGCCCCGTTATCCTCGAGACCAATACCATTCCCGGCATGACCGATACGTCGCTTTATCCGGATGAGATCCGCCACACCGACGACATGACGTTCCCGCAGGTCTGTGACAGCCTGATCCGTATGGGCCTTCGTCGAGCGGGCATTGCATGCTAATCGAGGACGCGGTTTCGTCAGGAACGCCGCAGTTTGTCATCGACTCCTATGCCACGCTTGCCGACCGCGCCAAAACGCAGTCCTTCGGCCTTATCGAGGAAGATGTGATTGTCCTCGATACCGAGACCACGGGTCTTTCGGTGCAGGACAACGAGCTGATCGAGATCTCGGCGGCCCGTCTTTCGGGCCGCGAGGTCATCGACCGCTTCGATACCTTCGTGCATCCCAAACAGCTGATTCCCGCCGAGATTACCGAGCTCACGAGCATTACAAATGCCGATGTGGCAGATGCCCCGTCGGCGGTTGAGGCCGTCGCCGCTCTCGCCGATTTTGTCGGTGGCTGCCCGGTGATCGCACACAACGCCACGTTCGACCGCTCGTTTATCGAGTCGGTCAAAGGCGGCGTCAACGTGAGTGATATTTGGATCGATTCGCTGGCGCTGTCGCGCATCGCGCTTCCGCGCCTGGCCTCGCACAAGCTGTCTTTTATGGCCGATCTGTTTGGCTGTGACTCGGTGTCACACCGTGCCAATGCCGACGTCGACGCCCTGTGTGGCGTATGGCGCGTGTTGCTCGTGGCGCTCACCGACTTGCCCCAGGGCCTCATGGCGCGCCTAGCGACATGCATCCGGACGTGCCTTGGTCCTATCGCCCTATCTTCTCGTTCTTGGCAGGGCAGAACGCTGGTTCTATCTTCTCCCTCAGCGCCGCTCGTGCTGACGTTCTCAAGGCCGATCGCGCCGACGATCGGGTGGACGCCGACGAACTGCCGGTCCTCAAGATGCCGAGTCGTGAGGAGATTGAGGCGGACTATGCGCCAGGTGGCCTGGTCAATCGCATGTATCCCACCTACGAGCCGCGTGATGAGCAGATCGCGATGGCGCTCGAGCTCCGCGATGCGCTGGTCACGGGCACTCATCGTGTAATTGAGGCGGGCACAGGCGTCGGCAAATCGATGGCCTATCTGGTGCCTTTTGCCGAGGCAGCGCGCCGTAACAACATCACGGTTGGTATTGCGACCAAATCGAACAATCTTGCCGACCAGCTCATGTACCATGAGCTGCCAAAACTTGCCGAGCAACTGGACGGTGGTCTGTCGTTTTGCGCTCTCAAGGGGTATGACCACTATCCGTGCCTGCGCAAGCTTGAGCGCATGAGTCGCGGTCAGGTCGAGATTGCCACCAAGCGCGATCCGGCGGATACGCTCACGGCGGTCGCGGTCATTATGGCGTACGTCTGCCAATCGGCCGATGGCGACCTCGACTCGCTCGGCATTCGGTGGCGCAGCGTCAACCGCCCCGACTTTACGACGGCCTCGCGCGAGTGTGCTCGTCGCCTCTGCCCGTTTTTCCCTGATAAATGTTTGGTCCACGGCGCTCGCCGTCGTGCGGCGCATGCCGATGTGGTGGTCACCAACCATTCCCTGCTGTTCCGCAATGTCGCGGCCGAGGGCAGGATTTTACCTCCGATTCGTCATTGGGTAATCGACGAGGCCCATTCCATCGAGCGCGAGGCACGCCGCCAGTGGGCGCGCGTGGTGTCGGCGGACGAATCACGCGTTCTGTTTGAGCGTCTGGGTGGCTCGAGCACCGGCGCGCTAAGCCAGGTTTCCCGTGATTTGGCAACCTCCGAGGGCTCTACGCTCTATCTGGCCTTACTGCCAAGGCGACGTCGACGGTCTCGCGCGCGAGCATGGCGATCGCCGGCGTGTTCGATGGCGTTCGCGAGCTCGGCCGCCGTGCGCGTGGGGGTTATGACAATGCCAATCTATGGATTGGCCCCGAGCTGCGCGAATCTGACGACTGGCATGATTTCTTACAGTCGGCCTACACTGGCATCGACGCATTGGAACAAGCTGACAAGAGCGTCGACGCGCTGGTGCAAGCCGTCGCCGCCGACAAGCCAGAGGTTGTTGTCGACCTGGGTGATATCTCGCGCCGCCTGCACGAGCTGGCCGAGAACCTAAAACTCATCATTGATGGTACCGATGAACACTACGTGTATTCGCTGCAGGTCAATCGCAGGCTGCGTGCCGGCGGAGAGTCAATGACCGCAGAGCGCATCGACATTGGCGAGGCCTTGGCAACCGAGTGGCTGCCCGAGGTTCACACGGCTATCTTTGCCTCGGCGACCATGACGGTGTCCAAAAGCTTTGAGCACTTTAACCATGCGGTCGGCCTTGATCGCATCGGTGCTTCAACGTCGTCATCGCTGCACTTGGATTCGAGCTACGACTTCGATTCGAACATGGCTGTAGTCGTTGCGGGCGATATCCCCGATCCGCGCGATCGTGAGAGCTATCTTACGGCGCTCGAGCGCGTACTGGTCGACGCCCATCTTGCCATGGGCGGATCGGTGCTCACGTTGTTCACCAATCGGCGCGACATGGAAGACCTGTACGCCCGCGTTGAGCCCAAGATGGCCCGGGCGGGTCTGGAACTCAACTGCCAGCAGCGCAACTCATCTCCTCGTCGCCTGCGCGACCGGTTTATCAACGAACCGACCTCGTCGCTTTTTGCGCTTAAGGCCTTCTGGGAGGGGTTTGATGCCAGCGGCGAGACGCTGCGCTGCGTCATCATTCCCAAGTTGCCGTTCTCGAGCCCCACGGACCCGCTCTCGTGCGAGCGCAACCTGCGCGAAGACCGCGCATGGGCGCGCTATTCGCTGCCCGAGGCGGTGCTCGAGGTTAAGCAGGCCGCGGGGCGTTTGATTCGCTCGTCGACCGATAGCGGCGTGCTGATCTTGGCGGATCCTCGCCTGGTGACGAAGGGCTATGGCAAGAAGTTCTTAACGTCGCTGCCCACGAGCTCCTACCAGCGCATCGAATCGGCGCAGATCGGGCACTATCTACAGCTGTGGCGTGCACGCCACGAGCGGCGGCGCTAAAGCGGACAGACGAGGGTTTTTGCCATATCGCACAGACGCTTTGACAGGGCGGGGTCATCCAAGATGCGGATGGCTCCGCCCGCTGCGATTATCTGGCTCAGCAGCCAACGCTCGGAGCCGTAATGTACGGTTACCGTTGCCATGTCTGTCCCGCTGCGCTCGATGAGGGTGATGCCGGCCCAGTCCAGATGCTCCGCCATATCGAATGGCATCAAGAGCTTTGCGCTACGCTGCGTCCGGGCAAGGGAATCGTGGAGGGATGCAACGTCCGGTGCGTGAGGCACGACGGAGTCTTCCGTCAAGGCGAGTCCCTCGATTTTATCCATGCGATAGGTGCGCTGCTCATCGACCGCGATGTCCCAGGCAATCAGATATGTTTGGTCGCCGTTTGCTGTAATGCGCAAGGGGTCGACCAGACGCTCGCGTGGCCGCGCATCGTCCATCGAGCGATACGAGATGCGACAGCGAACGCCGTCCTGAATGGCGCAGCTCAGCTGCTGCCAGTGCGACCCGTGGTTGACGGTGTCAAAGACGTGCTGGTTATAGCCGAGCTCTTCGGGTAGAAGAGCATGTCGAATTCGAGCCGCCGCCTGGGGCTCGATCCCCAACGATTCAAGTTCGTGGTTGAGCACAGCGCCCTCGGCGGCACTCAGGCGCAGCGGTAGTACACGCCCGGCGTCACCGGTGAGGACCACGCGCTCGCCGTGGCATTCGCAGATGATACGCGCACCCGATTCTCGGTCCGCGAGCGTCGAGACGATCTCGAGAATCTCGTCGAGCGACGCCCCCGTGATGTCAAAGCGACTGCAAATCTCGGTTCGTGTCATGCCGCTCTCGCCGGCGGCGTAGAGGGCCTCCATGATGTCGATGGCGCGCGAGAGCCTCTGCTCGCTGGTGAGTTTACGCACGGGCATGCTCGTGCACCGTCCTTTCAATGAGGTGGTTCCACGCCTGCTTGAGCGATTTGGGGGCCATGGGCCTCATGCCGTCCATGGCGTGGGCCATGCAAAATGAGGCGGCGGCTTCAAGATCGCGCACGTCAACGGTCCAAGTCCATCCCGAATCGGTGTGTGCGAGCTCACCTCGCCCGCGCGTGAGGCCGTTGATCATATCGATCTGCGTCTGCGGGGCGAACGAGAACGTAGCCGCAACGGGCGGGCGGTCGGCAAAATCGAATTCAAAGAACAGGTAGTCGTTGAGATTGAAGTCTGCAGGGATGGCGTAGGCCTTCGAAGGACGCCAAGCGCGAACGATACGGTCGCAGCGGAATGTCCTGATGTCGTCGGTGGCATTGTCGAGGCCGCAGAAGTACGCAACGCCCTCGCGCTCGAACATGCCGTAGACGCAGACGGTACGCTCTTTCTGCTCACCGCGTCCGTTCTGATATAAAAATCGCAGCGCGCATCGCTCGGCAAAGGCGCTCCATACCGCATCGACGGTGGGAGAGCGGCGGATCGGTGCTTCGTCCGCCGTCGTCCTGCCGGTGAGGTAGGCAATCTTGGAACGAATATCGGCAAGCGGCGCGGCAAAAGTGGATGAGCCGGCCGCTATTGTCTGGTCGATAGCGTTGAGCAGGATATCGGCGTCGTCTGCGGTGATGAGGCCGCCTGCCGCAAACGTGTGCTCGCGGTCGATTGTCCATGAGCTTTCCTCGGTCTCCTGCGCGCCGGCGGGGCGAACCTCCTTGATTAAGATGCCGCGTTCGAGCAGTTTGTCACGATCGCGCCGAAACTTGCGCTTATCCGAGTCGATATTGCCCGAGCCATATCCCAGGTCAGAATCCAAGACGATCTGCTCGGTCGTCAGCGGTTCGGGGGAGCTGTTGAGCACAAAGAAAAGATTGAGGATGCGCTGAGCCGTTTTATCGAAACTGGGCTCCGAATTCCCCTTTTTAATTGTCGCGGTCGCGTCGCTTGCCGTCATAGAGTCCTCGCATGAGAAGGTGGTTTGCTGCCATGATTTTAGTCCGATATGGAGATTAGGCTATATCCTTGTCCGCTCGGGGCGTTAAGGTGGCCCGAATTCGGTCGTTTGCGCTCGCTCGGGGTATACTTTCGACTATATACGGTTCTAATGTGCATGCATTGGGCCTATTTGTCGGATTATGGATGTGGAGCGCACATGGCGAACACCCAGAACTATATTAACCACCTGCTGCAGAACACCGGCATCACGCCGGCATGCAGCGAAGAAGAGCGCTTGGCTGCCGAGGATATCGCTCAGATCTTCCGCAACCACGGCTTTGATCCCGAGGTTCAGGAGTTCAATGCCCCGGCGCCCAGCAGGTTGGCATTTGCCGTTACCGGTATTCTTGCGTTTGCCGGCGCCCTGCTGATGGGCATCGGCGGCGGCATCGGCTTGGTCGGCACCTTGCTGGCCATTGTCGGTGCCGTTCTTTACGTGCTCGAGCGCACGGGCCACCCCGTGGTTTCGCACCTGGGCAAGACGGGCGTGAGCCAAAATGTCATCGCCTACCACAAGGCCTCGGGCCCGCTCGCGTCTCCGCGCAACCGCCCGGTGGTCGTTGTCGCACACTACGACTCTCCCCGTGCTGAGCTGCTCGCCCGCGAGCCCTATGCTTCGTATCGTGCGCTCATCGCCAAGCTGTTGCCCGTTGCCACGGTTGCCCCTGCTGCCGTTGCCATCTTGCGTATCCTGCCGCTCCCCGGCGCGCTCAAGGTTCTGCTGTGGATTGTCGCGATCCTCGCTTCCCTCGTTGCGCTCGCCAACGCGGCAAACATCATTTCTAACCGTTTTGTGCTTCCCTATACGTCCGGCGCAGTGTGCAACAAGTCTTCTGTCGCCGCTATGCTCGGCGTTATGGACAACGTTGCTCCCTTCCAGGGCGAAAACGAGTTTCCCGACGATGTTCCGTTCGATACCTATTTTGGGGAGCAGAAGCGTCGTGCCGAGGAGATGGCGCGCGCAGCAGCGGAGTATGCCGCGGCCCAACAGCAAAACGACTACGGCAACACCATCGAGTATGAAGAGCCTACCTACGCCGAGGACGAGTTCGGTCAGCCGATTGCTCCCGACGCTCAGACCGAGCCCGAACAGGGCGAGGCTTTCGACGAGCAGATCGAGGGCTTTGAGGGTGCGTCTGCCGACGAGACGCTGATTGGCGCCATCGTGCCCGAGGATCAGAATCAGGCTGTCCAGGCCGAAGAGTTCAATGACGAGGTTCCCACTGCCGAGCCGGCGGAGGAGCCTGTCGCGGCCGAGCCCGAGCCCAGGCTCTATCGCAATGCCGCCGGCAACATCCGCTTTGGTTCGGATGCCATCCGTGCGCACGGAATGCTTCCCGAGTCCTGCACGCTCGATTACGAGGAAGGCGAGGAGCCGACGTTTGAGCCCGAGCCTGCCCCCGTCGTGACTGCGCCTGCGCCCGTTGCCACCGTGGATGATGAGTCTGCCGCGGTTACCGCTGCCGTTGCCGAGCCCGAGGCAGTGTCCGCGATCGATCCCGCGGCAGGACTGGACATTTTGGCTCCCGCCGCGCCGGCGCAAGACGTTGCGGACGAGTCTGACGACGATTACGTTGAACAGCCGAGGCGTGTGTCTTACGAGAGCGATACTGATTTCTCGGCCGAGATTCCCGCGGCAACGCCCCATGCCGATATTGCATCCGCGTTCTCTTCGATTGGCGCCGGCGCTTCCAACTTCTTTAAGGGTGCGCTTGCAAAGGGCAAGAAATTTGTCGACGATTTCGAGGAGAAGCGCGCTGCCGCACGCGAGGCTGCCGAGCAGGAGGCTATCGCTCAGCAGCAGGCAGCCGAGGCGGCACGTGAGCGCGCGGCGCAAGAGTTCGAGCAGAACGAGGCTATGCAGTCCGTGCCCGTCGACGCTGCCGAAGCTACGACGTCCTTTGAGTCCCAGCAACCGGCGTCCGCGGATGTTGTTGAGGCGACGACGTCTTTCGAGGCTCAGCAGCACGTCGATAGCACCATGTCGTTTGATGCCGCGCAGTTCGATTCCACGATAACGTTTGAAAAGCAAGGCACCGCGATTGCCGAGTCCCTTCCTGTTTCCGATGAGCGGGGCGATGCGGCAGACGATGACGAGCCTATTGATGCTGCCGAAATCCAAGATGCCGCCGAGGACGAGCCCGTCGAGGCCAACTCTGACGAAGAGCAATACGCAACAGCCGAGCAAGATGATTCGACCGAGGTCGAGCAGGAGGAAGTGCCTGCGGTTTCCGAGGCTCCCGAGACAGATGAGTCGAGGCCTTACTCCACGCAGATTTTCACCATGCCGACCCCGAGTGGTTCCGGTGCCACGGTTGCCGATGTTGCTCCCACCCAGGACGAAACGGTCGATTCCCTTATGGCCCAGATTTCCTCCCAGGCATCGCCGCGTCCGCGGATGAATGTTCCCGATCCGGCGTCAGCTCCGTCGCCTGCACCTTCCTCGTCTCCGCTGGCTTCGGTCCCCGATCCGTCGCTGCCGTCGATGAAGCAGGCAAACGTTGCGTCTCGCACGTCGCTGTTCGACCTTCCCGACCCCTCCGCACAGGTCAACGACCCCTTTGCTACCGCTCAGGGTCCCGAACCCACATCGGCACCCGTTGCGCCTCCTATGCCCGTTGCGTCGGGCGCTCAGCCGATCGAGACCATTTCGGCTCCCGCCCCGGCGGCACCCAAGTCTCGCAAGCGCGGCCTGGGCGGCCTGTTCGGTCGTAAAAAGAAAAACGAACAGGACAGCATGAGTGATTGGCTGGGCGTCGAAGACGATTACGATGCCAAGAAGTCCGGTCGCGGCATCGGTTCGTGGGATAATTTCGAGGACGATAACGATGGCTGGAAGGGCGGCGCTACGTCTTCCGACGGCGCTTCCTCCGAAGATATGCTCTCGGCTGTCGCCTCTATGGGCGATGATGAGCTGCTCGGTCACGATATCTGGTTTGTGGCAACGGGCGCCTCGGATTGTGATGGCGCCGGTATGAAGGCCTTCTTGGCTTCGCATCGCGATAAGCTCCGCGGCGTATTCTTCATCAATCTTGAATCCGTCGGCGCCGGTAGGCTTTCGGTGGTGACGGTTGAGGGCGAACAGCAGCTGCTCAAGGGAGATCGCCGCATCATGAACCTGGTCAGCAAGGTGTGCAAGTCGTTCCATGTCGATTGTGGCGCGCTCGAGATGCCCTATGCCAAGACCGATGCCTATGCCGCGCTCGAGGCGAGCCGCCGAGCCCTCACCATCGCCGGCGTGGACGGCACGCGCCTGGCTTGCGCTCGTACCGAGGACGACCTGCCCCACAATGTCAACCCGACGAACATTGCCACGGTATCCGAGGTCGTGACCGAGGTTATCCGCCGTTCGTAGACGGAGCTCTAAGGAGTCAACGTGTTTTCGTATATTAAGCGCCATTGGCCTGTCTACGTGATTTTGACCTTGATTGCCATTGCGTTAGGGTTTGGAGCTGCCTACATCGTGGGCGCGAAGGGCTCGACCCCCGCCTCCGCAATCAGCGAAGAGGCGGAGCAAGAACAGAGCACGGGTGCCGATGGGATTCCTGAGTCCGAGCAAGCAATCGTTGATGGTGGATCTTCGTCTGCAGAGTAGATGCGGCGATTTAAATGATTGAAAGCGGGCGAGCCGGGGGACTGGCTCGCCCGCTTTTTCATCGCTCTAGCGCTTCTTTGGGATTGACCTAAGGCGAGCGAACCATAGGGCTGCGGCACCCGAGGTCAGGAGCGCGGTGATGCAAGCGGCGATGGGAGCTGATCCTGTTGCCGGTAGGTCCTGCGGTAGGGTACAGCGTTGAATGACACTGTCCTCGTCATGTGACTCAAGTTTATCGCCGCCGCCGTTGCGGCAAAGATCGACGCGTGCGCTGTTGGTGAGTGCAGTTTGGGGTGTGTAAGCCGACGTTGCCTGCATGTGCACGACTGCGCCCCGAGCATCTGTGCCAAGGATTGCTTTGGCATCGTCAAAGTCGTCGTGCTCATCTTTGAGATCATCACGGGTCCAAGAATCCGTATCGCTTCGAGTCGTAAAGTCGGCGGCTACCGCACCGTATTCAATGCGAATGCCCGTCACGACGGTATTGGATGCAAGGTCGAGTTCTTTCGCCTCGAGTGTGGCGGATTCCGTGGTCGAGACATCCGCCTTCCAGAGGTGCCAGCCGTCGTAATCGACGAGGCGGCAATCTTCACCCAGACTCTCTTTTACTTCGTCGGACTCAAGCCAAGGATTTTCGTGCCCATCGCCAAGAGTCGCGTTTGCCGGCTCATCGACGTCTGTCGAGTCCAACGGCGTCGTGCGATACCACACGTTGCACAGACCGTTGAGGTCGCCGATGGCGACGGGGGTTTCGATTGAGACGAATCTCGCCGTGCCGTCTTTGGCGCACTCAAGATCATCGGTAATCGTAAACTCATCAACCCAAGTAGCGGAATCGTTTCGAGCATCGATGGTATAGGAGAAAAGCCCATCCGTATTGGTTTGCATCGCGGCGCGGTTTTTTCCATCGCCGCTAGCCAACAGACCCTTCCCGATAGGTTGGACAAGTTCCTGACGCTTGTCGACCTGTCCTTTGATCTCGATGGGCGCATCCTTCATCGCGACGGATTGGACTTCTCCCGTATCCTTTATTTCAAACGTTATCTCCTCGGCAAGGTCATAGGTCCGCGGAGACATCGTTTCGCGCAACGAGTAGGTGCCGGGTGCAAGATGTTCGATGCGGTGCGGCTTGTCGGATGAGGTCCAGGAGTCTATTTCGGTTTTATCGGGACCATATAAGGTGAGCTGTGCGCCTCTCACTTCCTGCTCTCCGCTTGCATCGACCTTGGAGATATCAACCTTGGTGTAATCGTCGGATACGTTAAGCCGTGCTTCCACAACGGGTGTTTTCTGGTCGGCATAGGTAAGGTCGACGATATGGTGCGTCCGGTCGAGTAAGAAGCCGGTCGGCGCTTGAGTCTCGACAACCTCGTAGCGTGCGGTGCCAGATCCCAGCGGGAGGTCGTCCGCGCGTGCTTCTCCAGTTTCATCCGTCGTGACGGTAGCGACAGTCTCACCGTCGAGCGCGGCAATGCTACCGTCGGGGCGCACGATATCACCCGAGGCACGGATCTCAAAGGTGGCGCCCGCGAGGCTGCTGCCGTCTACGGCATCGGTTTTAACGATCCTGATGTTTCCGGTCGCGGCGTGGTTATAATACGAGACGATTGCAACGGGCGTTAGGTTTATATCGGCGGGTATGTTTACCTCGATCTCTCCGCCGACAAGATAGGGCTCTTTGGCCGAGGTTTCGCGTACATAATAGGTGCCCGGCATGAGCGATTCGGGCAGTGTGACGGTGCCGGTCGCGTCAGTCGTAAAGGTGTCCATTACGTTATATGCTGGATACCAGCATGTTTGTGAGACAGGTTTGTGATTGCTGTCGAGGAGTTGGAAGGTGAATCCGGCTAGGGGAACAGAGGCGCCTGTTTGGGCATCGCGTTTTACAATCTGGAGATGCGTCGACAGGGCGTGGTTGTCCACGATATATTGAAGCTCGGCGCCGTCGGAAATCTGATTGGCCTCGACGGTCCATTCCCCCGCACGTTTAAAACCCTCGGGGACGGTTTCCGGAACCTCACGAACCGTGTAGCCGGCGCGGTCGTATGGGACGGCTCCGTGGACACCGGCTGGTCGCTTGCCTGTGCCGAACCATGCTTCGGGCTGGTCTTTGGTGGAGGCAAAGCCATAGATGTTTGTGGTCAGTGTGCCAACAACCTGCTGAGAGCTGTTGCTGACAACCTCAAAGACAACACCTCCTGCCGGCTGCTCCAGGCCGGATTGATCGCTATTGCCGTAGTCCTTGAATTTGGAAATCTCAAGGTCAAACGCAATGGGGATATCGGAAACGCGCGATTCGATCTCGACCACGCCTGAATCACCGAGCTGGTCGGCTCCAACGGTATAGGACCAGCTGTCGTTGGTTGGCAGGTAGCCCTCGGGGGCTTTTGACTCATAGATGGTAAAAGTTCCCAGGGGGACATCGGTGAGGGTGGCCCGACCGCTTTCGTCAGTCGTGAGAATTTGCGACCATCCAGGGGTTGATTGCGACACACACGTGAACTCTGCTCCTGCGAGTGAAGATCCCACCTGGGGGCCGGCATTCGTCGCGGCATCGAGTTTTACGACATGCAGGGTGATGGCGCCGGGTTGTTCATCGATGGCGACCTGCCCGCCGTCATTCCCCGTGGTAAAGGCAACGCGATCGGGGCGGGGGACATAGCCGGCCGGCGCCTTCGTTTCAACTAGGTAGTATGCCGTGTTGGGTAGGAGTGTTGCCTGTGCTCGACCGTTGCCGTCCATCTGGATGGTGCCGACACGTGCGTCGCTGGCGCTCTCAAAAATATCGAATGTTGCCCCGGTAAACTGATAGGTATTGTTTCCGCTGGTAATAACAGTGTTCGCAGACTGCTTTTGGAAGGAAACAGAGACCGCCGGCAGTACATAGAGCATGTCTTGACGTCTGCTGCCGCCCGATACGGTTCCTAGATAGCGCCGCGCGCGGTGCGGAGCGGCTTTGATGCTTCCTGATTTTGCGCTGTCGTGGAGCCACCGCGCAGCCGCCACGACTTCATTGTCGGCGGTAAAGTGCCCGCTCTTGGTTTTGCCCTGAGCGGTCGTGTAGGAGTAGGTGCCGTCGACATGGGTAGTGCCGTTGAGCATCCATACGGCAAGCTGGGTGGCGGCGCGGGCGCGATCGGGTGAAAGATGGTAACCGCCAAACGACGTGGCGGTAGGATATCCGTGACAAACGATTGCCGCGAACTCGTCGTCGAGCCACACCCAGCCTTGATCAAAGTTGAGCCATGGGCCGCCCGGCTTGGTGGGCCCGGGGCGTTCCTGGTTCATGCAGTAGGCAATCGAGGCGTCCTGAGCTTCATATTTGCCGATGAAGAAGGGTCCACAATCATCGCTAATGGTGCGGAAGCCGAGCTGGTCGTAGCCATCGATGGCAAATGCGACTCCCGGAGCCAGGCAGCCGAAAAGCAGGAAGAGGAGCAGGAGCAGCGGACCTGTTGCGATTGCGCTGTGGACAGAGTGCGTGGGTGCGTTGGACATGGCTGCTCCTTATCCCTCGTGCGCCGCATGGGGAGGTTGCGACGCGTAGGATGAGGCTACCCCCGAGGTTCATGCGGGTAAGTACCGGAGCCTGACCAAAAGCTTGCCCAATTCCTGACAAATTGAGCTCAAATACAACAACCAAGCAAAAGCGCAGGTAGAAGATAGGGAGAACAGGAGGTCAAAGGTCCTCATCTCCACAATTGACGCGATTTTCAAACGAATCTCCACAGCTAAAACAAGCATCACCACCCTTGTATCGAACAAGACAACCGCGTTATACTAGCCAACACATAAGCGGGCATCGCCAAGTGGTAAGGCATCAGCTTCCCAAGCTGACACTCGCGGGTTCGAGTCCCGTTGCCCGCTCCATTCGAATTTCAGGCACGGTAACGTTTCGTTACTGTGCCTTCTTCAATAAAGTGCCGGGACTCGAACCCGACAGGGTGCGAGCGTTAAATAAACGCGAAGCGTTTATAGCGAGCAGGCAAGGTCGCCGATAGGCGACCGCAGCCGGTGCGGATTTGCGAAGCAAATACGCGGACGTCCCGTTGCCCGCTCCATGGAGCAAGGAAGATTTCGGGAATGGTAGATTCAGCCCGCTTTGCTCCCGCACTTCTCCGGATCTCGGTATGCCACTGAAGCCGGTGCGGATTTGCGAAGCAAATACGCGGATGTCCCCATGCCCGCTCCAATTCCAAAATGTTAGGTTAATGCCTGCTGCCCATACTCGCACCCGCGCACGGTACAATGGTTGAGTTACGACCAACGTGCCAATAACCAAAAAGGAGCCGCTATGATCGATCGCTATACCCGCCCGGAGATGGGACATATCTTCTCCCTCGAGAACAAGTATGCCATTTGGCAGGAGATCGAGGTTCTGGCCTGCGAGGCCCAGGCGGAGCTCGGCAAGATCGGCATTTCTAAAGACGAAGCCCAGTGGATCCGCGACCATGCCAACTTTGAGAAGGCGAAGGTCGATGAGATCGAGGAGGTCACGCGCCACGATGTCATCGCCTTCCTGACCAACATGAAGGAATATATCGACGCCGATGTTCCCGAGGGCGAGCCCAAGCCTAGTCGCTGGGTTCACTACGGTATGACCAGCTCCGACCTGGGTGATACTGCTCTGTGCTATCAGCTTACTCAGGCGTGTGACCTGATTATCGAGGACGTCAAGAAGCTCGGCGTGATCTGCAAGCGCCGCGCCTTCGAGGAGCGCAATACGCTCTGCGCCGGACGCACCCATGGCATCCATGCTGAGCCGATGACCTTCGGCATGAAGTTTGGCTCTTGGGCATGGGAACTCAAGCGCGACCTTGATCGTCTTGAGGATGCTCGCAAGAACGTTGCCTTCGGTGCCATCTCCGGTGCCGTCGGCACCTACAGCTCCATCGAGCCGTTCGTCGAGGAGTACGTCTGTGAGCACCTGGGTCTGGTTCACGACCCGCTGTCCACGCAGGTCATCAGCCGCGATCACCACGCCTATCTTGCCGGCGTGCTTGCCACTACAGCGGCCACCTGCGAGCGCATCGCGACCGAGGTCCGCAACCTGCAGAAGACCGATACACTCGAGGCCGAGGAGCCCTTCCGCAAGGGCCAAAAGGGCAGCTCCGCCATGCCGCACAAGCGCAACCCGATCACCATGGAGAAGGTCTGCGGTCTGTCGCGCGTCGTGAAGTCCAACGCCCAGGTCGCCTTCGACAACGTCGCCCTGTGGCACGAGCGCGACATTTCGCACTCTTCCGCCGAGCGTGTCGCCCAGGCCGATAGCTTCATCGCGCTTGACCATATGTTCCAGTGCCTCATTCGCGTTATCGACGGCCTGCAGCTGTATCCGGCTCGCATGATGGCCAACCTCAACAAGACCCGCGGTCTCATCTTCTCCTCCAAGGTCCTGCTGGCCCTCGTCGATACGGGCATCACCCGCGAAGATGCCTATGCGATCGTGCAGGAAAACGCCATGGCTACCTGGCACGAGGTGCAGGATTGCGTCTCCGGTCCCACCTTTAAGGAGCGTCTCGAGGCTGATCCGCGCTGCACCGTCAGCCAGGAGAAGCTCGACGAGATCTTTGACCCGTGGGACTTCCTCACCCGCATCGACACAGTCTTCGATCGCCTGGAGCAGCTCGAGTTCTAACTGATCGATTGGGGACGAAGTCAAACCGATCAGTTTACTTTCGGCCTCCGTTGAAGCTCGGCCTTTCAGCCCAAGCCCCGTTGGTAACGCGTTTATCAACGGGGCTTTTGCGTGGGAGCGTCGGGAAAGTCACACTTCAGCGGATGATGGTATATTGCAGAAATGTCGCTTGCCGTTAATTTGCCCCTTCTGGAAAACGTTAGCTTGCAAGTGCTCGTTGGGGGGGGGGTATCCTTAAGCCAATTTTAAGGTGTGGGAGAATGCTGCGTTTTTTCACGAGAGATTGGACTTAGGGGAATGAGAAAAGGGTTTTGGAGGATAGCCGCAGGCATCTGCGTTGCTTTAACGGCGGCAACGTTTGGGCTGACGGTGGCCGCCCCGCATGCGGATGCTGTCATGCTGGAGTCGCAGGATGGTTCCATGGGTGCATCGTTTCTCCCATACGATTCGTCTACAGGCGATGTGTGGTCAGAATTTGATGTCGCTGTTGGACAGACGGTGAAAGGAAGGCTTTCCTTTTTTAATAAAAATCACGAATGGGCGCCCATTGACCCTAGTGATATCGATATCACATCGTCTGATGAGGATATCGCTAAAGTGAGCTATAAATCACGTGATTGGGTGTTGACAATTAGTCCCACCAAAGTCGGCACAACGACTATAACCATGAAGAGCAGGGCTGACGAGAGTTTAAACGGTTCTCTTAAGATTAAGAGCGTGGCTAATGTCAATCCAATTAAGGTGAGTTTCGTATCCTATGACCAATCCGGTGCGACGACAACGACTGCAACGCTGGGTTACACGGATGATTGTCCGCAAAAATGCGGGAACACGCACTATGCATTGCTAGAGGGGACAGTTTACGTTCGCCCCAAGGACGAGACCCGTGCGGCTACATATTTTGAAATAAAGGAAGATCCCTCAAAGGATTCCAAAGTTCAGGCAAGGGTGAATTCGAATTATTATTCATATGGAACTTCTGAGCTAAGCGCTTCTTTGCAACTCGAGGCGTTGGCGAAAGATGCAAAAGAGGCCAAGGTTCTTGTCGACTATTGCAACGGCGAGACCGAGACGAAGAAGCTATGTGATGTTGTAACCGAGAATCAGGAGCCTGGATTCAATGAGCGTGGGAACAAAAAACAAAAGATGCTGGTTGGGGACAGCTCTTATCTTTCTGCCATTCTCAACGTTTCCCCAAATGAAGCACTGAAGGCATGCCAGCGTGCACATTGGGATGCGCTCGTTAGCTCTGTAACCTATTCTCTAGAAAGCAGCGATGTTGTTGAGCTTACCGATGGTGAAAACTCGTTTAAGGCAATAAAGCCTGGCACCGTTAAGGCTCATGCTCGTGATGGCCTTGGCAATGACCATCCCTTTGAGATAGAGGTTGTCGACCCTGCGGAAGTGAGCCTTTCGAAGGCTAAGTTTGTGTCGAGCGATTATACATTTCCCTGTGAGGTCAGTTCAGATAGTATATCCAAAGATTGGCTTTGGCTGGAATGTGACAGGGGGTTTGAATATCCAAAGGGCGTGCTGAGCAAAAGCGCTGAGGAATTGATGGACTCCTATGCCGGCGCAAAGTATTCTTTCACTTCAGATAATCCCGATGTCCTCGAGGTAAAAGGACCGATGTTTAATGGTGGCAGTTACTTGGGGTATTTAGTGCCTCATAGTTACGGCGATGCAACGGTTTCAATGTACTTGGGTGGTCGTCTCTGCGACACTATGACCGTTCACGTCGTCAAGCCGGGCGAGGAACCTGCAAAAACTACGGTCTCCATTACGGATGGTTACTCAACATCTATGGACAAGGGCGCGACTCAGCAGTTGAAGGCAAAGGTTTCCCCTGACGATAAGGCCAGTAAGGTTGTCTGGTCCTCTTCTAACGAGAGCGTCCTTACCGTCGATGGCAACGGTCTTGTTATCGCTGTCGGTGACGGTAATGCCACGATCACGGCAACAGTTGATGGAGTCTCTGCAACCACGGATACAATTACGGTAACCACTCCGGTAGTAAGGGTCTCGAGCGTCAGTCTCAGCGCGTCGAATCTTAAGCTTGCTGTGGGCGGTGAGCCCTCGACGTTGACCGCAACGGTTGAGCCCAACAATGCAACGAATAAGAATGTGTCCTGGTCTTCGAGCGACCCGGAGGTCGCCACGGTTGCGGACGGCGTCGTGACCCCGGTCAAGGCCGGTGCTGCCACGATCACCGTTACCACTGAGGACGGCGAGTATAGCGCCACGTGCAAGGTGACGGTTATTCAACCTGCAACGGGTATCACACTCGATAAGCAGAAGGTCACGCTTGTGGGCGCTGCAACCGAGCAGCTTAAGGCAACGGTCGTTCCCGCGGAGGCTGACCAGACGGTTGTCTGGAAGTCCAGTAACGACAGCGTCGCTACGGTCGATCAAACCGGCAAAGTGACGTCTGTTTCCAAGGGCGCCGCAACCATCACTGCTTCGACCGAAGATGGCACCTATTCTCAGGATTGCGCGGTGACTGTTTCCAACCCCGCAACGAACCTTACGGTCGACCAGACCGCTCTTAACCTCAAGAAGGGCGAAGAGCACACCGTGAAGATTTCTCTTGTTGGAGCCCTTGCGGGCGAGGTCGACGAGACCAAGCTTGCTCTGGATAACACGGGCGCTTCGAAGGCGTTTAAGGTTGTCGACAACGGCGATGGCTCCTACACCGTTACCGCCCTCAAGACCGGTTCTGGCTCATTTGTCATTACTGCAGAATCGCTCTCCCAAACCGTCTCGGTGACCGTGACCAACCCCGTCCAGAAAGTCGAGCTCGACAAGACGAGCCTGTCCTTTACCGTCGGTGATGCCTCCGTAAAGCTCTCCGCAACGGTGAGTCCTGCCGATGCAGATGATACGACGGTGAGCTGGGCCTCCAGCGACTCGTCGATCGCTACGGTCAAAGACGGCGTCGTGACGCCGCTTAAGGCCGGTACCGCCACGATCACCGCCACCTGTGGTGACAAAACAACGACCTGTACCGTTACTGTGGCGGCGAGGACCATTGCGGGCGTTGCGGGTAGCGACGGAACGGACGTTAGCGTAAGCGCCGAGAACAATGCCGCTGCCGGCATTGCCCAGAACAACAGCGTCTCTCTTGTGGTCGAGGAACCGACAAATCTTACCGACGCCGCCAATGCTACGATTTCCGGCCTTGAGCAGGGGAGTACCAAGGTTGCCGATAAGCTCGATATCAAGCTTCTCAAGGACGGCGAGGTTATCGAGGACTACGAAGGCATGTCCTTCATCGTCCGTGTCAAGATGACTGCTGCCATGAAGGCGCTCACCAATCTCAAGGTGCTCTACGTTGCCGAGGATGGTTCCACTCAGGCTATGGATACGTGGACCGAGGGCGACTACCTCTGCTTCCGAACGAGCCACTTCTCGACGTACGTGGTGACGGGCGAGGAGGCCAAGGGGGAGCCGACTCAGCCCGCGACGCCGTCCCAGCCCGGTCAGCAGACGACGACCAAGGTAACCAAAAAGTCTGCTAAGACTACTAAGGGTACGCTCGCCAACACGGGCGACCAGGCCCTTGCTGTCGCCTTTATTATGGCCGTTGTCGGCGCTTCGCTGATTGCCTTCGCGCTTATGCGCAAACATCTCGAGCGTTAGGGCGCCCCTCTCGTTGAAGCGCGACCTTTCAGTCCAAGCCCCGTTGGTAACTCGTTTTACCAACGGGGCTTTTACGTTAAAGACTTCAGCCCGTGTGTCGCGTGCAGTGCGGCGCGTCGGAAACCGCCAGATACGCGGTCGGCGCCAACGGCCTGAACGAGGCAGCGGTCGGGGGTGCATTCGGGAGCAGCTGAGCTTCGAGTAGGGTTGACCTAATTCGACCGCCTGCGGATGCAGTTCAACCATTGGCGCCTTGCCCGTTTTGGGCAAGGCGCTTTTTTCACTGCCGCACTGGCCCCCTGGTAATAAAATGAACCTTATCTGCTGTTTCGATGAAAAGAGCCGTGTGCCCAGACGTATCAAACGAGGCGCCATCGTCTCGTCCGTGCTCATACTCCTTGTTGCCGTTTGTGCGGTCGCCCTGACGTATACCGTTCGAAGCAGCTCTACCTCATCGAGCGAAGCCGATAAAGATCTCCCGGTACTTAAAATCGGCGTTACGGATAACGATCCCTATGTGTATATCGATACCACGGGCGATTACGCCGGTATCGATATCGATATCGCCCGCGAGGCTTGCAAGCGTGCGGGAATCAAGCCGCAATTCATTGACATATCTTGGAATGATCGTGACCGCCTGCTCAAAAACGGCGAGATCGATTGCCTGTGGTGCGACTATTCACCCTGTTATCGCGAAGACGAGTATTACTGGACCGAGCCGTATCTAACCTTGACGGTTTCGGTTGCCACCAAGAAAACGAGTGGTATCAAGTCCTTGGCGTATCTCGATGGCAGCAAGACTGTTGCGGTGATTGCCGGTTCGGTGAGTGAACGCCGATTGCTTGCAGGCGATCTGGAAATCTCGTCGGACGTGCATATCAAATCATATGGCTCCGCCGAACTCTGCAAAGCCGCCCTCGTCAAGGGGTATGTTGACTGTTGGATGGCGGACGTCCAATCGCTCGACCGGCTCGTCGCCCAGTATCCCGGCCTGTATCGTGTGTTCGCCGACAACGTTATGACGGTTGACCTTGGCGTCGCGTTTAAGGACGGCTATGAGGGGGAGTACGTCAAAAACCTCAATACCGTGCTGTTCGAGATGGATCGAGATGGCACGATTGAGCGCATTGTGGGCAAGTACAAGGCGGGGGCGACGACGGACGGGCAAGGAGCGGAATCATGACAAATGATGAGCGCCGCTTGCGCCGAAAGGCATTAGTCACCGCGGCTATCTGCGTTGTGGCCAGCGCTGTTTTGTTGGGTCTGCTATATGTGGTCGGTACGCATCGCTGTCTCGATAAAACGCTTGGGTTTGGCCAGGAAACCATGGTGTTTTTAAAAAACGCCTGCGAAAAATATGACCGATATGAACAGGGAAGAAAAACCGAGGCGACGCACAATTTGGATGCCGCGCTCGAGTCGTTTTCGACGTTCTTGCCGCCTGATCGCGTTGAAGTCAACGATGATCGTGTCGAGGAGTACGTCCATTCCGAGCACCTTTCGGGAATGTTGGTCATGGACGCCGACGGCCATATGACCGCTCATTACGATATCGACGGTCGCGATCCGCTGATGCTGTGGCGAGAGGAGCTTGCCTGTTCGTCGGTCGCATCGATGTATCGAGCTCCAAGGTGTCCTACTCGACGGTCGTTGAGCGTCGAGATGTCGACTTTGCCGTGAGTGTTGTTCCGTACGGTGATGGCGTAGCGCTGGGGTATCGATTGCTTGCGCCCGAGCCCGCCGATGATTATTCGTATACGATCGCCGACGTGCTCGTGAACAACACATTCCATCAGAGCCCAACCGTGTTCGTGATGCGCGATGCGCAAATCGTTTCTTCAAACGATTCGACCGTCGATATAGCTCTCGCCCGGCTTCTTGCCGATAGCGGAATTGATTGGAAAGACGAAGGTCTAACACGTGTCGAATATCGGGGAAGTACCTGGTATGCCGTGCGTGCGGCGTATGAGGACTATCGCCTGTTTGCGCTCTATCCCAAATCTGAGGTCATGTCGGGCAGGATTTCATTTATCGCTGTCGGCGTGCTGGCGTTCCTAGTGTTTTTGGTTGTAGTGCTGTTGGTGCGTATCGTCGCCGATCGTCGCAATTTGGCCGAAAAGGACAAGCAGCTCGGCATCATCAATGCCATCAGTTCCACGTATGAGTCGACCCTCCTGTTGCATCTCGACACGCTCGAGATCGAGGGGATTAACATGTCGCCATCGGTGGCGAAGATATTTGCCGAGCACGCCGAGGCATATGATTTTTTTGCAACGGTTTGCCGAGACATTGTGAGTCCCGAAAGTCGCGAGGCGGTCATGGAGCTCTTAGATATAAAGACGCCTCAGGATCGTATGGAGGGCATGCCGTACTTGGATGCCGAGGTACGAGACTGCGAGGTACGTGGTATTCGCTGCAGGTTGTTCCACAGCGCCGCGATGAGCAGGGTCGACTGGAGTCGGTCGTCGTGGCGACGCATAACATCTCGATGACAAAGCGCGCCGAGGAGCTTTCTTTCCAGGATAAGCTGACGGGACTTCGCAATAGAAATTACCTTGAGTCCCTTGGCGACGACCTGGTGAACGATTCCCTGCCCGTGAGTGTGATCATGATGGACTGCAATTTCCTCAAGCGTACCAACGATCTCTACGGTCACGAAATGGGCGATGAGCTGCTACGGCGTACGGCGTCTGTATTGAGGCGAACGGCAGGCGAGAAGTTTGTGCCTATGCGCATTGGTGGCGACGAGTTCTTGCTGATTTGCCCTCGCACCGATCGCGAATCCGCATGTGAAGTAGTGCAAGATCTTCGCCTCAGCCTTGCTGCTGCGAGCGATGAGGTGCTGACAGTCAGTGCGTCGTTTGGCGTCGCGACGGCAGAGGCACCTGGTTATACACTGACCGAGATTTACCACATCGCTGACCACAACATGTATCAAGAGAAACGAAAAGTCCACGCTCGGGAAGCAGATTGCTAGTATTGCTGCCGCCGGTTTGCGCACTGGGGAATGTTGAATCGGTGCCCGCGATACTTTATCGGTTCGGACGGGGATAATAGACGTCTGAAATTGCTTTACGAGAGGGGAACGCAATGATTAGTTTTGATTACAAGCCTCAGGGCGTATGCGCTCGCAATATCCACCTTGATCTTTCTGATGACGGCAACAAGGTGGTGGGCGTCGAGTTTACCGGTGGCTGCAACGGCAATCTCAAGGCTATCTCTAAGCTGGTCGAGGGCGCTCCTGCCGATCGCGTCATCGAGGTTCTCGCTGGTAACACCTGCGGTATGAAGAAGACTTCTTGCGCCGATCAGCTCACGCGCGCTATCGAGGCCGCTCGCGCCGAGATCGCCTAATGAGTATCGCCGACCAGATCAAGAACGGAATATCGCGCCGCGGCTTTGTGCTCGGAGGGGCTGCCGCGGGCGCTGCCACGGTGCTTGCCGGATGCTCAAAGAAAACGGGTACCAGCGACGACGCCGCCGGCGAGCCGCAGGTTATCAAAGACGACTCAAAGATTGTCTCGATCACGGATGAGTATGAGGCCGTCGATATCGATCTTGAGCCCATGGCGACATGGACATTGCCCTTGGGTACGCTGCTGTACTACTGCGACGGCGATTACGCCGCGGCGATGATGGCCCCGGCGTCTGCGTTACATGCCAACACGCTTGGCGTGCTCAACTTGGGCGACGGCTCGCTTACCACATTAATCGAGGATCCTATCGAGGGCACGGGATATGCATTTTACGATGTCCGTGCCGGCGATGGCGTGTTTGCGTGGGTTGAGATGAACTTTGCCAATTCATCGTGGAAGCTCTACGCTCAAAATCTGTCGGGCGCTTTGCTCTCTGGCGACGTGGTTGAGCTCGATCGGGGTGGCAAGGACTATGATCCGCCGCTCTTCACAGCGTATGGGTCGTCGGTCATCTGGTATAAGATGCCCTCGTCCGGCGGCAGCAAGACGAGTAACGATTCGTACTGCTACCGTCAGTCGCCCAGCGAGTCCAAGCCTGAGACTATTTGGAAGTCGACGGGGCGCTTCGCATCCGCCCCGCGTGTGAGCGACGGCATCCTGACCATCTCGCCCCGCGTGCACAATGATGAGGGCGTCTATTACGGTATGACGGCGATCGACCTGACTGACGGCAACAACACGAAGCGAGCTCAGCTGGTGCTTCCTTCGTCGGTTTCGCCTTTCGAGGCCGTGTATATGGGCGACACCTTCGTGTTCTCCATTGAGGCGACGTATAGTGGCGTGGGCAGCTTGGGCAACATGGGCACGTATATCGGTAATGAGGGAGGGCCGTACCTCTTCCTGTCACGCGAGCCGCTCGCATGTGCGGCTGGCAAGAAGAATAAATACCTTGTTAAGGTGCAGGCATCGCATTTCCTGATCGACACCTCTGCCAAGACCTATGGCTCGCTGCTGTCGCCCGACCGCGCTTTGGAGTATGGCGATTATCCAGCTACGGCGGGAAAATCGGACTCATTCCTTACGTACGCCACGGTGCGCAACAGCCAGGGTATACCAGAGACGGTCACGGCACGCCTATTCTCTCTTTAAGCTTAGAGGGGTTAAAAAGGCGTCAACAGGGGAATAAACGCGTTGTAATTGTGAGTACCGCCCGCCGAGCTGCCGCGTCATAGCGGCATCCGGCGGGCTCAGGTGCGTTAAAATGGGCTTGTTCTTAGCTAATTGAGACAGGGGGGCCGTGTTATGGCTTCAGATGCAAAAAAGATTCTGCTGGTCGAGGATGAGAAGGCAATCCGTGACGCCGTCGCTGCCTATCTCGAGCGCGAAGGCTACTGGGTTGTGGGCGTCGGCGACGGCCAGTCCGCGATCGAGGAGTTCGAGAAGCACCAGTTCGACCTGGTTGTGCTCGACCTTATGCTCCCCAAGATCCCCGGTGAGCGCGTTTGCCGCACTATCCGCGATACCTCGGATGTGCCCATTATCATGCTTACCGCCAAGGGTGAGATCGAGGACCGTATTATCGGTCTTGAGCTCGGCGCCGACGACTATCTGATCAAGCCGTTCTCGCCGCGCGAGCTTGTCGCGCGCGTTCGCGCTCTGTTCCGCCGTGCCCATCAGGCCGACGAGCCCGCCGTCGAGGTACTCGACTTCGGCGATCTGGTCATCGATATCTCGGGCCACAAGATCTTGGTCGAGGGCAAGGAAGTCGATTTGACGGCTTCCGAGTTCAAGCTGCTCACCACGCTCGCCCGCCATCCCGGCCGTGTGTATAACCGCATGGAGCTGGTCGAGAAAGTGCTCGGGTATGACTTTGAGGGCTATGAGCGCACCATCGATAGCCACGTGAAGAATCTTCGCGCCAAGCTGGGCGACGACCCCAAGAAGCCCAAGTGGCTCTACACCGTTCACGGTGTCGGCTACCGCTTCGAGGCTCCGACCAAGACCGATAAGTCGGACGAGAAATAAAGGAAATCACATATGACACCTGCGCGCTTTGAAATCGGGCAAAAGCATAAGCAGGAGAACGAGGCGGGTTCCAAGGCTAGCTGGAACACGCCTCGTTCCGATTCACGGCCAACGATGAGCTATCCCTCGCGCATGGCCTTGGCTTTTGCCCTGACCTCGCTCATGACGGTATTGGTGCTGGTGGGCGTTGTCTCCGTTGTGTGGGGCACCGTCTTTTCGGATTACACGCGCTCCAATATCGTCGAAATCGCAAATTCCGCAGCCGAAAAGCTTGCGACGTCGTACGAGGAAAACGGCAATTGGACTGCGGGCGAGCTGCGCACGGTCGCGACATCGAGTTTGGTGTCCGACGATTTGGGCATGCAGGTCGTCAATAAAAAGGGCGTTGTTGTCTATGACGACTCGTGGCCTTCGGCAAGTGCGACTGCCGATGTGCGCGAGAGCGAATCGGCGTCTCGCAGCTCGAGCGGTAAAAAGGCCTCGCATAGCCCGGTTTCGTCGGCGCCCACCGACTCCGATAGCGTGGCCAACGTCGAAATCATAACGCCTTCCGGCCAGCATGTCGGACAGGTAAAGCTATGGGCCATTGGCTCCGATGCTCTGCTCACCAAGGCAGATTCCGCGTTTAGAGAGAAGACCTTTAACGCCATGGTCCTTGCCGCGGTTGTTGCAGTCTGTATCTCGGTCGTTATCGGATCGTTCATGTCGCGTATGCTCACCAAGCCGATTCATCGTATTACCAGCACGGCCAAACAAATTCGCGATGGCGATTTGTCCGCTCGCACGGGCTTGCGCGGCGATGACGAAATCGATCAGCTGGGTGAGACCTTTGACGAGATGGCCACTTCGCTCGAGAAGGATATGAAACACGA
The DNA here is from genome assembly GCA_003462965.1 of Collinsella sp. OF03-4AA. Classification (GTDB taxonomy): domain Bacteria; phylum Actinomycetota; class Coriobacteriia; order Coriobacteriales; family Coriobacteriaceae; genus Collinsella. The sequence goes on from QSCH01000005.1 coordinate 88,501, forward strand.
GAAACGTTTGACCTCGGACGTGGCTCACGAACTTCGTACTCCGCTTATGGCCATGCTCGCAACGGTCGAGGCCATGCAGGATGGCGTATATCCTACCGACGATGAGCACTTGGAGACTGTTGCTTCCGAGACGCGTCGCCTGGCTCGTCTGGTGCAGCAGATGCTCGACCTGTCGCGCATGGAAAACAGCACGGCTCCGCTCAACCTTGAGCCGGTGGACATGGTTCCTTTCGTGCGTTCCATCGTCAATGCCCAGGAGCGCCTGTTTGTCGACCGCGATCTGCGCTTGCGCTTTGCTGACGAGACCCAAGGTCACGACGATGTCGTCGAAGCCGATCCCGACATGATCACACAATGCGTCATCAATCTCATGAGCAACGCCATGCGCTACACCCCCGAGGGCGGTTGGGTCGTGGTGTCGGTGCTCAGTGACCGCAAACACGTCAGCATTGCCGTTTCTGATACCGGCATCGGTATTGCCAAGGATGACTTGTCGCGCATCTTCGGCCGTTTTTGGCGCGCCGATGCCAGCCGTGCCCGTGAGGCGGGCGGTCTGGGCGTGGGCCTCGCCGTGACTAAACAGATCGTCGAGCGCCATCACGGCTACATATCTGTGGAGTCGGAGCTTGGAAAGGGTACGACTTTTACGATTCATCTGCCTCGCGAGCACACGGCGGACGCGGCATCTACTACAATGGAGCACTAGCTTTTCGCTATTCGGTGAAGGAGGGGTTTCGTCCCTGCCGCTCCGAGTTTGCGAAAACGTGCGGGAAAGAACCCGCATTACTGTCGTATTTTGGTAAGGAGTGACTCACGTGACAACGATGGAGCGTCGTCCGGATTCCCGTGGCAAGGTTCGTGATATCTACGATGCCGGTGAAAACCTGCTGATGGTCGCCACCGACCGCATTTCTGCGTTCGACTTCATTCTTCCCGACGAGATTCCGTTTAAGGGAGAGGTGCTCAACCGCATCTCGGCATTCTGGTTCGATAAGTTTGCCGGCATCGTTCCCAACCACCTCGTTTCCATCGACCCGGCGGATTTCCCCGAGGAGTTTGCTGAGTATCGTGACTACCTCGCCGGCCGCGCCATGCTGGTTAAGAAGGCCCAGACGATTCCTATCGAGTGTATCGTCCGCGGCTATCTGACCGGTTCGGGCAAGAAGACCTACGACGAGAACGGCACCGTCTGCGGCATCCAGCTGCCTGAGGGCCTGACCGAGGCTTCCAAGCTTCCCGAGCCGCTGTTCACGCCGTCCACGAAGGCCGAGATCGGTGACCACGACGAGAACATCTCGTTCGAGCGTTGCTGCGAGATCGTGGGCGAGGACATCGCCACGCAGATTCGCGACCTTTCCCTCAAGATCTACAAGGCCGCTGCCGAGTCCGCCGCGACCCGTGGCATCATCATTGCCGACACCAAGTTCGAGTTTGGTGTCATCGATGGCAAGGTCACGCTGATCGACGAGTGCCTCACGCCCGATTCCAGCCGTTTCTGGCCTGCTGCCAGCTACGAGGAGGGCAAGATCCAGCCCAGCTACGACAAACAATTCGTCCGCAATTGGCTCAAGGCCAACTGGGATATGACGGGGGAGACCCCGCACCTGCCCGCCGAGGTCATCGATGGCACGTCCGAGCGCTATCGCGAGGCCTTCCAGATCATCACGGGCTCCCAGTTCACAAGCATGAAGGAGAACGCATAAGTGAGTACCCGTAGCGCCACGAACAAGCGCACGCAATCCCACGAGGTTACCGGGGTTGCGCGCAAGTCCGCCGCATCTGCTAAGCCTGCCCGTCAGGCAGCGAGCTCTGTCCGCGTCGTGCCGGCTTCGTCTAAGGCACGCCGCAAAGAGCTCGAGAAGGGCGAGAACCTCGAGGGCCTCTCTAAAGAGGAGAAGCGCGCCCGCAAGGCTAAGCAGCGCGCCAAGGAGGACCGCATCTACACGGTGTCGAATATCCTTCTCAAGCAGGATGAGGACTACACCAAGCGCCGTCGTATCTGGTGGGCCGTGCTTACTATCGGCATGGTACTCGTCGTGGCAATTTGGGCTTCGCTCTACTTCGCTCCCGCTGGCATGGTGTCCAGCCCTGTCCAGATGGTCGGCATCGTTTTGTCCTACGTCGTCATTTTGGGTGACTTTATTTACGACTTCGTTCGTATTCGTCCCCTGCGCAACATGTATCGCACGCAGGCCGAGGGCATGTCCGAGAACAAGCTCAACGCTCTTATCGAGCGCGCAGCTGCCGAGGAGGACAAGAAGGACTCCAAGAAGAAGTAGCGTTTGCATGCATACTTATCGCTAAGATATAAGGCGCGTCGTTTTTGCGGCGCGCCTTTTTACTGTTCTATAGATAGATGGAGTGGCACATGATTCGAGCTGCCCTGACGGTCGAAGAGGCTCTGGAGGGCATGAAGGCCCTGGAGCCCAAGATTAAAAACTATGCGCGCTTGGTTGTCCGCAAGGGCGTAAACGTCAAGCCCGGCCAGGAGGTTGTCGTTCAGTCTCCGGTCGAGTGCGCATCCTTTGCCCGCGTGGTGGTCGCGGAGGCTTATGCCGCCGGGGCTGGCCACGTGACGGTCATTTGGGCCGATGATGCCGTGACGAGGCTCACGTACGAGCATGTCGAGAAAAGCTATTTTGGGCAGACACCCGAGTGGAAGCGCATGCAGCTGGATTCCTTGGCCCAGGATGGTGCCTGCTTTGTCTTTATCGAGGGTGCGGATCCTGCGGCCCTCAAGGGCATCGATCCAGCCAAGCCGGCCGCGGCATCCAAGGCGAGGAATACGCAGTGCAAAGTTTTCCGCCGTGGACTGGATTACAACATCAATCCGTGGTGCATCGCCGGCGCTCCGGTCGTGGCTTGGGCGCACGAGGTGTTCCCGGGAGACGCCGATGAGGTTGCAATCTATAAGCTGTGGAATGCGATTCTGCATACCGCTCGCGCCGATGGCCAGGACCCAGAGAGCGACTGGGAATTCCATGACGCCGCATTCGAAAAGAACCTGCGTTTCCTGAACGACAATCGTTTCGACTACCTGCATTACACCGCGGCAAATGGAACCGATCTGACGATTGGCATGACGAAAGGTCACGAGTGGGCCGGCGGCAAGGGCAAGACGCCCGAAGGGCACCCCTTCTTCCCCAACATCCCCACCGAGGAGGTCTTCACCTCGCCTGATCGCATGCGCGCTGACGGAATCGTCTACTCGGCCATGCCGCTCATCCACCACGGCAATAAAGTCGACGATTTTTGGATTAAGTTCGAGGGCGGCCGCGTAGTGGACTACGATGCCCGCGTGGGCAAGGCGACGCTTGCGAGCATTATTGACACCGATGAAGGTGCCGCTCATCTGGGTGAGGTCGCGCTCATTTCCAAGAACACGCCAATTCGCGAAAGTGGCGTTCTGTTCTATGACACGCTCTATGACGAGAACGCCAGCTGTCATCTTGCGCTGGGTGTCGGCTTCCCCGAGTGCATCGAGGGCGGATATGATATGTCCAAAGAGGAACTCTTGGAGCATGGCGTTAACGTCTCGAGCGCGCATGTCGACTTTATGATTGGCACGGACGATATCGATATTGTGGGCATTACACCTGATGGACGTGAAGTTGTGATTTTCCAGAACGGTCAATGGAGTTGGGAATAGTCCCAGACCGTGGTACAATGCCACCCGCGGGCCGTTAGCTCAGCTGGCAGAGCAGGGGACTTTTAATCCCAAGGTCCAGGGTTCGAACCCCTGACGGCCCACCATAGAATAGAAAAGCGACTGGCGGATGCCGGCCGCTTTTTTGTTGCCTAGGCATGGGTTCGAACCCGTCGGGGCGCGGAGCTGAGTAAACGCGTGAGCGTTTGCCAGCGCAGCGCGCAAGGCGCGAAGGCGCCGCAGCGTTCGCGTGCGAAGCAGGCTGAACCCCTGACGGCCCACCCAAAGAAAGGAAAAGAAATGAAAATAGATAGATACGGAATTAGCGGCAGCACATTAAAGATAATAGCGGCCATCTCGATGGTTCTCGATCATGTAAGCAGGATCGTCCTGACCAATGGAATCATGACTCACGCATCGTACAATCAGATATCAGACGAACAGTGGGCGATTCTAAGCCAGGCTTCGGATGTGCTTCATGTTCTTGGCAGAATTGCATTTCCCTTATTTTGCTTTTTGATAGTTGAGGGATTTTTGCATACTCATGACATAAAGAAGTACCTGCGAAATATGCTTGTCTTCGCAATCATTACGGAGCCCATATACGATTTCGTTCAAACCGGGCAACTATTTGACCTTCGGCAACAAAATGTTATGTGTGAGCTCCTGCTTTCCTTGGTCTTTTTGATTATTCTGGAAAAGACACAAAGTCTTTCAAAATGGAAAAGGTACATCGCAGAAACTGCTCTGATTGTTTTGACAGCGCTGGCAGCTGAATACACTAAACTAGATGGTGGTGTGTATGGCATTCTGCTCGTGGCTGCATTCTATTTATTCCACGACAGCAAGGCCAAGATGTTCTTTGCTGCAGTATGCGCAGTGCTCCTTTCGTCATGCCATATAGTCGGCGGCGGATTTGAGTTTGCTACAGCTAATGTACTTAATCCTGATGTTGCTGCTGCGGTCGTTTCGTTGCTGCTTATCAATCTTTATAATGGCAAGCGAGGGCTGAAGCTGAAATATTTCTTCTACATTTTCTATCCGGCACATCTTGCTCTGCTTTATGGTGTCTCACTTATTGTTTTGAACTGTCTTTAAAAACTCTCAAACAAGTCTCTGAAAGCAGAAATAAATTGACCCTAAGACTGCTTGTGAATTTCTGGAAGACTGGAGAGATGCGAGGAGAGACAACGAGGGCTGCAGAAAGATGCTTCTCAGTTCTCTGGCGGATCGCATGTATCCGTAAGAGGATCACTTCCACACACTCATTAGTAACAGTGATAAACACGGCAGATCCTCAAAACATGAGGCTGCAGAGGTCGAACGATGCTTCGAAAGCATGAATGGCAGCGAGAAAATGAGTTCGGAAGCGTCCTCTGGACGCTCCAGCATAGAATAGAAAGCGATCGGCTCCGGCTGGTCGCTTTTTTGTTGTCGGTGCACGGGTTCGACCCCGAACTTCTCTATATATAAGAACGCTTGGCGAACAAAACCTGCCTTTTACCGACGGGAAACAAATAGCTGATGCTTTTGGAGTAAAGTGGCGCTCCAGAGATGACCGATGCCTTAACACCTATAAACCAGCTGGTCATCGCCAATATCAGAAGCCAATGCTTCAGTTTTAACCTCAGTGATGCGACTGAGGGACCTATTCATTTGTGAACAAAATATGGAGTGCGCGATTCCCGCCCCCGGCGCCCCTCCGGTCTGGCAATATATCTCCTTGCCGCGTGGCCCGGTCGGACCGGATCAGCCGCAGAGCGTGCACCTTGAGAACCGGATACTGCGAGGATGGACACATTCAGTGTCGCATCCGGGCAGACATCGAACCATTTGAAATGGTCTAACTTGGATTTGTTTTTCGCAAGGCCGCCGAGAGGCGGCCCCGAGAAATTCCTTTTCCTATACA
>QSCH01000050.1:0-8260 GCA_003462965.1 Collinsella sp. OF03-4AA
GGCCCGCCCTCGCGGTACAGCCTGCACCAGCGGTCGAGCGATGTGGCGGCGGCGATGCCGAAGCGGGCCATCGCCTCCGACCGCGGCATCCCCTCGTCCACGACGGCCCTCGCGACGGCGAGCTTGGTCTCCATGTCGTAGGTCCTGCGGCTCTCGCCCATCCCGATCAGCCCCTTCCTCCCGGTTGCCCGGTACGCGCAGAGCCATTTTCTCACCGCCGGGGCGGGAACGTCGAGCCTCTTGGCCGCGAGTTCAAAGCCGAGGCCGGCCTCGAACAGGTCGGCGGCGCGTGCCCTCATCTCGCGACCGTATCTTGCCTTCTTCCTGCGGGGCATTTCCGATGCCTCCCTTTTCTCGAACCTTAATTTCAAAGTCCAAGAAATGGGATGCAGTTCAATTTTTAAGTCTGTCCCCAATGAGTGCCGGGACTGTCCCCAAGTGCCAGCAGGAAAGGAACGTCCCCAAGTGACGGGTTACGGCTAGGCGTGGGATTTGGCGTGTGCGAGGGCTAGGCCTACGGCGGCGATGGCGGCGGCGAAGAGCACGGTGACGCCCAGGTCACAGACGATGTCGCCCAACACGGCAGACGTCAGGTCCGAGGCAAGCGCCTTGCCGATTGCGTCGTTCACCCAATACGTCGGCACAAAGTGCGCCACCGTCTGCACGGCCGAGCCCATGAGCGACAGCGGCATCCAGGCGCCGCCCAAAAACGTCATGAGCAAGCCAAGCAGGTTGCCCACACCGTTGAGCAGCTCTTCGCGCGCGCCCAGGCTCGAAAGGGCAAAGCCAACGGCCAGCGGCGTGCACGCCAGGGCAAACGTTGCCGCCAGCGCCAGGCACACACGGCCCACGCCGACCTCGGCGACCGCGCCGGCAAAGCCCACGACGCCCATCATGCTCGACACAAACCAGATACAGACAGTGAGCACGGCGGCGGCCGCGAACACGGCAAGCGAACGCTGGCGCTCGGAGAGCGGACCGGCCTCCATGCGGCGCACGCGCTCGGGCTCGTTCATGCCCGAGAACACCAGCCCCACCGACACGATGACCGACGAGATGATCGCATACGCGCCAAAGTTGAAGTACGACTCGAGTGTAGCGGCGGCAGTCGAGTCGACCTTGACCTGCTCGATCTGGACCTCCGCGCGCTTTGCGGCCGCGTGCTCGGCGGCCCTTGCGACGTCACCGTTGGAGGCAGCGGGTTCAAGCGCCGCCGCAGCGCCCGCGAGCGAGATCCAGCGCGAGGCCTCGGCGGACGAAAGCGCCGCCGCCATGGTGCCAGAGCCGTAGGTCACATCGAGCTTGGGCAGGTCTTCCCCCGCACGCGCGGCTGCAACAAGATCGTCCTCAAACCCCTCCGGGATAAAGAACACGCAATCGGCGCTGCCCTTGGCGCTGTTACTCTTGGCGAGCGCATCCGCAAGGTCGTACATGTCGTCACCAACGCCCGTGACCAGGTCAAAGCGTGAGCCTAGGTGCTTGGTAAGCGCCCGCGAAAGGTCGCTATTGTCGCGGTCGACCACGATCACATTGGTGTCGTAGGGCTGTACTCGGTAAGCTGCGACGAGTTCCAGCTCACCGAGGCCGCGATGAATACGCCCATGAGCGAGATGAACACCGTATAGATGAGCAGGTATAACGGGTGCGCGAGCGCCATGCGAAGCGCGGTCTTAAAGGTGCTCATAGCGGCTCCTTCCAAAGATCAGCGTAGCGGCGACGACAAACACCAGGGTCATCAGGACGAGCGTGCCGGCGCGGACGGCGAAGGGCCCCAGATCCTCAAAGAAATACAGGCGGTTGAACATGTCGCAGATGAGCTTGACGGGGTTGAGCCAGCACTCGGCCGGGCAGGCGCGGGCGACATCGTCGGCAAGCGCCATCGCCGGCTCGCCGTAGAGTCCGGCGAACAGGGCGCACGTGGTAGCGAAGCCCGTGAGGATACCGGACTTGGACGCCTTGCCGCCCTTAACGGGAAGCGTGCCCACAAAGAGCCCCAGGCCCGTGGCGGCAAGCGCGGATGCAGCACCGCCCACCAGACACAGCCCCTCGCGCCCGCCAAAGTCGACGCCAACGACTAGGCGCACGTAGCCAATCGCGACCGCCATCGAGGCAAATGAGACCAGCCACGAGCCGACAAAGATGCCGGCCAGCGACGCTGTCTTGGAAAGGCCGCCCACGCAGCGGCGCGCACCAAGGCCCGACAGATTGGGCTGCAAATCGACGACGCTCAAGGCGGCAAACTCGGCAGACATCATCGCGACCAGACCAAAGAGCGCGTAGTAGTAAATGGTCGTGCCGTCGGGCGTGGTGCGCGTCAGGCTCACGCGGCGGGTTCCGCCCTCGAGCGACAGGGCGCGCGCAACCGCCTCCGGGTCGGCGAGCGCCGCCGGGTTGTCCTGGGCAATCTGGGACATGAGCTCGGCATTTTGTGTATACGAGCTTGCCACCGTCTCAAGGATGCTGCGGTCGGTGAGCACCGACGAGGCGCGCGAGCCGTCATAGCTCGAGAGCAGCGTGAGCTTGGGCGTGCCCGCAGCGTCGACCGTATAGATGCCCGCGACCTCGCCGGACTTGAGCGCACGGTTCGCGGCGTCCACATCCTCGCACTCGTGGATCTCGAGCAGCTGATCGTTGTCTTCCTTGGCAAGCGACGTCGCCACGCCCTTAAAGGTCGAAGCGTCCCAAGCCTCGTCCGCCACGACGGCAACCGGCACCGGGTCGATCTTGCCGTCGGAGCTGAGGTTAGCAAACATAAACATGAACATCGTGGAAAGTGCGACGGGAAAGAGAGCACCCCAGACCCACGTGCTCGGCCGGCGCAGCAGCGTCTTGACCGTAGTGATGATGGTGTTGAACATGGCTGCCCCCTAGTCGCGCAGCTCGCGGCCGGTGATCTCGAGGAACACGTCGTTGAGGGTCGGCGGTTCGGAATAAATGCGGCCGAGCGCCACGTCATGCGAACGCAGCACATCGAGAATGTCCGTCAGGTTATGCGGGCTCGCCTCGCACGAAAACGTGAGCTGGCCCGCCGTCGCCGACAGGTCCAGGACATGCGGCAGGCTCGCGACGGCACCGAGCGCCGCGCTCGGCACCTCGCCGACCTCGATCACGATCTTCTCGCCCATCTGAATCATGCGCTTGAGCTCGTCGTTGGTGCCCTGCGCCAGCACGCGCCCGCCGTCCATGATCATGATGCGGCTGCAGATCTGCTCGACTTCCTCCATGTAATGGCTGGTGTACACCACCGTGGCGCCCTCGTCGCGCAGGCGGCAGATGCCCTCCAGGATGGCGTTGCGGCTCTGCGGATCGACTGCCACCGTGGGCTCGTCAAAGAAGATGAGCTCGGGCTTGTGCGCGATGCCACAGGCAATGTTGAGGCGGCGTGCCAAGCCGCCCGAGAGCTTTCCGGGACGAAACTTGGTAAAGTCGCCCAGGCCGACAAAGTCGATCGCCTCGTCCACCAGCGCGCGGCGGCGCTTGCGGTCGTTGACGTAGAGGCTGCAGAAATAGTCGATGTTTTCGCGCACGGTGAGCTCGTCGAACACCGCCACCTGCTGTGGCACCACGCCGACGCGACGCTTAAGGTCGTAGCGGGTGGGCGTCATGGGCTCGCCGAACAGCTCAATGGTGCCTTTGTCGTAGGCAAGCAGCTGCAAGATACAGTTGATGGACGTGGTTTTGCCCGAGCCGTTGGGGCCCAGCAGGCCAAAGATCTCGCCGGGGGCGATGCTCAGGTTAAAGTGGTCGAGCGCAATAAGGTCATCGTAGCGCTTGACGAGGTTTTCGACGTGGACGATGTCTGTCATGAGGCGGCCCTTCTGTTGGTCGTGGCCCGGTACGATTGCATCATCGCAGGAGCGGACGGCGCGCACCAGTGAGCTTTGTCACGAGTGCGAGGGGGCGGAGGCGAAACCCCCGCTCGCGCGAGCGATCGACGCCGCTTTGCCGCGCGGGAGGAATGTCACGGTTGCCCCGGGCGGCGCCTCCCCCGCGCGCGGCTTCGCGTACAATACCCGTATGAACAGGCTTTTCGACAAATCGATCGTGCTGGCGTGCTGCATTGCGGCCGCCACGGGCCTTGCTGTGGACGCTCGCCTGGTCGCGGCGTTTTGCCTTGGCGTTATTGCCACCTCGCTGGCCGAGCTCGCACAGAAGGAACGCACGAGCCGCACAAGCGAGGCCGCGAGCTACGCTTACATCATCGCGGCTGTCTTCGTGCCGCCGTTTGTGCCGTTTGCGCCCCTCGCCCTCTATGACATCGCGCGGCGCGTGCGCCGTGAACGCGTTTGGGTCGCGCTGGGCATTGGCGTCGCCTTTGTCTTTGCACTCGTCGCGGACCTTCGCGCCGACGCGCTTGCCGCTCGAACGCTCCTGCTGACCGCCATCCTTTCAGTCGCCGCCACCCTACTGTCACTGCGTACCGCCCAGTTGGAGCGCGAGCAGCAGCGCATGCGCCGCATCCGCGACGAGCTGCAGGAACGAGCCCTCGCGCTCGAAGCGCGCAACCGTGACCTTGCCGACCGCCAGGACTACGAAGTCGAGCTCGCGACACTCGCCGAACGCGCCCGCATCGCGCGCGAGATCCACGATAGCGTTGGCCACCAACTTACACGTGCCTCGCTGCAGACCGAGGCCCTGCGCGTCGTGCACGCCGACGAGCCCAGGGTTGCCGCCGATTTCGCCGACGTCAAGCACACCGTTGACGAGGCGCTCCAACTTGTGCGCGCCAGCGTCCACGCGCTCAATGACACTGCCGCCGACCTCTCCGTACAGCTCGAGTGCATCGTGGAAGGCGCGTGCTCAGATGGCGGCCCGCAGATTGAGCTTGAGGTTTTGGCCGAGCATGCGCCCGCCAACATCACCAACTGCTTTGCGGCGGTCCTGCGCGAGGCGCTCTCCAACACCATGCGCCACGCCCGCGCGCAAAACGTTGTTGTGCGATGCTTGGAGCATCCATCGTTTTACCAGCTCATCGTTACCGACGATGGCACGGGCGGGACCCAGACGGGCGGTCGCGGCATCGCCGAGGGCATGGGGCTCGGCTCCATGCGCGAGCGCGTCGAGGCGCTTGGCGGCACCTTCACCGCCGGCCCGCGCGCGGCGCCGGCGGCTGGCGTGTGTTTGCCACCGTTCCCAAACAGCAAGGAGATGAGGCCCGATGAGGCTCATAGTTGTCGACGACGACCGTTTGGTGGTCGATTCGCTCAAGATTGTCCTGGGCGCACAGCCGCAGATCGAGGTGGTGGGTACCGGCGCCAATGGCGACGACGCGGTCGCGCTCTACGCCGAGCACGCGCCCGATATCGCGCTACTCGACATCCAGATGCCGGGGCGCGACGGCCTTTCGGCGGCACGCGAGATCCTCGAGCGCGACCCTGCGGCGCGCGTGGTGTTTCTGACAACATTCTCGGATGACGAGTACATTGTGTCGGCGCTCAAACTGGGCGCCCGCGGCTACCTGATCAAAACCGATGTCGCCGCCATTCCACCGGCACTGGCGCAGGTCATGGACGGCAAACGCGTGCTCGAGGGCAAGGCGATCGAGGACATCGATTTTGACGGGACAGGCGCCGATGCCAGCACGCCTCGCCGACCCGCCGCCTTTGCCAGCCTGACCGACCGTGAGTTCGAAGTCGCCGAGCTCATCGCCCGCGGCCTCGATAACAAGGAGATTGCCGCCGCCGCTTACATGGGCGAAGGCACCGTACGCAACCACATCAGCTCGATCCTTGCCAAAATGGGCCTACGCAACCGCACGCAGATCGCCATCGCCTACCTGCGAGGGTAATTGCCCAACAACCGACCACCCCGGCATAGCAAAATGGCTGCTATCGATTTAATGCCATTTCAAAACTATGCCGGTTTACTACGATGAATCGCCCACCTTCGACCACGGCAAATTGCACGCTTCCAAAACCGCAGGTAGAACGCTTGCGATATTTAGAAAAATGCAGTCATGGTCGGGAATGTCGAGTTCATCGTAGTAAACCGGCATAGTTTTGTTCGGGCGGCCCTGCGCGAGTGCCTCCGCAAGCCTTGCGAGACCAAAATGATCTGCTTTCTTCCGCCCGCGGAGATCGGCTGACGGCGCCCGCCACGAAATGGGCCCATCTACTACGTTTGACCCGATACCCCTGACCATAGCCGCGTTTCATGAAAAACCGCAGGCGTTCTACCTGCGGTTTTCATTTCGCATTGCTTGCCGTGGTCGAGGGCTGCCGCCTAAACATAGTAGATGGGCCCATTTCGTGGCAGACGGATCACGCGGCAGCCTTCGCAAGGCAAAAATGATCCGCTTTCCTCCGTCCATGGGAGATCAAGAGCTGTCACGGATATGGTGCCATTTCAAAACTATGCCGGATTACGGAGCTAAAGTCGGGGCCCTCATCCATACCTTCATTTTTTGAAAAACGGCAGGCTATCTACCTGCGGTTTTGTTTTTGCGATTTTCTATATGGTCGGAGGTTCGCCATCCAGCCCCGTAATCCGGCATGGTTTTGTTAGCGGCGGCCCAGCCGCGCGTTCAAGCGCGGGGCCGGCGGGGCAATTTTGCCCCGCCGGCCCGTCTACGCGTTATTCCGGCTTAGTTTCTACCGTGGGAGTCTTGTCCGCCGCAACCGGAGTACGGGCGGTGTCCATAGTCAGGCAGTGCTTGGGGCAGCTCTCGATGCACTCGCCGCACACCACGCAGGCGTACGGATCAATCGACCACGTTCCGCCCTTGCGATCGACCGCAAGCGCACCCGCCGGGCAGCGGCGAGCACACATGCCGCAGCAAATGCACACGTCCATGTCGTTGACGATGTGCCCGCGCAAGCGCTCGGGCGCCGTCAGCCCCTCCTGCGGATAGCACACCGTGACCGGCTGCTTGACCATAGAGCCCAAGGCCGTCTTGGCAAATGTCAGCAAACTCATGCCGCGCCTACCTTTCCGTGCAGCTAATGCAGGGGTCGATGGTCAGGATGATCATGGGCACGTTGGCAAGGAGCACGCCCTGCAGCGCATGCGTCAGACCCGCCAGGTTCTGCGACGTCGGCGTGCGCACGCGGAAGCGGTCCAGGTTCTTGGTGCCGTTGCCGCGCACATAGTAGTACGCCTCGCCGCGCGGCTGCTCAATCACAACCTCGCCGCGCGCGCCGTCGGCCGGCGTAAGCTTGGTGCGCCCACCGATACCGTCGTGCGGAATCTTGCCCGCAAGCTCCTTAATGATGTCCATGGCCTGCGTGACCTCGGCGCAACGCACCTGGCAGCGGGCATAGCAGTCGCCGTCGGTTGCCACGATGGGCTCAAACGCGGCCAAATCCGCATAGGCACCGTCGCCAAACATGCGCACGTCGTAGTTCACGCCCGAGGCGCGACCGAACGGGCCGACCATCGAAAGCTCCAGTGCGTCCTTCTTGCTGATCACGCCCACGCCATGCAGGCGCTCGCCGCAGCTGTCGTCGTCCAAAAACGTATGCACCAGGGCATCGTAGTCAGGACGCATGGCATCGAGCGTCTGGACAATGCCCGCCAGCTCGGAATCCTCGATATCGTGCTTAAGGCCGCCGATCTCGTTAATCGACAGGATCACGCGACCGCCGCACGTGCTCTCAAAGATCTTGAGAATCTGCTCGCGCAGCGTCCACGAACGATAGAACAGCGCCTCAAAGCCAAAGGCATCGGCGAGCAGGCCCAGCCACAGCAAATGCGAGTGAATACGCGAGAGCTCGTGCAGAATGGTACGGATATACTGCACGCGGCCGGGCACCTCGATGTCAAGCATGCGTTCGCAGGCGCTGGCATAGCCGCAGCTGTGGCCCACGGCGCAAATGCCGCAGATGCGCTCGGCGATGTAGCCAAACTGATGCATGTCGCGCTTTTCGGTGAGCTTCTCGAGTCCGCGGTGCACAAAGCCGATCTGCGGAATTGCCTCGATGACGCGGTCGTCCTCGATTACCAGGTCCAGATGAAGCGGCTCGGGCAGCACCGGGTGCTGCGGGCCAAACGGAATTACGGAGCGATGAGCCATGGACCTTACGCCTCCTTTTTCTGCTTGTCGCGGACGGCCTTGGCGGCAAGCGCCGCGCGGACCTTGGCCGCTTTCTCGGGATCCATGGCGGCGAGCTTTGCCTCCATCTCGGCAGCCTTGAGCGCGGCCTTGGCGGCAGCCTCGTCATGCTGAGCATCGGAGCCGGCAGCCGCTGCGGGCTGGGCGGCAGCAGCGCTCGCAGCACCCTCCCCTGCAGCAGCCGCAGCAGCGGCGGCCTTTTCGGCCGCG
>QSCH01000051.1:0-7374 GCA_003462965.1 Collinsella sp. OF03-4AA
CTGCTGGGCATGGCGGCGGGCGCTGCTGCTGCGGGCAGCAACTGCTGCTGGCCGGCGCGCGGGCGCTGGCGGCACGGCTTGCCGCTGAGTTGTTCTGGCCCAGGCCGTTTTGATAGGCGCGCTCTTCTTCGTACAGGCGGCCGAGCGTGGGGGCATCGACGTTCTCGGCAAAGACCGAGAACTTGCCGGCGCGCAGCTGCGGATCGATCATAAAGCGCACGAGGGGCTCGCCGACAAAGACATAGCGGCGCTTTTCGGCCTGCGCTTTCACAAACTCGCGGACCTCGCGCGAAAGCTCGGGGTAGAACGGGGCGAGCATGGGATCGTCGTCGGCGGCGATCAGGATGGTATAGAGTGCCGGCGCCGTGTTGACGCCATTGATCACCAGAGTCTGATCCTCCATGTCGCGAGCGGCCTGCTTGGCAAGCTTCTTAAAGGAGAACGGGGCACGGGTGGCACCGAAGATGCCGGCCACGTGGTCCTCGAAGATGTTCAGGAAGTTCACGAAAGATCACTCTCCGTATAGGTTCTTTGGTATCCGAGCAAATATAGGCATATCCCAACGATTATAGAGGATAGGGTTCCCGCAACCGCCGCCTTGGCGACGACCGCGGCTGCAAGGCTGGCAATTTCCATATGGTGTGCAAGACAGGACGCCGCTGCGCAGCCGATGCCGGCGACAGCGATGGCGGCGATTGCGGCAAGGTTTGAGCCCTGATCGGCACGCTTGGCATGGGCATTGAGCAGCGCAGATGACGCCGCGGCAGTTGCCGCTACCAGCACAAAGGCAGCCCAAAGGAGTGGGTCTCCCAGCGCTGCGGCAACGTTACCGAGCCCCAGCACGCCTCCGGCTGAAAGCGCGACCGTGGCCAGACGGGCAAAAAGCACGCCCATGCCCGTTGCCGCGGCGGCGCTTGCCGGGCCAAGCCAAAATGACGCGACGCCGGCGGCGACCCCAGCTGCCAGGAAGGTGTTGCCAGTCAGACAGCCAAGCGCGAGTGCACAGGTGAGCGCGGCGCTCGCGGCCGCCTCGGTGCGTCCCCAGGCAATCCACCAACCGGACATGGCAGCGGCAAAAATGACCGCGACCGGCAGCATCGACAGGATGCCCTGCGCCTGCATGGTGGCGTTGGCCATGAGCACCAAAAAGCCCACAGCCGAGATGGCCGAGCCGATCTGGGGGGCCAGGCCAGCCGCCGCTCCGATCGCGATGGCCGCAATGACCAGGCCGGGAAGCGCCGCGACCCCGGCCGTTTGCATCAGCAAAAAGCTAAAGGCGCCGCACGTTAGCGCCGAGATAGCGTGCATGGTGTAGTCGCGCGCATGGCTCCAGCGCGTGCCCGCCCAGCCGAGCGCGGGGTCGACCTCGATGGCGTCGTCCTCGTAGTACGACGGCTCGATATCGTCGAGCTCCTGCTCGTCATCCGAAAGCTCGCCAACCATTTGCTCCAGACTGCGACGGCCCTCGCGCACGCTGCCCAGACCGGCAAGGAGTTGGTCGCAAAATGCCTCGATGCTGTTGGGGCGGTCCTGCGGCATGGGGGAGAGCGCGCTCATGAGCGCGGCCTCGGCTCCCGGGGGAAAGTGTGGTATCAGCTCGCTGGGATAGGTGGCGCCGCCGATGATACGGCCGAGCGAGTCGGCGGGCGTGGCCGCCATAAAGGGAGCGCTGCCGCACAGGCCCTCGTAGATCACACAGGCGAGGGCAAAGACATCAACGCGTTCGTCGACCGTGCCGGTCTCGATATCGAGCTGCTCGGGCGGCATGTAGCCGATGGTGCCGCCGCGCGAGCCGCCAAAGCCACCGGCGGACGACAGTCGCGCCATGCCAAAGTCGGTGAGCTTTACATTGCCCGAGTGGTCGATGAGCACGTTGGCGGGCTTAATGTCCAGGTGGAGTACGCCATTACTGTGGGCGAAGGTGAGCGCCTGGCCCAGGGCATCGGCAATGGCCGCGGCCTCGTCAAAGGTAAGTGAGTGGCCGTCCGCGCGGTGCAAAAACTCGGCCAGCGACATGCCATCGACATATTCCATAACCAGGTAGGCATAGGCTGTGTCGTGCGTAAAGTCGATGACCTGCACGATGTTGGGATGTTGAAGCATGGCGGCAGTGTGCGCCTCGCGCAGGACATCCATGATGTCGCTAGCGGGCATGCCGGCACCGTTGATAAGGGGGATGCGTTTAATGGCGACGCGGCGGCGCAGGTGCGTGTCGCGGCAGATCTCGATGGAGCCAAAACCGCCGGTCGCAAGCGTCTCGAGCGGCTGGTACCGCTTGAGCAGCTCGCGAGAGCTGGTGCCCTCCAAAGGAACGTCCGGCGAGAACCGGGCGGTATGTTGCGAGAAAAGCGGCATGGCCAACCCTCGTGCGTTTAAAGTTCGTTTGCGAGCGGCGGGCGCGGGGCCGAGCCGTTCGCGGTGGCATAAATGCTGCTAGTGTAGCACGCTCGGGCAGATGGCGAGGAAACGGGGATGAGGTGGTCCGATCGATTCGGGCCGTTTCGGCTCGTTCGGAAAGCGCACCCCAGTTTTCAGCCAAATAATGGGATGCGCCTTCCAAATGGGGTGGGCTGCGGAAACTGCATCCCAGAATATTGCCCTGGAACGGGATGCGCTTTCCGAACCGGCGTCTAAAAGGAAACCGCATCCCGCTTTGATGTGGGGACTGCGAACAAAAGCCGGACCGTGATCTGGCGCGGATTGGAGTTCGCCTGAATCATTGATGCTGGCTGGTGTGAGAACAGAGATAAACGAGCGGCTCGAGCGATATAATGACACGCTATGGAGGCCATATGCTTTTTTCCCGCCGTTCTGCTACGTCTGCCTGCGCCATTGCGCTTGTCGTAATGGCGGTCACCCCTTATCACCGGTTTTCATCTTCAATCGGCCTGGCGTCAGGTGCAATGACCTGGCTCGTTATCCTGGGCGCATGCCTCGCGGCGTTTGGTCACGGTGTTGCGCTCCGCAAGGGGAGAGAAATAAGGCGGCCGGGGTTCCTTGGCGCCTTCGGTATTTTCCTTGCTGCTATTGCAACGGTTCCCGAATGGGCCGACCTGGCCTTCTATGCTCGCGGAGATTCTATTCCATTCGTGTTTGCGCCTATCTGGCTGTTGCGCGGCGTTTCATGCGCCTCGTGCTTTGCTGGGTCGTTGCTCCTCTCATATGTAATTTGGGATACGGCGGGCTCTCCTTTGACGCGGGGGGCGACGCGGGCTGACGAAAGAGAAACTCGTCATCCGCAGGACGCGATTTTTACAGAAACAATAGCCGTCATGTCTTGTCTGCTGTTCTGCTGTCGAGTTTCATGGAGAGTCATCCCTGAGCCATGGGGAGCACTCTCTGTTTCGGCCGCGTCAATTGGTCTTGTGCTTTTAATTCCGTTGGTCTATCTCGTATTGGTTGCGGTCCCGCTGTTTTGCTGTTTCAGCGCCTTTGGTCGGGGACAGAGCGACGTGTTTGCCCGTTCTGCGCTCGTGGCAGTCCCTATTGGCCTTGTTCCGGCTGTTGAGGCGGCATACTTTGCAAGCGATGACGCGATCATTGCATTGCTTGCGATGGGGTCCGCTATCGCTGCTGCCTTCGTATGCATGTTGCTAAAGAGAAAACGGGACAACAATTCGGATATCGCCTGCGTGTCCGACCCATTCGATGCGGGGGTGTTTTCCCCTGCCCTGTCGCCTAGAGAAGAGCAGTTTGTTCGACTGCTGCTCAAAGGGAAAACGCCGGCGGAAATTGCCAAGGAGACGGATACGAAGTCATCGACGGTGCGAACAACGCTTCACCGAGCATACGGGAAGGCGTCGGTTGCGGGCTCACGCGAGCTCGTGGCGTTGTTTGTGGACGAGGGTGATGCTGTAGGGCCCGAGCTGTCGCGGCGGCATGCTGACGATATGTTGGCATCAGCTCGGACGCGCCGGCTGTTTCGATACCTGCTCACATTATTTTTTATCCTCCTTGCGGCGGGCCCCTTGGTAATGGCGGATAGTTATTGGGGATCCGGTGTTTCATGGGCTGTTACCTTTTCTCTCTCAAGCTATGCATTGGGTCTCGGACTGCTTCTGTCGCTGCACTACGCGGGTGAAAAACTGAATCGTGAAGCTGCACTGACTAGAACGGATGGGGCGATTGGGCTCGGAAGCCCGTGCGTGTGGGCGATACTGTCTGCCGTGGAATGGTCTTTTGTCTATATCGCGGCATGGAGGTGCGTACGCGATCCGTTGATGGCTGTGCCGGTCCTGTTTTGCGGCATGACGTCTATGGCTTCGCTCGCTGTTGGGCTGTGTTCATTTAAGGCGCGTGGCCGTACTCGGGCTATCGTGCCGTTGGCGTTAATAGGTGTATCCGCTTTAATCTATGCAGCCACTAGGGGGCGAATCCATGGACTTGCGGTGCTGACGGGGATACTGTTCACATATATAGTGCTGCGTAGCTGTCCGCAGCGCAAAATGCTCGGGGTATGGATGCTTTGCTTTGGGGCGACGGCTCCTGTTTGGGTTGTCTTGCTCAACATGGCGCAGGATCTGATGGTTTTCGAGCCGTTGTTCCTTACTTCGTTGCTGGGGCAAAGTTCGGCTGTCAATGTCGTCGTGGCAACGGTGATCGTCTGCTGGTCTGCGCCCATGTTAGTCACGCACATCGCGCTCACCCGCTCGGTTGAGGACGAGAAGGCTGTCTTGGAGTACCGCGCGAACGGGTCCACCGAAACGGCCCGCGTGCGCCAGCTGGCTCTGCTTACGTCGCGCTCCCTTTCCGATGTTCAGTCGCAAATCTTGCTGATGACGGCAGAGGGCGCAACGACAAAGGCTATTGCGGAGGACGTCGGTTACGCTGCATCTACGGTGCAAGCACTGCGGTCTGCATCTTACCGCCAGTTGAGGATCAAGAATAAAGCGGAGCTTGTTTCATTGTTATCGCAGGTAGATAACGTGTAAACGCCTGAGCGATTAACTCAATAGCGGGTGTTTACAGACATCATTCTCTATTCATGCAAAGGTTGCCGTGCGCCGACGCATCATTAACCGCTTGTGATTAGGGCCGGGTCGAGCGTTGCTGCTCGGCCTGGCCAATAGGAGGGTGATGTCGCTTGAATGGAAATCTATTACGGCACGAGTTGTCCAAGATATTTGGCAATCCTATATTTGCGTTGACCCTTATGGTTGCAACTGCAATTTCGATGGCGGCTGCCATTGAGGCATGGTGGACGCTCGAGACTGAGCGCAAGCAGCTGTTATCGCTTGGCTATGGCGTTGGTTTGCAAGCCCAGGCATACCTCGGCCAAACGCGTGAAAGTAGCTTTGGTAACTGGATCGTTGTGAGTGCAAATGCACCGCTATCGGCATCAGTGTTTTTCTATGCGCTGCCGTTGCTTGCCATGCTGGCCGGGTCGTGGTCATGCCTGTCCGAGCGTTTGGGCGGTTACGAGGCGCAGATCTGCACACGTGTTTCTAGAAATGCATACGTGAACGTGAAGATGCTGTCTGCTTTCCTCTCTGCGTTTGCGGTCACGGCTATTCCGCTACTCGTGAACTTCCTGATTGTCTCAATGCTGTTTCCCGCGTATCTCCCCCGGGTCGACGAATCGACTTACGTCGGGCTCTATCTGCATAGCTATTTTTCTGGCCTGTTTTATTCCCGGCCTCTGTTGTACGTGCTGGTTTATACACTGTTCGATGCGGTGACGCTGGGGGCTCTATCCATGGCCGTGACCGGTCTGTCGGTTGTGTTTCGCAGCAGAATCAAGGCGATGGTCGTTCCATATCTGATTATGGTTGCATGGCACTTTGTTAACGACTGGATTTTTAGCGTCCTTTCATGCGTCGGCTTTAACTGCAACATTCTTAACAGCATCAGGTCGGAATCACTAAATAACTGGCCCGACATTCGAGCAGGGTTTGCAGAAATCATTTTGCTGTTCGTCTTTTCTTTGATTTTCGCGAGATTCTTAAAAAGACGCGAGGTGGTCTGATGCTGTTTAGGCTGGTCGCCGCGGACCTGAGGACCGTTTTGAAGAAGAACATCCTTACTTTTATTGCGATTGCGGCAGTGACCGTTGCGAACTTGGTGTACGCCTACGGCTTGTCTTCTGTGTATGGGGTTCGGACGAATGCCTTGGGGTTTGCTGATAATCTCGTGCTCGTGTTTGCCGGATCCGCTCCGTTTGAGCCTAGGCCCGGGCTCATGTTTGTGCCTCCGTTAGGATGGCTATTTGTCATTCTGCTTATTCTCTATACAACACTCGATTATCCGACCGAATCGTTGCACGGGTTTGGTTTGCAAGCGCTTGTTCGATGCCGGTCAAGAACCCTTTGGTGGGTCTCGCGTTTTATCTTGGTGGCGGCGGTAACGGCATTTTCGCTGCTCGTGGTGGTTTGCTCTGTTGTGATTTGGAGCTTGATGGTGAGCGCCTCGTTCAGCGCGGTCATTCATGGTGAGTCGCTTCAGCTGGCTAATTTGGCGCCGTGGTTTCTCAAAGCTGGCGAGGCGGATGCGCTGCCGTTTTTCACAGGTCTCTTTTTTGCTTTCGAGGCGCTTGCGTTTGCGCAGGCAGTGATTGGCTTTGTACTTGGGCCGTCGGTCTCGTTTGTGGTTTTAATGAGCTACCTGATCTGCTCGGCATATGCACGGCATTGGGCGCTATTGGGTAACGCCTTGATGCTGTTGCGCTGGGGCGGAATTGTCAAAGATGGAATCGCGGCGGGCTCGAGTGGCTTGTTTTCAATTGTGATTATGTCGTTATGCCTATCGTTGGGTGGACTGTGGTTTCGAAGGGCCGACCTTATAGAAAAGGGGGACAAGATATGAGCGTGATCGTAAGGGGCGTATCGAAGCGCATAGGCAAAAACGATGTTCTGCGCAACGTGTCCATCGAGGTTGACCCTGGGACTGTGGTCGGTCTTCAGGGGATAAACGGTTCGGGTAAGACCATGCTTATGCGAGCGGTCTGCGGATTGATCAAGCCTACCGAAGGCGAAATCTCTATCGATGGCCAAAGGCTTGGGGCGGACATCTCGTTCCCGCCGAGTCTGGGGATGTTGATCGAGGCGCCTTCCTTTTTGGGATATCTGTCTGGCTGCGACAATCTGGAGCTCATTGCTCAGATCAAGGGCGTTGCAACCCGCGAGGACATTCGCTCTGCCCTGCGGCTCGTGGGGCTCGATGCAGACGAAAAAAAGAAGTTCCGAGCATACTCGCTTGGGATGAAGCAGCGTCTGGGGATAGCTGCGGCAATTATGGAAAAGCCGAAGCTGCTTGTTCTCGATGAGCCAACAGGTGACGCATAATTTCTTTCGCAAATTGACAACCGCATAGCGGAACACGGCCCGCGCCCCGTCATATGATTTCTAGCGGCTAAACAACAAATCAACGACGAAAGGG
>QSCH01000052.1:0-7371 GCA_003462965.1 Collinsella sp. OF03-4AA
GACCGTCGCGCCCGCGCCCGAGGCCACCGAGGCCGCATCGGAGTCCAATGACCGCCTGGCCGCCATGATGCGCCGCAGCGCCCGCCGCGAGGAGGCCTACGTGCCCACCTCGCAGCTCCGCCGCTTCACCCTGCCCGATTCGGCGCCCATCATGCGCCGCGTCATGGGCTTTCTGTCCGACCAGGCCCGCGCGCTCATCCACGCCGGCGTGTCGCGCGACCGCATCTGCATCGATCCTGGCCCGGGCTTTGGTAAGTCGGCTAACGAGGACATCGTCATCCAGCGCGAGACTGCCAAGATGGCGTCACTGGGCTATCCGCTCATGTGCGCTGTATCGCGCAAGCGCTTTGTGGGCGCCGTCTCGGGCGTGACCGAGGCCGCCGAGCGCGATGCCGCTACGTTTGGCGTGTGCCTGGGCGCCATCCAGGCCGGCGCCAACATCGTGCGCGTGCACGACGCCGCGGGCTTTGCGCAGTTCCTGAACGGCTACTGGGCGGTTGCCAAGCCGCAGCCGCGCCGCGCGTTTGTGGCCGTGGGATCCAACTTGGGGCATCGCTGCGACAACATCCGCGCCGCACGCGACATGATCGCCGAGATTCCACTTACCTGCGTGTCCAACTCCTCCAAGATCTACGAGAGCGAGCCGGCCTACGAGACGCGCCAGGACGCGTTTGCCAACGCCGTCATCGAGATCAAGACCGAGTTGGCGCCGCTGGTGCTGCTCGACGAGCTCATGAAGATCGAGGCCGAGCTGGGCCGCGACCGCTCCAAAAAGGCCAAGGCCAACGGTCCGCGCACCATCGACCTGGACCTGCTGTGGATGGACGGCGAGACCCACGGCGGCAAAAAGCTGCGCCTGCCGCATCCGCTGATCGGCGAGCGCGACTTTGTGCTGGTGCCGCTCGAGGATCTGATGCACGACCCGGCGCGGTTCTTCCGCTACAACGGCGTCGAGGTCAAGGAGCCCGAGGATCGCGTGGGCCATATCGTGGGTGAATTGGGGCGTATGTAGATGATCGAGATGAACGCTGTAGTCGCTGCCACTGAGCTCGACGCGGCGCGTGACGCGGGTCGCGAGGGCGTGTCCGCGGGCTGGTGCGCGTGGAGCGTGGGCGATGCTTCGCTGACGTTTTCGCTGGTCGTGCGTCCGGATGTGAACATGCATGCCTTCCACGGCCTGCCGTTTGTGGCCGCGATGGGCATGATGGACGCGCTCGTGGGCACGGCTTCGACGCCGGGGTTGGGCTTGCCGGCAAGGTGGGCATTGAGTGGCCGAGCAATATCGTGTGCGGTGCGCCTGCGTTTGAGACGTCGCTCGCGCGTGTTGCCGTGAACGGCGGTGCCGGTGCTGCGGGCATGTTTGCCGCGGTGACGGTTGATATTGAACGTGCGGCGCTGGGCGAGCTTGGCGTGGATATGGCCGACGAGGTGCTGGTCGAGGCATTGGCCACCGCCGTGCTGACCCGCGTGGACACCTGGGCGGTTGCCGCCAACACACCACAGGGCGCTGCCGGCCCGCTGGCTCCGGTGCTGGGTGAGTACTTCGATATGGTGCCGCTGCTGGGTCGTCAGGTTGCGGCGGTGTCGCCCAACGGTTTGCCGCTTGCGGTCGGTGTGTTTGCGGGCCTGGACATCTGGGGCCGCGCGACCATCAAGACCGGTGCCGGCGAGCAAGAGTTTCCGCCTGAGGCCGTACGAATTCGCGGGCTGTAACGAGAGGCGCTAGCGCTCAAAGATAACGATGACAACAAGACCCTCCTCGGCCTGTGCCGGGGAGGGTCTTTGCGCGACTACAGGGCGGCATCTCGGTCCTATTCCTCAAAACTGAAAAAAGTTCGATTTTGAGGAATAGAAAACATGCACGATATGGCTGATCTGGGCGTGTTCGAGGAGATCCTATTCCTCAAAACTGAAAATTTTTCGATTTTGAGGAATAGGGCTTCCGTGCTGTCTGGTCCGCGGCTCGCGCTCGGCTTACGCCTCCGACCTATCCCAGCTCCTGCATACGGCGGTAGATTTCGCAGATGCCCTTGATGGTGAGCTGTCCGTCGACCACGTCGAAGGCATCGGTCGAATCGGCGACGATGCCGGCGAGACCGCCCGTGGCGATAACGGTGGCATCCTCGCGGCCCAGCTCGCGCTTCATGCGCTCGACCAGGCCCTCGGCCATGGCAGCAGCGCCCACCACGGCGCCGACCTTGATGCACTCCTCGGTATCGCGGCCGATGGCATGCTCGGGCGCCTCGAGCGGCACGCTGGCGAGCTTGGCGGCACGGGCGGCAAGCGCGTCCATGGAGATGCGGATGCCCGGCGCGATCGCTCCGCCAATGTAATAACCGTCCTCATCGATGACGTCGATATTGGTCGCGGTGCCAAAGTCCACCACGATTGCCGGCGCGCCGTAGAAGTTTCGGCCGCAACGGCGTTAGCGACGCGATCGGCGCCTACGGCTTGGGGACGCGCCGCGCGCAGCTTGGTCACGGCGGCCGTCTGCGGCCCGATGACGATGGCGTCTGCGGCAATGCGGTCGGCCACGGCGTGCCACTCGCGCGAGAGCTGCGGCACCACGCCCGCAAAGGCGATCGCGTCAACCGCATCGAGCGAGAGGCCGTACATCTTAAAGAAACCCATCAGGCGCACGTGGATCTCGTCGGCGGTATAGGAGCGGTCGGTGGGCATGCGCCACGACTGCACCAGCTCGTCTCCGTCGAACAGGCCCATGGCCGTCTGCGTGTTTCCCATATCGATAGCGAGCAGCATGTCTACTCCCAGTGTTGGCATAAAAGGACGCGCACCATTGTATACGCGCCGTCGACGGCGCTCGGCCGCGATTCGTTTACGGTGATAGGGGCTGAGGGGTTTAAATATGAAGGAATTATGCTCTACGAGATTTTCCTTGCCGTTTACCGAACTCCCGCGTAATATTCTTTCTTGCGCACATGAGGCGCCCAGACATTGCGGGGTGGAGCAGTCTGGTAGCTCGCCGGGCTCATAACCCGGAGGTCGTAGGTTCAAATCCTGCCCCCGCGACCAAGAACTTGCAGCTCGTCGGCCTAGCCGGCGAGCTTTTTTGTTATTTCGGGACCGTGTTTTCGGTCCAATTCCCAACCTCTCAATCAAAGATCTCGATCTGTAACATCTAGACCCGATTTGGGCGGCTAGATGTTACAGATCGAGATATACCGGTGGATTGGGTCCCGTTTGTCTAAATCTATAACACGAGGGACGGATTTCGCCGAGTTGTTGTTATAGATTGAGATTTTCTAGCAGGCGGGTCCCGTTTGTCTCGATCTGTAACAGTAAGACCCGATTTTGCCGCGTAACTGTTACAGATTGAGATAAACCGACGGGCCGCCCCGCCCATCCCCATCCACCCGCCGCCACCTGATATTCGCCGATTTCCGTTGCGCCACTGTGCTCCCATGCCATATCCTCTAGACAACTACGCGGCACCATCGCCGCCGCGCCTACAAGAGAGGAATATCCATGACCGCACCTGCATCCAAGCTGCTCCAGCCCATTACGGTTGGCCCCCTTGAGCTCAAGAACCGCATTATGTTCCCGCCGCTGACCACCGGCTACGAGGAGCGCGACGGTTCCATCGGCGAGCGCAGCCTGGCCTTTTACGAGCGCCTGGCCCGTGGCGGCGTGAGCTACATCGTCATCGGCGACGTCGCTCCCGTTATGACCGCGAGCCCCACGCCCAAGCTGGCGACCGACGCCCAGATCCCCACGTTTAAGGCGCTGGCCGACGCCGTCCACAAGCACGGTGCCAAGGTCGCGCTGCAGCTGTTCCACCCCGAGTACGACGTGCCCGGCGTCGGCCGCATGGTCATGGGCTCCATGGCTGCCGCCAAGGCCGCGCAGGAGGCCAAGGCCGCCGGCGACGAGGAGGCCTTCGCCGCCAAGATGGCCGAGTCCAACGAGATCCGCAAGCAGGCCTACGCCAAGCTGCACCACGACATGCAGCACTTTGTGAACGAGGCCACCGTGGAGCAACTCACCCAGATTAAGGAGGCAATCGCCGCCTCGGCCGCCCGCGCGCAGCAGGCCGGCATCGACGCCATCGAGGTCCACGGCGACCGCCTGGTGGGTTCGCTGTGCTCCGCGATCCTCAACAAGCGCACGGACGAGTACGGTGGTTCGTTCGAGAACCGCGTTCGCTACGCGCTGGAGGTCGTCGCCGCCATTAAGAAAGCCGCACCGCAGTTGATGGTGGAGTACAAGCTCCCCGTGATCATGGAGAACCCCGACGGCACGCCGCGCGGCAAGGGCGGCCTGCAGCCCGACGAGGCCTGCGAGTTCGCCAAGCTGCTCGAGGGCGCGGGCATCGATATGATCCAGGTCGCGCAGGCCAACCACACCGGCAACATGGGAGACACCATTCCGCCCATGGGTGCCATGCCCTACAACTGGACGCTGCCCGTGGCCGAGCGCGTCAAGGCCTTGGTCTCCGTGCCGGTGGCAACCGTCGGCCGCGTGGTTTCGGTCGAGGCCGGCGAGAAGATTCTGGAAGACGGCGCCGCCGACATCATCGCCTACGGCCGCTCGCTCATGTGCGACCCCGACATTGCGCTGAAGGCCGCCACGGGCGAGCCCATCCGCGAGTGCCTCAACTGCAACAAGGGCTGCGTCGACGCGATTCAAAACCGCAAGTACATTTCGTGCGTGCTTAATGCCGAGAACGGAGACGAGGCGACCATCGCCATTAAGCCGGGCGAGGGCGACAAGAAGATCGCCGTGGTGGGCGGCGGCATCGCCGGCCTAGAGGCCGCACGCGTGGCGGCCAAGCGCGGCTACGACGTGACCGTTTACGAGGCGAGCGACCATCTGGGCGGCCAGATTGTGCTGGCGGCCGCGCCTCCGCGCAAGGACGAGATCATGCGCTCGGTCGAGTACTACGAGAAGATTCTGCCCGGCCTGGGCGTGAAGGTTGAGCTCAACCACACCGCCAGCCCCGCGGACCTCAACGCCGCCGATGCCGCGATTGTGGCCGTGGGCGCGCACGACGTGGTCATCCCCGTCCCCGGCGCCGATTCGGACAAGGTCGTCTCGAGCTGGGACGTGCTGGCCGGCAAGGTGGAGCTCAGCGGGCGCGTCGCTGTCATTGGCGGTGGCCTGGTGGGCACCGAGACTGCCGAGTACCTGCTGCAGCACGGCTGCGAGGTGGCGATCGTGGAGATGCTCGACAAGATTGCCGCGGGCGAGTCCGAGACCATTCTGCCGCTGATCATGAGCGACTTTGCTGAGCATAACGTGGAGCAGCATGTTAAGACCCGCCTGACCGCCATTACCGACGAGGGCGTGGAGGCCGTCCGCACCGCCGAGGACGGCGCCGAGGAGCCGGTGAAGATCGCCTGCGATTACGTGGTGATGGCCGTGGGCTCCAAGGCCAACGCGTTTGACCTGGACGGCGTGACGGTGCCCGTGACTTGCGTGGGCGACTGCTCGGGCGAGCGCACCGCCGACATCGCGAGCGCCATTCGCACGGCGTATCACGCGGCCAACGAGCTCTAAGCAAGAAAGCCATCGCGTATTGAGTGGGCGGGGAGTGCCGTATCGGTGCTCCCCGCCTTTTTGCCAATAGAGTGTCCCTGACCAGCAGGTTCAGAAAATCCGAATCTTGAGCACCCGAAAATCCGAATCCTTAGAACATGAAAATCCGAACTATATGAACACGAAAATCCGAATCGCAACTACCCGAAAATCCGAATTTGCTACAGTGGAATAGAAGAATCAGAAAGCAGGACCTGGAAATCTGCGGGGGTGGCTCATGGCAGGCGAGAGGCTACATCGGGACGGATACATCCCACGTATCGTGGATGCGCAAATCGAGCGCTACCTTCGTGTCTTTGGCGCGGTCGAGATTGCGGGCACCAAGTGGTGCGGCAAGACGTGGGCCGCGCTTGAGCACGGGGCGTCCGCCTCGTATGTCGACGAGAATCTCGACCTCGCGCGTGCCGACCCGGCGATGATGTTGCTGGGAGACCGTCCGCATATTATCGATGAGTGGCAGCGCGTTCCCCAAATTTGGGACTACGTTAGACACGAGGTTGACCGCACCCGGGGCACGCGCGGCGCCTATATCCTCACGGGTTCCGCCACGCCTGCGTTTGGCTCAAAGGCGGAGGCGCCCGCGCATAGTGGAGCCGGCCGCATCGGTCGCGTCCGCATGCACCCCATGACACTTGCCGAGACAGGTGAGTCCAACGGCAAGGTGAGCCTGGCGGGCTTGTTTGAGCATCGTTTTGAGCCCTGCCGGTGCAATGGCGATACACCGGGGCTTGTCGAAGCCGCTTGCCGCGGCGGCTGGCCCGAGGCGATCGATATGGTTTCGGCTGACGCTCAGCTCATCGCCCGAGAATATCTCAACACCACGTTTTCGAGCAGCTTTCCGGCGGTCGGTCTCGACCCCGATATTGCTCGTCGAGTCTCCGCATCGATCGCGCGCAATCTGGGACAGGCAACCACGTATAAAACGATTCTTATGGATATGTTCGGTGCCGAGGAGGAGCCCGCAGCGTTTGCCGATGAGACCAAGGTGCGCAGGTACCTGGATGCCCTCAAAGGCATGTTCATTCTCGAGGAGGTCCCCGGTTGGGTTCCCGCCGCGCGCGACAAACGGCGCTTTACCGTCAAGCCCAAGCGCTATCTGGCAGATCCGAGCCTTGCTTGCGCCTTGCTAGGTATGTCCTTGCAGGCGCTGCTTGCCGACTGGCAGACATTTGGTCTGGTGTTTGAGAATTTGGTCATACGCGACCTTTCGGTCTACGCACGTTCGCTCGACCTGCTGGATAGCACGCCCGTGCGCTATTATCGCGACGATTCGGGCCTTGAGTGCGATGCTATCGTGCAGCTAGCCGACGGACGGTGGGCCGCCTTTGAGATTAAGGTGAGTGAAGATAAAGCGAGCGCCGGCGTCGAGAGCCTCAAGCGCGTTCGCAAGAAGGTCTGTGGAAATCCTCGTTCACGCACACGCGAACCGGAGTTTATGGCCGTGATTGTGGGGGTGGGTGAGTACGCTCGCGAGGTCGAGGACGGTATCTACGTGATACCCGTGCGCGCGTTGGGGTGTTAAGGGGCGGCACGCCGTGTGCCCGCTGCCCGGTGCTGCGGATTGGTGCAAGTGGTCAGGTTTGTTTGCACCATGTCCTTGGCATATGGAAGAAGCTGCTATTCGTAATCTTTAAGACATCATTAAGGGGTTGATTTCCGATCTCAGCCGAACACATTGAGCGAATAGGCCGTTCCCGCAGCTAGCCGAACGCCCCCGAGGTCCCATTCGGGCCCCCGGGTCGGCATTTTCCCAGTTGAAGGAACGGTGGAGATGTGTTTCGATGGGTCCGGTGGCCATGCTCCGCCCGCCGCCCG
>QSCH01000053.1:0-5617 GCA_003462965.1 Collinsella sp. OF03-4AA
CGCTGCGCCCACGGTCTCATGCCCATTCCCGTCCCCGCTGTCGTCAACCTGTGCCAGGCGGGCAATATCGCCCTCACGCCTGCACCGGTCGCCGGCGGAAACCAGGTCGATGGCCCCACCAGGTGTAGGCGATCAGGTCGACGCCGTCGGCAATGGCCTCGCCCATGGCCTTGACGTGGCTCTGCAAGTAGGCGATACGATACGGGTCGTGGATGGAGCCGTCCTCCTCGACCTCATCGTAGGCGCCCATGCCATTCTCGACCACCATCAGCGGAATCTCGTAGCGGGCGTAAATCTCGTTGAGGGCGATGCGCAGACCCAGCGGATCGATCTGCCAGCCCCAGTCGGTGGACTCCAGATAGGGATTCTTGCCGCCAAAGGTCATGTTGCCCTCGGTCATCTCGTGATCCTTGTGGGTGCCCACGGTGCCGGACATGTAGTAGCTAAAGGTGTAGAAATCGACCTTGCCGTCGGCGATATCCTGCAGGTCGCCGTCCTCCATCACAAGCTCGACATCGTTCTCGGCCCAGAAGCGCTTGGCATAGAACGGATACTTGCCGCGCACCTGCACGTCGGAGCAGTACCAGTTCATGGTATTCATCTCCTGCTGCGCGGCGAACACGTCGGCCGGATCGCACGTGGCGGCATAGGAAAGGATGAAGCAGTCCATGTTGCCCATCTTAAACTGCGGGTAATGCTCGTGGGCATAGCGCACGACGCGGCCGCTGGCGACAAACTGGTGATGCAGCGCCTGCATACGAGCCTGCGGCGTAGCATGGACCGCCGAAGCCGGGCCCTCAAAGCCCTGAATCATGCTGGTCTCAAAGAGGTTGCCCATGTCCTGAGTGCCGCAGTTGATCTCGTTGAAGGTGAGCCAGAACTTGACCTTGTCCTGATAGCGGTCGAAGACGGTCTGGCAGTACTTCTCAAAGAAGCCGATGAGCTCGCGGCTCGCCCAGCCGTTGTATTTCTCGACCAGGTGATAGGGCATCTCGTAGTGCGACAGGGTCACGAGCGGCTCGATATTGTGAGCGCGCAGGCAGTCGAAGACGCGGTCGTAGAAGGCGAGGCCGGCCTCGTTGGGCTCGGCGTCGTCACCGTTGGGGAAGATGCGGCTCCAAGAGATGGACATGCGGAACATGGTAAAGCCCATCTCGGCGAACAGCGCGATGTCCTCCTCGTAGTGATGGTAAAAGTCGATACCGTCATGGTTGGGGTAGAAGCGGTTAGGGTCGATGTCGATCGTAATCTGGCGCGGCTCCTTGTAGCTGCCACCCAAGAAGTGGTCGTCGACCGACGGACCGCGGCCGTCAACGTTCCAAGCGCCCTCAAACTGATTGGCGGCCGTGGCGCCGCCCCAATAGAAACCCTCGGGGAACTTGATGTTTGCCATGAGCATCTCCTTTGCATTGCGGGTCGATAGGCCGAGTATCGCCCACGCACGCGACAGGCAGGGGCAGGGGTGCCAAACCCGACACTTCTTTTCGCAGACGCGCGCTGCAACAGCGCTGCAGCTGAAACTTTTTGACACCGAAGGAGCGAAGACGATCCGCCCCGCGCTTACCGGCGGTATGCCGCGGGGGTGCAGCCATACTTGTCGTGAAACTTACTGTAGAAGAAGCTCATGTTTTCATAGCCCACCGCATGCGCGGCCGCCCCGGCCGTGGCGCCACCGCGCAGAAGCTCGGCCGCACGCACCAGGCGTCGCTCCTGCACAAGCTGCCTAAAGGTCTTGCCCACATGCCGCTTGAGGAGCGCCGTCGCATAATTAGGGCTCAAGCCAAACTCCGCCGCCATCCCCTCGAGGGAGCACGCGGCGAATTCGCGATCGATATAGCCGAGCATTCCCGTCACCAGGGCAGTGGGCCCCGCCGCGCCGTC
This sequence comes from Collinsella sp. OF03-4AA, assembly GCA_003462965.1. Classification (GTDB taxonomy): domain Bacteria; phylum Actinomycetota; class Coriobacteriia; order Coriobacteriales; family Coriobacteriaceae; genus Collinsella. The sequence continues at coordinate 1,882 of QSCH01000053.1, forward strand.
CGCCGCGCCGCGCACCAGCTCGCGCTCGTAGCAATCCATGAGCTCGGCCAAAAACAGCTGAAACAGACGCAAGACGATTTCGGGACCGTTGGGGCTCGGGTCGTACAGCTCGCAGAGCATCTCCTGCATGTAGCGCCGAATCCGACGGCTCTCGCCGCAGTAAAAACGGACATGGCCCCGATGGTCCGTCTCGCTGTTGAGCGCGTTGAACAAAAACCGCGAGACCGCGCTCTCGCGCGAGAGGCTCGACTCGAGACTCCGGCGCAAAAAAGCGCGTGAAACGGTCATGCTCAGCATGATGTCGTCCTCACCAAGCGCCGCCACGGCATGCGGGCAGAGGGCGTCGAGCAAAAGCACCTCGTTGCGGCCCAGCTCGAGCCTCTCCCCCGCCACCGTCTGCGGGCAGCGCCCGCGATACACATAGCTCATCTCCACGTAATCATGCACGTGCTCGGGAACTGCATTAAAGCGCGAGTTTTTCCTTATCGTCAGGCCACGCGGCATGCCGGGCTGGGCATAGGCAAACCCTGGCTGCCCAATCTTGCGCACTGGGCATCCGTCGATTTCGACATGCTCGGTCATAATCGACCAATCAAATGCCATGCCGTCTTTATAAGCGATTTCACTGGCGCTCAGTTCGCTGAGCCTACGCTCGAGCTCGTCGATCTCCATGGCTTGCCAATCGTTGATTTAGTCATAGTTCGTCGTGATTCAGATATTAGCAGAACGCGCCGACGCGTCCATAATCTGTGCTATGCAGCAGATCGATCGAGCCAAGGAGGATCCATGACCGCGCACTATCAGCAGGTGCTCGAGGGTACATACGACAACCATGTGCTTCCGTTTTTGTGGATGAAGGGCGAGAGCCATAAGACCATTGCCGAGTATCTGGAGAAGATCGCCGGCGCCGACATCCACGAGGTCTGTCTCGAAAGCCGCCCACACCCCGATTTTTGCGGCGAGGGCTGGTGGCGCGACTTGCGCTTTGTCATTGACGAGTGCAAGCAGCTGGGCCTTAAGCTCTGGATCTTGGACGACGCGCACTTCCCCACGGGCTTTGCCAACGGCGCCGTCAAGGAGGCCGTGCCCGAGCTCCGCAAGATCGTGCTCACGCACCGCACGTTCGACATCGTGGGCCCCACGTCCGCCGCGAGCATCGCGCTCGCCAACATGCTCGACAAAACGGAGCGCTTCTACGGCGTGACATTTATGCAGGACGGCAGCCCCGTCGACGTCGCTTACCGAGTAATCGACGATGCAGACGGCAACCCCAGCCGCCTGGTCTTCGATGCACCTGCGGGCCTCACGCAGGCATGCGTGATGTTCACGAGCGGCAAGACCTCCTACAACGAGGACTACATCAATATGGTCGACCGCGCCTCGGTGGCGCAGCTCATCGATGCTGTCTACGAGCCGCATTTTGAGCATCTGGGCGATGAGTTTGGCAAGACGATCCTGGGCTTTTTCTCCGATGAGCCCGGATTTGCCAACGAGAAGGGCACCACGGGCCCCGATGGCATCTCGGACACGCTCATCGGCAAGGCCACCGCGCCCCTACCCTGGTCGGCCGAGCTTGAGCGTCGCCTACGCGCGGCACTGGGCGAGCGCTACCTGGCCGAGCTCCCGCACCTGTGGGACCGCGAGCCGGCCGGCGCGCACGTACGCCACGTCTATATGGACATCGCGAGCACCCTCTATAAGGAGTGCTTCTGCGACCAGCTCGGAGACTGGTGCCGCGCGCGCGGCGTGCAGTACATCGGCCACGTTATCGAGGACAAGGACTGCCACGCGCGCCTGGGCGTGGGCGCCGGGCACTACTTCCGCGCCGTGGGCGGTCAGGACATGGCGGGCGTCGACATCGTGATCAACCAGCTGGTACCCGGCATGGACCGCGGCCTTCACAGCTACGGACGCGGCGTGTGGGACCTCGAGTTCTATAACTACGTGCTGCCCAAGCTGGGCTCCTCGGCAGCACACCTCGATCCCAAAAAGCAGGGGCGCTGCATGGCCGAGGTCTTTGGCGCATTTGGATGGCACGAAGGCCTACGCGAGATGAAGTGGATCGCCGATCATTTTTGGTGCGCGGCGTCAATTGGTTTGTGCCGCATGCCTTTAGCATGGCCGCCTTCCCCGACTGGGACTGCCCGCCGCATTTCTATGCGCATGGCCAAAACCCCCAGTTTGCACACTTTGGGCAGCTCATGAGCTACATGAACCGTACGGCGAGCCTGCTGAGCGGCGGGCGCGCAACGACCCCGGTGGCGCTTCTCTACCATGCGGACGCCGAGTGGACAGGCGAGGCGAACTTTATGCAGCATGCCGCCTCCGAGCTTATGCGCGCGCAGGTCGACTTTGACATCGTGCCGGCAGAGGCATTTGAGAACGCAGGGCGCTATGCCGTTGAAATTGCCGCAGACGGTAGCGGCTTTGGCGTGAACGGCCAGGCATACCGCTGCCTGGTGATGCCCGGAGCCGAGTTTGTCGGCGGAGCCGTGCTCGACTTTGCCGCGCGCGCCGCAGCCGCAGGTGTTGCCGTGTACGCGCTGGATGAGTTGCCGAGCAAGCGCTACGACGGTGATATTGCAGCCCGCGAGGGCTTTGCCTCCGTGGATGCAGCCGCGGTCGCCGGCATCAAGCTCCTGGCAACCGCCGAGCTCGCAGGCACGCTTGCCGACGCCGGTATGCAGACCGTGGTTTGTGCCGAGTCCCAGCCCTGGCTGCGCGCACTGCGCTACGAGCGGGCGGGCGAGACCTATCTGATGCTCGTCAACGAGCATCCCAAGCAGGGTATCTCCACTCAGATTGCGCTTGCCGACGGCATACCCGTTGCAGGCGCGCGCCTCGACCTGCTCAACGGCACCGATCCCGCCGCCTTTGACGGCACGCTCGAGCTGGCTCCCTACGAGAGCTGCATCGTGGTCCTTGGGGCTACAGGTTCCGCCGGCGCGGCAACTGCTGGAGACGAAGCCACATGCGTCGACGGGCCCTGGGCGGTTGCCTTCTCTGCCCCTGGTACCGATGCCTTTGGCGAGTCTGTTGAGCTTGCAGACCTGCACGACCTTTCCTCGGCCGAGTTCCCCGGCAAGGCCGGCACGTTCCGCTACCAGGCCTCCTTTGTCCTGGGCGAAGCGGCCAGCCGCGCTGTCATCGACCTTGGGGAGGTCTTTGAGACCGCAACCGTCACCCTCGACGGCAAATCCCTCGGCACCCGCATCTGTCCGCCTTACCGCTTTGAGGCCGCCGCACTTTTAGCCGGTGAGCACGCGCTCACGATTGACATCATCAACACCCTCGACCACGCCGTCCCCGACGTGTTCGGCATGACCGAGCCCTCCGAGCCCAGCGGTCTCTTGGGGCCCGTACGCGTGCTCGGGTAACGCCCCGGGCGCAAACGGCCCAACAAGGACAGCGCCCCTATGTTGAGCCCGCACAGCGTCGAGCGGTCCGTCGTTCATAGACCGGCGGACCAAAACTCCCAGCCAAGCCGAACGTTTTATTTATCGCTATGATTGGTTTATCGCGACGCAAACGCATAGGAGCCATATGGATATCAGGCGAAAGATCACGCAGGGCAAAAGCCTCACCCCCACCGAGCAACAACTTGGGCGAACGGCCCTCGCCATGGGCGTGAACTGCCTCCCATTTCTTGGACATGAGAAATGGGAGGCTCTCTTTATGCGCGTTGATTTGAGAGTGAAGCATGATGTCGAGGCCAGGAAGGCGGCCATAGAGCTCT
>QSCH01000054.1:0-5341 GCA_003462965.1 Collinsella sp. OF03-4AA
TTCAGTGTCGCATCCGGGCAGACATCGAACCATTTGAAATGGTCTAACTTGGATTTGTTTTTCGCAAGGCCGCCGAGAGGCGGCCCCGAGAAATTCCTTTTCCTATACAGAACCATATGAATCGAACGGAACCGATCAGCGATGAACTGAGAGGACCGGACGGGCCCGAAGCCCAGATATTTTGGACGGAGAGTTCGATCCTGGCTCAGGATGAACGCTGGCGGCGCGCCTAACACATGCAAGTCGAACGGCACCCCTCTCCGGAGGGAAGCGAGTGGCGAACGGCTGAGTAACACGTGGAGAACCTGCCCCCTCCCCCGGGATAGCCGCCCGAAAGGACGGGTAATACCGGATACCCCGGGGTGCCGCATGGCACCCCGGCTAAAGCCCCGACGGGAGGGGATGGCTCCGCGGCCCATCAGGTAGACGGCGGGGTGACGGCCCACCGTGCCGACAACGGGTAGCCGGGTTGAGAGACCGACCGGCCAGATTGGGACTGAGACACGGCCCAGACTCCTACGGGAGGCAGCAGTGGGGAATCTTGCGCAATGGGGGGAACCCTGACGCAGCGACGCCGCGTGCGGGACGGAGGCCTCGGGTCGTAAACCGCTTTCAGCAGGGAAGAGACGAGACTGTACCTGCAGAAGAAGCCCCGGCTAACTACGTGCCAGCAGCCGCGGTAATACGTAGGGGGCGAGCGTTATCCGGATTCATTGGGCGTAAAGCGCGCGTAGGCGGCCCGGCAGGCCGGGGGTCGAAGCGGGGGGCTCAACCCCCCGAAGCCCCCGGAACCTCCGCGGCTTGGGTCCGGTAGGGGAGGGTGGAACACCCGGTGTAGCGGTGGAATGCGCAGATATCGGGTGGAACACCGGTGGCGAAGGCGGCCCTCTGGGCCGAGACCGACGCTGAGGCGCGAAAGCTGGGGGAGCGAACAGGATTAGATACCCTGGTAGTCCCAGCCGTAAACGATGGACGCTAGGTGTGGGGGGACGATCCCCCCGTGCCGCAGCCAACGCATTAAGCGTCCCGCCTGGGGAGTACGGCCGCAAGGCTAAAACTCAAAGGAATTGACGGGGGCCCGCACAAGCAGCGGAGCATGTGGCTTAATTCGAAGCAACGCGAAGAACCTTACCAGGGCTTGACATATGGGTGAAGCGGGGGAGACCCCGTGGCCGAGAGGAGCCCATACAGGTGGTGCATGGCTGTCGTCAGCTCGTGTCGTGAGATGTTGGGTTAAGTCCCGCAACGAGCGCAACCCCCGCCGCGTGTTGCCATCGGGTGATGCCGGGAACCCACGCGGGACCGCCGCCGTCAAGGCGGAGGAGGGCGGGGACGACGTCAAGTCATCATGCCCCTTATGCCCTGGGCTGCACACGTGCTACAATGGCCGGTACAGAGGGATGCCACCCCGCGAGGGGGAGCGGATCCCGGAAAGCCGGCCCCAGTTCGGATTGGGGGCTGCAACCCGCCCCCATGAAGTCGGAGTTGCTAGTAATCGCGGATCAGCATGCCGCGGTGAATGCGTTCCCGGGCCTTGTACACACCGCCCGTCACACCACCCGAGTCGTCTGCACCCGAAGTCGCCGGCCCAACCGCAAGGGGGGAGGCGCCGAAGGTGTGGAGGGTGAGGGGGGTGAAGTCGTAACAAGGTAGCCGTACCGGAAGGTGCGGCTGGATCACCTCCTTTCTAGGGAGATAAATCTTCTAGAGAGATCAACTTAACTCGAATAGAGGGCAGGAGCCCGTCCGGTTGATGTCCGCCAGGATATGTCCCCGCAGCACCCGGTCCCCGGGGTCGCACCCGCGTACCTTGAGAGCCGCATAGCGATAGGAGAGAGATGGAAGATCCGAATCTTCCAGACTCGATTCTTTTCTGCGATTAAACAGAGAATGATAGCAATCATTCATCCGATCCAAACAAGAAGAATTCACTTATTAATGAGTGAGGAGCATCTGATCGCGAGCACAGTACATAGACTGTGCCGCGGTATGAGATACCCGAATTGCGACATACGAGCGCTATTCATGATATCGATTAATTTTTATTAGCGACACGTGGATATCCCGCGGGCCCGAGAGCGGTCCCGCAAGATACCACGGGCGCACGGCGGATGCTTGGCACAGGGAGCCGATGAAGGACGCGGCAAGCTGCGATAATCCCCGGCGAGGAGCACACATCCTTCGACCCGGGGGTCTCCGAATGGGCGAACCCATCCACAGCAGTGTGGATATCCCGATCCTGAACACATAGGGGCCGGGAGGACAACCCGGGGAACTGAAACATCTAAGTACCCGGAGGAGAGGAAATCAATCTCGAGACTCCCCGAGTAGCGGCGAGCGAAAGGGGACCGATGGCCAAACCGTCGAGCGGGCATACCCGGCAGGGGTTCCGCCGACGGGGTTGCAGGGCCGCGCATCCGGGGGCTGCCGCCCCCGGGCGCAGGTCCGGCTGGGGAGCGGAACGGCATGGGAGGCCGGCCGCAGCGGGTGACAGCCCCGTACGCGAACCCAGACCGGACGGCGCGACGCGGTCCCTGAGTAGGGCCGGGCACGTGAAACCCGGTCCGAACCTGGGTGGACCACCATCCAAGCCTGAGTACTACCCTGTGACCGATAGCGCACCAGTACCGTGAGGGAAAGGTGAAAAGCACCCCGGGAGGGGAGTGAAACAGTACCTGAAACCGTGCGCCCACGAGCAGTCGGAGCACCTTTATGGTGTGACGGCGTGCCTTTTGTAGAATGAGCCAGCGAGTCGCTGGCGCGGGGCGAGGTTAACCGAAAGGGAGCCGGAGCGAAAGCGAGCCTTAACAGGGCGACTTGAGTCCCGCGCCGCGGACGCGAAGCCGGGTGAGCTATCCGTGGGCAGGCTGAAGCGGGGGTAAGACCCCGTGGAGGGCCGAACGCACGTCGGTTGAAAACGGCGGCGATGACCTGCGGATAGGGGTGAAAGGCCAATCAAACCCGGAGATATCTCGTTCTCCCCGAAATAGCTTTAGGGCTAGCGTCGCGCGTTCACCGCCGGAGGTAGAGCACCGGATGGACGAGGGGGCTTCGCCGCCTACCGAATCCAACCGAACTCCGAATGCCGGCGGCCCAGAGCGCGGCAGTCAGAGCATGTGGGCTAAGCTGTGTGCTCGAGAGGGAAACAGCCCGGACCGCCCGCTAAGGTCCCCAAGTTCCAGCCGAGTGGCAAAGGATGTGCGTCCGCCCAGACAACCAGGATGTTGGCTTAGAAGCAGCCATGCATTCAAAGAGTGCGTAACAGCTCACTGGTCGAGTGGACATGCGCCGACAATACACGGGGCTAAGCTGGACACCGAAGCGGCGGGATTTTATCTATATAGAATCGGTAGGGGAGCTTCCCATGGGCGGTGAAGCCGCCGGGCGACCGGCGGTGGAGCGCATGGGAGTGAGAATGCTGGCATGAGTAGCGAGAGACGAGAGAGTAACTCGTCCGCCGTGAACCCGAGGTTTCCTGGGCAAGGCTAATCCTCCCAGGGTCAGTCGGGGGCTAAGGCGAGGCCGGGAGGCGTAGCCGACGCGCAGCAGGCAGACATTCCTGCACCGCGCACGCGGCGCTACGACCGACGGGGCGACGGATGGGGGTGGCTCGGCGGGGTTCTGGACGTCCCCGTGATGGAGCGCGGCCCGCGGACCAGGGAAATCCGGTCCGCAGAAGGGCGAGGCTCCGGACGAAGCACTTAAGCGAAGCGAGTGAGCCCGAGGTCCCTAGAAAAACCCCTAGGCAGGCGCGTGCGCGCCCGTACCGCAAACCGACACAGGTGGGTGGGTAGAACATACCGAGGCGATCGGGTCAACCATGGTCAAGGAACTCGGCACAATGGCCCCGTAACTTCGGGAGAAGGGGTGCCCGCGCGTACGTGAACGGACTTGCTCCGGGAGCGGAGGCGGGCCGCAGTGGAGAGGCCCAAGCGACTGTTTACCAAAAACACAGGACTCTGCAGAAGCCGCAAGGCGACGTATAGGGTCTGACGCCTGCCCGGTGCCGGAAGGTCACGCGGAGGAGTTAGCCGCAAGGCGAAGCCCCGAAGCCAAGCCCCGGTAAACGGCGGCCGTAACTATAACGGTCCTAAGGTAGCGAAATTCCTTGTCGGGTAAGTTCCGACCTGCACGAAAGGCGCAACGACTTGGGCGCTGTCTCGACCATGGACCCGGTGAAATTGCACTGGTCGTGAAGATGCGACTTACCCGCGGAAGGACGGAAAGACCCCGTGAACCTTCACTGCAGCTTGGCATTGGCCGCTGGTCCCGCGTGTAGAGGATAGGCAGGAGGCTAAGATCCGGAGGCGCCAGCCCCCGGGGAGCCGCCCTTGGAATACTGCCCTCGCGCGACCGGCGTCCTAACCCGAGGCCGTCGACCGGCTCGGGGACCGTGCCAGGCGGGCAGTTTGACTGGGGCGGTCGCCTCCTAAAGGGTAACGGAGGCGCGCGAAGGTCCGCTCGGGACGGTCGGCAACCGTCCTTTTGAATGCAAGAGTACAAGCGGGCTTGACTGCGAGGCCCACAAGCCGAGCAGGTGCGAAAGCAGGCTCTAGTGATCCGGCGGCCCCGAGTGGGTGGGCCGTCGCTCAACGGATAAAAGGTACTCCGGGGATAACAGGCTGATCTTGCCCAAGAGTCCACATCGACGGCAAGGTTTGGCACCTCGATGTCGGCTCATCGCATCCTGGGGCTGGAGCAGGTCCCAAGGGTACGGCTGTTCGCCGTTTAAAGCGGTACGCGAGCTGGGTTCAGAACGTCGTGAGACAGTTCGGTCCCTATCCTCCGTGGGCGCAGGAGAATCGATGGAGGCTGCCCCCAGTACGAGAGGACCGGGGTGGACGCACCTCCGGTGAACCGGTTGTCGACCAACGGCACGGCCGGGTAGCCGCGTGCGGCGCGGATAACCGCTGAAGGCATCTAAGCGGGAAGCCGTTCCAGGGATTAGTTCTCCTTCCGGTAAGGGCCCAGGTAGACTACCTGGTCGATAGACGGCAGGTGCAAGGGCGGCGACGCCCTCAGCCGAGCCGCACTAATCGCCCGAGCTCTTCCGGAACCGCACCTCGCGGCCCGCGGGACTTCGCGCTCTGAAGCGCGGTCCGGGCACGAGGATGCCCCCGAGTCAGATCTTTCCTATGCGCCATGCGGCCCCCAGGGCACGTGTATGCGATACCGGACACCGTAACGGTGGGCGCCGCCCACCGGTCAGCGGCCAGAGCATGGGGGGCACGCCCGGTCCCGTTCCGAACCCGGAAGCTAAGCCCCATCGCGCCGAGAGTACTGCGGGGCCAGCCCGTGGGAGGCCAGGGCGCCGCTGACCGGTGGACGGCACCGAGCCGTC
>QSCH01000055.1:0-5095 GCA_003462965.1 Collinsella sp. OF03-4AA
TCATGGGCGAGGACGAGAACCGCAAGCTCGACGAGCGCGTCCGCGCGTTCCTGACCCGCGGCGTGACCGGCGACACCGACATCAACATCATCGACACCGCCGAGTTCGCGATCCCCGGCCTTGACGACGAGTTCCGCGTCATCGTGTCTCCGTGGATCCTCTCCTCGCTGATCACCGATCGCCTTGCCGCTTACTACGAGACGGTCACCAAGCACAACCTCAACTACCGTCGCTACTATCACCAGTTCGATTACTAATCGGCGACAAATTAGCTACTGATCAAGAAGCACCCTGCCCGGGCGCATGCGTCCGGGCATTTTTATGCCGAAGTTCGCAAGAAGGGGAATCGAATGAGGCAGTTTATCGTTGCATCCCATGCTCATTTTGCGTCCGGAATCGTCGAGAGCATTGGGCTACTCTCGGGCGAGCGCGAGAACGTCCATGCGCTGTCTATGTATGTCGACGGAAACGAGGACCTGGTCAAGGAGGCCGCAGCGATTCTGGACGGCTTTGCCGCGGACGATGAGGTCGTCGTTTGCACCGACCTCTTTGGCGGCAGCGTCAACAACGAGTTCACCAAGATCGCCCAGACGCGCCCCAACACGCACCTGGTGACCAATATGAATCTGCCGCTCCTTATTCAGCTGCTGTTCGTGCCCGACTCCACCCCGATCGATGAGGCCATTCGCCAGATCGTCGAGGCGGACGACACCAAGGTCAAGTACGTCAACGACCTGCTGGGGCAGGCCGAACTCGATGAGTTTTAATCGTTAGGAGCACATCATGATTCAGATGATTCGCGTGGACTATCGACTGCTTCACGGCCAGGTTGCCGTTAGCTGGACCTCGGCTCTGGGTGCCGACTGCATCCTGTTAGTGAGCGACACGGTCCTCAACGACAAGCTTCGTCTGCAGGCCCTGTCCCTTGCAAAGCCCGAAGGATGCAAGGTCGTCGTCAAAAACACCGAGGATGCCGTCAAGGCGCTCCAGAGCGGTGTGACCGACAAGTACAAGCTCTTCGTGGTTTGCGAGACGATCCAACAGGCCGGTGCCGTCGCCAGGGCGATGGGCGTCAAGAAGATCAACCTCGGCAATGTGGCCTTTAGCGAGGATGCCCGCCAGGTCTCGACGAGCGTATTCCTTACGCCCGAGAACGAGGCCTACGTGAAGGAGCTACTCGGCGAGGGCTATGAGCTGTTCATTCAGATGATTCCGGCGGATGCGAAGACTGATGCCGCAAAGGTCATCGGTTAGGGGCTGTCATGGTTATCAAGACGATCCTGATTTTCCTGATTGCCCTTTTGGGCTATTCCGAGTGGCTGACCGGTACGAGTTACCTTCAGCGCCCCATTGTGCTCGGACCGTTGGTCGGCCTTGTCATGGGCGATGTGGTGACCGGCACCATTATGGGCGCCACGATGGAGCTTGCCATGGTCGGTGCCATCTCGGTCGGTGCGTATAACCCGCCCGATACGATTTCCGGAACCATTCTGGGCGTGTCGCTTGCCATGCAGGCCGGCGCGGACGCTTCGGCGGCCCTGACCCTGGGCATTCCCATCGCAACGATCGTCCTGGCGCTCGATACGGCCCTGGGCCAGCCGGTCATGCTGCTGCTGGTGCACCGTATCGACAAAAACGTCGAGGACGGAGACACCAAGGCCATCACGCGCAACATGCTCATCGCCGGTTACGCGCAGAGCTGGTGCGGCCTGCTGATCATTCCCCTGGCATTCTTCTTTGGCGCCGATGCTGTTGCCAGCCTGCTCAACATCATCCCCGATTTCGTTCAGACCGGCATGGATGTCGCCGCCGCCTTCTTGCCCGCACTCGGCTTTGCGATGCTGGCGCAGATGATTATGAACAAAACAGTGGCTCCGTTCTTCTTCGCTGGCTTCTTCCTCGTCGCCTACTTTGGCATTAGCACGACTGGCGTGGCGATCTTTGCCGCGATTATCGCCGTCGCGATGACGGTTTTGGGTGACAAGAAAAAGGCGGAGCAGCCCGCAGCGGCAACCGAGGATCCTGCGATTGGGAGTGGGTTCGATGAGTTTTAAGTTTGAGTCTTCTTACGACGGGTTGATTTCCCGCGCAGACCTTAAGAAGCTGTTCTGGCGCTCGATTCCCTATGAGCATTCCTGGAACTACGAGCGTATGGGCCATATCGGCTTTATGTGGGCCCTTATGCCGATCCTTCGCAAGCTGTATCCGCAGGATGCGGACTTTAAGGCCGCACTCAAGCGCCATATGGAGCTCTATAACGTCACGCCGTATATCTCGACGCTTCCCATGTCCATTGCTGCCGCAATGGAAGAAGTCAACGCCACCGAAGATAACTTTGACACGAGCGCGATCTCTAATGTCAAGCTTGCTTTGATGGGACCGCTGTCCGGCGTGGGCGATGCCTTCTACTGGGGTACGCTGCGAATTTTGGCAACGGGTGTCGGCACGTCGCTGGCGCTGCAGGGCTCTATTCTTGGCCCGATTTTGTTCCTGCTCGTGTTCAACGTCCCCCACTACATCATCCGTTACCTGCTGACGTTTGTGGGATATCGCTTTGGCTCGGACATGATCAGCAAGGTCCAGGAATCGGGCATTATGGACACGATCGTCAAGATGGCCTCTATCATGGGCGCCATGGTGATCGGCGCTATGACCATGGAGATGGTCACCGTGGACATTCCGCTCATGGTCGGCGCGGGCGATGGCGCTCAGACGCTCGCCGAGCTGCTCAACGGAATCTTCCCGGGCTTTGTCACGATGGGGCTGTTTGGAATTGTCTATCTCATGCTCAAGAAGAAGATGAATCCGCTGCTCATCATGCTCGTGATCCTACTCGTGAGTATCGCCGGCGCGTTCTTTGGAGTGCTTGGTGTTCAGTAGGGCATCCGTCATAATTAAAACAATGTAAGAGGGGGCGTCGCGCACATTGTGCTGCGGCGCCCTTTTGCCGAAAGGTGGACAAGATGGAGTATCCGCAGCTTGCCGTCATGAATATCAGCCATCGTTATTTTGACCTTGAGGAATTCTTTTCCTCGGCTGCGGCCTCGGGCTACACGTGTTGCGAACTTTGGACCGGGGCGATGCATCTGTATGTCGATTGCCATGGATACGATTCGCTCGAGCAGGTGCGGGAGCTGTCACAGCGGTATGGGGTTCGGATTGTGGGGCTTTGTCCCGAACAGAACAACCCCAAGCCGTGGAATATCGCGGCGCGCGGGAATGAGGCGCGTGCCCGCACGCTCGCGTACTTTAAGAACGTTGTGGATATCGCGGCGGAACTTGGAGCCGAGCAGGTCATGGTCTCGAGTGGCTGGGCATTTTTGAACGAGCCGATCGAGGATGCGTGGGGTCGCAGCGCCTCGATGCTGCGCGCGATTGCCGAGCATGCGGGAGCGCGCGGCGTGCGACTGGTGCTCGAGGCTCTACAACCGGTTGAGTCGATAATCGTGAACTCGGCGGCCGACACGAAGCGCATGATTGAGGCAGTTGATCATCCGGCACTTAAGGCGTGTCTGGATATGGGCGCCATGGCGGTGGCGGGGGATACCATCGACGATTATTTCGATCTGCTTGGCGATGATGTCGCCCACGTGCATTTTGTCGATGTTGCGGCAGATGGCACGACGCATCTTGCCTGGGGTGACGGCGACCGCGATATGCGCGCCGACCTGGATAGGCTGGTGGCGCGCGGCTATCGCGGAGTTGTTTCGGCCGAGACCTATGACGGGCGCTATTTTGCCGACCCCGCGGCTGCCGATGCGCAGGTAATGGCAGAGTATCGTCGTGCGATTGGCGCCTAAGTGGGGTTGGGTTGCGGCAATCCGCTCCTATGTTTCCAAATGAATACGGTGTGAGCGGCTGCGACGCATTTTCCCCGCAAGCACTCTAGTATGCTAAAGTACCCAGAAGACCGGCGGAGCTATGCCGGTTTTTCGTTCTATATGAAACACAGCATGAGGAGGCTCACCAGATGACGGCCACACCGTGGGGATTCCGGGACATATTGCCCGAGGAGGCTCAGGCGCGCGAGGAGATCGCATGTACGGTGAAGGGCTGCTTCAGGGAACATCATTACCTTCCGGTCGAGACGCCGCTGCTCGAGGACAAGGGTTCGCTCGAGGAAGGCGGCCGCATCGCGGACACGCCGTTTAAGCTCTTTGACGACGACGGGCGTCTGTTGGTGGTCCGCCCCGACAACACACTGCCGATCGTGCGCCTGGTTTCGACCCGCATGCGCGCGGCCGACCTGCCCCTGCGCCTGCGCTACGAGGCGCCGGTGGTTCGCGAGTGTCAGCGCAATGCCGGCGGCTCGCGTCAGTTTACGCAGCTGGGCTTTGAGCTTATCGGCGCGGGCGATACCGCGGGCGATGTCGAGATTGTTTCGCTGGTGGCGGAGGCCGTGCGTGAGCTGGCACTTCCCGATGCGCGCATCATCGCAGGCAGCGTGCGTCCTTTTAAGGAATTGCTCGCGGTATGCGAGGATCGTGAGCTGGCTGCCGAGGCCCTGCGCTGCGTGCACGCCAACGACTTTGTGGGCCTCGATGCCCGCGTGGCGGCAAGCGCCGAGTCCGATGCCGTCAAGGCCGCCATTAGCGAGTTGCCGCGTCTGCACGGCGGTGCCGAGGTACTCGACCGCGTGGACGCGCTGCTGGAGGCCGCCGGTATCGTCGCGCCGCTGACGTGCGAGCTGCGTGCCCTGGTTGAGGGCCTGGCACCCGAGGACGCCCAGGTGCTGTCGTTCGACTTCTCTATCATGAACTCTTTCGATTACTACACGGGCCTGGTCTTTAAGGCCTATGCCGGCGGATTGCCCGATCCGGTCGGTTCGGGCGGACGCTATGACTCCATCTTTACCGGCGCATTTGGCGCCGGTATCGAGGTGCCGGCGGCGGGCTTCGCCTTTTCGCTCGAGCGCCTGGAGGCCGCGCGCACCTCGGCCGAGGATGCCGCTTCCGATGGCGACCATGCCGCGGGCCGTGGCGCCGAGGGCTTCCGATGGCGACCATGCCGCGGGCCGTGGCGCCGAGGGCCCGCTGCGCATCGCCGTGCCCAAGGGCTCGCTTAAGGCCGACACGCTCGACGTGCTCGAGGCCGC
>QSCH01000056.1:0-4823 GCA_003462965.1 Collinsella sp. OF03-4AA
AAAAAAAGTCTAGTTATCGCAGGTCAGACGCGCCATCGCGCAGGCGCACATGCACGCGTATATTTACACGCGCGACCCTCCAAAATATTTTTTTCGGCACTGCCGCGGCAGCTGCGAACGGTCGAATTGCTGCCGCGGGCGGCATGGCCATAGGGCCGGCGCCGATGTAGCTGAAGCTACCGCGGCGGCTAGTGCCTGGGCCCGCGTGGGCGGTTCTGCTCAGGACGCGGCGGCTCCGGCCTGCGCGGCGCGGGACCGCCGCCCGCGAGGCGGTTGCGCTCGTCGGCGAGCTTTTTGCGCTCGGCGCCCAACTCGGCGGCCTTGAGCAGGGGGGCCGACAGCATCTTCGCCGTGCCGCCACTCTGCAGCTGTCTGATTTTGAGGTCGAGCGCGGCGATCTGCTCATCGAGCTGGACCAGTAGCTCGGCGCGGGTGTCGGTCTGGTCAACGGACGCCGCGGCCACACGCTGCTGCGCCGCCGCCGCGGCGGCGGCGGTGGCCATGGCCGTGCGGCGGCGCTTGGCGAGGGCGCCGCGGTGCCTGCCCTGAGCGCGGGCGCGCTTCGCGCTCTCGATGCGCCCGCGCTTGCGCTCGAGTTCCGCGAGCTCCCGTTTCAGCTGCTCGAGGGTATCGCCCTCGTTCTTCAGCTCAGAGCGCAGGACGCGCAGGCGCTCGTTCCTGGCCCTTATCTCCTTGTTCAGCTTTACGCGCTCGTCGTGGCCGATCAGCCCGGCGCCGCCCTCGTGCACGGTCGGCTGCGCCTCGATGCCCCTATCTTTATTAGAGCGGTGGTCGATTGTCTGCACCGCCGTGCTCGTGGCCGCCGCGTATGCGGCGAGGTGGCGGTTTGCGATCTCAGCCCAGGCGGCGCGGACGGCCGTGAGCTCAGCGCTGCCGACGTCCCGCGCGGACTGCCTGGCGATGCGGTGCATCTGCACGGGCTGCTTGCTCGCGCGGTCCTTCGTCCCAAGCCCCTCAGCCTTCGCCTGCTTCATAGTGCGGCGCACGCCGTCCTTGAAGTTATATACCTTCTCCCAGCCATCGGCCTTCGCCTGTTTCCAGTCGGTCGCGCGGACGGGCACCTGCACGCCGCGCGCGTTCTGGCACAGGTAGAAGCACTGGCCCTTCTCGGCCTTGGTCCTCTGAGTGAAGCCCTGGGCGCCGAGGTCGAGCGCGGAGACGAGAACGTGCGCGTGCGGGTTGCCGCCGCGGCCGTCATCGTGGATCGCCCAATCGCACGCCTTGGCGGGGAAGAGAGCGCAGAAGTCGAGGACGCAGGCGCGGCGGGTGTAGGCGTCCAGCTCGATCGGCAGCGCGAACTCGTAGCGCTTGGCCACGAGCTCGTTGCCGCCGCCGCCCTCGGCCCATGCCCGCTCGGCCCCGTTCCAGAGGGAACCGCGGTCGATGGGCGGCACGCCCGCGGGCAGGAACAGTCCGTCCTCGACCACGCGCTCCTTGCGGGCGTAGTCACACAGCTCTCCCGTGCGCTCCTCGACGAGTGCCTGGCCCGACTGGTATGCGGCCTTGCGGACCGCCCCCGCCCCGGTGGCGGCGAGCAGCCGCGGTAGCTCAGATGGAAGATGGCCATGCGGTTTCCTTTCAGGCAAGGGGCGCGGCCCGCCCCGCGCAGCGGCACGGGCGCCGTGAGCCGCAGCCGGCGAACGGGACCCGCGGCGCGGAGTGCAAGGGAGCGCAGTGACCGCGCAGCCCGACCCCGCAGAAGTGAGCCGCCCAAGGCGAACGGGTGCGGGACGAGGGCGTAGGGCCGTCTGCCAAGACCGCACGCAGTGCAGGACTTTTGACGCGACGCGGCAAAAGTCCTGCCAAGTGCGCACTACCCTTGGTAGTGATATACCCTGCTCGCGATATTTTACCGCGCGGCTGGGTATATTTTCCAGCGACGATAAGACGGCAGCGAGCAGGAAGGGCGGTCGATATGGCTGCGACGATTGACGAGCAGATCGCGCGGAAGAGGGCGGCGGCTGACAAGCAGGCCGCGCGGGCGGCGGCACTCAAGAAGGAGCTGAGGGACCTCGAGCGGAAGAAGGCCGCGGCAGACCGCAAGGCGCGGACGCACCGCCTGGTCGAGGTCGGCGCAGTCCTCGAGCAGGCGGCGGGAATGCCGTTCGACACCGAGGAGCTGCGCCGCGCGCTGTCCGAGGTCCTGAACGAGCAGATGGCCGACGCGAACGGCAATCTGCACACGTTCGGCGAGTTGATCGCAGGCGCATGCAGGACGGCGCTCAAGAGGGGGCAAAGTGAACGTCACGATCACATTTAAGAACAGGGTCGAGAGCTACTACACCCGCGCCGACGGGTCGGCGGCGCTGAGCAAGGACGTGCTCGAGCTGAACGCCGACGGGTCGGCGGTCGTGCTCTGGAGCCGGCTCGAGGACGACGTGTACGACGAGGAGACCAAGCGAGTCACTAACGAGCCGCGCAAGGAGGTCGGATACAAGCGCGAGGTGCTGAGCCTGCCCGCCGGCGCGGCGGTAGGACCCGACGGCAGTCTGGATGATTTCTGGGCCCGCGCAAACCAGTACCGAGGAGTCGTCGAGGTCGAGCTCGACGGCAAGCTCGTGTACCCGATCTGACCGCCGCGCCGACAAAACAGACGAGGAGCCCCGCGGGCCCTTAGAGGGCTCGCGGGGCTCCCGCTATTCTCCCCCTGGGCCGAGCAGCTTCATAGCCATGCGTCCGCGACGCCACCACGGCGTCGCGGCGATCGCCTGCTGGCGTTCGGCAAGCGATGCGAGCTTTCCAGCAAGCTCCGCGACCCTGGCGTTGGCTTCGGCGAGCTGTGCCTTGGCCTCGGCCTCGGCGCGGGCAGCGCGGTCGCGCTCGGCCGCAAGGGCCTCCATCAGCTCGGCGTTGCGGGACCGCTCGATTTCCAGCTGGGCGGCCAGGGAGTCGGCCAGGGAGTCCGGGATGGGAGCAGCGGCCGCGGCAGCTGGTTGGCGGGACGGTTTCTCGGGGTTCTTCAGGGCATCGGCGATGGCCGCGGCGGCGAAGTCATCGAGGAAATCGGTGTTCCCGTTTCGGGAAACATGGTTTCCCAGTCCAAGTTTCCCGATGTAGTTAGCTATTGTTCGCTTGGAAACACCAAGCTCAGACGCTATTTCACGCTTCGTTATGCCCATTGGTCAACCTATCGTCAATCGGGAACTTTTCCCGGGAATTATCGGGAATTTTCCCGGTGGTTCCCGATGATTTTACCGTTTCCCGTTCCCGTTTTTCCCGTTTCTCGTTCTCCGCGTCGGCGCGTTTCCAGTACTCCTCGACCCCGGTTTCCCAGCCGATGGCCTTCTGCGCTGACTCCAGCCTGGTCATGGCGGACCGCGGCGGGCTCAGGTACCCGCGCTCGTTGGCGCTCGACCAGTATTCATCGATCGCGGCCTTGAGCTCGACCATCGCGGGGTTGTACAGCTCGTGCATCTCGTACGGGTTCGGTTTTTCCGGCTCGGCAACGTCCTCCGGCGCACCCTTCAGCCATTTGATGACGGTCGTGCGCGAGATTCCCAGCTCACGGGCGATAGCACTGTGGCTTGCATCGGGATGCGCCGCGGCGTATTCGCGAACAAGGTCGGCCTTCGTCGGAGCCCCGTCTTTATTGCGCCAGTTACCACCCGGGTCGTCAAACTCCTGAACGGTGCGAGCCCTGGCCAAATGGACATCCTGGCTGCGCCCGTTTCTCTTGTTTTTTGGCAGCTCGATGGCGGTGCGCCGCTCTATGCGGTCGCGGGTGAGCTTGTGGATGATGGGGTCGTAGTACGCCTCGATCGCGGCGAGCGCGTGGTCCTCGGTGAAGTGGTTGTCCTCGCGCTCGGTCAGGTCCTCGAGCATCGGCACGAGCGCGAGCGCATCGGCCTCGAGCTCGTCATACGGGATGCCGCACTTCTTGGCGTACGCAGCGAGGACGTTCAGGCACCAGTAGCGGTGGTGGTCGGTGGCCTTCGTCTTGACCTCGCCGAGCCACCAGTCGTACAGGTCGCGTTTGCAGGTCCATCGGCCGGGGGCCTTGCCCTCGACGATGCGCGCCTGGTACCACTCCGGCCAGAGCTTCTTGGCGCGCTCGATGGGGGTCCGCCCGGCGGTGCGCATGAGCTCGATGAGCTCGGCGCGGTCCTTGCCGCCGCGGACCCCGGCATATCCCAACAGGTAGTCGAGGCTGCATCGCCAGGGTTTCCCGTCCTCGCCGTTGTGGACGAACGCCACCGCCTCGTACTTGTCCTTGATCTTCGACCCGGCGGCCTTGCCGTTTAGCTTCGTCGGCGTGCCAGGCATTCGGAAGGGCTGGTAGATGCCCTGGTGCTGGACGTCCTCGAGCGTCGAGACGGTATCGCGCCAGATGTAGTCCGTGAGCATCGCCTTGATTTCCTGCACGAACGGCACGATGCGCGGAATCAGCGGGATCGGCTGGTCGAGGACGTAGTAGAGGTGGAAGCCCGTGCCCGAGTTCACGAGGAAGGTCGGCTGGGGAAGGGACACCCATTTGTCCGCGGCGAACTTCGGGTCGCAGCCGTTGCGGAACTGCTTCAGCATGTTCTTCAATTCCTGCACGCCGACGCCGTCGAGGTCGATCGCGAAGGCGTGCAGGAACCGGGCGTTCTCCGCGACACGGCTCTTGCCGAAAAACGACACGGGCGCGCAGAAGACGGACTCGTTCTTCCTGTTTGAGTCGATGACGCGCTCCATCACGCCGTCTAGGTCGTCGGTCAGCGTGAACCGCTCGACCACGGGAACGTCGCGCTTGCGGCCAGTCTTCGTCTTGACCCTCTTGGTCCTGTTGGTGATCTGGATTGCGATGCCGTTGGGATGGCCGC
>QSCH01000057.1:0-4575 GCA_003462965.1 Collinsella sp. OF03-4AA
TCATGGGCGAGGACGAGAACCGCAAGCTCGACGAGCGCGTCCGCGCGTTCCTGACCCGCGGCGTGACCGGCGACACCGACATCAACATCATCGACACCGCCGAGTTCGCCATCCCGGGCCTTGACGACGAGTTCCGCGTCATCGTCTCCCCGTGGATTCTGACGGTGCTCGTGACCGACCGCCTGGCTCGCTACTACGAGACGGTCACCAAGCACAACCTTAAGTATCGTCGCTACTATCACCAGTTCGACTACTAAAGAAAACGGGTGCGGGAACGTGCCGGGCTATTGAGAGGAACACAGAATGAGACAGTACATCATCGCCAGCCATGCGCACTTCGCTACCGGCATCAAGGAGAGCGTCGAGCTGCTCTCGGGTGCTCGCGACAACGTCCACGATCTTTCGATGTTCGTCGATGACCGCATGGACGTGGCCGAGGAGGCCCAAAAACTGCTGGCGGGCATGTCTGCCGACGATGATGTCGTTGTCTGCACCGACCTCTTTGGTGGCAGCGTCAACAATGAGTTCACCAAGATCGTCCAGACGCGTCCCCGCGCGTACCTCGTTACCAACATGAACCTTCCTCTGCTCATCCAGCTGCTGTTCTCTGACGAGTCGGCGCCGGTTGAGGAGACGATTCGCGCCATCGTCGCTGCGGACGATACGCGCGTGAAGTTTGTCAACGATCTTTTGGTCGATGACGAGGAGGAGGAAGAGTTCTAATCCGCAGCACCTACTGACACGCCGTATGACGGCACAAGACCTTTGGGGGGTCACATTATGATTCAGCTACTTCGCGTTGACCATCGCCTGCTTCATGGCCAGGTCGCAGTTTCCTGGGTTCAGGGCCTTGGCTCCAACTGCATCTTCTGCGTGGGCGATAAGGTCGCCAACGACCCGGTGTGGAAGACGACGCTCAAGATGGGCAAGCCTGCCGGCTGCAAGCTCGTCATCAAAGATATGGAGCATGCCATCGAAGCTATCAACTCGGGCGTGACCGACAAGTACAAGATGATCATCTGCGTCGCCACTATCGCTGAGGCAAAGCAGCTTGTTGAGGGCTGCCCGCAGATCAAGTCGGTCAACCTGGGCAACACCAAGCCCAAGGACGAGAAGCGCCCCGATGCTCGTCAGGTCTCTCGTCAGATCTTCCTGACCGCGGCCGAGGAAGCCGATGTGCGCGAGATGCTGGATCGTGGCATTGAGGTCGAGATTCGACCTCTGGCCGATGACCCCAAGGTTGACTGCGCCAGCGTGCTCTAGGCGTTCAATTTCGAAGAGCCTGCGGGTTCTTCGTAGTGTCCTATATGGAAAGGGGGATGTATGCTTACCCAAGCAATCCTCATCGGACTTATCGCCGCATTTGGTAAGTTCGACTGCCAGCTCGGTACGCTCTATGCGTTCCGCCCCATCGTCCTGTGCCCGCTCGTGGGTCTGGTGCTGGGGGACCTGCAGTCCGGCCTCGCGATCGGTGCGAGCCTGGAGCTGCTGTTCATGGGCTCGATCTCCATCGGCGCCTACGTGCCGCCTGATGAGACGATCGGCGGCGTGCTTGCCTGTGCCTTCGCTATCCAGCTGGGCCAGGGCACCGAGGCAGCCATCGCGCTTGCCATGCCCATCGCCACGCTGTGCCTTGCCATCAAGAACATCCTCAACGCCGCCCTGCCGATCCTGGTTGACCGCGCTGATGTCTTCTCCAGCCAGGGCAACCTTAAGGGTGTCTATGCGATGCACTTCCTGATCGGTTCCACCGGTGTCATCATGGCGTTCCTGCTGTGCTCGCTGTCGTTCTATCTGGGTGCTGACGCTATCCAGGGCATGCTCGACTTCATCCCGCCCTTTGTCCTTGCTGGCTTTGGCGTTGCCGCCAACATCCTGCCGGCCATGGGCTTCGCCATGCTCGGCCGCCTGGTGCTCACCAAGCAGCTCGTGCCCTTCTACTTCCTGGGCTTCCTGCTGTGCTCCTACGCCAACGTGCCCGTCCTGGGCGTCGCCCTGATCGCCATCATCATCGGCATCGACAAGTTCGACCTGCTCGGCCTGGGCGGAGCCCAGCCCCAGCTCTCCGCGGAAGGGGATGAGGACGATGACTTCTAGTCCCGAGAACAAGATCACGCGCTCCGACCTCGTCAAGAGCGCCCTCAACACCGGCGCCCTGGGCATGGAGTTCTCCTGGACCTACTACAAGCAGATGAACATCGCCTTCTGCCTGATGGTCGCCAACATGCTCAAGAAGATCTACGCCGGCCGCCCCGACGACTACGCCGAGGCCCTGCACCGCCACTGCGCGTTCTTCAACATCACCGTCCAGTTCGCCCCGTTCGTCGGCGGCATCGCGATGGCCATGGAGGAGAAGGTCGCCCGCGGCGAGATCGAGCCCGAGAGCGTCAACGACGTCAAGGCCGCCCTCATGGGCCCGCTGTCCGGCATCGGCGACTCCATCTTCCTGTCGACGCTGCGCGTGGTCGCCGCCGCGGTGGGCATCAGCCTGTGCCAGGCCGGCAACCCCTTCGGCCCCATCGCCTTCCTGCTCATCTACAACGTCCCCGGCTTCGCGCTGCGCGTCTGGGGCGCCGTCAAGGGCTACGAGCTGGGCGTGGGCTTCCTGGACGAGGCCCAGAGGACCGGCCTCATGCAGAAGATCATGACCTGCGTGGGAATCGTGGGCGTCATGGTCGTGGGCGCCATGTGCAAGGACATGTTCTGGGCCAGCATCCCGGTGGCCATCGGCTCGGGCGAGGACGCCCAGACCCTCCAGGACATCCTGGACGGCATCATGCCCGGCATGCTCGGCATGCTCGCCTTCTGGCTGTACTACTGGCTGCTGTCCAAGAAGATCAACCCCATGGTGCTGATCGTGGCCACCATGGTCGTGGGCATCGTCGGCGCGTTCTTCGGCGTGCTGGCGTAAGGGCCCGGCTGCATAGATTTTCGTTGCAACCTGGAAAGGGGATGGAGCGGGCCTATGCCCTCCATCCCCTTTTTGTATAGAAGGAGTTCGTATGTTCGCGAAGGATCGCGAAGAAATGCGCCTGACGCCGGCAGAGGTCAGGCTGATTCTTATTGAGTCCCTGCAGTGGTGCGCCAACAACGCGGTCTACTTTTTGGGGCTTATCGGTGCGGCCACGTATGATCTGGCTGGCACGGCCTTTTTGGTTGCCGCCATTACGCTCGTGCGCAATCTTATGACGTCGGTGGGCAATATGGTGTCGGGCTCGGTCATCGATCGCTTTGGACCGCGTCGGACGTCGTTTGTGACGTGCGTGATTACGGCGGTGCTTTCGCTTGGCGTGGGGTTGGCGCCGTTGTCTGTCCCCGGGCTTGTGTTTGCCGCGTGTGTCTTGGGACTTGCGGGCGGTTTTATCAACACCTGCACGCATGCGTTTCCGGGATACCTAGAGTCGACCACCGAGGGCCGTACCCGCGTGAACGGTCTCATGGTGTTTTACAGCAATATCGCCTATACCGCTGGCCCGCTGCTCGGTGGTGCCATCGTGAGCTGTTTTGCCACGCAATCGGTCTATCTGCTCATGGCGGGCATGATGGGTGTGGCGGCCGTGCTCTCCTTGGGCTGCCACGAGTGTGTTGTTCCCGCAAAAGGGGAGAAGCCGAAGGGCGGTATTCTGGGCGGCATGGCCGAGGGTGCGCGACTTACGTTTCGCGACCACGACCTGCGCCTCATCTTTATCTCGGGCTTTTTGGGTTTCTTTGCGTTCGGCGCGTTCGATTCGCTGGAGTCGTTGTTCTACCGTGATGTGCTCAACGTGGATATCGTCTGGCTGGGCTGGCTGTCCTCGGTCGTGGGCCTCACTTCCTCGGTGGGCGCGTTCATCCTGACCAAGCTTTCTGCTCGCCATGTCAACCTACGATTGCTGCTCGGCGCGCTCATGGCCGTGGGCATTGGGTCCATGGTGTACGTGGGCACCGATATGCTGGGGGTCGCGATTATCGGTCAGGCGATTAACGGTCTGGCCTGGGGGTTCCTGGAGCCGCTGCAAATGATCTTGATTCAGGAGCGCGCAGACATCAAATACCTGGGGCGCATTACCGGCTTTGTGCGTTTTGGCCTGATGAGCGCCGGCGTGGTGCCGCTGCTGGCGGCTCCGTTTTTGGCGGAGGCTTTGGGCGTCCAGACGGTATTGTTTGGGGCATCGACCATTATTGCGCTGGTAGGAACGCTGTTCTTTGTCACACAAGGGAGACGCCAGGGGCGTTAGCTATACATCAAATTCTAATTTAATACCACTCACCAGAGAATTTCGACCGTTCACCGAGGATTGGGGCAGATTGAAAAGTGGTATTAAAAACACGTTAGGTGTATGTCTATAATTGGTATCGAAAAGAAACGCGATGTATAGATTCGCGTGCAGGACAGAAAGGAAAAGCCATGAAGGAAACCGAGAAGATCGAGATCATGCACTTTAGCCAGGAGGGCTACGTCGAGGACGGCAAGAACGTCTACGAGGCCGGCAAGAAGATGACCGCGCTCGCCGACAAGGTCGCCGACGAGGGCTACGACGCCGTGTTCCTGATGGGCGTCGGCGGCACCTGGGACGAGCTCATGCAGCTCGAGTA
>QSCH01000058.1:0-3901 GCA_003462965.1 Collinsella sp. OF03-4AA
GCCCCTTTCGTCGTTGATTTGTTGTTTAGCCGCTAGAAATCATATGACGGGGCGCGGGCCGTGTTCCGCTATGCGGTTGTCAATTTGCGAAAGAAATTATGCGTCACCTTCGTTTTGGCGAATTTTATCAGTGCGCCGCTGTCCATTGTAGCCATTCCCATCGTATTGCTTATCATATGGTCAATTGATTCAACTCTCGCGGTGTTTTCCATCATTCTCCTCATCGTGTATTTCTGTGTAATTACTGGGTTGAGGAAACTTTTGTATAGGGTCACGTATGAGAAGAAAGAGGCGGACAGCGCCTTTTACGCCGCAATTGCATCGCAGCTTAATCAGATTCTCAACATTCAACTGACATCTTCGTACGGCAAGAGCGAACAAGCGCTCGACGCTGGGTTTAAGAGCTATTTTCCCAAAGTTTTGCGCTCCGGAAAGCTATCATATTCTCTGACATCGCTCGATGGTCTTTTCGCAGCGTTGTTTCAAGCGGTGATACTTGTTGTTTCCGGAGTACGAATCATTAACGGAACTATGTCAATAGGCGAGTACACTATCATCGGTACATACTTCGCGGTTCTCTTTAAGACTTTGAAAAGTATGATGTCATTGTTCAAATCCTATCAAGATGCCAAAGCATCATGGGATAGGACGGCTATCGCGACGAGAGAAAAGGAGAGATCGGGGTGGAATCGGACCGATTTAGCTAAACTCGATGAAATAAATGACATTTCGGTATCTGATTTGGAATTCTCGGTTGCCCTTCCAGACGGATCTGTCCGAGAGGTCCTCGGCGGGTTTTCTTTCAAGTTTTCCGGTCCTGGTACATATTGCATAGTTGGGGAAAACGGAAGAGGCAAGACGTCACTTCTTTACTTGATGCTCGGGCTATACTCATCGAAAGGCAAAGTAAAATACAACGGCGTGCCAATCGAAGAATGCGACTTGGATTACATACGTGCGAGAGAGATATCGTGCTGCCCACAGTCGTGCTTCGCGCCGGACGAAACGGTGAAAGAGCTGTTAGAGTATTTCGACACGCCCTTTTCTTCCTATCACCGGGGTGTAGATGGCCTACTTTCGCTGGAAAACAGCGTGAAGGAGTTGCTCGGGAAACGTTGCTCCGCGCTTTCGGGCGGTGAGCTGCGCCGAGTGTACTTATGGTCGGCGATTTCACGCAAGTCGTCAGTTTTGGTACTCGACGAGCCCACGACTGGGTTAGACGCTGTAAGCCGCGCCGAGCTTGCGGCCTATGTTAAGCGCAACAAGCAAAGCCAGCTGATCATCATTGTCTCTCACGATGACGAGATGGTCGGCGCGGTAGAAGGGGTAGTGGATTTAGGCAGCATGTACCGGGGTAAATGCTGACAAGTGTAGTGCTACCCAACTGACAGAGATAACAAAAAAGCGATGCAGATGCACGTAGCATTCAGTCGGTTCGGACTCGGTGCCTTCACGCCATCGCAACGCTTTCAGATATAGTTCTCATTCTCTTACTAAAGGAAACTTTAGTCTACGTTGTCTTGTCGAGACAGAGGTGAAGCGAAGTGTTGTCGCGACGTATCTTATTCCAGGTGGCTCAGTATCATCGTGAGAATCACACCAAAGTGTACTTACAATTCTCGTGTCCCACGGACAACATGAGCTGAGCATTGAGGTTCCACCCTTTGCTGCAACTACACGGGGTTGGACGGCAATGAATATGCCGGGCCGCATGCCACGCGCAGCGGGGGTCCATGCCCCAGTATGTTGCCTACAGCAGCCTCGATGTCCACGCACACATCATCTCTGCCTTCGTGTTCAATCCGTTTGCCGGAGAGTGCGAGGGTTACAAGGCCGTAGAATACGAGCCGAACAAATGAAATGCGGTATCGACGCATAGGATTAAACTGACGATTGCTTTGCACCGAAAATACGCCCGGAAAGCCGCTATGGGTGGCGGCCCGGGTTAAATTGAGAGGCCCGTCCGATCACTTTCATGTGACGAACGGTCGGGCTTCTTATTCCACTTGCCAATGCTCGGCTCATATTGGAAGAAAGCTACGCTAATGTTTGCGTGATACTCCTATTTTTTCCGAAGAAAGAATCGGATAATGAAGAATAACAATAAAAAAGGTGCCAGATATAAAGCAAGTACAAAGGTTAATCCAACGAGACCTTGCAATAATGGCATAACTCCTCCCAGACACGAGATTTTGGTATTTGTCCCCATCTTATTTTGAATTGGACCAAATAGTTCCTAGACACAAAAACTACTCGTCAACTGGATCGCACCAATCTGCTGGCAAAACACAGCTTGATTCTTTATCGACATAGCACCAATCCGCAACAGGGCACTCGGCGATGTCGTAAAAATTGCATATATCAACTCCAAGACAACAAGGCTCAACGGGAGTATGTTCATTTGAACCAACAGGATGGATATGCTTCATAACAGCTCCTCACCTTAATCCAATTAGAGACTACGTTTGATCAATGCCACAGTGATCTACAACGCAGATGCTGCCGCCATCCATGTCATAGTCGCAGTAATCGTATGCACCACAGCCATCTGCTTTATCATAAACAGTACAGATGTCAGTAATGCCCAAGAGGCAGTCAAAAGACATCGGCTTCACGCCTGCCTCGTCGCCACTTCCTGGATTAATCGGATGAATATGCTTCACGACTACCTCCCTTTGAGTGCAGAAAAACCTCAATATTGTGTATAACAAACCAAGATGTCTAGTTCACCATATTTCTAGAATGGTTTCGGCGAACGTAGCAATAAGCTCGCAGACGGTAATCAGAAGAACGAACACCTCCACAATGGTGACAGCAATGCGCTGAACCGCTTATTCCGATACAGTAGCTTCTCGTTGATTTTTCTCCTGCGAAGATGAGTGGCGGGAAATAAGGTCAAAAGCCATCTCGTAGCACATTTTTCTATATTCACATGATGCAGGGTGTAGACTCTTGGGCAAGTAGCCGTGCTCGTCTGCAGCCTCCCAGCTACAGCCCCCACCACAGAAAGACCGAGCCCAACAGTCCGTACAGTCAATTCTTTTTTCGACACCCTGACTCCAGTTTTCAATATACCTAGTTTCGTCAATTCCGGTGACGATGTTGCCCATTTTGAATCGCATCATCCCGACAAACCTGTGACAGGGGTATACGTCCCCTTCGGGAGTCACGGAAATAAAACGCCTGCCAGCCCCGCATCCGACAAAGGCGATCCTGTTGCTCATAATCAAATCAACTGCAGTTTTCAATGTTCTAAACAAGGGCTTTTCCCCTTGATCAATCTGTTTGAGATATTGATCCGCCAAATCTATTAGGCCCGCCCTGATTTTGTTTAATGAGTGTTCGTCGAGTTTGATATTCTCATCGAATGAGCTCACGGGCGAGAAGTAAATCCTTCTGAAGCCCATCTCTTTAAACTGAAGATAGTCTTCAACAAGGTTACAGTTATTATTTGTTAAGGTCGCTCTTGCGCCGAAGGGGAACGACTCGGAAAAACGACGAACGTTTTTGTCGATATCGGAGAAAGAGCCGCCTCCCGTCTTGTACGGGCGCGATGCATCGTGCTTGCATCCTGTACCATCGAGACTAATCAGAACAGAAAACCCGTGCTCCTTGAAAGAATTCGGTTGATTTCCGATCTCAGCCGAACACATTGAGCGAATAGGCCGTTCCCGCAGCTAGCCGAACGCCCCCCGAGGTCCCATTCGGGCCCCCGGGTCGGCATTTTCCCAGTTGAAGGAACGGTGGAGATGTGTTTCGATGGGTCCGGTGGCCATGCTCCGCCCGCCGCCCGCACCTCCTCCCAGACCCAGCCGAACGGTCGGTTCCGTCTATTCCGTTTTTCCCTTTCAGGCTAGGACAGCGGGGCATCGCCCCTCTCTGCGCGCGCCCGCGCGATGAG
>QSCH01000059.1:0-3630 GCA_003462965.1 Collinsella sp. OF03-4AA
GCGGTGGCAACCGTGGTGGCTTCGGCGGCAACCGTGGTAACGACCGCGGCGGTCGCGGTGGCGACCGTGGCGGCCGCAACGGTGGCGGCTTCCGCGGCAACCGCTTTTAGGGGTTACGCGGTTCTACGAACCGCGTAACTAGTTGACGCTGCGCGCCACCCAGGGCGACAATTTGTCATTCAAAAGGCAAGGCATGACCAGAAGGTCTATGCCTTGCCTTTTTCATGCCAACTTGTTCGCCCTGGGCGGCGCTCGCTGGCGTTGCCAAAACATCGGCGTTGCCATGATCCAAGGTAGTCATTGGGGACGTTCTTAAACGACTACATAGCATGAGAGTGGATAATCTCCCGGTTTGAGCCTGCATTCAAGCTCAAAGTGGGAGATTATCCACTCTCATTTGTTATGTGTCCGAAAATCCACGCTCGTTTCTACTCTGTCTACATTTGTAGGAACAGTTCGTGGAGGCGGGTGTCTTCATCGAGTTCGGGGTGGAAGGTTACGCCGAGCTGGTTGCCCTGGCGGGCAGCGACGATGCAGCCATCGACTTCGGCCAGGGCCTTGGCGTCGCCGTGGACCTCGACGATGCGGGGTGCGCGGATAAACGTCAGCGGCGCTTCACCGTCGATGCCGGCTACTTGCCCTTTGGTTCGAAAGCTGCCGAGCTGCCTGCCGTAGGCATTGCGCTCGACAAGTACATCCATGGTTGCCAAACGCGGCGTCCCCTTATCGTCGTGGGCGGCAAGATCGCGCGCCAATAGAATCAAGCCGGCGCAGGTGCCCAGGACGGGCATGCCTTCAACAATGCGGGCGCGAAGCCCGTCGAGCATGCCAAGCTCGGCAAGCAGCTTGCCCTGAACGGTGGACTCGCCGCCGGGGAGAACCAGGCGGTCAAAGTTCTGTTGTAAATCGGCCGCCTGCCTCAGCTCAACACAACGTGCGCCGAGCTCGGACAGCCTCGCTTCGTGCTCGGCAAAAGCACCTTGGATCGCCAGCACGGCGACCGTCTGGTCTGCGTAATCACTCATGTGCGATCCTTTCTGCCGGACTAGCGTCCGCGCTCCTCCATGATGATCTCGATCTCGTCGGCGTTGATGCCCACCATGGCCTCGCCCAGGTCCTCCGAAAGCTCGGCAATGAGCTTGGCGTCGGTGAAGTTTGCCACAGCCTTAACGATGGCGGCGGCGCGTTTGGCGTGGTCGCCGCTCTTAAAGATGCCCGAGCCGACAAAGACGCCCTCGGCACCCAGCTGCATCATCAGCGCGGCGTCCGCGGGGGTTGCTACACCGCCGGCGGCAAAGTTCACCACGGGAAGCTTGCCCGTGGCATGGACCTCGCGCACAAGCTCGACTGGAACTTGCAGTTGCTTAGCTGCCTCAAAGAGCTCGTCATCGCGCAGAGCAGCAACGTCGCGGATTTGCTTTTGAATCTTGCGCATGTGGCGCACGGCTTGGACGACGTCGCCCGTGCCCGGCTCGCCCTTGGTGCGAATCATTGTGGCGCCCTCGGCAACACGGCGCAACGCTTCGCCCAGATCGCGGGCACCGCAGACAAACGGGACGTCAAACTGGGTCTTATCGATGTGGTAGACATCGTCGGCGGGGGAGAGAACCTCGGACTCATCGATGTAGTCGATCTCGATGGCCTGAAGGACCTGCGCCTCGACGATGTGACCGATGCGGCACTTGGCCATGACGGGGATGGAGACGGCCTCTTGAATGCCCTTGATCATCTTGGGGTCACTCATGCGCGACACGCCGCCGGCGGCGCGGATGTCGGCCGGGATGCGCTCGAGAGCCATGACGGCGCAGGCGCCTGCCTCCTCGGCGATACGTGCCTGCTCGGGCGTGGTGACGTCCATGATGACGCCGCCCTTGAGCATCTGCGCGAGCTCGCGATTGAGTTTGACGCGATCTGCCTTGCTGGTCTGTTCTGCCATGGTTGCTCCCTTGGTTGGCATGTGCATTGCTTGACGGAAAATCCTATCGGGGAGCTGGGCATGGCAAAATACTCAGTTTTCGAGATAATAATAAGGTCAGCTTAATACCAGATTGAACAGCTCGATAAGGTCAGGTGATATACTCATGCTTGACTACAATTTGGAAAAACGCGGCGAAGCATCGCTCTATGAGTATGTTTACCAGCAAATCCGAGATGATATCGTAGCTGGACGCATTACGGCGGGGGAGCATCTGCCGTCCAAGCGCGCCTTTGCCAGTCATCTGGGAATCAGTGTTATTACCATCGAGAATGCATATAGCCAGTTACTCGCTGAGGGCTATATTTGCTCAATGCCACGTCGTGGCTACTACGCTTGCGAGCTTCCGGATGCACCGGTTTTGGCTTCGGCTGCGGAGGGCATCGACCGAGATGCCGTCTCTGTGGGCCCCAGCGTGCATGATGTCAACGGACAGGTCGAGCGATTCGATGCGCTTTCTCCTTCTGCTTTGGAGGCGGCGCGGCTTTGGCAAAGCGCGTTACGGGCGACGCTGGCATCCGAGGACGAGCGCGAAATCTTTTCGCCCGCACCGGCGCAGGGCACTGCTCGGCTGCGACGTGCGATTGCGCACCATCTACGCGGGACGAGGGGTATGAATGTCGACCCCAACAACATTGTTATCGGTGCGGGCGCCCAGCTGCTCGATACCATGCTGGTTCAGTTGCTTGGAGCCGACAAGGTGTATGCCGTTGAGGATCCGGGCTATCTGCGCCTGACGCGCATCTATCAGGCTATGGGTTGCGAAGTGCGTCATATCCCGTTGGACGGTGAAGGCGTGGACTTGAGTGCTCTGCAGAAAACCGGGGCGGATGTCCTTCACCTGATGCCGTCTCACCAATATCCGACCGGCCTTGTGACGAGCATTGCGCGTCGCTATGCCCTGCTGAGCTGGGCCGCCGAGCAGCCGGACCGGTATCTCATCGAAGATGACTTTGATTGTGAGTTTCGCCTTGCCGGCAAGCCGATTCCCGCGCTCGCGTCGATCGATGCCGCCCAATCGGTCATCTACACCAACACCTTTTCAAAAAGTCTGTCGTCGGCCCTGCGTTTGGCGTATATGGTCCTGCCTGATGAGCTGATGGAACGGTTTAGGCGCAACCTTGGTTTTTACGCCTCGTCGGTGAGTTCTGTTGACCAGGTCGCTTTGGCTCGCTTGCTGGAATCGGGTGATTACGAGCGACATGTGAACCGCGTGCGCGTTCGAGCTCGCGAGGCGCGTGATGGCCTGACGGCGCTTGTACGGAAAACGTTTCCGGCAGGGGAGGTTTCGATCGATCATGCAGACGCGGGCCTTTACTGCACTGTTGCCCTGGCCGAGGACAAGGCAGGGGAGAGTTTCGCGAAGCTCTCGCTGACGCTCGTATTTCCTATGTCAACATCGCCGATTGCCTGTGGACGGGTGATCGGGCATCGACTAAGAACGCTCCATCTCGCGTCCTCATACAATACGACGACCTGAGCTCTCAGTCGCTCAGTGTTCTTCAGGAGCAACTGCAATAAGCCAACGAAAAGGCCCGAACCAATATGAACTGCCTCCCATTTCTTGGACATGAGAAATGGGAGGCTCTCTTTATGCGCGTTGATTTGAGAGTGAAGCATGATGTCGAGGCCAGGAAGGCGGCCATAGAGCTCTT
>QSCH01000006.1:0-87619 GCA_003462965.1 Collinsella sp. OF03-4AA
CCCCCGGCATGTCATCGACGCCTTCGGCTCAGTCTCATATCCGCGGATACCGTTCTGTCGGCCCGCACTCCATTCCTTCGGCGGGGTTCCCCAAGTCTGTCGAGGCGCATGCGGAGGGCTCCGCGCGCACAGCGAAATAGGGGGTATCCCCGAAGGCCGCCCGGCTCGCCGGGACGGGGGCTATGTCTATTCCGCGCCCTCCCGGCACATCATGCCGAGGGCCCAGAGCCACCTCACGAGCTCGGCCGCGGTGGCCGCGTTGGCCTTCGCCGCGGGCATGCCGCGGGCGAGCATCTCCTCGCGCCGCCGCAGGAGCCGCTCGGACCCCTTCCTCCCGTGCATCCTTATCTCGAGGGGCACGCCCGTGTCCCTCGGCATGAGCTTCGGCTGGTGCCGTGCCGCGGCGTAGCACCATGAACCCTCAACGGCCAGCTTCCTCACGAGCGCGTTGCCCGCACCGCTGATGCCTCCGAGCCGCACGGAGTCGCCACTCGACCTCTGACTCGGCGCGAGGCCGAAATAGGCCGTGACCTGCCTTCCGGAACGGAACCTCGTGAAGTCGCCGACCTCGGCCGAGAAGGCTGCGGCCAGCGCGAAGGCGCAGCCCTTGATCGACTGGAGGGCGGCCACCTCCGCGGCGATCGGGCTGGCATCCACGGCCGCCCTGTACTCGGAGAGCAGGTCCGCCCGGGCCTCCGCCGCGGCCTCGACCTCGTTCCTCAGGGCGGCGAGCGTCCGAACCCCGCCATCGTCCTCCGGCCTGACCTTGTCGAGCCACCTCAGGAAGTCGTAGGTCCAGTACTTCCTCGGGTTGCCGGCGGGCGTGGTGCCGCCGTAGGCGAACCCTCGCTTTGCGAGGAAGGCGAGCAGCCGCTGCTTGGCGGTCGCCAGGCGCGCGGTCGCCCCGTCGTAGGCGCCGGCGAGGTCCCTGATGCCCTCGACCTCGGGGGAGGGGACCCATACGGGGGAGATGTCGTGGGCGAGTATCGCCTTGGCCATCCTGGCGGCGTCGTTCCTGTCGTTCTTGGAGGCCGAGTCGGCGGCCGACCTGGGGATCTTCGAGACCGCGGCGACGACGCACTCGACGCCGAGCCCGGCGAGCTCCCTCTGCGGGGCGAAGCCGGGGTAGCCGCTCTCGTAGGCCGCGAGCGACGGCCCGGGGAACCCACCCATCCACCCGGCGATCTCGCCCCAGGGGTTGCCGGGGAACCTCCTCGTCACGGCCTCGCCGGTGTCCGCGTCGAGGGCGCAGACGGTGGTCGACCTCAGGTGGACGTCCATCCCGAACGCGGTAGAATACTTTGGCATGGGAGCCTCCCAACCTCGTTGCGGCGCGGCTGCGCCTATGGCACTTCAACATCATTGTCGCAGCCCCGACCCGCGGTCACGAGCGGGGGCTCCTATCTTTTTAGTGCCCTCGGATTGGGTCATAGTGTCTGTCGGTGCCATAGCATCGGCGTTTGTGTTGTTGACAGAAGGCCTCTCATGGGTAGCCGTTGGGGATGTTCTTAAATGACTAGTCGAAAGGGACACTCTTGTCGGCACTTGGGGACAGTCCCTGAGTGCCGGCAGATTGGGACACTCCTTTGCAAGATGGCTGCGAAGACTGTCCCCAACGACTAGTCGTTTAATGCACCAGTTTCTGTCGAGTCGGTGCGGTTCGATGGTTGCTCGTATAATGGTTTGCGTATGAACCGCAACCAAGGAGTTCCAGTTTATGGATCAAAACCTGTTTAAATTCGACCTGATCGCCGAGGACCCGACGACGCACGCACGTGCCGGCGTGCTGCACACCCCGCACGGCGACATCGAGACGCCGATCTTTATGCCCGTGGGCACCAAGGCAAACGTCAAGGGCATCCCTACCGAGACCGTCAAGCAGCTCGGCGCCCAGATCGTGCTTGCCAATACCTATCACTTGTCCATGCGTCCCGGCGAGGACACCATCGCCGAGTTGGGCGGCCTGCACAAGTTTATGAACTGGCACGGCCCCATTCTTACCGACTCGGGCGGCTTCCAGGTGTTCAGCCACAATGACGCCGTCAAGCTCACCGACGAGGGCGTGCGCTTTATCGTCAACGACTACGACGGCCGCCACGTGTTCTGGACGCCCGAGGACAACATGGAAATCGCCATGAAGCTCGGTTCCGACATCTGCATGCAGCTCGACCAGTGCCCCGGCTATCCCGCTACGCGCGCCTACGTCGAACGCGCGGTGGAGCTGTCGAGCATGTGGGCCGAGCGCTGCTACAAGGCTCATACCCGTGATGACCAGGCGCTCTTTGGCATCGTCCAGGGCGGCATGCATCTGGACCTGCGCCTGCGCTCGCTGCGCCATCTGGAGGAGTGCGGTGACTTCCCCGGTTACGGCATCGGCGGCTACTCGGTGGGCGAGGACCACGAGACCATGTTCGAGACGCTGGCACCGCTCGCGAGTGAGTACATGCCCAAGCACAAGCCGCGCTACTTGATGGGCGTCGGCAACCCGACGACGCTCGTGCGCGGTGTGGGTGTGGGCATCGATATGTTCGACTGTGTGCTGCCGACGCGCACCGGCCGCATGGGCACGGCGTTTTCGAGCGAGGGTCGCCTCAACTTCCGCAACGCCCGCTTTGCGCACGACGACGGCCCCATCGATCCCGCCTGCACCTGCCGGTGTGCACGGGCGGCTACAGCCGTGCGCTTATTCGCCACATGGTCACGCAGAAGGAGATGCTCGGCGGCATTCTGCTTTCGATGCACAACATCTACTACCTGCTCAACCTTATGAAGCAGGCGCGTCAGGCCATTATCGAGGGTCGTTACGGCGCATTCGTGAGCGACTGGATGAACAGCCCTGCGGCGGTAGATTACTAAGAGCCGCGGGCGCGCTTGCGGGCTGTTTGCGGCTGGCGCCGGACATGGCATTCGCTGGCATTGGTTGCGCGACCGCTGACCGATAGCTTGCAAGCGCTTGATGCAACGTGGGTACCATACCGAATAGTTGATGTTCGGGCGGGTGTTTGACGCATGGCGTCGACCCCGCCCGTTTCTTTGTTCGATAGGAGTATCCCGTGACTAAGAATGAGAACGTTGACGGCGGGCCCGTCTATGACGAGACGTACCGCCGCGGCCCCGTGGTCATGCGCGGCCCCATGATTCCCAAGGACAATACGTACGCCAACCTGCTGGCGCCCGAGGACTCGACCGACTGGCTGCACGCTGACCCCTGGCGCGTGCTGCGCATTCAGGCAGAGTTTGTCGATGGCTTTGGTGCACTTGCCGAGCTCGGCCCTGCGGTGACCATCTTTGGCAGCGCCCGTACACCCAAGACCGATCCGCTCTACAAGGCGGCGCGCATGGTTGGACGCAAGATCGCCCAGCGCGGCGTGGCCGTGATTACCGGTGGCGGCCCCGGCATCATGGAGGCAGCCAACAGGGGAGCGGCGAGCGTCAACGGCAAGTCAGTTGGCTTGGGCATCGAATTGCCGCACGAGCATGGGCTCAACAAATACGTGAACCTCGGCATGGACTTCCGTTACTTCTTTGTGCGCAAGACCATGTTCGTCAAATACAGCTCGGGCGCCATCGTGTTTCCCGGAGGTTTTGGTACGCTCGACGAGATGTTCGAGGTGCTCACGCTGGTGCAGACACACAAGGTCAAGCGCATGCCGCTCGTGCTGGTAGGCACCGAGTACTGGCAGGGCCTATTCGACTGGCTCAACGGCCCGGTGATGGACACCGGTATGATCAGCCCGCTCGATCCGGAGCTGGTGCACATTACCGACGACCTCGACGAGGCCGTCGATATCGCCCTGAGCGGACTGATGTAGGGCGAGCGTGCCTGTCGTTGTAGTGATGGGAAGGCAGATTGATGCTATTTAACATCAGTCTGCCTTCTAAACTGGGTATACTGATGCAAAAGACGAGAGCGAGGAGGTCGCGTATGTCTACTGCAACGGTTAAGCCTACGACGGTCCGCATCGAAGAGGGGCTCAAAGAACAGGCGACTGAGTTCTTGGATACGGTTGGCCTGAGTCTCAATTCGTATCTCAACCTTGCTGTTCGGCAGCTGGTAAATCAGCGAAAGATTCCTTTTGAGATCGTTGGTCGATCCGAAGTTCCCAACGAGGCGACGAGGCGCGCCATGGTGATCGCCGAGGCTCATGAGTTGGGGATTCTGCCAGACGACAGCCCGTCATTCAATAACGCTGATGAGCTTATATCATTCCTCGATGAGGACTAGCGATGTTTGAGATTAAAGTCGAGGCTCAGTTTAAGGCGGATTACAAACGGACGATGCGCATCCATCCGCAGCTAAAAACCGAGTTTAAGGCGGCAGTCGCAGAGCTTGCAGCTCGCGGCTCGCTTCCCGCGGAATATGGCGCCCATGAGCTTTCAAACCCGGGCGGCAATTACAACGGCCACATCGATTTCCATCTATCCGATGGCTTGGTCGATGTGGTCGTTCTCTATCTGCCGCATAAGACTAATCCGGTGATCCGGCTGGTGAGAATGGGCTCGCATGAGGAACTGTTCCGGGGCCCGCAGGGCTGATTGCCGATTTCTAAGTTGCGGTGGAATAGGGATTGATTGGCGGCTGATAAGCCAAAAACAGCCCCTATTCCACCGCAAGTGGTAAAGGTGCCCCTAGTGGATGGGTTGGTAGCGGGGGCAGTAGCTGATGGCAATGGCGTCCACGCCTACGTGGGTGGCAATGGTACAGCCGATGGGGCCGGTGCCGGCGTCTACGTAGTCCTGGCCTGCGAGCGCTTGGCTGACGAGCTCCTGCTCCTCGGCGGCGCCGGTTGTGAGCACGCGAACGCTGGAGCCCGGATGCTCGGCCAAAAATGCGAGGCAATCGGACATGGTGTTCGCAACGATGCGTTTGGCGCCGCGGCCCTTCTTGATGGCCTTGATCTCGCCCGATTTCCATTCCGGCGAAACGGCCAGGCGAATGTTGAGCATCTGCGTGAGGTGGCCGGCGAGCTTGGGCGCGCGGCCGTTCTTAACGAGGTTCTCGAGCGTACGGGGAATCAGCAGCAGGTGGGCGTCGGGCAGCGTCGCGCGGATCTGCGCCTCGGTCTCGTCCAGGCTGCGGCCGTCCTCGCGCATGGCCAGCGCGTACTCCACCAGCAGGCCCTCGGCGCCCGAGCCGGTGCGCGAGTCGACACAGCGCACGTCGAGCTCGTGCGTTTCGGCCGTCAGGCTGGCATTGGCATAGCAGGCGGACCACTCGCTGCATAGCGAGATAAAGATGGCGCTGTCGTGGCCGTCGGCGAGCACGCGATCAAAGAGTGCCTTGAACTCGCCGGCGCTCGGCTGCGAGGTGTGCGGCAGCTGCTCGGAGTCGGCCATGCGGGCGACGTACTCCTGGGCGGTAATCTGCACCTGGTCGAGCAGATCCTCGCCTTCGATAATCACATGCAGCGGAATCACGTAAATGCCGAGCTCTTGGGCGCGGGCGGGGGAGATGTCCGACGTGGAGTCGGTTATGATGGCAAAAGACATAATTGCACCTTTCGTTGGGGCGCGGCAACGCCGCCTTCAGAGAGCAAAGTTCGTCAAGTATAGTGGAGTTGCTCTACATTGCTAGGTTCAATTGTTGAATAGACAACAGTTTGAAGTGTCGATGTGGAAATCGTCAACTGGGGAAGAGGAATGCCGATGGAGGCACTGGAGATATGCAGGCGGCCGGTCGTGCTGTTCGATTTTGACGGCACGGTGGCCGATACGGGCCGGGCGGTGATGACCTCGACGCGCAAGACGCTGGCTGCGCGCGGTTTTTCGGAGGCGCAGATGGGTGACCTGCGCCGCATGATCGGGCCGCCCCTGTGGAAGAGCTTTCACGACTTTTACGGCTTTTCCCGCGAGGAGTCGCTTGTGGTGGCCGATGAGTACCGCGCCTTTTTTGATGAGCTGGGGCCGGAGGAGTATCCCGTGTTCGATGGGATTCCCGGGTTACTCGACGGCCTTGCCGCCCAGGGCAAGCGCATGGCCGTTGCGACGTCGCGCATGGAAGCGAAGTGCATCGATATGGTGCATGAGCTGGGTCTTTCTCAGTTCGAAGCCGTGGTCGGCATGAATCCGCCGCAGGGCCGCGAGACCAAGGCCGATTCGATCCGCGATGCCCTGGCGGCACTTGGGGCGTGCGCCGACGATGCCGTGATGGTCGGCGATCGCTTTAACGACGTGGAGGGCGCGCACGCAATGGGCGTGCCGTGCATCGGCATCTATTCGGGTGCGGCGGCGCCGGGCGAGCACGAGGCCGCGGGTGCCGATGCGGTGGTGCACTCGGTGGCCGAGCTTGCTAAACTTTTCGCTATCTAATGACGTAATGTCAGGGGCGGGCGTGCTCGTCGCTCATTGGTAAGGAGGTCGTCCATGAATCAGGTGGAGCAGAGTGTTGCCGAATACGTCGACGAGGTCTGGGAGGATGTCGTCACTGATATCGAGCAGCTGGTGAGCTACCCGTCTGTTGCCGTTGCCGCCGATGCGGAGCCCGGTGCGCCGTTTGGCCGCCCGGTCCGTGATGCGCTCGATTGCGCGCTCGGCATTGCGCAAAAGCTCGGCTACCAGACGAGCGATGACGAGGGCTATGTGGGTATTGCCGACATTCCCGGCCGCGGCGATAAGCAGCTCGCGACCATTTGCCATGTGGACGTGGTGCCCGCGGGCCCCGGCTGGAACACCGACCCGTTTGCGATGGAGCGTCGCGAGGGCTGGCTGCTCGGCCGTGGCGTGATCGACGACAAGGGTCCGGCGGTGTTGTCGCTCTACGCTGGCGCTTATCTGCTCAAACACGGCATTGTGCCGCGCTATACCTTCCGCGCGCTGCTGGGCTGCGATGAGGAAGTGGGCATGTCCGACGTTCACCATTATCTGGAGAACCACGCAGACCCCGACTTTCTGTTTACGCCCGATGCCGAGTTCCCGGTTTGCAATGCCGAGAAGGGCCAGTTTGGGGCGACGTTTGTGAGCCCCAAGATCGACGGCGGGCGCATCGTGTCCTGGAGCGGTGCCGAGGCGAGCAACGCCATTCCGTCGCAGTCTATCTGCGAGCTCGCGATTGCCGCCGATGAGCTGCCGGCGCCCGTTGAGAACGCCGACCGTCTGGAGATTACGGCGCTCGATAACGGCCATGCACAGATTTTCGCCCACGGTATTGGCGGTCATGCCTCGATGCCCGAGGGAACGCTCAATGCCGTCGGCCTCATCGTGGCGTATCTGCGCGAGGCCGAGGACGCGTTTGGTGCCCGTGACGAGCGCTTGCTGACGCCTGCCGAGCACGAGTTTGTCAAGTTTTTGGCTTTTGTGCATGCGGACGCCTATGGCCGCGGCCTGGGCATCGACGCGACGAGCCCCGCGTTTGGCCCGCTCACCTGCAACCCCGGCGTCATCCGCGTGGCGGATGGCCATATTGAGCAGGTCATCGACGTGCGCTTCCCCGACAGCACCAGTGCCGATACCATCTGCGAGCAGCTCGAGCCGCTCGTGGGCCGCTTCGGCGTGACGTGTCGTGTGGGTCGTGCAAAGGTGCCGTTCTCGGTCTCTGCCGACGATCCGGCCGTGAAGGCGCTTATCGATACCTATAACGAGTTACGGGCAAGCATACCGAGCCCTTTGCCATGGGCGGCGGCACGTACGCGCGCAACTTTGCCCGCGCTGTATCGTTTGGCCCCGAGGAGACTGGCCTGGAGCTGCCCGCATGGGGCGGTCAGATGCACGGCCCCAACGAGTGCGCCAACGAGGAACAGCTCAAGCAGGCACTCAAGATTTATATCGTGGCGATCCTGCGTTTGAATGAATTAGAGCTTTAAGGTTACGCGAACGCCAGAGTGACAACCTGTCTTTTGAAGAGGACGGCATGACCAGAAGGTCTATGCCGTCCTCTTTCTGAAAATGATCCCTTGGGGACGGAGGAAAACGGATCATTTTGGGGCCTGCTCAACCCGATGATCCGTTTTCCTCCGTCCCCAAGGGATCATTTGGTGTAAAAGGCTGGCCATGCTTGGCGGCGGGTTTGTTATTCGTTTGTAAAGGCTGGGCCGCGTTTGCGGTAAGGGTCTATCAGATGCCCGTAAGAAACCGCAGTTGGCGCGGGCGCTGACCGGTCGGGGCCGTATCTTTCCAAACAGCAAAGCGGGCAGGGTGCCCGCGAGTCGCATGTATGAAAGGAAGATCATGCTCGATCAGGCTTATTCTCGTCGTCAGTTCCTCGGCCTCGCTGGTGGTCTTGCCAGCTTCGTCGGTCTCGGCCTCGTTGGCTGCGGTGGCTCCAACGCCGCTGACGCTGCCAAGGGTAGCGTCGCTGCTGCCGAGTCCGTCTCCGGCGAGGTGACCTACGACGGCGCTTCCTCGTTCCAGGCTCTCGTCGAGGCCGCTGCCGAGAAGTTCATGGATGCCAACCCCGACGTCTCCGTCTCCGGTTCGGGTAACGGTTCGGGCAAGGGCCTGACCGCTGTCGCCGCCGGCACCGTTACCATCGGTAACTCCGACGTCTTTGCCGAGACCAAGCTCGAGGCCGACCAGGTCAAGAACCTCGTCGACCACGAGGTTGCCGTCGTGGGCATGGGTCCCGTCGTCTCTAAGAACGTGAAGGTCGACGACCTGTCCCTCGAGCAGCTCAAGGGTATCTTCTCCGGCCAGATCACCAACTGGAAGGAGGTCGGCGGCGACGACGCCACTATCGTCGTCCTCAACCGCAAGGCCGGCTCCGGCACTCGCGCCACCTTTGAGGCCGCCGTCTTTGGCGACGAGGCCGTCGACTTTAAGGGCGCCGCCGAGCTCGACAAGTCCGGCGACGTTCAGACTCAGATGTCCAGCACCGACAACGCCATCTCCTACCTGGACTTCTCGCACTTCGACGACTCCAAGTTCAACGCCGTCAAGGTCGAGGGCGTGGAGCCCAAGAGTGCAAACGTCACCGACGACTCCTTCAAGATCTGGCTACCGAGCACATGTACTGCGCTAAGGACGCCGACGAGGCTACCAAGGCCTTCCTGGAGTTCATGCTTTCCGACGACGTCCAGGGCAAGCTCGTCGAGGAGCAGGGCTTTATCCCCGTCTCTGCCATGAAGGTCGTCAAGGACGCCAGCGGCAAGGTCTCCGCTAAATAAGTAATCGCCCCCGGAAAGGTTTGCAATGGCAAAGCAACTGCCAAAGCGCGACCTTGAGAACGTGGGCCTGGGCGTCACAGGCGCGTGCGTTGCGCTCGTGACGCTTGTCGTTGCCGCGCTCATCTTTATGGTCGCCCAAAAGGGCCTCTCGGCTTTTCTCAAGGACGGCGTTTCGGTCGTCGAGTTCTTCACCGGCACCAAGTGGGATCTGGCCAACACAGCCGAAAGCGGCCTGCCCTACACCGGCGCCCTGCCCCTGATCGTCACCTCGTTTGCGGTCATGGTGCTCTCCACGCTCATCGCGCTGCCCATCGCCATCGGCTCTGCCATCTTTGCGGTCGAGATTCGGCCTAAGTTTGGTTCCAAGATCTTTCAGCCGCTTATTGAGCTTTTGACCGGCATTCCCTCAGTCGTCTTTGGCCTGATCGGCTTTCACGTGGTCGTCGGCCTTATGAAGAGCGTTTTTCACGTGAGCACGGGCCTGGGCATCTTGCCCGGCGCCATCGTGCTAGCCGTCATGATCCTGCCGACCATGACCACGCTTTCGGTCGATGGCCTGCGCGCCGTGCCCGATAGCTACCGTCAGGGCTCGCTCGCGCTGGGCTACACCCGCTGGCAGACCATCTGGCACGTGGTGCTCAAGTCCGCCGTGCCGTCACTCATAACCGCAGTCATCCTTGGCATGACCCGCGCCTTTGGCGAAACGCTCGCCGTGCGTATGGTCATCGGCGGCATCGAGGCCATGCCGACGTCGCTGCTGTCGCCGGCCTCGACCATTACCACCACGCTCACCACGTCTATGGCGGTCTATGCCGAGGGCTCGGCCCAGGACGACGTTCTGTGGGCGCTCGGCCTGCTGCTGATGGGCATGAGTCTCATCTTCATCCTGATCATCCACCTTATCGGCCGCAAGGGGGCGAAGGCCCGTGGCTAGCACGCGCATCCTTATCGACGAGGCGAGACTCGGGCGTGTTCAAAAGCAGGACCGCATCGCCACGGGCGTGCTGACGGCAATCGTCGCCATCGTCATGCTCATCGTCGTCTCCATGGTGGCCTATATTCTGTTCGAGGGCATCTCGACGCTGTTCCAGCCGGGATTTCTCACGCAGCCCGCACGCGCCAACGGAACGCAGGGCGGCGTGCTCTACCAGCTGTTCGACTCGTTCTACCTACTGCTGATCACCTTAGGTATCTCGGTGCCCATCAGCCTGGGCGGCGCGGTCTTCCTGGTCGAGTACGCGCCGGACGGCCCCATCCGCGACATCGCCTCCACCGCCATCGAGACGCTGTCCTCGCTGCCCTCCATTGTCGTAGGCATGTTCGGCTTTCTGGTGTTCTCGGTGCAGCTGGGCTGGAAGTACTCCATCATCTCCGGCGCCGTCGCGCTCACCATGTTCAACATCCCCATCCTGGTGCGCGTGATTCAGCAGGCGCTCGAGGACGTGCTGCAGGCCCAGCGCGATGCGTGCCTGGCCATGGGCCTCACTCGCTGGGAGGCCACACTGCACATCCTGATTCCCGAGGCCATGCCCGCCATCGTGACCGGCATCGTGCTTTCGGCCGGCCGCGTGTTTGGCGAGGCCGCGGCGCTGCTCTTTACCTCGGGCATGAGCTCGCCGGTTCGCCTGAACTTCTTGAGCTTTAACCTGTCGAGCCCCACCTGCGCCTGGAACGTGTTCCGTCCCGGCGAGTCGCTGGCCGTGCACATCTACAAGATCTATGGCGAGGGCAGCCCCGAGGCCCAGCAGATCGTCTGGGGCACCGCGGCACTGCTGATGATTTGCGTGCTGCTGTTTAACGTAGTCGCCCGTATCGTAGGCAAGCAACTGGCAAGGAGGATGACGGCCGAATGAGCGAGATGAATGCGACGCCCGCAACCGAGGCGGCATCGTCCGACACCCAGGACTTTTTGTCGAGCGTGGGGGAGAGCGAGAAACGTGTTCGCGTGAGCGGCAAGGCCGTGAGCGACGAGGTCGTGGTCTCCACCAAGGACGTCAATGTGTACTATGGCGACCACCATGCGCTGCACAATACGTCGCTCGACTTCCACAAGGGTGAGATCACGGCGCTCATCGGGCCTTCGGGCTGTGGCAAGTCGACCTTTTTGCGTAGCCTCAACCTAATGAATCGCGAGATTCGCGGTTGCCGCGTGGAGGGTGAGATCAACTACCGCGGGCGCAACGTGAACACCAAGACCGAGAACACCTACGAGCTGCGTCGGTCTATTGGCATGGTGTTTCAGCAGCCCAATCCGTTCCGCAAGTCCATTCGCGACAACATCACCTTTGCGCCCAAGCGCCACGGCATCACCGACCGTGACGAGCTCGACCGCATGGTCGAGGAAAGTCTGCGCGGTGCCGCGCTGTGGGACGAGGTCAAAGACAAGCTCGACAAGAGCGCCTACGCGCTTTCGGGCGGTCAGCAGCAGCGTCTGTGCATTGCGCGCACGCTGGCGTTCAACCCCGACGTGATCCTGTTCGACGAGCCCTGCTCGGCGCTCGACCCCATCTCGACGTTGGCGATCGAGGACCTGATGTCGTCGATCGTTGCCGACCGTGCCATCGTCATCGTGACGCACAACATGGAGCAGGCGTCGCGCGTGTCCAACCGCACGGCGTTCTTCTACATGGGCGATATGGTCGAGTACGACGAGACCGACGAGATTTTCCAACGGCCCAAGGATAAGCGGCTGAATGATTACCTCACCGGTATGTTCTCCTAGTCCGGGACATGCTTGAGGCCCGCGGCGGCACGGTTGTCGTGGGACTGATTGGAGAGGCGGGTCATCTCTTTTGCGAGATGGCCCGCCTTTTTGCTCTGCGACCGAAACGACCACCACAAAGGGGACAGGCACCTCGTGGTGGTTTGGGGTGGGGCTCGCTGCTATCATGGACAACGTTGAATTTCTACGAAGGAGCAGGGCACATGGCGATTCTTTTGGGATGCGATTCCGTCAGCCTAGAGTTTCCCACCAAGCATATTTTTGATAGCGTTACGCTCGGCGTGGGCGAGGGCGACCGTATTGGTATTGTCGGTAAAAACGGCGACGGCAAGTCGACGCTGCTGAGCGTGCTCGCCGGCACGCTGGAGCCCGACGACGGCCGCGTGACGCACCGCCGCGACACGACGATCGGATTGCTCGGCCAAAAGGACAACCTGGTCGATACCGACACGGTGCACCATGCCGTCGTTGGCGACACGCCCGAGTACGAGTGGGCGTCGAGCCCGCGTACGCGCCAGATTCTGGCCGGCCTCATCAGCGATGTGCCCTGGGAAGGCACGGTGGGCGAGCTCTCGGGCGGTCAGCGCCGTCGCGTGGACCTTGCGCGCCTGCTGATCGGCGATTACGACGTGCTCATGCTCGACGAGCCCACTAACCATCTGGACATGCGCACCATCAACTGGCTCGCGCGCCACTTAAAGGCCCGCTGGCAGCGCGGCCAGGGTGCCATGCTCGTGGTCACGCACGACCGCTGGTTTTTGGACGAGGTCTGCACCAGCATGTGGGAGGTTCACGACGGCCGGGTCGACCCCTTCGAGGGCGGCTACTCGGCCTACATCCTGCAGCGCGTGGAGCGCGATCGCATGGCCGCGGTTACCGAGGAGCGCCGTCGCAACATGGCGCGCAAGGAGCTCGCGTGGCTGAGCCGTGGCGCCCAGGCCCGTTCCACCAAGCCCAAGTTTCGTGTTGATGCCGCTCGCGAGCTCATTGCCGACGTGCCGCCCGTGCGCGACGAACTGGAGCTCAAGCGCCTCGCCGTGAGCCGCCTGGGCAAGCAGGTTATCGACGTGGTCGACGTGGATGCCGGCTATGCGGATACCGATGGCGCGCCTAAGCAGGTGCTTTCCGACGTGACCTGGCTCATTGGCGCGGGCGACCGCTATGGTCTTTTGGGCGAGAACGGTGCCGGCAAGTCCACGCTGCTCGACGTGATTCAGGGCAAGATCGCACCCCTGCGCGGCCGTGTAAAGATCGGCCAGACGGTGCGTTTTGGCGTGCTGTCGCAGCAGCTCGAGGAGCTCGAGCCCTACATGGGCGACACGATCCGCGAGGTGCTGAGCAACTATAAGAAGTACTACGTCATTGATGGCAAGGAGACTTCGCCCGAGAAGCTTTGCGAGCGCCTGGGCTTTACGACGCA
Source organism: Collinsella sp. OF03-4AA (assembly GCA_003462965.1). Classification (GTDB taxonomy): domain Bacteria; phylum Actinomycetota; class Coriobacteriia; order Coriobacteriales; family Coriobacteriaceae; genus Collinsella. Next base: position 13,241 of record QSCH01000006.1, read on the forward strand.
GCAGCTCTGGAGCCGCATCGGCGACCTTTCGGGCGGCCAGCGTCGTCGCCTGTCGCTGTTGCTGACAATCCTGGACGAGCCCAATGTGCTTATCCTGGACGAGCCCGGCAACGACTTGGATACCGACATGCTGGCGATCGTCGAGGATCTGCTCGACGGCTGGCCCGGCACGCTGATTCTGGTGACGCACGACCGCTTTTTGATGGAGCGCGTGACCGACCAGCAGTGGGCGCTGCTCGACGGCCACCTGACGCATATGCCCGGCGGCGTCGACCAGTACCTGCGTCTGTGCAACGCCACCGCCGAGGGCGAGCCTGTGGGTGCGCCGAGCGCCAAGACCGGTACGTTCGACACCGGCGCCGCGGCGGCTGCGGCCGAAAAGCCCAAGACGAGCGGCCAGCCCAATGGCCTTTCCAACGCCGAGCGCCAGAAGCTCCGCCGCGAGGTGAGCTCGCTCGAGCGCAAGATGGAGACGCAGCGCGCCCGCGTGGAGGAGGCCGAGGCCGCCATGGCCCAGGTCGATCCCACCAACTACACGGCGCTGGGCGAGCAGCAGGCAAAGATCGACGAGGCCCATGCCGCCATGGACGAGCTGGAGATGGCGTGGCTCGAGGCGAGCGAAAAGCTCGAGGGCGAGGAGTAAACGAGGATGATCAAAGCCGCGTTTTTCGATATCGACGGCACGCTGCTGAGCTTTAAGACCCATCGGATTCCGGCGTCGGCGCAGCAGGTGCTCGACAGCTTTCATGAGCAGGGGATCGCGTGCGTGATCGCCACGGGCCGTCCGACCTACCAGATGCCGGATTGGCTGTTCGACTTGGGCTGGGATGCGTACATTACGCTCTCGGGCCAGCACTGTTTTGATGCCGAGGGCGTCTACCGTAGCTGCCCGATTGACCCGGACGACGTTGCGGTGATTGTGGACCAGGTGGCCGAGGGGTGCTACGACTCGCTGTGCATGCAGGGCGAGAACTCCTTTGTGAACTGCCTGTCCGAGCGCGTGGTGACGGCCGGCAGCAACGCGGGAATCGTCTACCACAAGGAGCCGTTTGAGCACGCTTTTGACGCGCCGGTCTACCAGTTTTGCGCGTTTGTGGACCCGGCCGACGAGCATATCGTGGCCGACGCGGTGTCGCATTCGCTCACCACGCGCTGGTGCGACCTGTTCTGCGACATTATCCCCGCCAACGGCGGCAAGGACTTGGGCGTGGCGGCGACGCTGGAGCGCCTGGGTGTCGACGCGAGCGAGGCGATCGCCTTTGGCGACGGCGAGAACGACCTGTCGATGTTTTCTGCCGTGGGCACGAGTGTGGCCATGGGTAACGCGCAGGAGACCGTGAAGGCCGCAGCGACCTACGTGACGACCGCCGTGGACGACGACGGCATCTACAACGCCGCCAAACACTTTGGCCTGCTGTAGCTGCGGATTCGGCATCTGGGGACGTTCCTTTTCTGCCGGCAGCTGGGGACACTCCTTGCGGGGCGTCCCCATTTTGTTTTCGTCCCGCATGTTTTGTGAAACACGGCTAACTTTTTGGTCAATGCAGTAAGACATGGTCAACTTTTGCGGTAAAGTAAGCCAAGGAAAGTATCCAAAGGCTAACTAGCAATCATCGCGAAAGGCGGCCCATGGCCCTACGTGAATCCGGAGAAGACTATCTCGAATCGATCTACGTTCTGTCGCAGCGCCAAGGCACGGTGCGCTCAATCGACGTCGCCGAATACCTGGGCGTGACCAAGGCGAGCGTTTCCAAGGCCATGGCGACGCTGGAAGCAACGGCTATGTCGAAATGGGCAAGCGCGACGTTCATCTGACGGAGCGTGGTCTGGAGGTCGCTCGCCAAATGTGGGAGCGTCACTGCTTTTTCGTGGGGCTGCTGGAGGATGCGGGTGTTTCGGCTGAGGTCGCGTCGCAAGAGGGCTGCCACATGGAGCACTGCCTGAGCGAGGAAAGCTTTGAGAAGCTGAGGGCGATGCTGGGACGGGACAGCGACCGGGACCAGTAGCCCCGCCAACCAAGTCCAACTCAGACAAGGAACCCCGCCACCAAGCGATGCCCAAGAACCGCCAGCAACGTTACCGCAGGCCGGGACCGGGCTTGGTTTTTGAAAACACTCCGCAGACCAGAAGCGCCCGTTCGTAGCTCCGAAGGAGCAGAACGGGGGCGCTTCATTGGTCGAGGACGTTTTCAAAACCAAGCCCGGTCCGGCCGGAGGGACCACAGGCGCTACAGGTTCTTGACACCCATCGCGCGCATGGCGTTCAGGATGGCGATGATCGCCACGCCCACGTCGCCAAAGACGGCAAGCCACATGTTGGCGATGCCCAGCGCTGCCAGCACCAAAATCAGCAGCTTAATACCCAGCGCAAAGATGATGTTCTGCCAAACAATCGCCATGGTCTTGCGTGCTACGCGGATCGCACGGGAGATGTTGGACGGTTTGTCATCCATGAGCACCACGTCGGCGGCCTCAATCGCGGCGTCGGACCCCATGGCGCCCATGGCAATGCCCACATCGGCGCGCGTAAGCACGGGCGCATCATTGATGCCGTCGCCCACAAAAGCGAGCTTGCCCTTGCCGCTTTCGGCCGCGAGCAGCGCTTCAACACGCTCGACTTTGTCGCCCGGCAGCAGCTGCGCATGGAACTCGTCGAGACCCAACTGTTCGGCTACGGACGCAGCCACTTCCTCGCGGTCACCCGTGAGCATGACGGTGCGCTTGACGCCGGCGGCGTGCAGGTCGCGGATCGTCTGCTCGGCATCGGCCTTAACGGTGTCTGCAATCACGATGTGGCCGGCATACGCACCGTCCACGAGCACGTGGAGGATGGTACCGACGACCTCGCAATTGGGAGCGTCGATACCGGCCGCAGCAAGCATCTTGGCGTTGCCGACGACGACGTGCTTGCCATCGATGGTCGCTGTCACGCCATGGCCCGCGTCGTTGGCGGAGTCGCTCACGCGCTTGGGGTCGACCTCGCCCTGGAAGGCGTTGCGTACCGACTGCGCGATGGGGTGGTCGGAGAATGACTCGGCGAGGGCTGCGACTTCAAGCAACGATTGCTCGGTATAGCCTGCCTCGGGGTGCACCGCGACCACCGAGAACGTGCCGTTGGTGAGGGTGCCCGTCTTGTCAAAGACGACGGTGTCCACGTCGGCGAGCGCCTCGAGGTAGTTAGAACCCTTGATGAGAACGCCCAGCTTGGACGCGCCGCCAATGCCGCCAAAGAAGCTCAGCGGCACGCTGATCACGAGCGCGCACGGGCAACTGACGACCAGGAAGGTCAGGCCGCGCAGGATCCAGTCGGACCAAGCGCCAGTCACCAGGCCGCCGCCAAGCGCGAGCACCGCGGCCGCGCCGGTGACGGCGGGCGTGTAGACGCGGGCAAAGCGCGTGATGAAGTTCTCGGTGTGCGCCTTCTTTTCGCTGGCATTCTCTACGAGCTCCAGGACGCGCGCAACGGTGGACTCGCCAAACGGCTTGGTGGTACGCACGCGGATGAGGCCCGTCATGTTGATGCAGCCGCTGATGATATCGTCGCCGGACTTGGCGGGGCGGGGGACCGACTCGCCCGTGAGCGCGGCGGTGTCGAGCTGGGTTTCGCCCTCGACGATGATGCCGTCGATAGGCACGCGCTCGCCGGGCTTGACGACGATGACGGTGCCGACGGTGATGTCATCGGGGAAGACCTGCTCGAGCGTGCCGTCGGTCTGCTCGACGTTAGCGTAGTCGGGCGCGATGTCCATCATGGCACTGATCGACTTGCGGCTCTTGCCCACAGCGTATGCCTGGAACAGCTCGCCGACCTGGTAGAACAGCATGACGGCGGCGCCTTCGGCCATGTGCGGGTCGGTATCGGGGAAGAGCACCATGCAAACGCGCCGATGGTCGCGACTGCCATAAGGAAACTCTCGTCGAAGGCCTTGCCGCGGCGGATGTTATTGAATGCCTTTTGCAGTACGTCGTATCCGGCAATCAAAAACGGCACGAGGAACAGCGCGAAGCTGGCGTAGATGTTGCCAGGCTCCCCAAATGCGATAGTGAGGGCGCCGAGCTCGTCGAGGGCATAAACAACGGCAAAAATGCCCAGTGCTACCAGGATGCGGTTGCGCTTGTGCTCAAGGGACTCTTTCTTCTTGCGCTTCTTCTTTTTCTTTTTGGGATCGGCGGCTGCCATGATTCAAACCTCCCATTTGAGTGTATGAACACTTGCTCATATAATTTCGCGAGCAAAGGCCGCGGCAAGCGCGGCCTTACAGGTCAACGTATGCGCGGGTTAGAGAATGATTTCGCAGTCCGGCTCGGCGTCGGCGGTGAACTCAACGACGCGGTCCAGGACCTCGTCGAACTCGGCGTCGTCAGCCTCGAGCGTCAGCTTCTGGGTCATAAAGTTGACCGAAACGGACTTGACGCCATCGAGCTTAGCCAGCTCGTCCTGAAGTTCACGCGCGCAGTTGGCGCAATCGATCTCGTCGAGCTTGAACTGCTTTTTCATGGTGGGTTCCTTTCCCTGTGTTAGCGGTCTGGGTGCCGGCCGCGCTGATACCGTGGTTGATTGCTATTCGCAGATATGGCTCATGCCCTGGTTAAGCATGGTGTAGACGTGATCGTCGGCGAGCGAGTAGAGAATGTTGCGGCCGTCGCGGCGGAACTTGACCAGGTGCGACTGCTTAAGCGTGCGCAGCTGGTGCGATACTGCCGACTGCGAGGTTGCGGTCGCTTCGGCGATGTCAGCCACGCAGAGCTCGCGGCCCATGAGGGCATAGAGGATCTTGATGCGTGTGGTGTCGCTGAAGACCTTGAACAGGTCGGCCAGGTCGTACAACAGCTCCTCGTCGGGAAGGTCCTCGGGCGAGCAGGTGGTGGGGACGATCGGCTCGGTGGCCTCGATGCCAGTCTTTGTTTCATCAGCGTGGCTGCTCATTGCAACATCCTTTCATATGAACATGCGCTCATATAACTTACTTCCGATTATATGAGCGCATGTTCATATGTCAATACTATTTACGTTAATTTCGATGACTGCTTGCCGCCTCTGCGATTTTCTGCGGGTTGGGAGACATCGACGCAATGCTCGCCAACATATTTCGAGATGTTCGGCCAGCATGCTAAGAAAGCCACCTTGAGAAGCATTAGGACTGTTCATATTTGTACTTTATCGTGTTAAATACAGCGAGAATCAGTTCTTCCTCTACGGGAGTTCCTGCAGAATCAGTTTTATCTAAAGTTATATTGAGCATTGCTGCAGCCAATCTGGCACATCGGTGGCCGAATAAGTCGAAAAATGTAGGTGGACATCCGCAGAGATCGCCTTTAGAAGAGCGAATTCTCAATTAGATCAATAATCGTGTCGTCTTCCGTGCGGTTTTCATCGATTTTTGCGAACATGTCGCATTCCCAAGGCCCATTGATTTCCTCAGCAAGGGCCCCGACGTGTTGCATGTCGTCGGGTTCTGGCACATCGTTGATGCTCGGGTCATCAGCTTGCGGATATTGGCTTGCAATTTCGCGCTTGGCGGCCTCTTCTTCTTTGAGTGTCTCCAGGACGCGGCGACCGTATTCGAAGTAGCGCCGCAAGACAAATTGACGAAGAGTTTCTTGCAGGATGGCGAAGTTATCCGGGAGTCGACCGGGCCATACCTTCTCGCGAATGCGAATCGCTTCCATGACCCGCCTAAAAGCGGACTGCTTGAAAAACGAATGACGACTGACTGTGATAACGGCATATCCCATGTTTCGCAGCGTGTTTCGGCGTTCCTCGTCAATTGATTGCTGTTCGGGCTCGTCGTGGTAAAAGCCGTTGTATTCGATATCGGTCATCGAATTTTCGAGCAGCGCGTCGAGGTAGAAAACCGTCCGTCGCGTTAGGGCGGCGTATCTTTTGGGGACTGGGATCGGATAGTCCGTTTTGATAGCGCGTATGGCTAAGCCACCCATTGACTTGGGCATTGTCAGCATCATGACAAACGCCGTTTCGAGTGGGGAGCGACAGCCTTCGCGTACATAAGAAAGTGCCTTAAGTGCTTTATTAGATCCACGATACCCCGATGCCTCTGAAAAGAAGGCTCTGAGCTCTTCAACGCTGGTTAGGGCTGGGCGCTCGCGATATTGAGTTTCGTCGGACGTTCCAAGCGCGTAGGAGCCGCAGATTTCAAAGTAATACTCAACGAGCTCCGAAAGGTTGAGGTCGGCTGCTGCTTCTAACGCGCACAGCTTGATATCGACGATGTAGACGTTCGGCTCGAGTTCTAGGTAGCTTTCTGCATCAAACGTATAGCGCGTGCAGTGGCAGATGCAGCCCTTGCGGTGCCTTTTGGCATTATTGGAAAACGTCAGCACATGGATGCTTTCAGAATCGACATTCTTTCTGTTGAGCCATGCTCGCGCCGCTTCCAGGTTGGACGTGGTCGGCGCAGACACCTTGATCTTTTCCATAGGTATGGGATCGGTCGCGTGGCTTGCGAGCGAGTTGACTGTTTGGTATACAGCGCGTGCCGTGGTATGTGACAGAACGATTCCCATACGCGCATGATGGCATAGCGGACGCCATATACGCTCGAAACTTCGGGCAACGGTATTGGGGCGCGGCTTATCTTCTGCGAACGGTGGGTTTTTGAGCTGTCGTATTGAGGGGGGCAGCTTCGGCTGGGGAGGTTTCTGTCGGCTGCCCCATTTTGGTGAACTTTAGTTGCGGATTCGTAGCTTCTAAGCGTTTTTGCCGACCGCTCAGATGCCTCACCAACATAATTTGAGTTATTCGGCCTTATCCTATACGAATGGTGCGATCGCAACGTCCTATTCGAATTGATTCAGGTAGATTTATAGGGCTTGGTTGCGAAATTGGGGCGACTATAGCGCTCGATTGCGGTTCAAGGGGCCTCGACTAGTGGTTCAGCTGGCCGAACAACTCGAAAAAAGTAGGTGGGCCAACCTGCCGACTATGTGAAGCATGCGTATTTGCTCGTTTTGATTAAAACTAGGGTGCAGCCATAAGACTGCGCCCTAGTTTACTGCGTGCCGGTGTGCCCAGACGGATTGCACTGTGCTGGCAGGCGCTCCCGCAGATGGATCGGTTATTTCGCAAACAGGTTCTTGAGGTTGAACTCGGCCTGTACCGTGCGGAGCATGAGGTCGGTGTCATCCAGACCCAGATGCTGCTCGTTGGCGTCGGCGGCGAGGGTTCCACGGCGGCGCGCCCAGTTCTCGAGCGCGGCTGGGGCGGACTCGCGGGGGAGCGAGCGCACGTCGGCGTCCAGGCTGCGGCAGATCTGGCGCGAGTCGATGACGATGATCTTGCCGGCGCGGCGTGCCTCGGCGTAGCCGTCCAGGTGGATCTTGAACCAGCTGTCCTCAAAGGCGGCGTTGTGTGCCATGTACGGGTACTTCTTCATAAGCTTGAGCAGCTGCTTTTGCAGCTCCTTGTTCTCGCGGAAGGGCGTTTTGCCGTCGATGTCGTCCCAGGTAATGTGGTGGATATTCGACAGCGGCACATCCTCGCCGCGGTAGATGTCGGGCAGGCCGCAGTGGTGTGCCTCGGCGTCATGCGGGACGGCGTCGCTGGTGAGCTCCATGATCTCCCAGCCCACGTTGATGATATAGCCGCGCTCGGGTGCACGGCCGGTGGTCTCGATGTCGATACCGAGCACGGTGCCCTGGATGGGCTTGCGGGCGTAGGCCACGCCGAGCGCGTCGCGGTCGCCGCGGATTTCGCGCATAACGGACGCGGCGGTGCGCTTTTGCATCTTGCCGATGGCGGCGCAGGTGTCGGCATCGGACAGGCCGCGCGAGAGCGTCGCGGGCGTCACGTTGCGCAGACGCGCCTCGCCAATCTGGTCGCACAGGTCGCGGTTGCGGTCGGCCAGGTCGCGCACGGTGGCAAAGTCGAAGCCGGGGTCGCCCTCGGCGGTAAAGTACTCGGTCTCGAGCACCTTGAGGGCCTCCTCGCCCTTCTGGCGCTCGGACTCCATGGCGCCGTGGTCGCCGTAGATAAACATGGGGATAAACGGCTGGCGCTCGTATTCGAGTGCTTGCGATACGTTCATATGCTACTCCTTGGACGGGCCGCGTTGTGCGGCTCGAGGCTACTGAGTTATGGCGAGATGATAGTTTACCATAGGCAACTATTGGCACCGCGCCCGGGACAACTACAATACCCTAGTTGACCGCTAGGACTTTTACAATGCTGCCGAAAGACACGAAAGGTTCCATCCGTCATGGATTTACTGATTGATATTCTGCTCGACGCCGGCAAGGACACGCTGTCGCTGGTGCCGTTTTTGTTGGTGACGTATCTTGCTCTCGAGACACTTGAGCACGTTGCGGGCGACCGCGTCAACGGCGCTATCAAGCGCGCCGGCGCTGCGGGTCCCGTGGTTGGCTCGCTGCTGGGCATGGTGCCGCAGTGCGGATTTTCGGCCATGGCAGCAACGCTGTACGCCGGCCGTGTCGTGACCTTGGGCACGTTGGTGGCGGTGTTCCTTTCGACCTCCGATGAGATGCTGCCGCTGTTGCTTGCCGAGCAGGTTCCCGTGCAGACTATGGCGATGCTTTTGGCTTCGAAAGCGCTGATCGCACTGGTCACGGGTTTTATCGTGGACGCTGCCATTCGCGGCCTGCGCCGTAACGCCCGCGCGCACGCGGCGATTCGCCGTACCGTGCTGGGAACCGCGGCCAACCCGGCCCACGTGAACTGCGCGCACGACGACCACAGCGGCGGTGACATCATCGACGAGGTGGCCGAGGCAGGCGTGAGCGCCGACCACATCCACGAGCTGTGCGAGCGCGACCATTGCGGTTGTGATGAAGACGAGGACGAGCACGAACACGGACATGGCCACGATCACGGTCATGAGGGCGAACATGAACACCATGATGGTCACGGTCACTCTCACTCCCACGAAGGGACGCCTGTCCTGTCGATCATCCGCAGTGCGATCTCGCACACCGTGCAGGTCTCGGTATTCATTTTTCTGGTGACGCTGATTCTGGTCGCCGTGCTCGAGACGTTCGGCGAGTCCGCGATCGAGCAGTTCCTGTGCGGCAACGAGACACTCGCTGTCCTGGGTTCGGCGCTTGTCGGGCTGATTCCCAATTGCTCGGCGAGCGTGGTCATTACACAGCTGTATCTGGAAGGCGCGCTGCAACTGGCGCCGATGCTCGCCGGCACGCTCATTTCCGCCGGCGTGGGTTATCTGGTGCTGTTCCGCACCAACCGCAGCGCCCGCGAAAATGCCGTGTTCCTGATCATGATGTACGTCATCGGCGCTGGCTGGGGCCTCATCCTCTCCGCCGTTGGCCTCTAAGTAGGCCTAAAAAATGGGCTTCAAATAGCCATGCTCAGCGCCTGCGCAATGCGGCGACGCATGGCATTTTGAAGCCCGTTTTTTGTTGAGCCATGGATTCCGAGCGCTCACACCGCTCAAAACAAAAAGGTAGATTTTAGGCATGTCTCAAAAATCTACCTTGGTTAGTGCAGCAACTCGGTGAGGTTGCGTTTAAAGCGGGCGCGGTCTTCGCTGGTAAATGCTGCCGGACCGCGAGTGCGTCCGCCGGCGCGGCGTACCTTCTTTTCCTCATGGCGAATAAACAGCTGCATGTCGATAGTCGCCTTGTCGTACACGCGCCCGCGCACACCGATGGCGGCGGCATCGCGCCCGAGCACCATGCTCGCCAAGCCAATGTCCTGCGTCACGACCACGTCGCCCGCCTGCAGGCGTTCGACAATGGCAAAGTCGGCGCTGTCGGCGCCCACGCTCACGTCGAGCGTCGTGACCCAAAAGCCGCGTCGCGCGTGCTCGGCATCGCGCGGGTCGTCGCGGCGAATGTGTCGTTCCAGGTTTTGCGTGCTATTGCCGGCGATAACAACGGCGACGCCCGCCCGCCGCGCGCAGTCAATCGACTCGCGCGTGACCGGGCAGGCGTCGGCATCAATAAAGAGCGTTCGCGGCATCTAGTGCACCAGTTTGCCAAATTGAATGGCGCGAACAATGAGCGTTACGCCAAACACCAGCAGCGCGGCGCCACTAAAGATGGCAAGCATCTTGGCCGACCACAGCGGATAGATAAACACGAACATGCCGGCGATGATGGAGAGTGCACCGCTCAGGATGGCAAGGGCGCGGTTGGACGAAAGCTCGGACTCCAGAATGGACATGACACCTTCGACAATCCAGCCAAAGCCGGCCACGATAACCACCATCGTGGTGAGTGTCGCGGTCGAGAAGGCCTGGTTGCGCAGGATTATGACGCCGCCCAGGATAATGAGTAGGTTGGAGATGATGCTCGTCACGCGCCAGCCAGTGGGCAGCAGCGGCTCAAAAATGGCAGTGAACAGCCTGATGGCAGCGGTGATTACAAAGTAAAAACCCAGGACGGTCGTCAAAAAGACGAGGGACTTGGCGGGTGCAAAAAGCAGCGCGATGCCAGCAATGAGCGCCACGACGCCCGTGATGGCGTAGATCCAGCGCACGGCCTTGACGGCTTTGCCCGCCATACTTTTCTCGTCAAATCCAAACTGGCTCGATTTTTGGTCATCGTTCCTAAAGATACCCATAACGTCTCCTTTCCGTGCGGCGTAAGCCTTGATCGTTACAACCAGTATCGCTTAAAGGCGCTGGCGTATGGGTCGGGGAGGGCGAAACGTAACCCAAAGGTCCCGAATTGTTTCCGTTGTTCCCCACGTCGCGGTTTTCTATTCAACAGGTGTAGAACATTGCAGCCCTGTTCGTTATTGCCTACGTTTTAGGTTAGATTTTCCTAAGGACAATTGGCTTGTATTGGGGGTCCCTATGAACGAAGCAGTTCCCGAGGCACCGTCGAGTGTCGAATCGATGGCAAAGCAAGGTTGCGAAAAGCTCGGTCTGGAAGCGTTTGATGCGCTGGTCCGTCGTGCCCGTACGTGCCGTCGCTTTGACGAGTCTATGCGCGTGCCGCGCGAGTTTTTGCTCGAGCTGGCGGAACTGGCGCACCTGGCTCCCTGCGGCGCCAATGCTCAGCGTCTGCGCTTTCACGTGGTGAGCGGTGCAGAGGACTGCGCGCGTGTATTTGACGAGCTTGCATGGGCCGGTGCGCTCAAGGATTGGCCGGGTCCCGATGAGGGCGAGCGCCCGACCGGCTACATCGCGATTCTTGCTGAGCGCGCCGTTCCGGGCAAGCCCGCCGCTCCCATTACCGATGTCGACACGGGCATTACCGCGCAGACGATGATGCTCGCCGCCCGCAGCGCCACGCCCGAGGTGGCAGCCTGCATGTTCAAGGCCTTTACGCCCCACGCGATCGATGCCATGGGGCTCGATAACGACAAGTATGAGCTCAAGCTGATCATGGCGTTTGGCATTCCGGCCGAGACACAGGTGATCGATGCGATCGATTCCAACCCCGACGGCTCCATCAATTATTGGCGCGACGAGGCGCGGGTGCACCACGTACCCAAGCGTCCGCTTGCCGACGTGCTGCTGTAGTTGTGCGTCGTTGCGGTGCAATCCGGCGGCAAAATCACCACAAAGGCTCCTGTCCCCTTTGTGGTGGTACGAGGGGAGGGTGTGTGGCAGATCTGTATTTGGTGCGGCATGGGCAGACTGAGCTCAATGTGCAGAGCATTTTGCAGGGCTGGCACGATTCGCCGCTTACGGCGCGCGGGCGCGAGCAGGCGCTGACGGCGCGTACGGCGTTTGCGGCGCGTGGCGTGGCCTTTGATCATGTGTATTCCTCGCCGTTGGGCCGGGCGCGGCATACGGCCGAGCTTATCGTTGGCGAGGGCCGTTCCATTGAGCTGGTCGATGACCTGCGTGAGTGGCATTTTGGCTCGCTGGAGGGCACATCAAATCGCGAGATGCCGCCGCAGCCTGGGGCGATTATCCGGTGGCCTTTGGCGGCGAGTCGGAAGTGCAGCTTCAGTCGCGCATGGTCGCGGCGCTGTCCCGCATCATGGCCAGGCCGCAGCACGACTGCGTGCTGGCGGTTTCCCACGGCTCAGCCTGCCAGGAGTTTCTTGAGTATGTGACTGGCGGGGGAGAGCTGCCCGACAACGGTGCCGTGCTTCATTTTGGCTATTGCGATGGGGCGTTTTCGCTCTTGGGTTGGTAACGAACGAAAGGACCCCTATGAATAAAGATCTGTATCTGGTCCGTCATGGACAGACGATATTCAACCTTAAGCGCATTATTCAGGGCTGGAGTGACTCGCCGCTTACGCAGTTGGGTTGCGACCAGGCGGCGCGCGCCGGCATGTTTTTACGTGCGCGCGGCATTGAGCCCGATCATGCCTACACCTCCACGCTTCATCGCACCGAGCAGACTATCGCCAACTTGTGGCCGGGCTTGGCGTACGAGCGCCTGGACGGCCTGCGTGAGTGGTTCTTTGGCGACTTTGAGGCCGAGCGCGTGATGCTCATGCCCGAGCGCCCGTGGCGCGATTTCTATCGCCAGTTTGGCGGCGAGGGTCAGATGCAGGTGCGTGAGCGCATGGTGACGACGCTGACCGAGCTCATGCGACGCCCGGACCACGAGTGCGTCCTTGCGGTGAGCCACGGATCGGCCATCAAGGAGTTTTTGGATTACGTGAAGGGCACGGAGGCCGACGAGCGCGAGCGCGTGCCGGGCAACTGCTCGGTGCTGCATTTCGTGTTTGACGATACGACCGATACGTTTGAACTGGTTGAGATCTTTACGCAGGAAGACTACGCGCGCGAGCTGGGGCTTGAGCCGCTCGTGGCTGCCGCGGGTCCGCAGCGCGGGTAGTTTGGGCGTGGCGGTGCGGGTCGCCGACTTACTTCTCGACGCAAAAGGGGCGGAGATGCATGTACCTGCTGCATCTCCGCCCCCTGTTTGTTGAGCTGCCGATTTTTGTGCTGGGCGGTCTGGTCTTGCTAGAACCGCGCGACCTGGTGCGTGAGCAGACCTGTCGGAACTTGCGGCGCGGCGCCGCTGACCTGCGCGGCGGGGAAGAGCACGGCAACGGTAAAGTTGAACGGCTCCTTGCCGGTGTACGTTCCGGCGGCACGGGCCTCATCGGCCAGCAGCTGCGACGCCCCGGTCAGAGCGGCGGCGTAGGCGGGGTCGTCGGTCAGTGCCGGCTCCGGTGCTTGGTCGAGCATAGCGCGGATGGCCCCGACGGCGTCCTCGCGCTTGACCTCCCACGCGCGGTGCGTAATGCCCGCGGGGTCGGTGACGGCGTAGAGCGACGCGCCCTCTTTGGCGGCGCCCAGGATGATATCCATGACGGGCGAGGCCTCGTAGGCGAGCGACACGGGGCGCGGCTGCACCTTGAGCTCGGCGATCGCGCGCGCGGCGGCGGCCACGTCGGCGCTGCCATCGCCCTTGCCGTCCGCAAGTACACTCGTCGGGCAGATCGCCACGACACCCGTCACGCGTCCCGGCTCGCCCGAGCATTCGTACACGTAATACGCCGCACCCGGGTCCTTGAGCATCAGGCCATCGGCAAGGGCTCCGCGCAGAGCATCGTTGCCGCTCAGGATGCTGCCCATTGCAGGCAGCGCCTCGAGTACGCGGTCCTGAGCCGGGCGGATGCAGGGAAACGGAAGTGCTTTCATGGGCGGTCCTAACGCACGAGTCGGTTTGTTCGCGGCTTATTATGCCCCAACTTGGCCGCTCGCGTCCCAGAGCACGTTATCGGCGAGCGCGATTAGCACCTGCTGACAACGAACGATATCGGCATGGGGCACATATTCGTTGGGCTTGTGTGCGAGCGCGAGCGACCCGGGACCGTAGCTCATGCAATTGCGGTTGCCTGTCTTGCCGGCAATGACGGCGGTGTCGGTGTAGCCGGTAAAGAAGCCGACGGTCGTGTCCGCGTCCGTCACGTCATCGGCGGCACGCTTGAGCGCTGCTAGAAGGGGAGAGTTCGGGTCGCGCTCGATGGCGGGGCGGTCGCCCGTCACGGTGTAGCTGCCATGGCAACCGGGAACGGCGGCTTCGGCGACGGCGATGGCCTGCTCTACCATGCGCGTCGCGGCGGCCGTATCGGTCGGCGGGGTCAGACGCATGTCGACCCAGACTTTGGCGCGGTCGGGCACGACATAGGGGCGATATCCGCCCTCGATTTGGCCAAACGTGATGGTCGAAGACCCCAGTTCATCGTGCGCGGGCAGCGCCACAAACACGCGACGGAGCGAACACACGACCTCGGCCATGGCGGCGACGGCATTCGCGCCCTTCCACGGCTGGCTCGCATGCGCCGTTACGCCAGCCATTTCAATCTCGAACCACGTGCGCCCCTTGTGCGCCACCTGAATCTGTCCGTCGGTGGGTTCGGTGTCCAGCACCCATTCACGCGAGCCGACCCAGCCGGCATCGATCGCGGCCTCTGAGCCGCGCATAAAGTCTTCCTCGTCGACCGAGCAGATGAGCGAAAAGCCGCGGCGGGGCAACGCGCCATCCGCCGCCACGCGCTCGAGCGTATGGATCAGTGCGGCAATAGCGCAGGCCAGGCCACCCTTCATATCGCAGGCACCGCGGCCATAGAGTTTATCGTCGCGCACAACCGCCCCAAGCGGTGCGATGTCTGCGTCCCAGCCATCGCCCAAGGTGACGGTATCCATGTGGCAGATATAGATCAGCCGCGGCTCGTCGCTTTGGCCCGGCACGGTGACTTTAAGGTTGCGGCGCCCGGGCAGCACTTCGAGCTCCTCAATCTGCACGGCATCGAGCGCAGAACTATCAAGTTGTGCCAGCTGCTGCTCAATGAGCCTCTTAATGAAGCGCTCAATTTCATCCTCATACGCGCCCGGGTCTGAGCTGTCGATCCGCACAAGCTCCTGCGCAAGCCGCCAGGCAAAGTCCTCATCAACCATATGCAACCTCACAATCAGTTTGCTTTCCAAACCGATTGTAAGCCTCCTGAGAGATCCGCGACGTGGGCGTGGCAGTATTTACCGTTCGCAGGCCGAGCCAGCGCGTTTGCCGTCCGAGCGGGTTTACAAGCGACGCAGCGGGTACGTACCCTTCATGGACGACATGCTGTGCGACATATCTGCCTTTCGGTATCACCGGATACCTCCACAGGTCTTGGCAATAATGCCGGACCTGCCCGATTCTGCGGACGATCCGCGCAGGGAGCACCTATGTGAGCATCCGCTCGTCACGCATTTCCTGGGCACCCCGTTACACGTGTTGGCGCAGGGCAGCTGCGGACGTAAGGGCGATCGCATTGTCAGGCATGTTTGGAACGGGGAGAGGCCGTTTGATTCCGTGCGGCAGACGGAGTTTGGCCTCGATGTTGCGTCCCCACTCTTTACCCTGCTGACTCTGGCTTCCTCGGTCTCAAACGAGCGTCTAATCATGTGCATGTATGAGATGTGCGGCACCTTTGCCGTGTGCAAGATTGCGCCTCAGGTAAAGTCGGCACTTGAGCAGGCATATGGGAGCCGATGGAGTGACGCACGGTCGGGCTGGGAAAACGTAAAGGATGTCTCGGGGAATCCAACGGACTTGTGGAAACGACCTCCCTTGATCGAGCTCTCTGAGCTTACAGAGTTCGTCGATAAGGTCCGGGGGCTCCGCGGCGCTAAAACGTTCATACGAGCCGCGAAATGCATTACGGGGGTGGCAGCATCGCCGCTCGAGGTCCAGGCTTCGATGCTGTTTGGCCTTACGAGGTTGCGCGGCGGCGAAGGGCTGAGCCTTACCAATAACGTTGAGATTCGTATGACGCGCAGCGCCCGCCTGATTTCGGGGCTTGATAGGCGCTATGCCGATATCCTGCTGGCAAATAAGGACGGCAGTCGAGAGTGTCTGGTTGAATGCCAAGGTAAAGCCATTCACGGATCCATTGAATCCAAGATCTCGGACTCCGATCGAACGACGGCCTTGCAAGCCATGGGATATCCCGTCGTTCTGATGACCTATGGTCAGCTGGCCGACTTCGATGCCTTCCGCGTGGTGATGGAGCTCATCATGTCCTATCTCGATGTGCCGCTGAAAGACAAGACGCCGCGACAGCAGGAGCTCGAACGGCGGCTTCGTGAGGAGATTTTTATCGATTGGGCGGGAATGTAGTCGCGCGGTGGGTAAACGGTAGCGCGAGCTAGAGTTCTGGTCGCAAAAAGGCTTCAATTTTGCCTTGGAGGGACCCTAAAAATGCTATCTAGAATAAGTTGTTTCGGAAAATAGACAGTCAACTTACATTCGGCACATAGAGACCGATTTTTACCTACTAAAGTCCCTGATAAAGCTGTTTATCAAAGCGGGCGTGCTTAGCGACTGGAGCCTCACTATCGATTATCTGAAAAAACTTGTTCTGGGTATCATTTTAAAGACGTCCGGAGCAACAAAATCGCCCCCCGTTTCGTGAAAACGGGAGGGGGCGAATGGGCTTCGTGGTCTGTCTGGCAGGCTTGGCACCGGCGCTATTTAATCACGCGCACGCGATACATCGACGGAATCTGCTTGAGCGCCTCGATCGTGCTGCCGTCCAGGTGCTCATCGGTGTCGAACATGGTGTAGGCGTTCTCGCCAGCGGACTCGTTGGTCATGCGCTGCACATTGGCGTTGTCCTTGGCGAGAATGGCCGTGATCTGGCCGATCATGTTGGGCACGTTGGCATGCAGGCAGGCAATGCGGCTTGCGGCGCGCGCCTTGCCCATGCTGCAGGCGGGGTAGTTGACGCTGTGCGCGATGTTGCCGTTTTCCAGGTAATCCTTGAGCTCGCTGATGGCCATGTCGGCGCAGTTGGCCTCGGCCTCGCCGGTGCCGGCGCCCGAATGCGTGGTGATAAACGTATTGGGCATCTTGACGGTCTTGGGCGTGGCAAAGTCGCAGCTAAACCAGCTGAGCTTGCCCTCGCGCAGGGCGGCGTCGACGGCGTCCTCGTCAATGATGGTCTCGCGCGCGTAGTTGATGAGCACGGCGTCGGGCGCCAGCAGGTTAATCTGCTCGGTGCTGATCATGCCGATGGTGTCTGCCTTGCTGGGCACGTGCACGGTGAGGTAGTCGCAGCCGCGGCACAGATCCTCGAGCGTGCCCACGCGCTGCACCTCGCGGCTCAGCACCCACGCGTGCTCGACGGAAATGAACGGATCATAGCCGTAGACGTCCATGCCCAGGTCGACGCAGGCGTTGGCGACCTTGGAGCCTACGTTGCCCAGGCCGATGACGCCGATGCGCTTGCCCTTGAGCTCGCGGCCCACAAAGGCCTTTTTGGCCTTCTCGGCGTCGACCTGGATCTCGGGGTCGTCGGCGTTGTCGCGCACCCAGTTCATCGACTGCACGACGCCGCGGCTCGAAAGCACCAGCATGCCCAGGACGAGCTCCTTGACGGCGTTGCTGTTGGCACCGGGGGAGTTAAAGACGACGACGCCCTTCTTGGCGTACTCCTCGACGGGGATGTTGTTGACGCCGGCGCCGCAGCGGGCGATGGCGCGGATGCCCTCGGGCAGCTCGTGGCCGTGCAGGTCGGTGGAGCGCATCAGAATAGCGTCGGCCTCCTCGGCGGTGCCCACAAACTCGTAGCCCTCGCCAAATTCGACTTTGCCGTCCTTGGTAATGTCGTCGATGGTTTTAATCTTGCGCATGAAAAACTCCTTAGCGGATTTGTTTATAACAAGTGGTTTGAAGTGGCTGGTCGGCCCGCTCGTTGCGGGCTAGTTAGATCGCGGACTCAAACTATGCTGCGCTTCGAAGTCCTTCATATACGAGGCCAGTGCCTGCACGTCTTCCATGGTGACGGCGTTGTACACGCTGGCGCGCATGCCGCCGACGAGGCGATGGCCCTTGACGTTTTGAATCTGGTGCTCGGCCGCGCCTGCGACAAAGGCGGCGTCGAGGTCGGCATCGCCGGTACGGAACGTGACGTTGGCGATGGAGCGACTGTCTGTCTGTGCGGTGCCGTGGAATAGTTTGCTGTTCTCGAGCAGGTCGTAGAGCAGGTTGGCCTTGGCCCAGTTGCGCTCGGCCATGGCGGCAAGTCCGCCGGTCTGTTCAACCCAATGGAACACCTTGCCGCACACGTAGATGCCAAAGGTGTTGGGCGTGTTGAGCATGGAGCCCTTGGCGGCCTGGGTCTTAAGGTCCATGTACTGCGGCATCTGCGCAAAGGCTGGACCGTCGGCGATCAGGTCGTCGCGCACGATAACCACGGTGACGCCCGCGGCGCCGGCGTTTTTCTGAGCGCCGGCGTAGATGAGTCCGTAGCGCTCGACGTCGAGCGGCTGCGACAAAAAGCAGCTCGAGACATCGGCGACCAGCGGTACGTCGCCGAAGTTAGGCAGCTCGTGGTACATGGTGCCAAAGATGGTGTTGTTCTGGCAGATGTAGACGTAGTCGAGCCCGCCGCCCGCGGCCTCGGCGGCAATGCGCGCGTTGATGTCGGCCATGGCGGGAATGCGGTCGAAATTGGCGTCCTCGGAGCTCGCGAGCAGCACGGCCTCGCCGTACTTGGCGGCTTCCTTGTACGCCTTGTTGGCGAAGTTGCCGGTCACGACGTAGCCGGCGCGGCCGCGGCGCATGAGGTTCATCGGGATGCCCGCAAACTGCAGCGTGGCGCCGCCCTGCAAAAACAGAACACGGTAGTTATCGGGGATGCTCAGCAGGCGGCGCAGGGTTGCCTCGGCGTCGTCGATGATCTGCTGGTACATGCTAGATCGATGGCTCATCTCGAGCACGGACATGCCGCAACCGTGGTAGTCCATCATCTCGTCGGCGATCTCGGCGAGCACGCTGGTAGGCAGCGCGGCCGGGCCAGCTGAGAAGTTGTGCACACGTGCCATCTTCTAGTTCCCCTCGTAGTCGTTTGAACGTTCGGGATACTTTAGCACAGTGCAGCGTCAGGCGCGACCGCATCACGGTAAAACTCGAGTGCGCCGCTATGATTTACAGGATGGTTACATGGGGGAGGGGTGCTTTACTCCTCGGGCAAATCCAAATCTGCGAGCGAAGGCATGAGGTTCTCTAGGCGCTTGATTTCTTCGTCGCAAATTAGCTAACCCCTGGTCACTACGACGCCAGTGTGGCGATGACAGCTTCGTCGCCGGCGTGGACTTGGGTGTTGCCGTCGGGGATGATCGTTTGGCCTTCGCGCTTGAGCATCACCACGATAAACGGGTGCTTGCCCTGCGGCACGTCGCGCAGGCGCTGACCGGCCAGGCGACCGTGGGGAGTCACGGTGACCTCGCGCAGCGTAACCTCGGCACGCTCTTCAAACGTTGGCGCGGCCATAACCAGAAGGTCGCCTTCTTCGATCACGGTATCCCCGTTGGGCAGCACCGGGTGCGCTCCATCGCGCAGCACCAGGACCACGAGCATATCCGTCGCACTGCCAATATCCGCGAGCGAGCGTCCGGCAAACGGATGGCCCGCGCCCACCTTGAGCTTGACGAACGACATACCGTCCTCGTCGCGGTAATCGTTAAAGGTGCGGCGCACATCGCCTTCCGCGTCGATCATGTCGAGCTTCTTTGCCACCGCCGGCAGCAGCGAGCCCTGCACCACAATGCTCGACACAGCAATCACAAACACCAGGTCAAATAGGTCGTGACCGCCGGGAATACCGGTCACCACGGCAAAGAGGCTAAATACGACCGAAGCCGCGCCGCGTAGACCCGCCCAGCTTATGAGCGCTACCTGGCGAGGGTTCGTCTTAAAGGGCGCCAGCAGCACGCCAACGGCGATGGGGCGGCTCACGAAGAGCATAAACGCCATGAGCGCCAGACCCGGTAGCAGCATTTGCGGCAGGCGTGCGGGCGTCACGAGCAGGCCCAGCAAGAAGAAGATGGTCATCTCGGCCATTTCGGTGAGGGTATCGAAGAAGTGCGCCATCTCGACCTTGCCGGTAATGTCGCTGGCTCCCAGCACAATACCGGCCAGGTACACGGCCAAAAAGCCATTGCCGCCCAGGTAACTCGGCAGCGCGTAGGCCACGATGGCCACCGCGAACAAGAAGATGGTCTGCGCGCCCTCGGCCGTTGCGCGTGCGCGCTCTATCAGGCGGCTGGATGCCCAGCCGATGGCAAGACCCAACCCCACGCCTAGGATGATCTGCTTGGCCAGCAGCACGGGGATGTTAATGTCGCCGCCGGCCGCGAGTGTGGCGAGCACGGCGGTGAGCATGTAAGCGACGGGGTCGTTGGAGCCCGATTCGATCTCGAGCAGCGAGTCGGTGCCGCCCCTCAGCGACAGGCTGTGCTCGCGCAGCACGCTAAAGACGCTGGCCGCGTCGGTGGATGCCACGACCGATCCCAACAGCAGGCCACCAATCCAGTCAAAACCCAGCACGAAGTGCGCAAACGCACCCGTAATGCCGGCAGTGATGACGACGCCGAGCGTGCTCAGCAGTACCGCGGGCACGGCAACGGGTTTGGCACGGTCGATATTGGTGTTAAAGCCGCCGTAGAACATGATGAACAGCAGCGCCGTGCTGCAGACGGTTTCGGTGAGCGCATAGTCGCTAAAGTCGATGTGCGCCGGACCGTTGACGCCCAGCAGCATGCCGAGTGCGATAAAGATGAGCAGGGTGGGGAAGGGGAGCTTTTTGCCGACGGGTTTGATGGTCAGACACAGAATAATGACGAGGCCGATAAAGAGAAGGATCTGGTTCATGGATGGTGTCCGCTCCTGGGTGGTTGGCGTGGCACGGTCAGTTGCCTGCGGTTATTTGTACCCAAAGATGGTGGGTTTATGGGGTTAGATTGCGGGCGTGCGCGATATCGTCATAGACGGCTGCCGTCTTTGCCTCTGCTCGGAAACCCTTTCCAGCTTTATTGCAACGGAGTACAATGGGTAACGTTTAAGTTCAACTTGAAGTTTTAGTTGCGGTTCCGGGCTTCGGTCGCAAGGTAGGGAAAGGCGTTCCATGGCGATCTATGTGACATCTGATGCTCACGGACACGTGCATGCGCTTGACGAGGCCCTGTCTAAGATCTCGTTGACGTCCGACGACACGCTGTACGTGCTGGGCGACATGATCGATCGCGGGCCCGATCCGGTCGGCGTTATTAAGCTCGTGCGCTCGCTGCCTAACGCCCGCGTTCTCAAGGGCAATCACGAGCAGATCATGCTCGATGCCATCATTGGCCAGGATCCGCTCGATGCCGAGACCTGGGATATCAACGGTGGCTGGACGACGCGCGAGCAGCTCAACGACATGGAATTTGAGGCATACGAGGAGCTCGTGCGATGGATGGCCGCGCTGCCGCTCTACGCGGTGGCCGAGACCGAGGAGCGCCCGTATCTGCTGGTACATGCTGGAATCGAGATGAAGGCGGCGCGCGCGTTTTTACTTGAGCATGGCGTCGATTGTGCCGATGGCGTCGGAGCGGTGGGTGCCGATCGCGAGCTGCTGCAGCAGATGCTCGCGGTGCAGTCGTCCGATGACCTGCTGTGGATTCGTCACGGCTATTGGGATGCGCCGACGGGACTGCTTTCTGCCGAGGGCGAGGGTCCGGTCGTGGTGAGCGGCCACACGCCCACGGTGTCGCTTGGGCGCTATTGCGAGGTTGGCGGCCTGGCGGGGCTTGATGAGGAGTCGGGCCGCGGGCAGATTGTGCACCTGGGTGGCGAGGATACCGCCGGCGTGCCCGATCGTATCGATATCGACTGCGCCGCCGCCACCGGCTCCGAGTTCGGCCGCGTCGGGATCCTGCGCCTGGATGATGGCGCGGAGTTCTACGCGAATATCAACCCAGGCGAATAATCGGTGCAAAGGGTAGCTAATTTGGGACGGAGCTTTTTTGACTACTTTCGGAGAATAGCGCCTTCTTGCTCGGTAAGCGCGAGAAATGAGGAACGTCTGCGTCCTCGGCAGTGCGAAAATGCTCGAAAAACCGTCGCAACGGAGTCAAACGACGTTGCGACGGTTCTTTTTTGGCTGCCCGCTGGCTAAGTGAGTAGACTTTTTTGGAAATGCCGAGCAGCCGGCAAATTTGCCTCAACAAAACCGCAGGTCACTGACTTGTGTTTTGCCGGTGTGGTCAGGGATTCGGCAAAAGTCTACTCACTTAGTTTTGCGTGTCGCAAATCGTCCGCAACGAGACCCCCCATTGCGCCAATTAGGCGCCGTACGGGTTGCGGTCGCGCTCGATGCGTTGGCGGATGTGGGCGTATTCGATAATCAGCAGCACCAGGAGTAGGGCCATGATGGCTAGGTAGCTCACCACGGCGCCCATCAGACCCAGCAGGTTGATCAGGATCACCGGCAGCACTACGCTTACGGCGAAGCAGATCAGGTAGATTTTGGTGACGTCGCCGGCATGGCGCAGCACCGTGATGATGGCGTAGAGAAAGTCGATGGCCGCGGTGACGCCGCCGGCGACAACCATCAGCAGTGCCAGCGTGCGGTAGCGCTCAAAATTGAGGCCGTACATGAAGCTCATGAGGGGAATACCGGGACCTGCCATAAATGCGGCGCACACGCTGGTGATGACCACGATCAGTGCCATAACGGCAACAATAATCAGGTCAAAGCGACGACGCTTGCGAGGATTAGCCCAAATGCTCGACAAACGCAGGAGCTGCGGTTTATAGATAAATCCAATGCTCAACAAAATAGCCTGCGCCGGAAAGAACAGGGCATTAAAGTACAGCTGATACTTGTAGGCCAGCGTGCCTTCCATCACGAACTTGGGCATGCTCTCGATAAGGTTGAACAGGAACAGCGCGCCAAAAAGCGGGGCGCACTGGATAAACAGGTGACCGACCTCGCGCAGGCTCACGCGGCGCGATTTTTCGGTTTCGAGCAGGGCGAGCGGCGCGGTGACCAGAACGAGCGAGGCGATCGCGGTAACACCCATGGCCATGGCGGCGATGGGCATGCTGCGCGTGAGGAACAGTACCACGCTAAAGACCGCGATGACGCCGACGGATCGTAGCGTTTGGCTCATGCCGGCCAGGTAGAGTTTGTCGGCCTGCTGCAGGCGGCCCTCGTACACGTCGGCAATGCCGTCGATCACCTTATACAGGTAGACGCCCAGGCCGATTGTGGCCATCTGCGCATCGTAGCCGCGGGCGCTGCTGTATACCAGGCCGCATGCCAGCGCGAGCGCTCCGCAGATCCAGCGGTTGAGCTGGTAAGAGGCAAAGGACGTCTTTTCGTCGATGTCCGAGACCTGGAAATTGCGCACGCCGTAGTTGCACGCGATCATGATGAGCGTGCCGGTGACAAAGGCGATGGAGAATTTGCCAGCCTCCTCGGCGCCCACGAGCTGTGTGGACACGATGGTGAGCAACGGAAACGCCATGCCCCATACGGCGGTGCCCAGGGTATTCCAAAGGTAGTCGCGACGGGTGGCGTGATCTTCGTACTCGGCTTCTTGCGTGGAGAAGCCGCCGCCGTAGACGGCTCCGAGCAGGCGGTTCCACCAGGCATTGACCATGCGGTGGATGGGGCCGGGCTGGCGATCGCGCTCGCGGCGACGGCGTGTGGCCTGGCTGCTGTCGGGACCGCCGGCGTTACGCTGGCTTAGCTCTTGGATTCGTGCGAGCTCCTCGGCGGTGTGCGATGCGGGGAACAGGCCGTTCTCGATGCGTCCGCCCTGCCCGTGCGCCCCGTCCGATACGGTGGGGTCGGCGACGCCATTGCGGCGGGCGATGGCGCGGCGAATGCTATCGATGGGCGTGATGCTCAAAGCGGAGTCCTTTCTATTGCTGCGCTCTAGTATAGACGCGACGGTGTTCGTTCGTGTTTTTGAACAGGTTGTTCGATAATTTCGGCGGCGCCATTCAGTAGCCGGCACTCGGGGACGCTCCTTGGTTGTTGCCTGTTCAAGAGTGTCCCCAACGATTAGTCGTTTAAAAACGTCCCCAATGACTAGGCCGCTTGCCTGCGATTTTTGACCGTTGGGCGGGCTTGCCGCCCTTGCCGCAAAAACGTTTTTGCATATCGGGTACAACGGGCTTTACGTGAGTAAAGTGCGCGTCGTGTCCTCGTGTCGCGTTTTTAAAGGAGGCCCCATGCCTGGTGTTACCCCTGCAGATGTTTTGTCCAACTTTGGTATTACGCTGGTCGAAGATCCCGCCGAGAATCAGCCCCGTCTGCTGGTCGATCTACCCGCCGCGGAGCTCGTCGAGCACGCTATCCGCCGCGAAGAAGGCCGCATGGCATCCAACGGCGCGCTGGTGATCGAGACGGGGGAGCGCACTGGTCGTTCCCCCAATGACCGCTTTATCGTTGACACGCCCGACGTGCACGACAAGATCGCCTGGGGCGCCGTCAACCGACCGCTTTCGATCGAGAGCTACGAGACCATCAAGGCCGGCATCGTCGACTACCTCAACGAGCGCGACGTGTTCGTCACCCGCGGTATGGCCGGTGCCGACCGCAACCATACGCGTCGTCTGCTTGTCGCCTGCGAGCGTGCCAGCCAGGCGCTCTTTATTAAGCAGATGCTCGCCCGCCCGCTTGCCCGTGAAATCGCACGCACCGGCGAGCCGGACTTCTGTGTGCTCGCCGCGCCGGGCTACCAGTGCGATCCCGCCATCAAGGGCCTCAACTCCAGCGCCGCCGTGGTCATTAACTTCCAGGAGCGCGTGATTCTGGTCGCCGGCACCGGCTACTCCGGCGAGATCAAAAAGTCCATTTTCAGCGTCATGAATTACCTGCTGCCCGTCGAGGACGACGTGCTGCCCATGCACTGCTCGGCCAGTATGGATCCCGTCACGCACGAGACCGCCGTGTTCTTTGGCCTGTCCGGCACCGGCAAGACCACGCTTTCGGCCAATCCCACGCGCCTGCTGATCGGCGACGACGAGCACGGCTGGTCTGACATGGGCATCTTTAACATCGAGGGTGGCTGCTACGCCAAATGCGAGGGCCTGGACGCGTTTCACGAGCCTGAGATCTTCAACGCCGTCCGCTTTGGCGCGATCTGCGAAAACGTGGTGCTCGACGAGAACCGCAAGCCCAACTACGACGACATCTCGATTACGCACAACACGCGCGTGGCCTACCCCGTCGAGCATATCCCCAACGCGTGGACCAAGGGCATGGGCACCACTCCAAGCGTCGTGCTCTTCCTGACCTGCGATGCCTTTGGCGTGCTGCCGCCCATCTCGCGCCTGACGGCCGACGCCGCCATGTATCACTTTGTGACGGGCTTTACGGCCAAGATCCCCGGCACCGAGGTCGGCGTCACCGAGCCCACGCCCACGTTCTCTTCGCTGTTTGGCGAGCCGTTTATGCCACTCGACCCCATGGTCTACGCTAAGATGCTCGGCGAGCGCATCGCCGACGGTCGCACCCGCGTCTATCTGGTCAACACCGGCTGGATCGGCGGCGGCTACGGCGTGGGCCATCGCATTGAGCTTGCCTACACGCGCGCCCTGGTGGCCCGCGCCCTCGACGGTACCATCGAGGACAGCGAATTCGTGCATGACGATATCTTTAACGTCGACATTCCCACCACGTGCCACGGCGTGCCCGACGGCATCCTGGTGCCGCGCCAGTACTGGCAGAGCACCGCGCGCTACGACGAGGCGGCGCACAACTTGGCCGTGATGTTCGAGGAGAACTTCGAGAAGAAGTACTCGCACCTGCCCGAGTCCGTGAAGGCCGCCGGTCCGCACGCTCAGGTGCACGCCGACGCCCGTCATCGCGGCCGCGGCCTGCTGGGATTCCGACACTAGCGTTGCTCAGACCCAAAACCACCATAAAGGGGACAGGCACCTTTGTGGTGGTTTTACTCGCGCGGATGACTCGGGTTACAATACGCCTGACATATTGCCCCCTTCTCCGGATGGGGGCAGCGTAAGCGCTCTTGTGGCGGCACCGTAGGACTTTGAAGGTGGCCGCTGTAAGAGCGCTTTTTGTTTAGACGCTCGCGTGGGGCGAATCGTGAAGGGAGCACGTATGAAGGGCTTTATTGCCGAGGATTCGTTTTGGGAGCTATTTCCGCAGGCGGCTGTCGGTGTTGTGGTCGTAAAGGGCATGAAGCCCGCGGCTCAGATTCCTCAAGAGGACGTTGATGCGATTGCCGCGTTGCTCGACCGCGCCAATATCGATGCGGAGCGTCACCTGACGAGTGATACCATCAGCGAGAATGCGCCGGTTAAGGCATGGCGCGAGGCATATCGCCTATTCAAGACCAAGAAGGGCGCGCGTTGCTCAATTGAGAACCTGCTCAAGCGCGTGCTCAAAGGCAAGCCGGTGGGCCACATTACGCCCGCGGTGGACATCTACAACACGGTGTCGCTGTCCTACGCGCTGCCCGTAGGCGGCGAGGATTTGCACGCGATTGAGGGAGACCTTTGCCTGAAGGTGACCGACGGTGGCGATTCATTTCTGCCGCTTGGCGAGGAGACAGATGACCCGACGCTTCCCGCGAGCTCGCCTACATCGATGATGCGGGCGCCGTATGCCGCTGCTGGAACTGGCGCGATGGCGTTCGAACGGCGTTGTCCGATGATTCGGCCGATGCTTTCCTGGCGATTGAGTGCGTGGAGCCCGAGCGGATGGGGGATTGCCAGGCCGCGATCGATCGCTTAGCCGAGCTGCTCGAGCGCTATCTGGGAGCGACGGTTGTCGTTAAAACGCTTGTGACCCGCGACAATCCTTGCGTGGGGCTGTAGCGAAGTCTGCGGATCAAACTCGATGCCCCAAACCACCACAAAGGTGCCTGTCCCCTTTGTGGTGGTTTTTATGTTGATGGGTTAACAAATGGGATATTTGGGTACGGGTGTTGCCTTGTGCGGCTAAGATGTTTACCCGTTAGCATCATGTAAGCGAAAGGCGGTCGTCACCATGCAGCAGAACGACGAGACACGTTTTGAGGACTTTGTCGGACTGATCAGCGGCCTCTACAAGGAGATTCAGCGTATCAAGACGTCCGAAGGCGCAAGGCTGGGCCTCAAGGGCTCCGACGTTATGTGCCTGTACTATCTTGAGCGCAGCAAGGACGGCCTGACTGGCGCCGACCTCGCCCGCATGGCCGGCGTTACCCGTGCCGCCGTTTCGCGCACACTGGCACATCTGGAGGAGGGCGGCTACGTCGAGGTTGACGACTCGGGTGATGCGGCCGTCAAGTATCGTGCTCCGGTGCGCCTGACTGCCCTGGGCGGCGAGAGCATGAGCGAGGCCGATCGCATCATTCGCGAGGTGCTCGATACCACCGGCAAGGCCATGGGCGTGGAGCAGCGCGAGCAGATGTATGCATCGCTGCGCACGATCCTCAACACCCTGCGCGAGATCTAGAGCCGCGCTGGCGCTAGCTTTCAGCCAAGAACTGCATCGTCCCGTTTGAGCGCGTACGCCGTGCCGGGACATTGCTGTCAAAATTCCCTGCGCGAGACCTGCGCAAGAAAGGATTCGTTATGTCCGTCCGCATTATTACCGATTCCGCAAGCGATATGTCGCCGGCGGAGCACCCCGCTCTGCGTGTTCTGCCGCTGTCCGTCACCTTTGGCACCGATGTGTATATGGATGGCGTCGACATCGATCACCAGCGCTTTTACGAGATGCTTGTGGAGCGCGATGAGCTGCCCAAGACCGGTCAGGTCAACCCGTACGCCTTTTCGCAGGCGATTGCCGAAGCGCGTGAGGCCGGCGATGAGGCCGTGATTATTACCGTGGGAGCCAAGCTCTCGGGCACCAACCAGAGTGCTCGTACGGCACTTGCCGAGGCGCCGGGCGGCGACATGTTCGTCGTGGACAGCAATAACGTGACCTTGGGCGAGCGCGTGCTGGTCGAGTATGCGCTGCGCCTGGTGGACGAGGGCCAGGGCGCGGCTCAGGTTGCGGCGGCTGTCGAGGCCGTGCGCGACCGCGTGGTCGTCATCGGCCTGCTCGAGACGTTGGAGTACCTGGTGCGCGGCGGTCGCCTGTCTGCTGCGGCCGGTGCCGTGGGTACGCTGCTCAACGTAAAGCCCGTGGTGGCTGCCGAGGACGGTCTGATCGTGCAGCTGGGCAAGGCGCGCGGTTCCAAGAACGGACGTAACCTGCTCAACCAGAAGGTCGAAAAGGCGGGCGGCATCGACTTTTCCATGCCGCTGGCGCTCGGCTATACGGGCCTTTCGGATGCGGTGCTCAAGAAGTATATCGAGGACAGCGCGGCGCTGTGGGCTGGCCACACCGAGGGCGAGTTGCCCGTTCACACCATCGGCGCCACCATCGGAACCCACGTTGGCCCCGGCGCCGTAGCAGTAGCCTTCTTCCAGCCCGCCAACTAACCGACCTGCCATAAACCACCACAAAGGGGACAGACACCTTTGTGGTGGTTTATGCTTTTCCGGGTGGAAGGGAGCGAGCAATGGCGTCTGAGGGCTTTTTTGAACGGGTGTACGAGGTGGTCGAGCAGATCCCCGAGGGGATGGTCGCCACGTATGGTCAGGTGGCGCTGCTTGCCGGTCGTCCACGAAGCGCGCGGTACGTGGGGTATGCCCTGCATGGCAATCCGCGCCCCGGCCAGATTCCCTGCCATCGTGTGGTGTTTGCCGACGGTCGCATTTGCGAAGGCTTTGCCTTTGGCGGCCCCGATGCTCAACGTGAGCTTCTGCTGGGGGAGGGTGTGGCGTTTAAGGACGACATGCACGTCGATCTGGGCGCCTGTCGCTGGCCTGCCGGACTCTAACAGCTCTGCCGTGGTCAAAACTACCACAAAGGTGCCTGTCCCCTTTGTGGTAGTTTTCCGTTGCAGGTTTACCTGGGCTAACTTATGGAGAAGGTGTGTTGGGGTAGTTTGACGCTAGAAAGTAAACCACGGTGAACTATATTGGTTTCAGCAACGGAGCAGGCAATAGGCGATGAAAAAGCCTGCCCTGTTGAGTTTGATTCGCATCCCTCCCCTCTGTGCGATTCAACGGTGTACTTCGGGAACAGGCCCGCTGGCAGCTAACTGCCGGCGGGCCTGTTCCTGTTTGTCGGGAGAGTGTGATGGACGGAGCCGAAGCGGTCCGGCTCCAAAAAAGGCGGACGCCGTAGCGCCCGCCCTAAAGCAATCGAAAGCCCAAGCCAGCAAATCGGTCTAGTACACCATGCCCATGGCGTCTCGAACCTCGGCCAGGGTCTGCTCGGCAATCTCGTTGGCGCGACGGTTGCCCTCATGCAGGACGTCCTTCACATAGTCCAGATCGTTCTCGTAGCGCTGGCGACGCTCGCGGATCGGTGCGAAGTACTCGTTGACGGCCTCGGTCACGTACTTCTTGAGCTGGCCGGAGCCGCCCATGCCGATCTCCTCGGCAATCTCGACTTCGGAACGGCCGGTGCAGATGGCGGCGGTCGAAAGCAGGCCGGACACGCCGGGGCGGTTCTCGGGATCAAACGTGATCATGCGCTCGGAGTCGGTCTGGCTCTTCTTGATGCGCTTGGCTGTCTCCTCGGCGGTCATCGAAATGTTGATGGCGTTGCCGTAGCTCTTGCTCATCTTGCGGCCGTCAAGGCCGGGTAGCAGTGGGGTCTCGGACAGCAGCGCTTCGACCTCGGGAAATACCTTGCCGTAGCGGTTGTTAAAGCGGCGAGCGATGGTGCGGGTGAGCTCGATGTGCGGCAGCTGGTCGCGACCGACGGGCACCACATTGCCCTTACAGAACAGGATGTCGCAGGCTTGGTGCACCGGGTAGGTGAGCAGAAGGCCGGTGAGCTCGTGGCCCGAGGCCTCCATCTCGGCCTTGACGGTGGGGTTGCGCGCCAGCTCGGCCTCGGACACTAGCGACAGGAACGGCAGTATGAGCTGGTTGGCGGCGGGCACGGCGGAGTGCGCGTAGATCATGGTCTTGTCGGGATCGATACCGCAGGCAAGGTAGTCCATGACCATGTTGTACACGTTGTCCTGGATATGCTCGGTGGTGTCGCGGTCGGTGATGACCTGGTAGTCGGCGATGAGCACGTTGGTCTTTGCGCCCATGTTCTGCAGTTCAACACGGCCCTTGAGGGTGCCGAAGTAGTGACCCAGGTGCAAGCGTCCGGTCGGGCGGTCGCCGGTGAGCATGGTGAACTTCTCGGGCGTCTTTGCCAGGCCCTCGCGAATGGCGTTGCTCTTTTGCAGCGCGACTTCGTAGCTGTTCTCGTTTGGCATGATTGCTCCTAACGTATGTTCATGGGTCAAGATGATAACGCGTTTATTGGAGGGGCGGGTCGTAAGTAGGCGAGGGGCGGGAGATCGGCGGCATGTGCGATGGGCGCGGCATGGCTGCGCGTTTGGCCGGCGGCGCCTGGGCGCTTCCTCGGCAGCTTACCCTAGAGCTTGTGGTGGCGCTCTTCCTTACGTTCCTCGGCTGCCTGCTCCTCCTGCTTAAAGGCGGGGTCGTCGGGGGTGACGAGCTCATCCTCGTGTGTGCGCTTGTTGTAATGGTGGCGCAGCACGGGCTCAAACAGATGTAGATGCTTGGCAAAGGCCGCCGAACCAATGGCGAGCACGGTAAAGATGAGCACGCGCATGGGCACCTCGACCTGGTTAATCGCGGCGGCGCCGGCCGAAAGCATGATGCACCAGGCGTAGATGAGGAGCACTGCCTGTTTTTGGTTGTAGCCTTCTTGGATCAGGCGGTGGTGGATGTGGCCCTTGTCGGCCTGCCCGATGCTAATGTGGGCGCGCTTGCGGCGCACGATGGCGCTAAACGTGTCGATGATGGGCACGCCGGCAACGATGAGCGGAATGATAAGCGAGGTGAGCGCGGCGGTGCGGCTCACGTTGAGCAGCGAGATGGAGCCCAGCGCAAAGCCCAGAAGCAGCGACCCCGAGTCGCCCAAGAAGATGCTTGCGGGGTTGAAGTTGTAGCGCAAAAAGGCCAGACAGGCGCCAAAGAGCGCAATGGAGAGCGCGGCGGCGTCGATGCGGCCCGAGAGAACGGCCATCGAAAACATGGTGAACGACGCGATGCCGCAGATGCCCGTGGCCAAGCCGTCGAGGCCGTCGATGAGGTTAATGATGTTGGTGAATGCCACCAGATAGATCACGGTGATGGGGTAGGCGAGCCATCCGAGCATGATTTCGCCGGGGGCAAACGGGTTGACGATGACGCCGATCCGTAGGCCGCCGATACAGGCGATAAGCGCGGCGAGGACCTGTCCGGCCAGCTTTTGCTTGGGCTTGAGCTGGAAGACGTCGTCGATAGCGCCGGTCGCAAAGATGACGGTAAAAGAAAGCGCAAGTATGGGGTAGCTGATGTGCAGACGGGGGTGGGGCACCAAAACGGGCGGCCAACCTAGGTACCAGGTGCCTAGGATTTGCACAATGCAGGCAACGACCAGGCCCAAAAACACCGCCGTTCCGCCCAAACGCGGGATGGGCTTGGTGTTGATGCGGCGCTTGGAAGGATAGTCGACGGCGTCGAGCTTAATTGCCAAGCGCTTGACCAGGGGCACCATGAGGAAGGTCGTGATAAAGGCCGCCGCTGCCACGCATAGGTACGGTATGTAGCTCGGGGATGAAGCCATGAATCTAAAAACCGCCAAGCGTCGAAGGAAAAGGTCAGAAGAACGCCATGCGCAAAGGGCATAGCCGAACCATGATACTCGACCACGGGGGGTGCATGGAATTGCATGCAGCGATAATCACGCGCTTACCAGATATTGGGATGTTGTCGATGGCTTGTCGGGATACCGGCGGGGATCCATATGGGCTGTAATGGTGGTTTTCGGCAAATGAAAACCACCCCCCACGTTACGAAATGAACCCACCTAAAACAGGTGGGTGCCCTCATCGACTGTTCCAGCGTCCTTAACAACGAAGGATACCTGTACTAGGTACGACTGTGTGGGCTCCCTAAATAAACGCGACGGTTCACCCAGTTGCTCCGCGGGGGGCGGAATACCTACATCATAAAGCGGCACTTTGTCGATTCCAGTCTTGACATTATAAAAATCGTGTCGGACGATTACGGCGCCTTGGGCTCGAGCCGTCTGTGCGGTTGGTCCCTTTACGTTTGAGCTGCTGAATCATTGTTTTGGAGCATGTTTTTATGCCGACGTCGTTGACCGAACTTTTTTCGCCCGCCTGCCATTTGTGTCCGCGCCGTTGCGGTGCGGCGCGCGACGAGGGCGCGCGTGGCGTGTGCGGCGCCGACAACACGCTTAAGGTCGCCCGCGCGGCGCTCCATATGTGGGAGGAGCCGCCCATTTCGGGCGAGGCTGGCTCGGGTACGATTTTCTTTAGCGGCTGTTCGCTCAAATGTATCTATTGTCAGAACCACGAGATCTCAACGGGCAATTTTGGCCTTGAGATTTCGCCCGAGCGTTTGGTCGAGATTATGCTGGAGCTGCAGGACCAGGGCGCCAATAACATCAACCTGGTGACGGCGACGCACTATGCGCACCTGTTGCCTGCCGCGATTGCCGCGGCACGGACGCGCGGGTTGGTCATCCCAATTGTCTACAACACGAGTGGTTACGAGCGCGCGAGTGCCGTGGCGGCGCTGGGCGACCTGGTCGACGTGTGGCTTACGGACTTTAAATATGCCGATGCCGGGCTTGCGCAGTCGCTTTCTCATATTAAGGACTACCCGCGCGTGGCCGTGTCGGGTCTGGCCCAGATGGCGCGCGAGATTGAGCGCCGCGGGGGAGAGCTGGTAGACGAGGACGGGCTCATGAGGCGCGGCATAATCGTGCGTCATTTGGTGCTGCCGGGGCATGCGGACGATTCGTGCCGCGTGTTGGACCTGGTGTGGCAGACGGTGGGCGACGTGCCGATCTCGGTCATGAACCAGTACACGCCCAATGCCCTCATGCGCGAACAAGGCGGCGACCTGGCGCGCGCCGTGACGCGCGAGGAGTACGAGCAGGTGCTCGACCATGCCGACGACCTGGGCTTTACGACGATGTTTTGGCAAGAAGGCGGCGCGGTAGACGAGAGCTTCACCCCGGCGTTCGATACCACCGGCGTCCTCACCAGCGCAAAGTAGCGCGTTCGCCGATGATTTTTCTGGGACGGGGATTAAAAAATCATTAGAAGTAGTCTTTTTGGGACGGGGCTGTTTTAGCTACCCCGACAGGCAGCGCGAACGGTTTGGCCGAACAGCGGCAGGGGTAGTCAAAAAAGCCCCGTCCCAAAAAGACTGGGTATTGGGCGTTGACAGTTGGCGAGCCGTAGGTAAAATATCAACTTGTCCTGGGGACGTAGCTCAGTTGGGAGAGCGCTGCCGTCGCATGGCAGAGGCCGAGGGTTCGACTCCCTTCGTCTCCACCCTTGGATTTGATAAGCCGCTGACATTGTGTCGGCGGCTTTTTTTAAAAGAAAGGGCTGTACCATGGCCAAGCTTGAGTCCCAACCACTGTCTGCCGAGGAACGCGCCGAGTTGGAAGAGCTCCGCGCCGAGAAAGCTCGTCGCGAGGCCCAGGAAGAGGCACGCCGCGAGCGTGAGGAGTTGGCCGCCCTGCGTGCCGAGCGCGAGAAGGCCGAGGAGGCCGCTGCGAAGGTTGCATCCGAGCCCAAGCCCGCGCCCGCACCCAAGCCCGCTGCTGCGAAGCCTGCACCTGCCGCGCCCAAACCTCAGCCTAAAAAGGCCGCTCGTCCCAAGTCCGTCGATCCCAAGCCGAGCCGTGACGAGATGAGCTTTGCCCAGCGCATGGTTACCTCCAAGGAGCCTGCGGGTGAGAACGAGATCCCCGGTATGGCGCCGGCTCAAAAAATCATCATTGTCCTTGCCCTCATCGCGTTTGTCATCTTTATGGGCTACACGATCCTGACCAGCATGGGCCTGCTTTAGCCTGTTCGCGCTGGGCTCCATGCCCGCACGCCCGCCTCGCCAACCCTCAACCTCTGCACAACGCATCCGAAAGGTCGCCCCATGGCTTTGACCGACATCTCGCATCCCACCGACATTGCAATGCTCACTGATCTGTACGAACTCACTATGGCCCAGGGCCTGTGGGAGAGCGGCAAGGCCAATGAGCAGGGTTGCTTTACGGCGTTTTACCGCGACCATCCCTTCGGCAGCGCGTATGCCGTCATGTGCGGCACCGCCGAGCTGCCCGAGCTTGTCGAGAACCTGCGCTTTACGCCCGAGGACATCGACTATCTAGCTTCGCTCCAGGCTCCGGCCGGCGGCTCGATGTTTAAGCCCGCATTCCTCGACTACCTGCGCAACTTCCGCGCGCATGTGAACATTGACGCCGTGCCCGAGGGCGAGCTCGTCTTTCCGCGCGAGCCCATGGTGCGCGTCACCGGCCCCGCGCTGGAGTGCCAGCTGCTCGAAACGGCGTTGCTCAACATTGTCGGCTTCCAGACGCTTGTCGCTACCAAGACGGCGCGCGTGGTGCTGGCGGCGGACGGCCGTCCCGTTGCCGAGTTTGGCCTGCGCCGCGCCCAGGGTCCCGATGGCGGGCTGGCCGTCGCGCGCGCGAGCTACGTTGCCGGCTGCTCCTCTACATCCAATGTGCTCGCCGGCCGCCGCTACGGTATTCCCGTCTTTGGCACGCATGCGCACAGCTGGGTGATGAGCTTCGATTCCGAGCTCGAGGCATTCCGGGCTTTTGCTAAGTCGAGTCCCAAGAACTGCACGCTGCTCATCGACACCTACGACGTACGTGAGGGCTGCGAGCATGCCATTACGGTTGCCAAGGAGATGGAGGCGGTGGGCGAGCGTCTGTCGGCTATTCGCATCGACTCCGGCGACCTCGCCAAGCTCTCCAAGTATGTGCGCGCCCGTTTTGATGCCGAGGGCCTGCCCTATGTGGGGATCTCGGTTTCTAACGATCTGGATGAGTACACGATTCAGTCGCTGCTCGACCAGGGCGCGCCCATCGATAGCTTTGGCGTGGGTACCAAGCTTGCGACCTGCTATGACCAGCCGGCGCTGGGCGGCGTGTACAAGCTTTCCGCCCGCCGTGCGAGCGAGGCAGATCCATGGACGCCGGTGGTCAAGCTCTCTGAGCAGCCATACAAGCGCACGATCCCGGGTGTGCAACGCGTGCGCCGTTATTACGACGGCTTTGGCGGCCCGGTCTGCGACATGATCTACGACGAGGACCATCTGGCGGGGGAGGGCGCCGCGCGCGGCAATACCCTCGTGGCCGTGAATGATGCCGCCCTGGTGACCGACGTGTCCGAACTTGAGTATCGCGAGCTGCTGGTGCCGATCGTGCGCGACGGCAGCGCGGTGGCTCCGCGTGAGAGCATCCAGGACGCGCGCGAGCGCTGTGCTTGGGCACTCGATCATCTGGACGCAGCTTTCAAGCGCTTCCTGTATCCGCAGACCTATGTGGTGGGCATGGAGCAGGGCCTGGCTCAGGTGCGCGACGAGCTCGTGCGCAAGAACATGGCCGCGGCTTCTGCCTTTCCCTGGGCTCACTAATTCCTTGGGCGGTAGGGGCGAGTCACGCTCTCTTGGCCGCCAGCTCGGCCGTTCGCTGAACAGTTGATTGGTTTGACGTATGACGACTTCTTATAAAACGATGGTGGTAAAGATCGGTTCGTCCACGGTGGTGGGCGCCGATGGCAAGGTCAACCGCTCCTTTATCGGCGGGCTTGCCGATCAGGCCGCAGCGCTGCGCAAGCTCGGCTGGCGTCTGGTCGTGGTGAGCTCGGGCGCTATCGCCTGTGGCTATCCCGTGTTGGGCTTCGACCGCAAGCCGGTCGGCGACCTTCCGAGCTTACAGGCCTGCGCCTCGGCCGGTCAGTGCATCATCTCGTCGGCCTACGACGAGGAGTTCCATGCGCGGGATCTGCTCACCTCGCTCGTGCTGCTAACACGTCACGACACGGCGCGTCGCACGTCCTATCTGCACGCGCGCGACGCCCTGCTACGTCTGGTGGAGCTGGGCGTGGTGCCGGTCGTCAACGAGAACGACACCGTTACCGTCGACGAGATCAAGTTCGGCGACAACGACACGCTGGCGGCGCTCGTGAGCTGCCTGGTATCCGCCGACCTGTGCGTGACGCTGTCCGACATCGACGGCCTCTACACCGCCAATCCACACGAGGACCCGACGGCCGAGTTTGTCCCGGTCGTGCATAAGATCGACGCCAAGATCATCGCCTCGGCGGGCGATTCTTCCACATCGGTGGGTACGGGCGGCATGATCACCAAGATCCGCGCGAGCCGCATTCTCATGACGGCGGGCATTCAGAGCGTGATTTGCTCGGGCGAGGAGCCCGATGCGCTCGTGCGTCTGGCCCGCGGCGAGAGCGTGGGTACGCTGTTCGATCCGCCGGCGGA
This sequence comes from Collinsella sp. OF03-4AA, assembly GCA_003462965.1. Taxonomy (GTDB): domain Bacteria; phylum Actinomycetota; class Coriobacteriia; order Coriobacteriales; family Coriobacteriaceae; genus Collinsella. Next base: position 49,272 of record QSCH01000006.1, read on the forward strand.
GCGCCTGGACATTGCGCCGCGCAAGCTGTGGATCGCGCTGGGTGACAAGGCACATGGCTCGGTGACGGTCGATGATGGTGCTGCGAAGGCGCTGGTAAGCCGTGGCTCTTCCTTGCTTACGGTGGGTATTCGCGAGGTCGATGGCGTGTTTTCCGAGGGCGATGTGCTCGACGTGTGCGACCCGAGCGGTATGGTCGTCGCCCGCGGTATCGCCGAGGCCGATTCGGACGTGCTGGAGCTTGCCGCCGGCCGCCGCCAGGACCAGATCGCCAGCAACCGTCTACTGGCAGACCTAGCCGAGAAGCCGGCGATACACAGGGATAACTTGATCGTATTTGCATAAAGAAAGACAGCGCTGCGGATCGTTTCCCGCAGCGCTGTCTTTCTCGTGCCGGCACCTGGGGACGTTCCTATTGTGCCGGCAGACGGGGACACTCCTTTGCTAGAAGATCTGGCGCAGGTCTCCGCGGTTGAGGGCTTCGTCGAAGAGGTGCTTGAACACCACGCTGCCGTGCAAGCCGTCGTGCTCGAACTCGTTGGTCACCCAGGCATGCGAGTTGCCCACGCGGCTGAGCGTATCGAGCTGCATGCCCGAGTCCACGTACATGTCATCGAAGTACACCGCGGCCTGCAGGGGCACCTCGTTGCACGCCAGGCGCTGCGGGTCGTAGATCTTGTCCCAGCTTGTGTCTTCCATAAGCAGATCCATCGCCGGCTTGAAGGGCTTAAGTTCGGGCATCTGCTCAAACATCCACGGGAACATGGCCTCGCCGGTAAACATGAGCGGTCGCGTGAGCGTGTCGAACTCGGCACGATGGGCCTTCTCTTCTGCCGCGGCCCAGCGAATGGGCATGGTGTCGCCGTCGGCGTAGATGAACTCCTGAAGCGTCCAGTACAGCGGATTCGTGCGCGTGTTGGTGCGCTCGAAGGCGCGCATCAAAAAGCTGTCGGATACCGAGGCGCCGCAGGCCAGCGTGCCGTCGCCGTCAACAAAAGCATGATCGATAATCCAATGCATGCGCTCAAAGCTCGGCTTCATGCCAAAGTCGCTGCCCATGAGCTGCAGGCGTTCGACCGTCATCGGCGAGCCGTCGGGTAGCACGGGCTTTTGCTCCTCGAGGGCATCTGCCAGGGCCGCCACGCGCTCGACGTCGGCGGGGTAGCGGTTGTAATACTGCTGCGTCTTGGCAGCCATGCGCGGGAAGGTGTGCGCGTAGACCTCGCTTGCGCTCGCCGGTACGTGGGGGATGCCGCCGCAGGTAAAGCTTGCCGCCACGCCCTCGGGGAAGAGCGACAGGTAGCTCAGCGTCAAAAAGCCGCCGTAGCTCTGCCCGAGCGTGACCCAGGGCCTGCCGCCAAAGCCCACCAGGCGCAGGTACTCAAAATCGCGCACGATGGAGCTGGCGAGGTGGCGCTTGAGGAAGTCCGCCTGCGAGCGGTCCGCATCGGCGCCGGCTGCCTCGGCACGCTCGCCCAATGCGGCAATCGTGCGCCCGTCTACACAGCTGCTGCGTCCGGTGCCGCGCTGGTCGGGCAGGACGACGCGGAAGTGCTTGACGGCCTCCTCGATCCAGCCGTCGCTTGTGGGTGACAGCGGACGCGGGCTCTCGCCGCCGGGGCCGCCCTGCAAAAACAGGAGCAGTGACAGATCGTCGTTGATGCGGTCGGGCGCGCAAACCACACGGTAGAAGAGCTTGATGCTCTCGGGCGCACCTGCGATGGGCGCCGGCATGGCGCCGCGGCGCATGGTGCTGCCGACGGCCAGGAGCATCGGCTCCAGGCCGCGCCAGTCGAGGGGGACGTCGATGCTGTGGTCCTCGACATACAGGCCGGGGACGTGGTACGAAGTGATGAGGGCCATGTGAGTCTTCCGTTCGTTGCGGTGTTTCGGGTTGACCAATTCTACCGCCGCGGGCGAGGCCATGCGCAAATCGGCTACCATGGTTGCAAACTTCTAGGAGAAAGGGCCGCCCATGTCGGTCGATATAGCCACGTATGTCCACGATCTTGCCGTTGCCGCTAAGGCAGCGTCGGCCTCGCTTGCCACGGCGAGCGACGAGCAGCGCCAGGAGGCCGTGCGCGCCATGGCCGCAGCACTGCGCAACGGTGTCGACTCCATCGTTGCCGCCAACGAGCTCGATATGTCCGCCGCGCGCGATGCGGGGACCTCGGCGGGGCTCCTCGACCGTCTGCTGCTGACGCCCGAGCGCGTTGAGGGTATGGCCGCCGGCCTGGAGAAGCTCGCCGAGCTGCCCGATCCTGTCGGCCGCGTGCTCGACCACCGCGTGCTCGCAAGCGGCGTGGACCTCACCCGCGTGAGCGTGCCGTTGGGCCTGGTCGCCATGGTGTACGAGGCGCGCCCCAACGTGACGGCCGACGCCGCGGGCATCTGCATCCGCACCGGCAACGCCTGCATTCTGCGCGGCGGCTCGCTGGCCTATCACTCGTGTGCCATGATTTCTGAGCTGCTGGCCGATGCGCTCGAGACCAAGGGCTTCCCGCGCGAGGCCGTGTCGATGATCGAGTCCACCGACCGCGAGGCCACTGGCGAGCTCATGAAGCTCCGCGGTATCGTCGATGTGCTCATTCCGCGTGGCGGCGCGGGCCTGATCCAGCGCTGCGTGCGCGAGTCGCTTGTGCCGGTGATCGAGACGGGCACAGGCAACTGCCACATCTACGTGCATGAATCCGCCGACTTCGATAAAGCACTCAACATTATCGTCAATGCCAAGACCCAGCGCGTGGGCGTGTGCAATGCTGCCGAGTCGCTGCTGGTTGATCGTGCCGTGGCCGATGCGTTTTTGCCCGCGGTCGTGGCCGTGCTGCATGACCACGGCGTGCTCATGCACGGCGACGAGTGCGTGCGCCGCGTGCGCCGACGCCGGCTTTGTGGAGGGCGATGGCTACGTCGCCGCGACTGAGGAGGACTGGGGCCGTGAGTACCTGGCGCTCGAGATGAGCGTGAAGGTCGTGGCAAACGAGGACGAGGCCATCGCGCACATCAACCGCTACGGCACGATGCATTCCGAGGCCATCGTTGCCGAGGACACGGATGCTTGTGAGCGCTTCCTGGATGCGGTCGATGCCTCGGCCGTGTATGCCAACGCCAGCACGCGCTTCACCGACGGCGGCGAGTTTGGCCTGGGCGCCGAGATTGGCATCTCGACCCAAAAGCTCCACGCCCGCGGCCCCTTTGCCGCCGAGGCCCTCACCACCTACAAATACAAGCTCCGAGGCACCGGCCAGGTCCGCCCAAACCTACCAAAAAGGGACAGGTTTATTTTGGCAGGTTTTATCTGCGGTTTTGCCGGGCGACACGTTCGCCCGGCTTTTTTCTCCGCATAACTTTTTTGCCTTTCGGCTTGAGCCGCGGCGATATACGATAGTGACACCGTGTCCTAACATCGACTCACCTGGAGGTATTGCCATGTCCCAGACGCTCACCGCCGGAATCACCCGCGACCGCGCATTCGAACTGCTCAACGAGCACAACAAGGACCCGTTTCACATTACCCATGGCGAGACGGTTGAGGGCACCATGCGCTACTTTGCGCGCGAGTTCGACCCCGAGAACGAGGAGTTCTGGGGCATCGTCGGTCTGCTCCACGACCTGGATTGGGAGGAGCATGAGGACGACCCCATGAACCACACCATCTACGCTGCCGAGATTCTTAAGGGCGAAGGTGCGTCTCCCGAGCTCATTCGCGCCATCCAGACGCACACGTCGGACTTCAACACCTCGCTGCCCAAACCCGAGCTGCAGATGGAAAAGATCCTGTTTGCCTGCGATGAGCTCACCGGGCTGATCGGAGCCGCCGTCATCATGCGCCCGAGCAAGAGCGTCATGGACTTTACGACCAAGTCACTCAAGAAGAAGTTCAAGGACAAGCGCTTTGCCGCCGGCTGCTCGCGCGACGTGATTTCGCAGGGCGCCGAGATGCTCGGCTGGGAGCTCCCCGAGCTCTTTGACCGCACCATCGCGGCCATGCAGTCCTTCGCGCCCGACCGCGACACCTTCCAGGCCTAACCTGCCAAAAAGGGACAGGTTTATTTTGGTAGGTTTTATCTGGGAAAACGCTTCCGTTGGATGTTATTCAGCGGAAGCGTTTTCTGTTTGACATGGTGAAGCTGGCGAATGGCGGCGCCTCGCGGCAGACAGCTGCGCTTCGCCGTATCCGTAACTCGGCAAACGCGACGCTACGACGCGTTCTTGATAATCCATGTTCCCAGTCCGGTCAGCAGCTGAACCTGCTTAATCGTTAGCCCTTGTTTTCGAAGCGCGAGAATCGCCTCATTGCGAAGTGGCTTGGAGGCGGATTTGAGTTCCGTCGGAGCACATCCTGCGACACTCTGCACGATTGCCGTGCCAAATTCGCATAGATCTTCCTCGCGAACCTTGGCTGTTGCGCTGGGGCGATAGGGAAGCGACGGCGTACTTTCCATGAGCCGAAGGTATGAGCGAGGTGTTGGGAATATAACACCGACAACGCTGCCGGTAACATGCGGCCGTGACCTGGCACTCATGAGATACTCGCGATGGCTGCTCCAGGGATATTCGTCGTATGCTGCCAGTCCCGCTTTTTGTGGATTCAAATGAATGTATCGAATTGCCTCGAGTAAATATACTTCTGACTTAATGGGCGAATCCCAAAACCGCTCCTGAAACACGTGGCCGATATGCCCCGTCCGCGCATTGTACCTGCCCGCATACGATACGGCTATCGCATGCATCGCATCGCTCTTGCGGTCGTCCGGATCGTCGATGAGCAGATGAATGTGGTTTCCCATAAGGCACCAAGCGATAAGCTCGATATTGTGTTTGGGGAGGATCGCATCGAGGATCTGAAGCATGGCGATTCGGTCCTCGGCATCGTCAAACAGCAATTGCCCTCCGTTTCCACGCAACGTGATGTGGAAATAACCGGTTGGTGACTTTGAACGAGGTTTTCTCGGCATGGCCCCTCCTTTAGCTTGGATGGGCTGAAGATACCTCATTCGGGGGCTTCGGTTGTCGAGATTCAGTTCACCGACTATAGCTGCTACCTGCCGAAATATAATTGCGTTTTCAAATTGATGCTTTTTAATGGTAATTGAGTAAGACGGGCGCGCTTGTTGTGGATGCGGGCGTTGGTTACGTCGATCTGGACGGCCCTCGCGTGATGTCATCGCAAATGGGCTTCACGCATTTTTGCGGCGATAGAAAAATGGTCGGGCGCTCTTAAACAAAACGGAGCACCCGACCATTTACTGATTGTTTGTTGATGTTTGGCCAGATAGAACCTGCCAAAATAAACCTGTCCCTTTTTGGCAGGTTAGTTGAGGGCGGCTTGGGCTAGGCGGGCTTCGGCGGCCTCCTCGGTGACGCCCAATGCCACGGCGAACTCCTCGATGGAGCGGCGCTTGGCTTCCTTGAGTACACGCATATAGTAAGAGCTGGGCTTTTTATCGGCTTCCTCGGCCTGGCGAATGCGGTGCATCATGGTCTTTGCCACGCGGACCGTCTCGGGCGCGCCCAGCTTGAGCTGCTGCTTAAAGTGTGTCTCTTCAAGCGAGCTGTTGCGCTCGGTAAAGGTGTCGCACTCCAGCTCGTCATAGTGGCTCAGCAGATGCTCGGCATCTTGCTGAGAGATGGCGGCATGCAGACGGTCGGCCTGCGCCACGGGGTACATAAGGATCGTCTGCGCATGCCCCTGCTTGGCCTCGAGCAACAACATGGGCTGCGGCGTGTCGTCCCTAAAACCGACGACGGTGCAGACTCCCTGACCCGGATGAATGACGTGTTGACCGATTGAGAACATGCTACCTCCAACTTATACGAATTTACGTATGTCTAGAATAACACGCTGACGTGCGCAAATCCTCGCTTTATGCAGGAAAAGCACACAACTCTGATAGGTAAGAGTATTCGATAAAAGACACAGCTCATTCACACCTTTATGCATTTTCAACGCGTGCATAATCTGCAGGCAGACCGGCATCTTTGAGTGACTCCATACAAGCTGTAGTCAATTTTGTGCATATGCAATTTCGATTGGCTTTACCCTGCGACAGTGCCCCTCGCTTGTGATAGAGTGCTACAAACTCTGGCTTTTGCCCTACGAGTGACCAAGAGCTCGGGGGCTTTAACACAAGGAGGATCTATGCCCGAGAAGATTGAAGAGCTGGTACGCGCTGCGCTTGCTGCGGCCCAGGAGGCCGGCGACCTTTCCGCATTTGAACTTGACGATTGCGCTATCGAGCGACCGGCTGACACTTCTCATGGCGAGTGGACCTCTACCATGGCCCTGAAGTCCGCCAAGCTGGCCCACTGCGCCCCGCGCAAGATCGCCGAGGCCATCGTTGCCCATATGCCCGAGGATCCCGCGATCGAGAAGGTTGAGATCGCAGGCCCCGGTTTCATCAACTTCTACCTCTCCGTTGCCGTCAAGAATGCCATCTTTGGCGAGGCTCGCGAGAAGGGCATGGACTTCGCTAAGTCCAACGTCGGTGGTGGCCTGAAGACCCAGGTCGAGTTCGTTTCCGCCAACCCCGTCGGCCCCATGCACATCGGCCACGGCCGCTGGGCCGCGCTGGGCGATTCGCTCTGCCGCGTTATGGACCACGCCGGCTATGAGATCCAGCGTGAGTTCTACATCAATGACCACGGCTCTCAGATGAACACCTTCGGCAACTCCATCAGCACGCGCTATATGCAGCTTGCCGACATCATCGCCAAGCAGGGCGTTGATATCGACGAGGCTCACAAGCTGCTGATCGCCGACCGTGACGCCTTTGTTGCCGACGAGAACGACGAGCACCCCGAGACCCATCCGTATCAGGACAACTTTGCCGAGACCTTGGGCAAGGACTCTTACGGCGGCGACTACATCATCGACGAGGCCGCCGAGTTCTGGCGCACCGACGGCGATAAGTGGGTCAACGCCGATCCTCAGGAGCGCATGGAGAGCTTCCGCGAGCGCGGCTATGTAAAGATGGTCGATAACATGCGCGACCTCTGCCACGCCGTCAACTGCGACTTTGATCGTTGGTACTCCGAGCGCTCGCTGTACGTGAAGGACACCGAGGGCGAGACCGCCGGCACCTCTGCCGTCGACCGCGCTTTTGAGAAGCTCGACAAGATGGGCTACCTCTACACCAAGGACGGCGCCCTGTGGTTCCGCTCCACCGATCTGGGCGACGACAAGGACCGCGTCCTGATCAAGTCCGACGGCGAGTACACCTACTTCGCCTCCGACGTCGCCTATCACTGGGATAAGTTCCAGCGCGTCGATCACGTCATCGACATCTGGGGCGCCGACCACCACGGCTACATCGAGCGCGTACGCTGCGTCTGCGACGCTCTGGGTTACCCCGGCAAGTTTGAGGTTCTGCTGGGCCAGCTCGTCAACCTGCTGCGTAACGGCAAGCCCGTCCGTATGTCCAAGCGCAAGGGCACCATGGTGACCCTGCAGGAGCTCGTCGACGAGGTCGGCTCCGATGCCGCTCGCTACACGCTCATCTCCAAGAGCTCCAACCAGATGGTCGACTTCGACATCGAGGCCGTTAAGAAGCGCGACAACTCCAACCCGGTCTATTACGTGCAGTATGCTCATGCCCGCGTGTGCTCCATCCTGCGCCGTGCCGCCGACGTAACGCCTGAGCAGGCCGACGAGATGGGCATGAAGGCCGTTGCCGCCAAGGCCATCGGTGAGAACGTCGATTACTCGCTGCTGACCGACCCGACCGAGCTCGCCCTTTCGCGCAAGCTCAACGAGCTCACCGACCTGATCGCCAGCTGCGCTCGCGATCGCGCCCCGTTCCGTCTGACCCACTTTGCCGAGGAACTCGCCGGTGACTTCCACAGCTTCTACGCTGCCTGCCAGGTGCTGCCGAGCGAGGGCCGTCCCGTCGACCCCGAGCTTTCGCGTGCCCGTCTGGCCGCTTGCGATGCCGTCCGCGTGACGCTCGCCCTGGTGCTCACCCTCGTTGGCGTTTCCGCGCCCGAGCAGATGTAATCTGTGGGTCATTTGACCGTGTAGGTTTGGTTTAACTGAGCCCTATAAGCCCGATCTCCCACGGAGGTCGGGCTTTTTTCGCAAATGCCGACGTATTGACGAATTTGGAACTGCTGGAAATACGAAACTATGCCGGTTTACTACGATGAATTGAGAATTTCCAACCACGCCGGCTTTTCGCAAAAAAGCGCAAGGCATCTACCTGCGGTTTTAGTTCAACCGGTTTCGGAGTAGTCGCGGTTGAGCGATTCATCGTAGTAAACCGCCATAGTTTTGGCGGAGGCGGTCGGATTTGTGGGCGGTAAACCAAAGAGTATCCCTTTTGACTAGTCGTTTATGAACGTCCCCGATGACTAAGTTGCAGGTGACGGCGGTTGTGTTACACTAACGCTGCGTAGTTGACGCAATCATCTCGATACAGATCAATGATGTCCGTCGTTTTGAACGGAACTAGACTGTTTAGCCGCCCTGAAGGTTTATGCAGGGAGCATGTGATCACAGGGCTTGAAAAGAAAGTTGAGCAAACACTGTGTCTGATCAACAGCAAGAAAACGAAATAACGACGACGCAAGCCGCTCCCGCTGCACCGGTTGCGTCGGACCAGGTCGCGGCGCCCGCGCAAGCCTCGGCTCCCGAGACGCCTAAGGCTGCTTCGACGCCTGCGCCTGCAACTGGTGAGGAGGCTGCTCCGGCAAAGCCCATGCGTACGCGCCGCACGGCCAAACCTACCGCTGACGGCGAGGAGGTCACCAAGCCCAAGCGCCGTACCACGCGCACGACGCGCGTCAAGCGCACCGTTGCAGCTGACTCCTCGGCGCCGATTTCCGATGAGGTCGCGCAGGCACGTGCGTTGGCGCAGATTAGCGAGGCTCAGGTGGTGCGCGCCCGCCGTCGTGCTGCCGAGCGCGAGGCCGCGGCTCTGACCGAGCTTGCAGCTCCGTCTGTGCCCGAGACGCCTGCCGCCACCGAGACCCCTGTCGCCGACCAGCCGACCGAGAAGCCGGTACCGCGCACACGCCGCCGCACGGCTGCTAAGGCCGAGCAGGTTGCTGAACAGGTAACCCCCGAGCTCACTGAGGCTTCGGTCCGTTCCGCGGCAGGGGAGGGCACATCGCCTGTTGAGCCCGCTGTGCCTGTCGAGGCCAGCGAAGTTCCCGTTGTCGATCCGGCTTTGCGCCCGCACCGTCGCGGTCGCAAGCCCAAGGCCTTTGTCGAGGCAGAGAAGGCCGCAGCAGCAGCCGCCGCCGCTCGGGATGCTGCGGCGACCGCCGAGTCTGCAACCGCTGCCGATGCACCCGTCCAGGATGCTACGACTTCCGAGGCCGCTCCCGCCGATGCCGAGCCCGCCGACGTCCGTCCCGGTCGCAGCCGTCGCACTGCTGCTAAGCGCACGTCCAAGGCCAAGGCTGCCAAGAAGGGCGCGTCCGAGGATTCCGCCGAGACGACCGCCGATGTATCGACTGATGCCGCCGAGCCCCAGGACGTCGAACAGCCTGCGTCCGAGAAGCCCAAGCGCGGTCGTAAGAAGTCCGTTAAGGCCAAGGCGTCCGAGCAGCAGGATGTCGAAGCGCAGGTTGATTCTGGCGCCGAGGCCAATGACGCCGCCGCGGCCAATGTTGGCACCGCCGCAACCGATGGTGCCGCCCCCGCTGAGGGCGAAGACGGCACTCGTCCCAACCGTCGCCAGCACAAGCGCAACGACGAGCGCAACGAGCGTAAGGACGACCGCAACAACGACCGTCGCAACCGCCAGCGCGATCGCAAACAGCGCAACAAGGAGCGTAATGCCGCTCCCACCGAGCCCACGCTTTCGCGCGAGGAACTCGCGGCCATGAAGGTCGCTGAGCTGCGCGAGAAGGCTAAGGAGTTCGAGATCGAGACGACCGGCAAGAAGAAGGCCGAGCTCGTCGAGGAAATCTACGTCACCGCTGCGAAGGCCGAGGGCTTCCGCGACATCAAGGGCATTCTGCAGATTCGCCCGGACAGCTCCGGCATCATCCACGCCCATGGCTACATGAAGTCCAACGACGACGCCTTCGTGCCCGCCTACCTCATCCGCTCCGCGCGCCTGCGCACGGGCGACGTCATCGAGGGCTCGCTGCGTCCTTCGCGCGGCGGCGACAAGCGCGCCGGCCTCGCCAAAATCACGACCGTCAACGGTCTGGACCCCGAGCAGATTCGCAACCGTCCCAAGTTCGGCGACCTCACCCCGGTCTATCCCAACGAGCCGCTGCGCATGGAGCACGGCAAGGATTCCATCACCGGTCGCGCCATCGACATCGTGTCGCCGATTGGCAAGGGCCAGCGCGGCCTGATCGTGTCCCCGCCCAAGGCCGGCAAGACCACGATCCTCAAGAAGATCTGCCAGTCTATCTCGATTAACAACCCCGAGGTGCACCTCATCTGCCTGCTCGTCGACGAGCGCCCCGAAGAGGTCACCGATATGCAGCGTTCCATCAAGGGTGAGGTTGTGGCGTCGACCTTCGATATGCCTGCCGACAACCACACCCGCGTGGCAGAGCTCGTCATCGAGCGCGCCAAGCGCATCGTGGAGCTGGGTGGCGATGTTGTGGTGGTGCTCGACTCCATCACGCGTCTTGCCCGTGCCTACAACTTGGCGGCGCCCGCCTCAGGCCGCATCCTTTCGGGCGGCGTCGATTCGGCGGCCCTGTATCCGCCCAAGCGCTTCCTAGGCGCAGCCCGCAATATCGAGAACGGTGGCTCGCTCACCATCCTGGCCTCTGCCCTCATCGACACCGGTTCCAAGATGGACGAGGTCATCTTTGAGGAGTTCAAGGGCACCGGCAACATGGAGCTTAAGCTCGACCGCGACCTGGCCGACCGCCGCATCTTCCCGGCTATCGACCCCGTTGCCTCCGGTACGCGTAACGAGGATCTGTTGGTCGACGAGCAGATGCGTCCGTTTGTCTTTGGTCTGCGTCGCATTCTTGCCGGCATGAACAACACCGAGCGCGCGGCCGCATCGTTTATCAAGGGTCTTAAGGGCACCAACACCAACCAGGAGTTCCTGGTGCGTTCGGCCAAAAAACACAGCGACTACGAGCAGACGTTCTAGGTTGTCATCCACACGCAGCGATAGTCATCAATGCGATAAAGGGTCGGGGCTTTGAGCCTCGGCCCTTTTCTATAGCGCCGCTCCGCGCTTATTTTTGACCGTAAGACCGACGAGCAGCAGGTTTCCCGTTTCAATCCGACATCGTCGCTTGCAATCGGCAGGGCGGTTTCGCATAATAGCTTTTAAGCTTCGCGACGGAAAACGCAGATGAAACGAACCATATACCGTTGCTTTGGGGCATAGCCCCGCTTCATCTTCTCTCGCGCAGCCAACTGAATGATGCGATTTGGGTGCTGGAAGATGGGGAGAGCTCATGGCTTCTTCTGATGCAACACAACGAGCAGTCCTTGCCGGACTTTCGTGCGGGATCGGCCTTGCCGCTCCCGTGGTTATGTATGCCGCGACGCTGCCGTTTTCGTCGGTGAACGAGACGGTCGTGGCGGGTGCGGTTCCCTTCGCCGTGGGCGCGGTGGCGGGCGTGGGTATCTATGCCGCCTCGCTGGGTATCTCCGAGTATCGTGCGCAGCGTGAAGAGCGTCTGTTCCAGCCCGATGCCATGGGCGGTGCCGCCAATCTCAATCAGCATCAAAGCGAGTTCAAGACCGCCTCGATTCCAGCTCAGCAGCAGGATGCGACTCCATACGCTGCGGCTTCTGCTTTTCAGGCTCAGTCGGAGCAGTCTACCTCGGCATTCCTTTCCGGCCTGCTGGTGCGTTCCAACGCCGTCATGCCGACGATGGTGTCCCTACCATCGCTCGAGCCGCAGATGCTATGGACGAGGCCGAGGCTTGGTCCATGATCGACAGCATGCTCGACGACGATTCGCCGGTTAGCTGCGACCCTGCGCGCTCGCGCGACGTCTATCAAGTCGCCATCGACGAGCTCACCAACGGCGGGCAGACCGGCTCCTTCAATCGCGATGACATCGCCGCTGCGGCACGCGCCGTGTCGGGCTCCCAGGCCGCCCCTGCGGGCAGCACGGCGGCTTTCGTGGCACTCGTTGCCAACGCGGCAGCCAATAACGCCTGCAGCGCTACCTCGCGGACGCGAACGCTTCTGCCGACAATTCGTACGTTGATGAAGCCATGGCCGCGGACGAGGAGGCCGTTGCCGCCCGCCGCGCCGCCGAAAGCTCGCTTTGGGGCGCTCCTGCCCGGCAGCAGGCGGCCGAGGCTGCGCCGTACAACGCAAACCTCGCCAGCATGCCTATCATCTCCGGTGTCGCGGACATCGATCTCGATGACCTCGATGAGCCTGCAGCCATCACCGCAACGATTGATGCCCAAGATCGCATCGACACCGGCGACCTTCCGGATGCCTCGCTTGAGGTTGATGTCCCCATGGCCGATTACTCGGGCCACGAGGACATGTGGGCCGCCGCCACCGCGATTCTGGATGAGATTGACGAGCCTGCTCCTGTTGCAGCTCCCGCTCCCGTCGCTGCCCCTCAGCCTGCTGCCCCCGCCTATGTCGGCCGTCACAGCGCTGTGTTCCCTGAGGATACTGCCCGCATCTCGCGCGAGAGCATCGAGCGAGCCGAGGCTATTGCCGCCGGCATTATGGAAAATCGTCGTCACGAGCGCGTCAATCAGATCCTCGAGGAAGAGATCGAGCGCCTGCAGTCCTCAACCGCCAAGCGTACGGGCCGTGCCTATCTGAGCGTTATCGAGGGCGGTACCGCCAGCTTCGCGCCGCTCCGCGCGGAGGCATAACTTCTGCATGGTTAAGATCAATCGAAAATGGGCGGTCGTGACCTGCCTGATGGCGCTCTTGATCTGGGGCAATTCGCTGGTTCCCGGCTCGGGGTCGGGCTCGCTGAGCCTAACGGTCATGGAAGCTATCCGCGATTTCCTGCACGGCGTGGGACTTCCATATGCATGGGTGACCAACTTTGTTGTTCGCAAGTGCGCGCATTTTACCGAGTATATGGTGCTCGGCATCCTGGCAACGCATGCCTTTGATTATGAGGGGCGGCGCACCTTTGACGTGCTGCTGCCCACGGCGGTGTTCCTGCTGCTGATTCCCTCGATCGACGAGACGATTCAGCTCTTTGTACCGGGACGCGCCGGCATGATCACCGATGTGATGATCGACTGCTGTGGAGCGGCAACGGGCGTTGTGCTCCGATATCTCTTACGGCCGCTGATGCGCGCCAAAAAAGCCGCCTAGGACGTATTGTTTGGTCCTAGGCGGCCTTTTTTATTTGAGAGCTTATATGAGGCGTGGTGGCGTCGTTCCGTAGGTCGGATTTGCCGGGCGCGCCACGTCCTGTGGGTGCGTCTGCTACTGAAGCGCCTGTGCGCCCAGGGCCAGGCAGCCCATAATGCCCTGCTTGCCCTCGAGGCTGTTGTTGACGATGTAGCTATCGATGTCGGCCATCTCGGGCGTGACGATGTAGCCGTTGAGCATCTCGGCGCACTTCTTGCGTGCGAGCGGCACGATGGGGGTGTGGTCGGCCACGCCGCCACCGATGACGATCTTCTGCGGTGCGTAGCACAGGATGTAGGTCATGAGCGCCTGCGCCAGATAGCCGGCGAGCAGGTCCATGGCCTCCGGGTCATCGGCCATCTCTCCGGCGCTCTTGCCACCCCAGCGCTTTTTAACGCCGGGGCCAGCGATGAGGCCCTCGAGGCAGTTGTCGTGGAAGGGGCAGCCGCTGTGCTCGCCAATGGTGTCGCGCGGGTCGCGCGTGACCAGGATGTGACCGGCCTCGGGGTGCATCATGCCGTGCACGAGCTGGCCGCCCGAAAGCACGCCGGCGCCCACGCCGGTGCCGATGGTCAGATACACCACGTCCGTGAGGCCTTGGGCGCAACCAAAGGTGACCTCGCCCAAGCAGGCGACGTTGACGTCGGTATCGTAGCCGCAGGGAATGTCGAGCTCGTTTTGAATGGTGCCCAGCAGGTCAAAGTAGCGCCATGCCGTCTTGGGGGTCTCCAAGATCTTGCCATATTGGGACGAGGCAGGGTTGACTGCGGTGGGGCCAAAGGCGCCGATGCCCAGCGCGGCGATGCCCTTGTCGGCAAACCATGCGTTGACGGCCTCGACGGTCTCCTACGGGGTCGTGGTCGCAATCTGCTCGCGTTCCAGGACCGTGCCGTCTGCATAGCCCGTGGCGCAGACCATCTTGGTGCCGCCGGCCTCGAGCGCTCCGATAAGCTGCTGCTCTGCCATAGCGTCCCTCTCTATTGGGCGAGTTACTTCACCTCTAAAGTATAGCGCCCTAAAAAACTAAGAAAGCGCTATAAAAAGAAACCTTGCAGCCCAACGGACGATGCGAGGTTTCTTTGGTGCTTTTAGTTGTTGGGCCGTCTCTACCCGCGCGGCTTGATTTTATCTCGCAGGGACTTGAGGTTCTCGAGTGCTGCGTTGAGCGTTTCGTCTCGCTTGGCAAAGTGGAAACGGACCAGATGGTTGACAGGCTCGCGGAAGAAGCTCGAGCCGGGCACGGCGCCCACGCCCACCTTTGAGGCTAGGTCCTCGCAGAAGTCGAGGTCGCTGTCATAGCAAAACTCAGAGATGTCCATCATCACGTAGTAGGCGCCCTGCGGCACGTTGTGCGTGAGGCCGATGCTGTCGAGTCCCTGACAGAATAGGTCGCGCTTGGCGGTGTAGAGGTCGAGGACCTCCTGGTAATAACTGTCGTCGAAGTTGAGGGCGGTGACGACGGCCTCTTGCAGGGGAGCGGCGGCGCCTACGGTGAGGAAGTCGTGGACCTTTTTGATGCGCTCGGTGATTTCGGCGGGAGCGATGGTGTAGCCTAGGCGCCAGCCGGTGATGGAGTAGGTCTTGGACAGCGAGCTGCAGCTGATGGTTCGATCGAACATGCCGGGCAGCGTGGCCATATAGACGTGCTCGTGGGGCGCGTAGACGATGTGCTCGTATACCTCGTCGGTAATGCAGTAGGCGTCGTACTTTTTGCAGAGGTCGGCGATAAAGGTGAGCTCCTCGCGCGTAAAGACCTTGCCGCAGGGGTTGGAAGGGTTGCACAGGACGATGGCCTTGGGATCGTTGTCGCGGAAGGCCGCCTCGAGGACCTCGCGATCGAAGTCGAACGTGGGCGGGTTGAGCGGCACGTAGATGGGCTCGGCACCCGAAAGGATTGTGTCGGCGCCGTAGTTCTCGTAGAACGGCGAGAAGATGACGACCTTGTCTCCGGGGTTCGTAACCGTCATCATGGCGGCCATCATGGCCTCGGTGGAGCCGCAGGTGACTACGATGTTCTCGTTGGGGTTGATCGGCATGCCCATAAAGTGCTCCTGCTTAGCGGCGAGCGCCTCGCGCATGGCCTGGGAGCCCAAGTGATGGAGTACTGGTGATAGAGCGGCTTGGGGTCGGTCGCGATGGCGCTGAGGCTCTCGAGCAGCTGCGCCGGAGGATCGAAGTCGGGGAAGCCCTGCGAGAGGTTGACGGCACCGTACTTATTGGAGATGCGCGTCATGCGGCGGATGACCGAATCGGTAAATGTTGCCGTGCGATTGGAGAGTTCTTTCATGCTTGTCCTTTCGAGCATTTGCAGTGGGGCAAGTTTACTCCTATGAAACCGGTGGGAATTGCTCGAAACGCGCTCGAAAAACTCTTTTCAAAATTCTTGAAAATTGGGGCTTGCATCGCGTGGCGTTCCTTGCAATAATAGTCGAGCGCGAAGCGCACAGGACACGGTGGGTGTAGCTCAGTTGGCTAGAGCGACGGGTTGTGGTCCCGTAGGTCGAGGGTTCGAGTCCCTTTACCCACCCCAGTTCTTGCTTCGTGTTGATATCGGGTCGTTAGCTCAGTTGGTAGAGCAGGGGACTCTTAATCCCAAGGTCCAGGGTTCGACCCCCTGACGGCCCACCACACGATATCTCCTCTAAAGTCCGCTACGACGGATTTTAGCTTTGGGTCGTTAGCTCAGTTGGTAGAGCAGGGGACTCTTAATCCCAAGGTCCAGGGTTCGACCCCCTGACGGCCCACCAAAGATTGTTAAGACGGTCAACTTCGGTTGGCCGTCTTTTTTGTTGACCTCGCATGGGGTCGAACCCGAAAGGGCGCGGAGCTGAGGAAATGCGTAAGCATTTACCAGCGCAGCGCGCAAGGCGCAAAGCGCCGAAGCGGCCGCCTGCAAAGCAGGCTGACCCCCTGACGGCCCACCCAAAGTATGTTAAAGCGACTGGCTTAGGCTGGTCGCTTTTTTGTTAACCTCGCATGCGGTCGAACCCGAAAGGGCACGGAGCTGAGCTATCTGCACCGTGATTCCCTTAGGGAAAACACGGCTAAAGCCCCGTAAGCGTGTTCTCCTTGGGGGAATCATGCTTACAGGGCTCGATACATGTTGAGAAATTGTGATTAAACTCTAAGTGAGAATCGAATTAGTCCGCTCGATAGTGCGATCCGAGGCTTTCGGTTCGTTTGCGCATGGCTTTGACCATTTCCTGTGCTAGTTGAATCTGCGATTGCAGGCGGGCGAGGGCTGCGACTTCGCTGTCGTTGGCATGCGGCTTATTTAGAGCCGTTGCCTCGTCTTGCAGGCTTTCAAGCTGTTGCAGAGCCTTGGATAGACCTGCTTCGGTCCTGTTGATCATGCAATAGGTACTCATCGTGTGCTTAAGGCTGCGTGTCAGGCGTTCGGCATCTGTTGTGGCAATGCCATACTGGGGGAGGGCGATATCCGCCTTCGGGGCCACCTCAGGTGCATTCTGCGCTGCTTGGGCTGCCGATGCGCCCGCGATGCGCCCGAATACGATGCCATTGGCACTCGACAAGCCGCCGATTCGGTCGGCGCCGTGCATGCCGCCTGTTGCCTCACCGCAGGCGTAGAGGCCCTCAACGCCCGTGTACGCGGTCTTGTCGATTTTGATACCGCCGTTGGCGGCGTGGGCATACATCGCCACGCGCATCTCGTCGGTCGGCGCGATGCCGTGCTCGTCTTGTAGCCAGGTGGCAAAGGTCTGCACAAACTCGGGGACGTCCTCGCGGGGGAAGTCGTAGTGGAGCGCCAGGCCTTCGGCTCCCGCTTGGTCGATGGCTAGGTCGATAGCGCGAGAATCCAGACGCGAAGTGAAGGGACCATATCCGGAGCGTTGCTCGAGCAGATTGTCGAGCTTATCGTCGGCGATATCGACCGGCTGATCGAACTTGACGTAGCGCCAGGTCTTCTCGTTAAAAACAAGGTTTCGCTTGGGCTCTATAAAGCCGGGCATCATCTGCATGAACTCTATATTAGTAAGGGACGCACCGTGCGCCAGCGCGATAGCCTGTGATGAGCTGAGCACGTCGGCGGAAGTGAGGCTGCGCTCGAACAGGCCACCCGTGCCGCCCGCAGCGATGATAGTGGCCTTGACTGCCATAGGCACGAGATGCTCGTTTGTCCGGTCGTAGAGCGTGGGGCCGACAATCTTTCCGTCCGTATCTTCAACAAGGTCGATAAGCTCATGGCGGGGGAGCAGGCGAATGCCGAGCGACTCGATCCGGGTCGTCAGAGCGTCCTCAAGGGGCTTGCGGGTGAGGCCGCGCCACATGCGCGTCTTGTGGTCAAAGCAGGGGATAAACTGCTTTTGCTGAGCGCTTTCGACGCTTTGCGGACGCTGAAGCTCAACGCCCAAGTCTTGCTCGAGCCATTCAATTGCCTGGGGAATGCCGTGGACGAACGTCTGGACGAGTTCAGGGTCGGCAACGCCGCCGCCCACGGTCCGGATGGTGTCGATGAGGTCCTGTTCGTCGTCTTTGTCGACGGGGCCAATAAGACCGAGGCCCCAGGTGCCCGGGAAAAAGCTCGATCCGCTCATGGTTTTGCCGGCGCTTGCGATGACAACGGTCGCGCCCGCGCGTGCCGCTTCGATGGCGGCACAAAGGCCCGCAATGCCAGATCCAATTACCAGTACATCAGTCGATTCCATCGGTTTCCTTTCTCGTCCGGCGTATTTTCGCATGGGTGATCGACTAATGCGATGCAAAGGCCGCGCTATTCGGTAAAGGGCGAATATGGCAGGTGGACGTTATACGCATTCGCTGGCTTCGTCTCCGGGCATCTCGTATTTCGCTGCAACTGATATATCGGACCTCTATTTTGGAGTAGTCAATTTGAGACGGGGCTTTATGAGCTGTCCTGCGGCTCGGGTCGATCCGCTCGCCACGAAATGGGCCTATCTACTATGTTTGAGCGGTCACCCCCAACCATACCGAGAATCACAAAATTAAAACCGCAGGTAGACGGCTTATTGATTTCCAAAAAACCCGGCTATGGTCGACCTGTGCGGGTTAAACGTAGTAGATGGGCCGTTTTCGTGGCGCAATCCAAAGCGATTGGCTGTTTTGGAATAAAAAAGAGCCGCCACCCGGGTGGGTAGCGGCTCCAAAGCTCAACTATATGAGCCTCGCGCGGGCGCGATTAGGCCTTGAGGGCCTCCTCGACGGCGACAGCGCAGGCGACGGTGGCACCGACCATGGGGTTGTTGCCCATGCCGATGAGACCCATCATGTCGACGTGCGCAGGCACGGAGGAAGAACCGGCGAACTGGGCGTCGGAGTGCATACGGCCCATGGTGTCGGTCATGCCGTAAGAGGCAGGGCCGGCGCCCATGTTGTCCGGGTGCAGAGTACGGCCGGTGCCGCCACCAGAAGCGACGGAGAAGTACTTCTTGCCAGCCTCGATGCGCTCCTTCTTGTAGGTGCCAGCGACGGGGTGCTGGAAGCGCGTGGGGTTGGTGGAGTTACCGGTGATCGAGATGTCGACGTTCTCGTGCCACATGATGGCAACGCCCTCGCGGACGTCGTCGGAGCCGTAGCAGTTAACGGCAGCGCGGGGACCATCGGAGTAGGGGATGGTCTCGACGACCTTGAGCTCGCCCGTGTAGTAGTCGAACTGGGTCTTCACATAGGTGAAGCCGTTGATGCGGGCGATGATCTGGGCGGCGTCCTTGCCCAGACCGTTGAGGATAACGCGCAGCGGCTTCTTGCGAGCCTTGTTGGCGTTCAGAGCCAGGCCGATAGCGCCCTCAGCGGCAGCGAAGGACTCGTGGCCGGCCAGGAAGGCGAAGCACTCGGTGTCGTCGGAGAGCAGCATAGCGCCCAGGTTGCCGTGGCCCAGACCGACCTTGCGGTCCTCGGCGACGGAGCCGGGAACGGTGAAGGCCTGGATGCCCTCGCCGATGATGGCGGCAGCCTCAGAAGCGGTCTTGGCGCCACGCTTGACAGCGAGAGCGCAACCGAGGGTGTAGGCCCACTCGGCGTTCTGGAAGGCGATGGACTGGGTGTTGTTGACGATCTCACGCGGGTTGAAGCCCTTGTCGGTGCAGATCTGCAGAGCTTCCTCGAGGGAGGCGATGCCGTTGTCGGCGAGGCACTTGTTGATCTTGTCAGCGCGGCGCTCGTAACCTTCGAACGTAACAGTCATAGTTATTTCCCTCCCTTTCTACTCGTGAACCGGGAACACGCTGGCGACGGAGTGAGTCTCCTCGTCGGTGCGCGGGTCGATGTACTTGGCAGCGTTCTCCCACTGACCATAGTGGCCCATAGCGCCAGCGATGGCCTCCTCGGGGGTCTTGCCGGCCTTGACGGCGTCGGTGAACTTGCCGAGGTTCAGGAACTCGAATGCGATGATCTCGTTCTTGTCGTTGAGAGCCATGCGGGTGACGTAGCCCTGAGCGAGCTCGAGGTAACGAGCGCCCTTGGCCTTGGTGCCGAACATGGTGCCGACCTGAGAGCGAAGGCCCTTGCCGAGGTCGTCGAGGGAGGCGCCCACGGGCAGGCCGCCCTCGGAGAACGCGGTCTGGCTGCGGCCGTAAACGATCTGCAGGAAGATCTCGCGCATAGCAACGTTGATGGCGTCGCAGACGAGGTCGGTGTTGAGGGCCTCGAGGATGGTCTTACCGGGAAGGATCTCGGAAGCCATGGCGGCAGAGTGGGTCATGCCCGAGCAGCCGATGGTCTCAACGAGGGCCTCCTCGATGATGCCGTCCTTGACGTTCAGCGTGAGCTTGCAGGCGCCCTGCTGAGGTGCGCACCAACCCACACCGTGCGTAAGACCGGAGATGTCGGAAATCTCCTTAGCCTGGACCCACTTGCCCTCCTCGGGGATGGGTGCGGGGCCGTGGTATGCACCCTTGGCAACGGGGCACATGTTCTCCACTTCCTGTGAGTACTGCATGCCTCTCCTCTCTATCGTGTTGGCGTCCCGTCTGGGGGTCGTGGCTGGCGATTGCCGGGCGACCCTTCGAAAGGGACATGACATGCAGCCCCTATAATACCGCGAAATGCACGGAATATTCGGCGAACGGCTCAGTTTTCGTAGCGAGAAGTCCGGAAGTTTTAATTGAAACGGTTTAACTATATGTTCTGTGGTTGCGAACTTCCGTAGAGGGGGTTCGTCTTGGGCAAGCTTTTGGTCAGCTCTTGTATGCGTTGCGGGGTCTGACCTGTTGCAACGGTGCCGTTCGCCGCCCGTTTACTGCCTTTGGCCGCGCGAGTGTATTGTTTTGCGTGAATGTTTTGATGGCACGCTTCAATCGTGCTGTATTGGATGGCAATCAGATCCCGGCGAAGGGAGCGCCATGCAGCGCGTTTGGAGAACGGTTACCGGCTTTTACCATGTCTGTGCCCGCGGTACGGGCAAGCAGCTCATCTTTGAGGGCGATGAAGACCGGTGGGAGTTTTTGGAGCTGATGCGCGATTGCTGCCGCGAGGCGGGCGTGACGGTTGTCGCCTGGTGCCTTATGGGCAATCACGTGCATTTGGTGCTTGCAGATTACGAGGACGCGATGAGCGCGGCGATGCACCGGCTGCTTTTGACGTACGCGCGGCGGTTCAATAAACGCACGGGGCGCACGGGCCATCTGTTCCAGAACCGTTTTGACCGGCGCTCGCTCGATACCGACCGTTATCTGATGGCTGCCATTCGCTATGTTCACGCTAATCCGCAGGAGGCGGGTATCGCCCTGATCGAGCGTTATCCCTGGAGCAGCTTTGCCGAGTATCTTCGAGCGTATGACAACGATATGACGAGGGGATTTTCGGACCCTTCTTGTGTTCTCGAGCTCTTTGAGTCTGCCAAGGGGTTTCTGGATTATTCTCTGTCGATGCCCGATGGTTCCGATCCGGTGATTCACGATATGGATGAGACGGAGTGGGAGCGGCGTGCGTTTGCCGACAAGATGGCGAAGCGCCTGGGTGTGCCGCTCAACGAACTCAAGACCGTAGCACCCTCGCGGCGAGACGGAATCGTTTTCGCCCTGCACGATGGCGGCTACACGGTGCGCGAGATCGAACGGTATACGGGAATCAGCAAGAGTACCGTCTCTCGTATCGTGCGCGCTTATGCGCGGGTGAATGCTCAGGCTGAGGGCTCGGAATAGAAAATGGCCGAACCACTCTTGTCAAGCGATTCGGCCAACAAAATTCTTAAGATTTGGGACAAATACTACTGATTATTTTGTCCCGTGAGCATGCCGTCGAGGGTGCGCCAGGCGAGCTCGGCGCACTTGACGCGGGCGGGCATGTGCGAGATGTCCTGGAGCTGGGCGGCTTCGTCCAGGTCTTCCAGGTCCTCCTCGGAGAGCTTCTCGCCGCGGATCATGGCGAGGATGAGCTCTGCCAGGTGGCGAGCTTCCTCGACGGTCTCGCCGGTGATGAGGTCGGCCATGATGTCGGCACTGGCCTGGCTGATGGCGCAGCCGTGACCGGTAAAGGAGGCCTCCTCGATCACGTTGTTCTCGACACGCAGCTGCAAGGTGAGCTCGTCTCCGCAGCTAGGGTTGATGCCGTCGTGCTCGTGCGTGGGAGCATCCATCTCGTACTTATAGTCGGGGTGCGAGTTGTGCTCCATAAATGTGGTGGAGGTGTACAGATTACCCATTGAACGTGCTCCAAACGTGATGCAGGCCGGCGATGAACTTGTCGATGTCGGCCTTGTCGTTGTAGAAGGCTACGCTGGCGCGGCAGCAGGCAAGGTTCTCGACGCCCAGCCAGGTGAGCAGCGGCTGCGCGCAGTGGTGACCGGCGCGGATGCAGACGCCGTCCATGTCCATGATGCTCGCGACATCGTGCGGGTGGATGCCCTTGACATTAAAGCTCACGACGCCGTGGTGGTTATCCCAATAGATTGAGCCGATGATCTGGACAAAGTCGAGCTGCATGAGCTCGCCCATCAGGTAGTGGACGAGTGCCTGCTCGCGTGCCTGGATGTTTTCGTAGCCCACCGTGTTGACGAGGTAGTCGAGGGCGGCGCCTGTGGCGAAGATGCCGGCGGCGTCCTGCGTGCCGGCCTCGAACTTCTCGGGGACGGGAGCCCAGACGGCGTCCTGCTCAGTAACCGAGTCGATCATCTCACCGCCGGTAAGCATGGGCGGCATGGCGTTGAGCAGATCCATCTTGCCCCACAGCACGCCGATGCCCATGGGGCCCATGGCCTTGTGCGCGCTAAAGGCAAAGAAGTCGGCGCCCAGATCGGCCACATTGACTGGCATGTGCGGCAGCGACTGTGCGCCGTCGACGACCAGATAGCCGCCGTACTTGTGCACGAGCTTGCCGAGGTTCTTGACCGGATTCTCGACGCCCAGGACGTTAGAGACCTGACCCACGGCCAGGATCTTGGTCTTGGGGCCCACCTTGGCAAGAACCTCCTCGGTCGTGAGCTGGCCGGTCTTGGTGGGGTAGAGGTAGACGAGCTTGGCACCGGTCTCGCGGCAGACCTGCTGCCACGGAATCAGGTTGGAGTGGTGCTCCATGATGGTGATGACGACCTCGTCGCCCGGTTCGAGCACTGTGGGCGCAAAGCTCTTGGCGACCAGGTTGAGCGACTCGCTCGTGTTGCGGGTGAAGACGATCTCGTTGGCGTTGGGGGCGCCGATGAGATCGGCGATCTGTTGGCGGACCTTCGCGATGGCGTCGGTGGCCTCGACGGACAGCGAGTACAGGCCGCGCAGGGGGTTGGCGTTCATGCACTGGTAGAAGTCGCGTTCGGCGTCGAGCACACAGGCAGGGCGCTGCGCGGTGGCGGCGCTATCGAGGAAAGCGATCTCGGGGTGCTGCTGGAACAGCGGGAACTGGCCCTTGTAGGGGTTGGTCTCGATGTCCACGGTGGGCCAGCCGCGCGAAGCCTCGTCGCTGGCGTCGAGCTCCATGGGCTCGGGGGCAGTACAGGTGTCGCATTTAACGTGCTCGGTGTCGATCATGCGAGCTCCTCTTCAAAGTTGTCGATCAGGTTGTTGCCTAGGCGGACGACGGCGGCGCGGGTACGCTCGTCGGTGGCGGAAAGCGCGGCGTCCTCCAGTTTGGCGCGGATGAACAGGTCCTCGGCAGCGTTTTGGTCAAGGCCACGGCAGGCGAGGTAGAACAGCTGCTCGTCGCGGACGTGACCGATGGTGGCGCCGTGGTTGCCGGCGACGTCGTCCTCGTCACAGAGAATGACGGGAACGGTCTTGTTGTCGACGCCCTTGTTGGCCAAAAGCACCGTCTCGCGTTCGGTGCCGGTTGCACCCTTGCAGCCGTGCACGAGGTCGATGGTGCCACGGTAGACCTTCTTGGACGTGCCGGTCAGCACGCCGTTGGCGTCGATCTCGCACTCGGTCTTGCGACCGCGGTGGCGCAGCTCGTAGTTAAAGTCGCGCACCTGCTCGCGGGCGCCCAGGTAATCGGTATCGATGGTCACCTTGGCGGTGTCGCCCAGCAGGTCGCCGGCAAGGCCGGTGGCGCTGGCGCCGGCACCCAGGACGGTGTGCTGCACGTTGACGCGCGCGCCCTCGTCCAGGAACAGGCCGGTGTCGTCGAGTGCGATCCAGCTGTCGTCGAGTGTCTGCGTGCAGGTCACGTTGACGGTGGCGTACTCGTGGGCGCACACGCGTAGCACGGAGCCCACGACACCCTCGCCGGTAACAGGAGAGTCTAGGGCAATATGCAGGTCGAGCGTTGCCTGCGGGCGAGCGACGATGTCGATGGCGGCGATGGCCGCGGCGGCATCGACACCGCTCACACGCACGGTAACCGTGGCGTGCTGGTATGCGGGCACATCGATGACGATGCGCTTGGTAGCGTGCTCGGCCAAGTAGGCGTAGGCAGCCTCGCCCATGCCGGTTTCGAAGGCTTCAGCAGGGGAGAGCTCCTCCTCGAGCTTAATGGCACCGGCCTGGTAGACGGAGGTGGCGGGGACATCGAGCTCGGTCTCGGGCGTGATGCGGGCGCGGTCGGCGGCATCACCGGGGGCGGAGGCACGGCGCTCGGGGAAGCGCTCGGCCATGGCGTCCATGGCGGTGCCAAACGCGTCGGCAGCGCCGGAAAACTGCTCGTCCAGCCCCTCGACCTCAATGGTCTCGGCGGGAGCGGCGGCAAGCTCGTCAGAGAGCTCGAGCTTGGTCTGGTTCATCTTGAGCCAACCCCAAGTGGCAGCCGGCATCGCATTAACCTGCTCGAGCGTGGTAGTAGCGGCGTTGGTTTCCTGTTTCATTATCCGATCGCTCCTTCCATCTCGAGCTTGATCAGGTTGTTCATCTCGACGGCGTACTCCAGCGGCAGCTCCTTGGAGACCGGGTTGGCAAAGCCGTTGACGATCATGGTGCGGGCCTCTTCCTCCGAGATGCCGCGGCTCATCAGGTAGAACACCTTGTCGTCGCCGATGCGGCCGATGGTGGCCTCGTGGCCGATGTCGACGTTCTTGGCGCGGATGTCCATGGCCGGAATAGTGTCGGAGCGGCTCTGGTCGTCGAGCATCAGCGACTGGCAGCTCACGGTTGCCTTGGAACCCTCGGCCTTGGGCGTGGCCACGATGGAGCTGCGGAAGGTCTGGATGCCGCCGCTCTTGGAGATGCCCTTGGTCTCGACGGTTGCCGAGGTATCGGGCGCGTTGAGCACGACCTTGCAGCCGGTGTCGAGGTTCTGGCCGGCACCGGCAAAGGTGATGCCGGTAAAGCTCGAGCGGGCGCGGCGACCGTTGAGCACGCTCATGGGGTAGAGGTAGCCCACGTGGCTGCCGAAGGAGCCACTGATCCACTCGATGTCGCCGTCCTCGTCCACGCGCGCACGCTTGGTGTTGAGGTTGTACATGTTTTTGGACCAGTTCTCGATGGTCGAGTAGCGCAGGTGTGCACGCTTGCCCACAAAGAGCTCCACAGCGCCGGCGTGGAGGTTGGCAACGTTGTACTTGGGCGCGGAGCAACCCTCAATAAAGTGCAGGTCGGCATCGTCCTCGACGATGATGAGCGTGTGCTCAAACTGGCCGGCACCCTTGGCGTTGAGGCGGAAGTAGCTCTGCAGCGGGAAGTCGAGCTTGGTGCCCTTGGGCACGTAGACAAACGAGCCGCCCGACCATACGGCGCCGTGCAGGGCCGCAAACTTGTGGTCGGTGGGCGGGATGAGCGTCATAAACTTCTCGTGGATGAGCGGTTCCCACTGTGGATCGTGCAGGGCTTCTTCAATACCGGAGTAGACGATGCCCATCTTGGACGCCGTGTCCTGCATGTTGTGGTAGACCAGCTCGGAGTCGTACTGCGCGCCGACGCCTGCCAGGTAGCTGCGCTCGGCCTCGGGAATGCCCAGGCGCTCAAAGGTGTTCTTGATGTCGTCGGGCACCGACTCCCAGTCGTGCTTTTGGTCGGTGTTGGGCTTGACGTAGGTGACGATGTTGTCCATGTCCAGGCCCTCGATGGAGGGGCCCCACGTCGGATCGGGAAAACGATTGAAAATCTCGAGGGACTTGAGGCGCAGGTCAAGCATCCACTGTGGCTCGTCCTTCTTGGCGCTGATCTCGCGCACGATGTCGGGCGTGATGCCGGCGTCGAGGCGCTCGAATCCCTCCTCGCCGTAGGTGAAGTCGTAGAGGCTGCGGTCGATGTCCGCGACCTCGGTGCGGTTCTTGGTCATTGCGTCGCCCCTTTACGCCTGCTGCTCGACAGCAGCGGCCTCGGCCTGGGTGCGCTGCTCGGCTGCCTCGCGCTCGAAGGTTTCAAAGCCGTTCTTGTCGATCCAGGGGATGAGCGAGGCGTCGTCCTCGCGCACGATGTGGCCCTTTACCATCACGTGAACGCGGTCGACATCCAGGTGCTCCAGGATGCGCGTGTTATGCGTGATGATGAGCGTGGAACCGTCGCAGCTCTTGCGATAGGCGTCCATGCCGTGGCTGACGGTGGACAGGGCGTCGACGTCCAGGCCGGAGTCGGTCTCGTCCAGGATGGCGAGCTTGGGCTGCAGCAGCAGAAGCTGGAGCATCTCGACCTTCTTTTTCTCGCCGCCCGAGAAGCCCACGCCCAGCTCGCGGTTGAGGTAGGCGGTGTCCATGTTGAGCTCGGCTGCGAGCTCTTTCACGCGACGGCGGAACTCCTTGCCCTTCATTTCCAGGCCGGGGCGGCCGGCGATGCTAGCGCGCAAAAAGCTCGACAGCGGCACGCCCGGGATTTCGACCGGGGCCTGGAAGCTCAGGAATAGGCCGGCGCGCGAGCGTTTGTCGGTGGTGAGCTCGGTGATGTCCTGGCCGTCAAAGACGATGCGGCCGTCGTTGACCGTGTAGACGGGGTCGCCCATGACCAGGTGGCCGAGGGTGGACTTGCCGGCGCCGTTGGGCCCCATCAGTACGTGGGTCTCGCCGGCGGCGACGTTGAGGTTGACGTTGTGGAGGATGGTCTTCTCGTCCACGGAGGCGGTCAGACCTTCGATGGAAAGCAGCGGATTTGCGCTCATGCTGTCCCTCTCTGTATATGGTGTACTCATAGGTGTACGAAACCCTAGGAATCTTCTCGGAATAAAGTTACTATGGGTTCGGCGTTAGTCAAGGGAAAACCCGACTAATCCACTCGACTTTTCAAATTCTGGGACAAAATTACCTGTTGTGTTTGTCCCACTTACTTAAGAAATGGGACAAACAAACCTGGTTATGTTGTCCCAGATGCGATGGGAGGGTAGGTATGCTCATTTCTTCTAAGGGCCGCTATGCCCTCCGACTGATGATCTATATCGCAGCGCTTGGTGACGCCGAGGGCAAGATCGCCCTGCGCGAGGTCGCCGACCGCGAGCGTATCTCGCAAAAGTATCTGGAACAGCTGGTCCGTCCGCTCATGAAGGCGGGCCTACTTAAGAGCGTGCGCGGCAAGGGCGGCGGCTACATGATGGCCAAGGACCCGGCCGAGGTGCGTGCCGGCGACATCCTGCGCGCCGTCGAGGGCAGCACGGCTCCGGTGGCGTGCGATGGTATCGACAACAGCTGCGCCCGCAGCGATCTCTGCTCGACCGTCAAATTCTGGCGTGGTCTGGACGACGTGATCGAAAAGTACGTCGACGGCGTGACGTTGGCCGACCTTGCTGCCGTCCCCGAGATCAACTTCGACATTAAGCTGTAGGATTTCAAATGGCATCTCTCGACAAGGTGTACAAGCAAATCGAGGTTTTTGCTCGGGAATGTGACGCCGAGAAGGTTGTGCTGTTTGGTTCTCGTGCCCGCGGTGACAATTTGCCTAAGAGCGATATTGATATTGCTGTAGCAGGTTGCCGGGATTTCGACCGTTTCTCATATCTGATAGAGGAGCGTCTTGATACTCTTTTAGATATAGACGTCGTCAATCTGGATGAGTCCTTATCGCAGCAATTGCTCGATGAAATTGCCAGGGATGGTGTGATTCTGTATGAAAAAATATGAGAACTTTGCCAGCGCCTTGGCGAATCTTGAGGATGCACCCAATCAGGATCTTAGCAATGATTTTGTTCAGAGTGGATTGATTAATAAGTTCAACCTTCAGTTTGAACTGAGCTGGAAGCTCCTTAAACGTCTGCTCGAGTATGAGGGCGCCACGCTTGCTGCATCGGGGTCTCCTCGTGCCATCTTGAAGGAAGCCTACCGATTCTACGATTTTATTGATGAGGCGGCATGGCTAGATATGCTCAGGGATCGCAATACGAACGTTCATATCTATGACAACAAGCTCGCTCAAGATTTGATTCAGCGTATCTTGAACGTCTATATCCCCGCTTTCTGTCAGTTGAGAGACGGCTGATGGGGCGCTACGGCGATCTTCTTCTGGTGCCCGACGACCAGTTTGTTTAATTCCTTAAGATTTCGCGGAGGGTTGTTGCCGTTTACCGAGGGGTTGTTGTGCAACAACGGGCGAGCTGCAATACTTACTTTTATCTTTGCAAACTGCACTTTAACTACACCAATGCAGGGAGGATCTTATGCAGCCCAAGCATTCTGCGATTGTCGCGGGCCTGACGCTGGCGCTTTCGTTTGGCGCCGTTTCCGCGCCGGCACCCGCCGCTGCCGAGGAGCCCACGCCGGGCGTTGCCTCGAATGCGACCGATATCGATAAGGGTCTCTATACTCAGCAGTCCTTTTCGGGCGTGCTGAGGTCGGTCCAGGGCGTTTCGTTTGTTAACGTGACTCCCGAGATGAAGTACTTCACCAAATATGAGAGTCACGGCAACTATAACCAGGGCTTTTCGTACGGTGACGGTTATAACGCGCTGGGTTATTACCAGTTCGACCGTCGTTGGTCGCTCATTCCGTTTATGAAGCAGGCCTACAACTACAACCCCGAAAAATACAGCATGCTCAAGGATGCGATTGATCGCGGCAGCGAGATTTCCAACATGAGCAATGCCATGTACGAGAACGGCCAGCTCACCGAGTTGGGCCGTATTGCGCAGGAGGCCTTCCAGGGCGCTTATAACATCGATCCTGTTGAGTTCTCAGCTCTTCAAGATGCCTATGCGTACAACTCGTACTATGCGGTGACCGAGGCGTGGCTCAAGAGTGGCCTGGGCATTGATATTTCGGGCCGTGCCGATTGCGTTAAGGGCATGGTGTGGAGCATCACCAACATGTGCGGCACCGGTGGCTGCAGGGACTTCTTCCGTTGGGCGAATCTCTCCAACGATATGTCCGACCGCGAGTTTGTGACGGCGCTTTCCAACAGTGTGGTCAATAACGTGGCGACCAAGTATTCGAGCCAGCCCCAGTATCATGAGGGCTGGAAGAACCGCTACCGCAATGAGCTGAAGGACTGCTTGGTTTATATCGCCGAGGACGAGGCCGCTGCGACGCCCGTGCAGCCCGAACCTACGCCGGCGCCCTCGCCGACGCCTGATTCGAATGACGACTCGAGCGACGATGCCAACGATGACAGGATGGATGCGCCCTCGACCGGTGCTGACGGTGATGGCTCTGCTGGTGGCACTACCAACAACGGCTCTACCTCGAACGGTTCCGATTCAAACGGCTCTGCTGCGGGCGATTCGTCTTCAAGCTCTGCCGGCAATACGGACAGCGACGCTTCTGGTTCGACCGGCGCTGGCACCTCTAACTCATCCACCGGCTCGAGCGATTCGTCCGTTGGCACCGGCTCTAACAACGGCTCCGGCTCTGACGCAACCCCTGGTTCCGATGCTTCCAAGGATGACTCGAATAAGGCGCCGGACGTTCCCGTTGCTTCGCCGGACAAGAAGCCTTCTTTCTCCGAGCAGCTTGGCTCTACGCTGGGCTCTTCGCTGATGGCTGGCGTCAATAACGGCTCGACCCAGAACAAGGGCAACTCTGATCAGGTTTCCACGGAAAAGATCGAAGCCGCAAAGGGCGACTCCAAGGACAAGGCTTCCGAGAAGACCGAATCCGATAAGGGTTCTAGCTCTGAGGAGAAGAGCGACAAGTCCGAACAGAAGAAGGACGAGGATAAGAAGTCTGAATCTGAGGAGAAGGACAAGAGCAAGGACAAGACCGAGGACGGAAAGCAGCAGGGCAAGGACAGCGGTAAGGGCAACACCGACAACCAGAACCAGGAGCAAAATGACTCCAAAACGGTGACCACCACGACCACGACGACTACAACTACCAAGTCCTCGGGCGGCAACATGCCCAAGACGGGCGATCTGATTGTGATGGCGAGCCTTGCCAGTGCAAGCTTGGCCACACTGGGCGCTACGTCTATCGTAAGTGGTAAGCATAAGCTCGATCAGCAGAAGAAGGCTTCTGGGGAGGACGGCTTGGAGGAGTAATCTTCCAGATCGTTTTCTATAAGAGTTTGGGACGGGGTCCGGTGCGGCGGCATCGGCCCCCCCCTTTTTTTGTTGTGCAACGATTTGTTATGCCCCCTCGGGGGTCTGTTGCTACCGCTGCCCGAAACGTTTGCATGTCGATATTGTTGCGCTCTACCCGCTCGCTACAATGGGCATCGTGCTGCGTTAGAAGGAGAGTTTACGGTGTCTGAACAGGTGAATTGTGGTTTTACTCATGCGTTTGGTGCACGGTTGCTCAATCATGCGGATAGCGCAGCTCTACCGGTTGATGCACACGACTTTTCCGATGCAATCAATCGGTGTTTACTCGTCGATAAGACTATGTTTATTGCCGATATATTGGACAGTGAAGCACCTGTTGCGCTTTGCTGTCGGCCCAAGGGTTTTGGCAAGAGCATGAATTTATCGATGCTCAAGTGCTATTTGGAACGACCTGATCGCCGGCTGCCGGATCGAAGCCTGTTCGCTGGTACCCAGATTTGGCAGGCGGGCGGCGGTCGCTATCGTGATGAGTACGCGAGTTATCCGGTCATCATGCTCGACTTTACAGCTGCCGCTTCGAGGCATGGCGCTGGTGCTGCGGCAGCAATTCGCGGGGCTGTCGTGCGCGAGTGCGCCCGATTACTGCCGCTGCTTGCCGCGCCTGATCTGTCAAGACGTGAGGTTCGTCTTATCGAGAGGGCGGCGCGTGGGGTGGCCAGCGATAAGGAGATCGATGCGGCGCTTGGCGTGCTTATTAAACTGCTTCAGACAGCTTTCGATGAGCGGGTTGTTCTTCTGATAGACGACTACGACGCGGTATGTCCAAAGCGTTTGGACGCTCAGGACGACGGTAGCGTGGATTCCCTAGAGTCGCTCAGCCGAATGTTGTTCGACACCATTGCCGATGCCGGCGACTCGTTGCGATTGACGTGTCTGATGTGCGAACGCCCCGGTCATGCCGAGTTTGCGTTGTCCCAACGTGGGGTTTCCTATCGGTCGGCGACAGCGTTGTCGAGTTGGTGTGATCGATGGTTCGGTTTTTCGGACGACGAAGTCCAAGTGCTGTTGGATTGCATCGGTCGCAACGGCTGTCTGGATGACGCGCGTGAGTGGCTCGAGGGCTATCTGTTTGGTGGTTTTTATTGCTCGAGCCCGGAGCGCGTGGTGGACTACGCACAGCGCGATTGCGTCGCGCCCGTTCGGGCGGATCTGTATGGTTACGCCGACCGTCTGAGCGCATGCGTCGGTGACTGGAATCTCATGCGCCTGTCCGCATTGTTCGATTTGGTTGAGCCGCATGGGTTTATTGAGGCGCCAGTGCATGTGCATGCCGAGGAGGTCGATGCCGCCAAGCCCGAAGATATCTGGACTGCGCTGTATCTGTCTGGATTTCTTACGACGGACATGACAGGGCATTCGGAGGACGGCGCGTGCCTTCGTTCCCTGCGCCTGCCTAACAACGAAGTGCGTCAGGCGCTCCGTCTTGTAATTCTGGAATGGTTTGAGTGCGCCGTTGAGGACGTTGGAGTTATCGACTCGTTCCATGACGGGTTGTGTCGAGGAGACGAGGACGCTGTAAAGCAAGCTTTGAGCTGTGCTATCGGCGATCTGGGCATCGATGTGGACAAATCAGATATGCCGACAGCCTATCATCTGGCGCTGCAGGGGCTTTGCTTTGGACTGTCCGGCTATTGCAATCCCAGCTCCAAGCGAAGTGGCGTCTCGGATCGCTGGGATATCCAGGTGATTCCCACCGGTCGGGTGTTTGACGTGGCCGACACGCTCGGCATGCTCGATGAGCGACCGCTCATTACGATTAACATGTTGTATGACCCTGGCGTCGATGCCCTGGGCCTGGAACTGTTAGCGGTTCAGGCGCTGCTCGACATAGAGCGCGACGGCATCGATGATATCCGCGTGCCGCGCCCCGCCGTCGGGCGCATGCGTTGGGGCTTTGGTTTTGACGGTCAGCGTGTGTCCGTGGTGTGTCAACGACTGTAGCGGCGGGCGAAAGCCCTTTACTACTCGGCGTCCTTCAGGGGCGGCATGGGCTTCCAGTTGGGATCCTTAACGATCTTGCGTGCGTCCTTCATGCCACGGCGCAGCGCCGGAATGCCGGTCTTAAAGCATTTGTCGACTGCTGCCAGACGAATGAACTCCTTGCAGAAGGTCGCGGCATTGCCCAGACGGAACAGCACGGGGTGGTAGTCGCCGTAGATCTGCATGTAGCGTGCCAGATAACCGCGGTTGCGCATGATGTAGTAGCGGTTGGTGTCGCTCGTGGAGTTGAGCTGGCGCTTGCCGGCGATATCCCAGTTGGAGACGGCGCGGGCGCGCTTGAGCACCACGTCGGCAACCACGGCGGCGGGGAAGTGCTGGCTGGCCACGTAGCCGTAGCAGGCATCGTCGCCGTAGATAAAGAAGCGCGCGTCGGGCAGGCCGATCTTGTCGACCACGCGGCGCGAGAACATGCCGCCCTCAAAGCACAGTTGGTTCATGGTGCGGTAGCCCTCGGGACCCAGATCCCACTTGGCGATGGGGTTAGGGATGCCGAGCGAAAGGATGAGCTGGTACTGCCAAAAGAAAGCGCCGCCGTCAAAGTCCAGGCGCGAACCCTGGATGACATCGTAGCGGTCGGTCCACTTGGCAAGACGCTCGATGCCTTCGGGGATGACGAGCACGTCGTCGTCCATCACCCAGAACCACTGGGCGCCCAGGTCGTAGGCACATTTGGTGCCGGCGGAGAAGCCACCCGCGCCGCCACCGTTTTCAAGCTGCGGCGCGTATATAACGCGGTCGGTGCCACCCTGTGAATCGGGCTGGTCGGTGTCGATGCCCCACAGGTTGGCGAGGCGCTCGTTAAATGCGGTGCACATGGCCTCGGTCGCGCGCGAATTCTCGTTATCGACAATCACGATGCGCCAGGGCGTTGCCGTGAGCTCGGTCATGGAGTCGAACAAGTTGGCCAGGAGTTCCTGGCGCTTGTACGTAACGACAACGATGGCGAGCTTATCGATGGGAGCGGGAAGGGTTGAAGTCATGAACGAGAATATCCTTTCGCGTGGGCAGCGTATCGGCCCTGCGGAATTAACAACGTGTCCCATGGGACACGACTATTGTAAGCGTAGGCGGGCGCCGCGGGTAATGTTCCGCTAATCACCAAGAACGTTTGCTACAAGCCTGGTTGACGTGTGGGCGTAGCGAGATTGCATGCGCGCATTGTGGTATTACATAGGTGCCGATTCCTGTGGACGCAATCTTTCTGTTTGGATGACCCGTGAATAAAACTCGTTTAACCTCCTTTGCCGATAGCCTCCCCATCAAGGCCATGTTGCTGTTTTTGGTTCTTCAGGTCGCATTTGTCTTGAGCAATACGGTGGCAAATTGTCTTCCGCGGTCCGTTATCGAGTCGCATGCGCAGGGTTCGGAGTCCTCGGCTCTGTTGTCTGACATGTATGTCTACGACCACCGTGTTGCAGCTGGTCCTGTTTGCTTTGATAACAATCGCTTTATCATTGAAGTCACACAGCAAAAGGACCAAGGTTCTCCGTTTAAGACGATGACCGTTGCCGAGATTGATGACGTTACGAAAGCCGGCGGGATTACGCATCAGCAGTACTACCGGTATTGGCATGGATGGCAGCTACTTACGAATGTCTGCCTGTATATTGGCGGTATCGATGTGGTCGTGGTGCCTGCGGCTGCTCTGGCGATTGTCGGCTCCGCTTGCGCTTACGTTGCCTTGCGGAAGCGGTTTTCAAAGCCAGTGACGTTTGGTTTCCTTGTAATCCTGTTGTTCTCGACCAATCTGTTTTTCAATTTTATCGGTGATCTACTGCTGTGCATCTCGTCCTTTGTGGCGCTCATCATGATGTCTTGTATGAGCCTTCGTTTGGAATCGGCTCCGAACGCACGGGCTTTTACAAGCCGCCTCGTCCTTTGGTCGATAGCGACGGGCGCCGTGTTTTCGTTTCTTGACTTTTTAACGATTCCTGCCGCAGTTGTCGCCCTGCATTGCTTTTTCGCCTTCATTGCGCTCCCCGAGGGTGAGCGCCCCAAGCGCTGCGTCGTCACGATGATGCAGGCGCTCTTTGGGTTTGGGCTTTCGTTTGTGTTTGCCTGGGCGATGAAATGGGTTGTCGCGGCATTTGTACTGGGTTGGAACGAGGTCTTTTCGAACGTTCTGGGCGAGATGGGCCTTTGGTCTGCGCATGGGGCTTCGTCACTGTTGCCCCAAGCTGACTGGCCTCAGATTTTGAAGGAGTTTTATTGCATGAGCCCGCAGCTGTTCGCCATTTGCTCAACTGCTGGTTATGCGATGATCTCGAACGTCGTTTGTCTTGTTTCGTTTGCTGCCGTATTGGCGATTTGGATTGCCGTGCTCGTTTGCTCGATACGGGGCGGAGCGCAAGAGGGTCGTCGTCGCAAAGTGTTGATCCAGTCGCTGCTCATGGCACTGCCCCTGGTTGTCATTTTGGGTTATTTCGTTGTTATGCATGACCATGCGATCGTTCATATTCCGGTATTTGGCTGCAAGAACTGGGCGATTGTCTTTGCGATTCTATTTGCTTCGGGTGTTAGCGCGCTTCGTGGTCTGCGGAGTCGGAAGGCTGCTTAGCTGTTCATGCGAGCCTTGATGGCGTCGACCACAGCCCTGCGTACGATATCCACGAGGAGCAGGGCAAGCGCGAGGCAAAGGCTCATAAGGATTCCGAGCAAAATGGCGTCGGCTGGATGGGGCTCTCCCGTTTGGATGCCTGTCGCCATAGTGTAGATTGCTTTGTCAAAGATGGGTCGCCAGACATTGCAGGTAAACGACTGTACGGCGTAGAAAGCAAGCGTTCCTGCGGCGAGGGACATGATTGTCTTGTCTGCAGCTGGGACTTCGTGGCGCGGCTGATGGAGCGCTGCGGCGGCAACGGATGCGGCGGCCAAGATAAAGGATATGACGGAAGTGGACTTGTAGGAGAGCTTCCAGAGCGCGTCGTACTGGCTATTTGCCGATAGCAGAAGCTCGAGCGCGATGGTGGCGGCAGCGAGTCCGATTAGTGCGATCTTGGATTTTTGAGCGCCGGATGCGTTGCCGTGGTGTTCGAGGACAAAGCGCATTTCTCCAGCCGCAATAAACGCGACCAGGTAGGTAACAGCGCTCATGAGCTTGCGCCATAAAACGACGCCGGCAACTTCGTTTGCCGTCGCCGCGATGTAGCAGTTGATTCCAAATGTTGCGAACACTAGAAGTGCTACGACAAACGGGGCCCTTTTGCTGCCGATCCGCTGCCTTGCCAGCGCAATCATCGGTACGAGCAATACGGAGGCGGCGTAGACCCAGATAAACTCGATGCCCAACGTAAGCCAGCCAATCTCGTGCAGCGAGATTTCGGGTAGGGGATAGACGTACATTGAAACAAACAGGCACGCGGTGCAATAAAAGAGCGTGGGTAAGACGATTTTCTTTAACCGTGTAAACGATTTATAAACGAGGCACTGCGCGGAAGACCCGTTTTGAAGGGCGCGTACCGCCGAAGGGATAAGGAAGTACCCCGAGATCATAAAAAAGACCTCGTTGGCCCAGCAGCCCAGCAGGTTGATAAAGCCGAGCGCGCCGGAGTAGGGGAAAGCGGCGAGCGGCTCGTATTCCGGTAGGCTGGTGCAGACGGCTTGGAAGGTCCACTGAAACGTGTGGAAAATGGCGATCCCGGCGACCGCGATCAAGCGCAGCGCTTCGATGGAGGTATTTCTGCTTGCTTTTCTGCCCATCAGACTATTTTCCAGCGCGCGCGTTGTATGAACCAAAGTGGGATGTAATCATTTTTAGAGTTTGCTTGGGCCCTTTGTTCCATACGTTATACAAGCCTTCGCCCACGAGGTCCTTGGCGTATGCGCAGTAGCTGATTTTAGGGTTGGCGATGCCCATATACTCGGCATAGAGCTTTTTAGCCGCGGGGGTAACACGAGGATTGGCAAATACCAGCTCTTGCGGCATGCGTTCGAACATCCTGTGGATGGCCTGCTCGATTTCGGGGTGACCGGCAATTCCTGTGTGCTCAATCATGATGCCCATATAGGTAAAGCCGCGTGTGATTTGCGGTGTCCAGACGGCGGGGTCGGTGACGTTGAGCCGCTCAAGAATATCGACCATATCGTTCCAGCGACTAAACGGCATCAAGGGGTCACGCTTGGCCAGAGCGGCCGCCTTTTCGGGTGTTTCTTCGCGGTAACAGTAATACGGCTTGGGCCAGTAAGCGATGGCCCTTGCCTGGCAGAGCGTTTCGACGAGGAATGGATTGTCGGCCCAGCCTGCACCAGGGATTTCCTTAAACCAGATATTGTTTTGCATCAGGAAGTCGCGACGATAGATTGCCGACCAAATGGACGGATGGTGGGCCAGCAGGTGTGGAGCGTCGTGAATGGTGAACGGTTGCCGAGGTGGATTGATGCGACCGCGATATGCGCAATGTAGTTTGACCTCTTGGGGGGTATCGGGGTTCCGAATGATCCAATACGGGGTCTCAATAATATCGAGCTTGTTCGGATCGCCAAATTCGCGCTTGGCAAAGGCAAGCGTGTCGGAGTACATTTCGGGCTCGATCCAGTCATCGGGCTCGAGGATGGCAATCCAGTCGCCCTTTGCTTCGCGAATGCCCAGATTGCAGGTTGCGCCGTAACCCTGGTTTGCCTTATCGATCACCCGAACGCGTGAGTCGCGCGCAGCGAAATCTTGCATAATGTCGAGCGAGTTGTCGGTGGATCCGTCGTTAATGGCGAGGATTTCCAGTTCGATATTCTTTTCGTTTAATAGACTGCCTAGGGCTTGAGAAAGATACGGTTCGGCATTGTAAGTAGGCACGATTACGGTCAGCATTCAAACACTTTCTCTAGGCGATTTGAGAGAATTATAACTAATTACTTTAGCAACGGTTTTCGTTGCGTTAGCGTAGAAGCAATGAAAATCGTTTCGTTGGTCGGCTGCGGAACTCTGCATAAAACATGCCCAAAATTACCCTCGAGCTCTTTGTGCCATTGTCTTTGCTCCTTTTGACTTACAGCCCAAAGGACTGCGCGGGTAACATACGTCAAAATCGATCGATCGGACGCGATCATTTATTAATTAAGAATAGCCGCTGAGTTTTTAATCAGTTCTTCTCGATGCGAATTGATTTACAAATTCGAGTTTCTATTTGAGAAGGCTGCGATGTCATGCAAAACGACATTAATCGTATACTTTGATTGAATTTTGATGGTTGTCTTGTGGGGTTCGCTTTTTACTAAATGGACGGTGAAGTGGTGGCTAATTCAGGGGAAAGAAAGCAAAGGATCCAGATTGAAATCTCACTCGTATTCGAGAATCCAATTAAGCTTAACAGCCCAATCCGGTTCGAAAAGACCATTTCAAAGGACTATCCCGACAGTGTCACAATTAACAAGAATGCTGTTGTGATTTCGTTTGAACGCGCGCGGGGTTATTCCAAGGCACAGTATCTCTGTAAAACTAGGGTTGACTATCTGGGATGGCTTCTTCTCTCTTTGACTTGTATGGACGGAATGGAGCAGTCGCCTTGCATTGCTGCCGTGTCGTGCTCGGTTGACAAGAAAGGGGGTATTGAACTCGAAGTTCCGCACGAACTCAACAATGCTCTCTCTACATTTAACGGAACTAGGTATCCAGATGGTGTTATAGGACGTAGCCTTCGAAGCGATGCGGTTGCAAAGTCTCTACATATAGCAATTAGTTACTCATGGGCTGCGTCGGGAGCCGGTTATCCGGAAGAAAGGCTTAAGCTTATCTGGGGCGCCTTTAATGCTCTGTATCGCGGTTATGCTGAGGCGACGAACTCTTCTAGCGTGACGAGGGATGCCCAGATGCTGGACGATGTTAATCAACTCTTCATTGAGCGGGATGTACTAGTCCGCTCTATAACAAAATTTGAGGATATTTTTAATGAGGGGAGCTATAAGGACTTCGTTAGTTGGAAATTGTTGACTGGCACACGTTCAAGATCATTGCATATTACGGATAAAGATAAAAAGAATGTAGTGGATGAAAAAAATAAGAGATTAGGATGTATCGATAAAGAGTCCCTTATTTGCATGCGTGATAGAGGTTGCGCCGATTACCAAGGTAAGAGTTTTTTCAAAACAAAGATAAATGAACTATTGCCCGATGCCAAAAGTGACAAGATTCATGTTAGAAGAGTTGCTCTGTTGGTGTGCCGCTACGCGTACAGGTGACGCATAATTTCTTTCGCAAATTGACAACCGCATAGCGGAACACGGCCCGCGCCCCGTCATATGATTTCTAGCGGCTAAACAACAAATCAACGACGAAAGGGGCA
>QSCH01000060.1:0-3563 GCA_003462965.1 Collinsella sp. OF03-4AA
GCGGGGGCGTAAGTTTATCGCGAGTTCCGCACGCAAAGGAAAGCACTTAATGTGCTTTCCGTCTTGCGCAGGACTGTAGAGCAGCAAACTTAACCGCCCCGCCCAGCAGGCGAGCGGACAGCGAACGACATCTGTCCAACAATTCGTGCGAAACACAATGAAAAACCGTTTGATGTGAGTTAATATAAACAACGTCGTGAATCTGACTCCTGCCACATGCATGACAGGGGTTAAACACAAAAAAGGAGTCAACTATGGTTTCTGAGAAGGCTACCCTCGTTAATCCTCAGGGTCTGCACATGCGTCCGGCTGGTCTGTTCGCCTCCACCATGGGCAAGTACGCCTGTGACGTGACGGTCGTCACCCCCGAGAAGGAGGTCAACGGCAAGTCCCCGATGGCCCTCATGGCTGCTGGTATCCCCTGCGGTACCGAGGTCGAGGTCAAGTGCGACGGCGCCGACGAGGCCGAGGCTCTGGCTGCTGCCATCGAGCTCATCAAGAGCGGTCTTGGCGAGTAGAACTCAAACGGGTCGCATGTTGAACAACTAAGTTCATATTTGGGGGCGCAGTGACCTGTTGTAAGGTAGCTGCGCTCTTTTGTCATGGATATGGCAAAACGCTTTATCACATGACACGGAGAGAGGAATGGGAATGTATCAGGGAGTCAACGCTTCCGAGGGCATCGGTATCGGCACCGTCATGGTCGCCGTCGATCCCGACTTGACGTTTGAGCCGCACGAGGTTGCTGATTCGGCAGCAGAGAAGGAGCGCTATCAGTCCGCTCTTTCGGTCTTCTGCGAGAAGACCCAGGCTCAGGCCGACCACATGAAGGAGACGGTGGGCGAGGCCGAGGCCGAGATCATGAGCGGACATATTGTCCTTGCTCAGGACCCGGGCATGACCGACGCCATCAATGCCGCCATTGACGGCGGTACCTGCGCCGAGCAGGCGCTCATGGACACCTCGACCATGTTCGAGAACATGTTCCTGTCCATGGACGACGAGATGTTCCGTCTGCGCGCGGCCGACATCGCCGACATCCGCACCGGTATTCTGGCCGAGCTGCTGGGCAAGGAGGTCGTCGACCTCTCCGTCCTGCCCGAGAACACCGTCGTGGTCGTGCACGACCTCACGCCGTCCATGACCGCCACGATCGATAAGGCCCACGTTGCCGGTATCGTCACCGAGACCGGTGGCCGCACGTCGCACTCCGCGATTATTGCGCGCGCCCTCGAGATCCCGGCTGTCCTTTCGGTTTCCAACAGCTGCACCGCGCTGCGCAACGGTATGACCGTTGTCGTCGACGGCGGCAAGGGTATCGTCGAGGCCGATCCCGACGAGGAGACGCTCGCTGCCTACACCGCCAAGGCCGAGGCCTTCGCTGCCGAGAAGGCAGCCCTCGAGGCCTTCCGTGGCAAGCCGTCTGTGACTGCCGACGGCATCAAGAAGATCATCGCTTGCAACATCGGTAACCCCGATGACGTGCCCAACGCGCTCGATCACGACGCCGAGGCCATCGGTCTGTTCCGCTCCGAGTTCCTGTTCATGGACTCTGCTGAGCTTCCTTCCGAGGAGGAGCAGTTCAACGCCTACCGTAAGGTCGCCAGCGCGCTCAAGGGTGCTCCGGTCATCATCCGCACGCTCGATGTGGGCGGCGACAAGGAGATTCCGTATCTGCACATGGTCAAGGAAGATAACCCCTTCATGGGCTTCCGCGCCGTGCGTTACTGCCTGGCCAATCCCGACCAGTACAAGGTACAGCTCCGCGCTCTGCTGCGCGCTAGCGCCTTCGGTGACGTCAAGATCATGATCCCGCTTGTCACCTGCGTCGAGGAGGTCTTGGCTGTCAAGGAGCTCGTCGAGCAGTGCAAGGCCGAGCTGACCGAAGAGGGTCGCAAGTTCAACGAGAACATCGAGGTCGGCATCATGGTCGAGACGCCCGCCGCTTCGCTGCTCGCAGACCGTCTGGCCGAGGTCGCCGACTTCTTCTCTATCGGCACCAACGACCTGATCGGATACACCATGTGCGCCGACCGTGGCAACGACACCATCTCTAACCTGTACCAGGTGTACTATCCCGCCGTGCTCCGCTCGCTCAAGAACATCATCGAGAGCGGCGTTAAGGCCGGCATCATGGTCGGTATGTGCGGCGAGGCCGCTGCCGATCCGCTGCTCGAGCCGCTGCTGATCAGCTGGGGCCTGGAGGAGTTCTCGATGAGCGCTCCGTCGATCCTACGCGCCCGCAAGACCATCAGCCAGTGGACCAAGGTCGAGTGCGACGAGCTCGCCGAGAAGGCGCTCGCCTGTAACACCGCCGCCGAGGTCAAGGCACTGCTTGAGTCCGCAGCTCGCTAATTTGGTATCAGAGGTATCCGCGTGGTTGGAATGGGCCGGCCACGCGGCCCTCACATATACAGGGGGTACTGTAAATGTTCTACACGCTAACCGCTAACCCGGCTGTCGACATGACGGTTTCGAGCTCTCCGCTCGAGCCCGACGAGAACGTCCGCACCGGCTCGGCAAGCTACACGGCTAACGGCAAGGGCCTCGACGTGTCCTTCGCCTTTAAGAAGATGGGCGTCGACACCGTCGCGCTCGGCTTCTTCGCTGGCTTCACGGGCAAGTTCATCGTCGAGGAGGTCATGAACCTGGGCTGCCTGTGCCGCCCGGTCTGGACCGACGGTATCACGCGCATCAACACCTACGTCAACGATGGCCAGCACGAGTACGGCATCCTGAACCCTGGCGCTCCTATTACGCCGCAGCACCAGGAGGAACTCTACAACATCCTGGACACCGCGGGCGATCTTGAGTGCCTGATCGTCTCCGGCTCCGTGCCTCCCAAAGCTACGCCCGACTTCCTGGCTCAGGTCATGGAGCACGCTCAGGCTCGTGGCGCCGACGTCGTCCTGGACCTGTCTTCCGATAAGCTCAAGGAGCTCGCTCACAAGAAGCCGCTGCTCATCAAGCCGAACCATCACGAGATGAAGGCCATCTTCGGCGTGCCGGTCGACACCGACGACGAGGTTCGCGTTGCCATGAAGATGGCTCACGACGCTGGCGTTCAGAACGTGCTGCTCACCCGTGGTAGCCGCGGCGACGCTTACTTCTCCAACGGCGAGGACATCTGGTACGCCAAGCGTGAGTTCAACATCAAGCTGGTTTCTTCCGTCTGCGCCGGCGACTGCACCCTCGCTGCGTTCCTGCACAAGTGGTACAGGGATCGCGACAACGTCGAGGAGGCCATGAAGCTCGCTATGGCCACCGGCGCCAACGTTGCCGAGTCCGTCGGCATCGGCGACTTCGGTCACGTCGACGAGTACAGCAAGCGCGTTGCTGTCCGCAAGCTCGATCGTCAGTAATCGAAACGCGACATATTCGTGCGCATGCGGCGCCCCGGTTTCGGCTGGGGCGCCTTTTTGTTCCGCCACGGGGGAGAGGAGTCCTTCCGTACGGTTGATTTTCAATCTCAACGCAACAGCCTGAACGGGTCCCGCGTTTCCGCAGCTAGCGCAACGCGGGAATAGCTCCCGGCACCTGGCCGTCGCATCGTTTCCGCAGGT
>QSCH01000061.1:0-2378 GCA_003462965.1 Collinsella sp. OF03-4AA
CCGGTCCCGTTCCGAACCCGGAAGCTAAGCCCCATCGCGCCGAGAGTACTGCGGGGCCAGCCCGTGGGAGGCCAGGGCGCCGCTGACCGGTGGACGGCACCGAGCCGTCATCGAACTGAGAAGGGGGAGGCCTCGCGGCCTCCCCCTTTTTTTGCGTTTACGGGCAACATTCCTTATGCAATTAAATCAATTTAATCATCCACCGCTGAATATAGACGTTCACCGTTCTTTGGTCGGTTCTCTATTCTCAATGGACTAATATTTGCTTTAGCGCACTGCTGCGCTTGTCCTGTTTTTACACGGGTCGTTTTATTGATTGTGACGGAAGGACTCACATGGCAGATGTTCATGAGCTGCTTGATACTTGGATTGCCAATGTCAAGGACGAGGAGCTCCTCGCTGAGCTTAACACGATGAAGGAGCAGGGTGATGAGGACGCCATCACCGATGCTTTCTTCCAAGATCTCGCCTTCGGTACTGCCGGCCTTCGCGGCACTATCGGTGCGGGCACTAACCGTATGAATATCTATACGGTCGGTCGTGCGACCCAGGGATTCGCTGACTACCTCAATGCGACCTTCGAGCATCCAACGGTTGCCATCGCTCGCGATAGCCGCAATAAAGGTGAGCTGTTCGTTAAGACGACGGCTGCCATTCTTGCAGCAAACGGCGTGACTGCCCTCGTTTATCCCAAGATTTCTCCTGTGCCGACGCTCTCCTGGGCCGTCCGTGATCTTAAGTGCTCCGGTGGCATTTGCATGACCGCTAGTCATAACCCGGCACCGTATAACGGCTATAAGGCCTATGGCCCCGACGGCTGCCAGATCACCAGCGAGGCCGCCGATGCAATTTCTAAGGCTATCGCCGAGACCGATACGTTCACCGGTGTGAAGTCCATGGACTTCGATGAGGCTCTTGAGCAGGGCCTGGTCAAATGGATCGATGACTCGTGCCTCGAGCGTTATTACGACGCCGTTCTCGCTCGCGGCGTTACGAATCTTTCTGCCGAGGAAATTGCCGGCGCGCCGCTCAAGCTTGTCTATACGCCGCTGAATGGTACCGGCCTCATTCCCGTTACCACGGTGCTCGAGCGCGCTGGCATCACCGATGTCACGGTTGTTCCCGAGCAGAAGGAGCCTAACGGCGATTTCCCGACCTGCCCGTATCCTAACCCCGAGATCCGTCAGGCCATGCAGAAGGGCATCGATCTCTGCGAGCAGGTTCACCCTGATTTGCTGCTTGCAACCGATCCCGACGCCGATCGTGTTGGCGTTGCCGTTAAAAATGGCGATGACTATCTGCTGCTGACCGGTAACGAGATGGGCGTCCTGCTGCTCGACTATATTTGCAAGACCCGTGCCGCCCGCGGCGAGGACCTCACTAAGAAGGTTGCCGTTACTACTATCGTTTCTTCCGCAATGGTTGACGCTCTGGCCGACGAGTACGGTTTTGAGCTCCGCCGCTGCCTGACGGGCTTCAAGTACATCGGCGACATCATTACCTCGCTTTCCGATGCTGGCGAGGTCGATCGCTTTATCCTTGGTTTCGAGGAGAGCTACGGCTATCTGGCTGGCGACCACGTGCGCGACAAGGACGCCGTGAGCACTTCGCTGCTGATTTGCCAGATGGCGCAGTATTACAAGCTCCAGGGTAAGAACCTCGCCGATGCGATGCACGAGCTGTACGAGAAGTATGGCTACTACCACAACAAGACGATTTCGCTGAGCTATCCGGGTGCTGAGGGTGCGGCAAAGATGGCCGGCATCATGTCCGGTCTGCGCGAGAACCCGCCTGCGGAGCTGCTGGGTCCAAGATTGAGGCCGTCGTGGACTACAACACCTGCGTGAACGGCCTGCCGAAGGCTAACGTCATTGAGTTCGATCTTGAGGGCGGCAACAAGGGTATTGTTCGTCCTTCCGGCACCGAGCCCAAGATTAAACTGTACATCTTCGCCAAGGGCGCGGATGCCGCCGAGGCTGATGCAGCACTTGACGCGATCGAGGAATCCGGTCGCAAGCTGTTGGCCTAAGGCTTTGAAAGCCTATTTCTATAGATAGACGGAGGAGGGGATCTCGGAAACGAGGTCCCCTCTTTATTACCGGTAAATACAGCTGAGAATTCCGAATTGTGTAGGAAATGTGTACGCCCAGATTCCCGCCCCCGGCGCCCCTCCGGTCTGGCAATATATCTCCTTGCCGCGTGGCCCGGTCGGACCGGATCAGCCGCAGAGCGTGCACCTTGAGAACCGGATACTGCGAGGATGGACACATTCAGTGTCGCATCCGGGCAGACATCGAACCATTTGAAATGGTCTAACTTGGATTTGTTTTTCGCAAGGCCGCCGAGAGGCGGCCCCGAGAAATTCCTTTTCCTATACA
>QSCH01000062.1:0-2322 GCA_003462965.1 Collinsella sp. OF03-4AA
GGGTGAATTGAACGCAATGGGGACGGAAAAGGCTGCAGCGAGAACGAGCGTACAAATCCATGCGGCCCTGTCTCTTAGGATCAGTTTGAGAAGAAGTCGACAGTACATTCAGAAGCACCTACGTTCCTCAAAGAATCGTTAGATTAAAAGTAACAGACCGGATGAAGATACGTGCGACGGGGGCGAGGCGAATGGCTGAGCGGTATCGATATGCGGGTTCAACGGTATTATATTGACCACATAGATTATTAACTTGCTTGACTTGTAAGCCTAATCGTCCTGTCATCATATTCAACTTCGAAAAAAGGGGAATGAGGGCATCCCGATGCATCGAGTATTACTGGAACCCCGGCGATACGCTGAATGATTTGTGACGAATAGTCATGTCCATCAAGAAGGCTCGACGCTTCGGGCAGCTCGTCAATCGATATATCAATTCTTGGAGACATGTATTCCTACCATTTTTAAAGAAACAACGGCGGTAATCGCTATCGCGATTGCGCCAATAATACCGAGCGCCATCTATTTATACTTGATTTAAGGCGGAGTGGAATGTAGGCGCGCAAGGAGATGC
Organism: Collinsella sp. OF03-4AA; assembly: GCA_003462965.1. Classification (GTDB taxonomy): domain Bacteria; phylum Actinomycetota; class Coriobacteriia; order Coriobacteriales; family Coriobacteriaceae; genus Collinsella. The sequence continues at coordinate 575 of QSCH01000062.1, forward strand.
GGAATCGATGAGAGCCTCAAAAAAAATTACTGCAGTGTTATCATCTTTCATCCTCTCTATTCTTCCATTTCTGATTCTATGGGCGGCTTGGTCAGTCCTCCCTGATACAATTCCCGCTCATTGGAGTGGGGGTGTGGTTGATCGATGGGGTAATAAGCTTGAATTGCTGGTTGTTCCGCTGTTTTCTCTGATTGGTTCTATTGCAATTTCTGTGTACCTTATTGTTTCCACGCGGCGAAGAGAGTTCGCGGATTTCTCTGTTCGAATGCGACGGGACTTTGTTGCGTGCTATATTTCTAGTCTTCTTTTATCGACAACCTGCTCAGTGATGATTGCCGTTTGGGTTCAGTTGATTCTTACGCAAAGCACTGCGGTTGATGGGGGGGCTTGGACTATCGATCCTGTATTCCCTTCCCGGGCTATATGTGATCTTGTGCGCTTTGCCGCCTTTTTATGCGAGCGGCGAGAGCAAAAAGGCAGAGCGCCTGATAACAGTTCTTATTGGCGGCGCGGAGATTGTTCTTTGTGGAATAGTGCTTGAAGGTTCGGCTGCCTCTTATGCGATGATTGGACTGATGATTCTGTTCTGTGCGTTTGAGATTGTGTCACAGGTAAGGGATAGCCGGTCCTTATGAGTTGAATTACGCGCGTGCGGATATAAAGGGTGGCATGTTAAATTTGTTGAAAACTCTGACATGCGCTGCCGACTTCATTAAAATCGATTGCCAATCAAGTCTTCCTATATATGCGAGCCCTGAGAAGCTGCGCTGTGAACCTGAGACCGCTATCGATCGGCCCGGTGCACCGGGCCGCTGTCCTCGAGCCGGCATCAGCTTGCCGGTCTCAAAACGTATGCCGTCCGGCACGACCGACAGCCGAGCCTTGTGCCCCACTCGAGCAGTGCCAGAACCCCGTGCCGGAACCCACGCAGACGATGGCAGGGGAATTCAGCCGCGGCCATCGAGGAGCCGACCTAGGGACGGCGCCCTCATTCCTCAATGGATTTCCGCCGCCCCTTATAGGTCTGGATTGATTTAATGCTTGATTTAATCCGGCTGAATAAGCCGACCATGGGCCGGTTGACATAATGTAAGGTAAAAGAGCAGATGCGGCCGTACGCCGGTGCGGGTGATGTGACAGAATGTAATACACGTATTGCATCTAACCGGGAGGTGCATCATGGCAACCGCCACCGCAGTCCTGAGAATCCCCGAGGACCTCTCGAACAGGTACGACCACCTGGCGAAGTCGACGGGCCGCACGAAAACCTTCTACATGACGGAGGCCCTCGCCGCGGAGATAGACAGGCTCGAATACGAGTACGGCCTCATGAATTATTCGGGAGGCGTTTGGTTGCGAGGCATGCCAGTGTGCGGGGCCTGATTCGTCAGGCCCCGCACAGGGGGACCGCGATGGTGGCCACCGCGCCGCCCGAGGGGCTGTTGGCGAGCGAGACGGAGCCCCCGTGGGCGCTCGCGGCCTCGGAGGCGACGTGGAGGCCGAGCCCGTAATGGCGGCCTCCGTCGCGCGAGGAGCGAGAGGAGTCGTCTGTGAAGAGGCGCTCGCAGCCGCGTTCGAGGGCGGCGGGAGAAAAGCCCGGTCCGTCATCGGCGACCTCGATGACGAGGTATCCACCAGCGACGAGGGCGGCGGGAGAAAAGCCCGGTCCGTCATCGGCGACCTCGATGACGAGGTATCCACCAGCGACGTCGCAGGAGACCACCACGCGCGAGCGCGCGTGCTCGGCG
>QSCH01000063.1:0-2088 GCA_003462965.1 Collinsella sp. OF03-4AA
GGTTGAGGAGCTCGTCGCCGGGACGGTGCAGGCAGACCTTCCTGAGCTTGCCGATCTCGGAAGGCACGTGCAGACCTTTCGTCATGGCCTCCTACCTTTCTTTCGGGCCCTTGTCGGGGCCGATTCGTTAGCGCCCCTCCGTGTGAGGCGTTATTGCTGACGACATATTTATATCCAAAATCAGCCCATACTTCCACCTTGCCCCCGAACGGTTTTTTATGAGGGGTGAACGGCATACACATATACTTCACGCATGGCACACTTTGACTTGATAAAGTGTATTTACGTGCTTAAACGCGTATTCAATCCAATAATCAAATGGAACTAAACTTTATTAAACCACCCTCAAATTGCATATTTCCAATAGAGCTATGAATAGAACTAGCGATTCATACCGCGTCTCAACCATTTTCATTTTTATTCAGAAAAAAGTTTGTCCTATTCATTTTTGGTAAGCATATTACCGTTTACCAGACGCTTGGTACCGTTCACCGGAAGCTCAGTATAAGGCCCAACGAATACCGGCTCGCCTTACGGCCTCATTTGTAACAACTTGACTTCTCGGTATAGAAAAACAGACCCGCTCCCCTCATGGAAAACGGGTCTGTCATCGATAATCGTAGACAGATTTGAGCGGCTTTGAGAGCCGTCGGAATCCTAGCGATCGAACTCCGCCAGTGCCTCGCCCAAAAGCCTCAGGCCCTCGCGCAGAACGTCCTCGCTCGCGCAGTAGCCCAGGCGTGCGCCGCAGGGAAGCTCAAAACGGCTACCGGGGACCAGCAGCACTCCCCTCTCGGACAGCAGGCGCCTGCAGAACTCCTCATCATCCTCGGGAATGTCCAGCTGGATAAACGAGGTGGACACGCCTGCGGGGCCGTCCAGGAAACGCGATGCTGCGTGTCGATCCAAGCCTGCGCGATATCGCGGTTGCCAAACACGATCTTGCGATTGCGCTCGAGGATCTTGTCCTTGTGCTCGAGCACATAGGTTGTCAGGGCGTCATTGAACACACCGCCGCAGATCATGGTGTAATCGCGATAGGTACGGATACGGTTGGATACCTCTTCGTCTGCCACGACCCAGCCCACGCGGGCCGCAGGCGTCGAATAGGTCTTGGACACCGAGTTGGTGACGATGGCCTTCTCGTACACATCGGCCATCGACATAAAGTCCTCGGTGTTCTCAAGCGGCAGGTACACCTCGTCGCACAGCACATAGGCGCCCACCGAGCGGGCAATCTCGGCAATCTGGCCGAGCGCATCGGCATCGAGCACGGTACCGATGGGGTTCGATGCGTTGTTGATACAGATGAGCTTGGTGGTGGACCGAACCAGGCGCTTGAGCTCCTCGATATCGGGCTTCCAGCCGAGCTCCTCGCGAAGCTCCCAGTACTCGACCTCGGCACCCAGCGTGCGCGGAATCTCGTAGAGCGGCGCATAGGTGGGCCACTCGGCAATCACATGGTCGCCGGGCTCGACAACAGCCATGATGGCGTTGAGGTTGGCACCCGTGCAACCGTTGGTCTGCAGAATGTGATCGGGATTGACCTCGCGACGATACAGCTTGGCGACCTCAGTCTTAAAGTCGGGCGAGCCCTCGATCCAGCCGTAGTTCATCTTCTCGCGGTCCAGGCGCTCATAGAACGTGGCGCCGTCCTGCTCGTCGAGCGCACGCAGCTCGCCCATGGTGAGCGACGAGATCGTCGACTGGGCGATATCCCACGTGGCGCTCTTCTCCCAAACGTTGAGCCACTCCTCAACGCCGATTGTCTTGATATCCATGGCCAAGCTCCTTACAAAAGCAGTCATCCAATCGTGTTGACGTTCCTCATACAAGATTGGGGCGGTGCGAATACCCGCACCGCCCCAATAGGAGACATCTAATGGCAGCTAGATGTATGTATTAAGACCTGTACGGGTCCTTGAAAACCTTAGAGGTCCTCGCGCCAGAAGGGCATGCTCATGCAGCGCGGGCCGCCGCGGCGCGGGAGAGCTCGGCGGAGGGCACGACGAGAAGGTCCAGGCCCTCCTTGTACAGCACGTCGTTGGTGAAAAAAAACGGTGTTGCGGGCGTAGACGCAGATCTTGC
>QSCH01000064.1:0-1947 GCA_003462965.1 Collinsella sp. OF03-4AA
AGGAGCACAGCAGGAAGCCCAGGAAGTAGAAGGGCACGAGCTGCTTGGTGAGCACCAGGCGGCCGAGCATGGCGAAGCCCATGGCCGGCAGGATGTTGGCGGCAACGCCGCAACCGTCGATGATGAAGGGCGGGATGAAGTCGAGCAGACCCTGAATGGCGTCGGAACCCAGATAGAAGGCGCCGCCGCACAGCAGGAAGTACTCAACGCAACCCCAAATTCCAATTCCCCAATGAACGGCGTAGATGCCTTTGAGGTTTCCCTTGAGGGCGAACTTGTCTGCCATATCGACAAACACAGGGAACAAAGCATTGGTAATGTTGCCGATCGTCAGCGAAAGGACGGCGATGGGCATGGCGAGCGCGATGGCCGTCTCGGTACCCTGACCGAGCTGAATGGCAAACGCGCAGGCGAGCACGCCGCCGACGGTTTCGTTGGGCGGTACGTAGGCGCCGATGGAGATCGAGCCCATGAACAGCAGCTCCAGGCTGGCGCCAACGGCAAGGCCGGTCTGCAGATCCCCCAGCACCAGGCCCACGAGCGGGCACAGGACGATGGGGCGGAACGCGTAGAGGGTGCCGAGCTGGTAGTCGAGGCATCCAAACGCTCCGACTAAGCCGACGAGGATTGCTTGGACAAGCATAATTCCTCCCAATAAGGAATATCGAACCGTCGTCACTCCCGTCGCGCGCGTTGCTGATATCAATTCCGGGAGTTCGATCACACGGCTCGAAGTGTACCTGGTGTGCTGCTAACACCCATGCCAGGTACAAATGATTTGATACCAATTATAGGTATGCAGGTCCTTACTATTTAATACCACTCGCTCAGCGGGGTGTTTTTTACCGTAAACGGCAAACGTATCCCATCAGGCATGTTCCTTGTTTCGATGGCGGACAAGCGCCACCAGAAAGCCATCGCCAAAGGCATCGGATGCCAAGTTGGCCACAATCACCAAAACGATAATCGACGCACCCAAAAACTCATTCCAGTGAAAGACCTCGCCAAAGAGGAGCGCCGACCAGCAGGGAGCGAGCACGACCTCGCTCATGCAGACCAAGTTGGCCGCAAACGCGTTGGTGCGCGCAATCCCCTTGGCATACAGCACGCTCGCAAGACCACTGCAAAAAAGGCCATGCACCAGCATGAGCCCCCACTCAAATGGTCTCACGGAGTCTAGGGCACCAGCAAAATAGACGATCGGCAGCATCGAGATACCGCAGGAGATGAGCGAGGACACCATGGGCGACGCATCGGCGCGAGAGTTCAAAAAGAAACACAGCCCAAAGGTGGCGCCCGAAATGACGGCAAGCAGGTTGCCGAGCATGCCCTCGGGACTCAAATCACCCAAAAAGAAAAGTCCCATACCCGTAAAAGCGACCACCACGGAGGCAATCTTCGCAGGCGAAGGCAACGTGTGAGTTGCGAGCGATTGATACACGATAACGAAAATCATCGAGGTGTACTGCAAAACGATTGCGTTACCGACCGTCGTGAGCTGGTTGGCAAAGTTAAACGTAGTGCCCGTCACGAAGTTGCAGACGGCGACAAGGGCAATAAGACGGCTGACGCGGAGGACAGGCCTGCCGACGAGCAGGATAAAGAGTGCCATAAATATTGCCGTGACGGCACCGATCAAAAGAGCTGACTGCGAATTGGCGTGAACGAGGATGCCGATAAAGCTCCACAAGAGCGCCGTGCCAAATAGATACATCGCCCCGCTCACGCCATTGTCGGGTGGATTGTCAGATCGAATCACGAAGCACCTCCAGCTAGCTTTCGGTAATAAAAAACGGCGACCGCAATGGGTCGCCGTTTCCCTTGGGGGCAGATAATAGGCCGGGCCCTTACGCCAGCACGCCGAAGAACGCGCCGACGATGCCCACGACCATGGTGGCCACGATCAGCACCATGGGGTTGATCTTCTTGGACAGCAGCCAGTAGTAC
>QSCH01000065.1:0-1930 GCA_003462965.1 Collinsella sp. OF03-4AA
CGCCCTTGCCACGGGCTCAAACAGCTCAATGCGGGCGATGGCGGCGCGGCGACGACGATCGTCGGGTTTGAGCCCGCGCACGTCGCGGTTGGCCAGGCGGCTGCCCAGTACCGTGCCCACAATCTGGCCGCGGTTGTTGGAGCGCTCGTAACTCATCATCTCGTCGCCCGAGGTGCCGTCCTGATAGGCGTGCGTAAAGTCGCGGTTAAAGCAGCGCTTGAGTTGGCGCTGGCGAGCGGCGTCCTCGTGCTTATCTACGGCGACCCCGGCCAGCATGTCATCGATTTGATGACGATACACATCGACGATGGAGTACACGTAATCGGGCGCCTTCATGCGGCCCTCGAGCTTGAGCGATGCGGCGCCGGCGTCATACAGACGGCGAACGAGCTGCGAAGTGTTGGTGTCGCGCGGGCATAGAGCGCGCTCGCGTCCGGCAGGGGAGAGCGCGCGGCCGTTCTCGTCGATCAGCTCGTAAGGCAGGCGACAGGGCTGAGCGCACATGCCGCGGTTGGCCGAGCGGCCCGCCATGGCAAAGCTCGATAGCAGGCACAGGCCCGAGTAGCAAAAGCAGATGGCGCCATGGCTAAAGACCTCAAGGTCCACATCGGGCGCGGCATGGTGAATGGCGGCGATCTCGTCGATGGAAAGCTCGCGCGAGAGGGTCACGCGGTCAGCGCCCTGCTCGCGGCACCAGATGGTTCCACGGTCATCATGGATGTTCGCCTGGGTCGAGATGTGTGTCTCGATGCCGGGCATGGTGTGCTTGACCTCAAAGAACAGGCCCCAGTCCTGGATGATAAAGGCGTCGGCGCCCAGCGTGGAGCAGCGGTGGATGAGTTGCAGTGCGTCGCCCAGCTCGGACTGCTTGATGACGATGTTGACCGTGACATAGACGCGCGAGCCGGCCAGGTGTGCAGCACGGCAGGCCTGCTCAAAGGCCTCGTCGGTAAAGTTCGTTGCCTTGCGGCGGGCGTTGAAGCTGCCCATGCCACAGTAGATGGCGTCTGCCCCGGCAGCGAGTGCGGCGGCAAAGGGTTCCGGGCCTCCGGCGGGGGCCAAGAGCTCGGGTCTGCGGTTGGTGGTTCGACTGGCGGTTGCGGTCATATCCTGCCTTTCAAAATGCTCAGATACTCAAAAGTATAGTGGCGCCGTCGCGGTGGACGATGACCGCAGCCTAAGCAGGACAAAGTCTTCAGGTGGGTCGCCAGTCATGCCGTTCATCGGCCCGTACGCGCCGTTGGGCGATAAAATATTATTGCAATCTGATAATTATCTTGCACCGCGCAAAATCATCCCCTACTATCCCAATCAAGCGCGGTGTTCAGACCGAACTGTGCCTCCCGGTGTGAACGCCGCGCTCACGCTCTCTCAACTGATCGTAAGGAGTAAAACATGAGCAAGACCGTCGTGTCTTCCGATAACGCACCCGCAGCCATCGGCCCGTATTCCCCCGGTATCCAGACCGGCAACATGGTGTTCCTGTCCGGCCAGCTGGGCATCGATCCCACGACTGGCAAGCTGCCCGAGGCGTCGAGGCCCAGGCCAAGCAGTCCCTTGCTAACGTCGAGGCCCTGCTGACCGCTGCCGGCGCCACGTTTGCCGATGTCGTCAAGACCACGGTCTACCTGGCCGACATCGCCGACTTTGCCGCCGTGAACGAGATTTATGCCTCCAAGTTCGAGGCCCCGTTCCCCGCGCGCAGCGCTTTCCAGGTTGCCGCTCTTCCGGCTGGCGGTCTGGTCGAGATCGAGGTCGTCGCCGCTCTCTAAGGCGTTGGCAACAGCTAAACATGACATGCAAAAAAGACCCTGCAGCGCGTGTGAACTGCCTCCCATTTCTTGGACATGAGAAATGGGAGGCTCTCTTTATGCGCGTTGATTTGAGAGTGAAGCATGATGTCGAGGCCAGGAAGGCGGCCATAGAGCTC
>QSCH01000066.1:0-1820 GCA_003462965.1 Collinsella sp. OF03-4AA
AATGTACTGTCGACTTCTTCTCAAACTGATCCTAAGAGACAGGGCCGCATGGATTTGTACGCTCGTTCTCGCTGCAGCCTTTTCCGTCCCCATTGCGTTCAATTCACCCATCTACGGGCCCTTCTTTATGAAGCAGGGCATGCAGGGCTTTGTCGACGCATTCAATACGCGCGCACCCCAGGCCAGCGGCACAGACCTATCGCCAGAGCAGCAAGCTGACGCGGAGCTTGCAAGATACGCGAACGCCGCCCTTGCCGCTCAAACCGACGCCGCCTTTCTCGATTCCGCCGAGAGCTACTACGCGCTCGTGGGCGAAGGCTTCCAATCCGGGTCCATCGTGGGAGACCGAGAGACCAATGACGCAGCGCTCGCATATTGCCGTGCCCTGAGCAGCTCCGGCATCACGGATATCCCGGCCTCCGCAAACGACCTGCCATTCCTTTCCTTCCTGCCTTACGCCATTGCCACGGCGCCGTCTTTCCTTCCCTTCATCCCCTTCCTTCTCTCGTCGATACTCGCGCTCGGCGCCACAAGGCCCGGGACCCTGGCGGCAAAGCGCCCGCGCCCAAATTCCGGCGCCTTATCCAGATCGTGTTTTCGATAATCGTCGCGGGGACCGCGATGCTCCTCGCCGGCCTCGCACCCGGGGGCATTTACGCCTTGGTCCTAAACGGCTTCGGGCAAATTGGGTACCCGATCGCCTTCTTCCATGACGGCGCGCTTGCCACCACGACCGCGGGAAACGTCTTCACGACCCTGCTTCTCGCGCTGCTTGCGGGCGGAACCTTGATATCCGTTTGCTCCGCCGTCCTATCGACCGCAACGAGGCGCGTCCTCGCAGGCCCCCTTGCCTCAGCGCTGCTTGTCGCGGCCCCGGCATTCCCGTTGCTGTCCGATTCGGCGCTGGAGCATAATGCCGTGCTCGGGCTCCTGCCGCTGGCCGTGTTCTCGCCTATCGAGGCCACGGGCTACGTAGGATGCTTCCCGACAGAATTCATTGGCTCCGGTTCAGGCAGCGCATCGATGCTTGCCGTGGCCCTGGCATACGTCGCGGTCCTTTTTGCGGTCGGCGCCGTTGCGGCACGTTCGCCCAAACAGGCTGGACCCGCTAAAAAGCGCCATGGGCTCGAGCTTCTGGACGCGAGTGTGGGATACGGGAGCACGACGATACTTTCAATCGGATCGCTTTTCCTGAGCCCGGGAACGGCGGCGGGCCTCGTTGCTCCCAACGGCTCGGGGAAAACCACCCTTCTTGAAGCGCTGTCGGGCCAATTTCCCACCCGCATCCGATCGGGAAGCCTGGCGGCAGACGGAATCCGCCAACGTCGATCAGCCGAATTTGCAGAACTCGTCTACCTGAGCTCTTCGGGTAGCGCGGATCTCTACCCCACGCTATCGGCCATCGAGCACCTTGCTTTCGTTAGGGAGGCGTGGAAATCGGCCGCCGACATCGACTCGCTCTGCGACTCCCTCGGAATCTCCCCATATCTCGACAAGCCGACCCGTAAACTCTCGACAGGAATGAAGCAGCAGGTAAAGCTTGCCATGGCGATAGCGACCGGTTGCCCGTACCTCATCCTCGATGAACCGCTGAACGGCCTCGATCCGGGAAAGCGGAAAACCTCCTGCGACGCGATGCGCAGCGAGGTGGCGCGGGGACGAAGCGTGCTCATTTCAAGCCATCTGCTCGACGACCTGGCAGACCTCACCAACTCGTTCTACTTCATCGAGGCCGGCACGCTCGTGGAAAAGATCAAGTCGTCCTCGCAGACGCTCAAGCAGGAATACCTCGATACATACGAGGGAGGTGAATGACATGA
>QSCH01000067.1:0-1807 GCA_003462965.1 Collinsella sp. OF03-4AA
ACATGTCGAAGCTGGAGGAGATGGACGAGCTGAGCAAGAAGGCGGAGGGCTAGAGCAAGGCGGGGCCGAGGCCGCCTCGATCAATTTGCGAAAGAATCTTGACGGTACCTGCCCCCTCGTTAACAAGCGAAGGCGCAAATAGCATGAAAGAGTGCTGACTATGAGGCCTTAAATAGGTTGAGGGGAACGCCTTTCTCCCATCAAGAATCCATCCATTGGCACATCTTCTAATACCTTTAGGTAATTTAGAGTTAGGAGAATGATTTTCTCTGCCGATAGAAAGAACGTATAGATAGCAATAATTTATTTCTTCACATTTTGGCGGAAGGCGGACACTGCGGTTTAAAACATGCTCACTTACTAAATTAACATCTACGGAAGACTCCCCGCTGGATAAATCAACTATATTAATTGCCTCATCTTTAACAACAGAAAAGAACAGGGCATGACAAAGGGAGTCTGTTAAATCCAGCCATCTTGTTTGGATTCCATAATGCTGCAAAAGAGGCTCCACACAATAGGATTCCAATTTAATTGCAATCGCCGAATGGTTAGTAATTGGTTTTTCAGAAGACAATATTGGCTTAAATTTAGAGATATCGAAGGCTTCGTTATTCCAACGTCCCGAAACACTTAGATAGTTCTCAACTGTCCTTAAACGAGAGTCAGAAGAAGCAGAACTCCTGCATAAGCTAGGTCTTGGAACATAGGGGTTGTACAAGCTCGACTGTCCTCTATATAAAACAGGACCATCAGAAATGTAAGAAAGGTAACCGACAGCCTGAATTAATGCTTCAAGCGTATCGACAGAAATAACAGGGCAAGATAGACCGTTACAGCAGATATCATTTTCAACATGAAGTTCATCCGCTCGATGCGATGCTATTTTTTCGGCAGACCACCGTTTCATAAATTCCTCGCTAAAGAAGCAGACGGCTAGAACGCTGCGTCACCTGCACATTCCTATGCCATCAAAGATTTGTTTTATGGCGCCGATCAGCAAAACTGCAGGCGGACGCCATCTAGTATCTATAAAGAGTACCAGGCCACCATGGGCACGTATTTTAAGTTAATCTCAATACCTCCAGAGAGTCTCTCCCCACCCCCCCCCAGATACTCGTTCATACTCGCCGACAAAGTGAGCGAGTTTGCCGACGAGGACGCCATCACGACGCTGCTCAGCGTGAAGGAGGGCGAGTCCAGGCCCCTCTGCTGCGACCCAGGCAGAGCCAGCAGAAAGGCGCGCGCAAGAGAAGAACCACATGGAAATATAATAGCTGCCGAAGAGCACCGGGACAGGTTAGACCGGATGACGGCGGAGGCTGCACGCCGCTCAAGTCGCAGGTGAACACCGAGCCAAGAGGGGCACTCGGGCTCCTGATGTCGCTCGGCGAAAAGGTCCTAATCGCCATTCCGCGTTGCACTAGCTGCGGAGATGCGGGGCTGGGTCGGGGTACTGAGCTGAGATCGATCATCAGCCCAAAGGGCTTAAAAGCGCTAATGTATCGATCCCTAAATCGTCGTTAGCGTCTTAGGGACAATTATATTGTCTAGTAAGTCGCCGCAAGCCAAGTCGCTAAATCAACGGCAGCAGCCTCAAGCAGGCTAGCTAAGACTTGCTTTTTCGCCATGGCATTTGAATCAAATATAGGATACTCCCTATTCGCGTGAACACCATCGCATCGCAATATGTACGCGGGTACCGTCAAGATTCTTTCGCAAATTGATCGAGGCGGCCTCGGCCCCGCCTTGCTCTAGCCCTCCGCCTTCTTGCTCAGCTCGTCCATCTCCTCCAGCTTCGACATGT
>QSCH01000068.1:0-1742 GCA_003462965.1 Collinsella sp. OF03-4AA
CGCGCAGCCCATGCCCATGCGCCCGCACGGCCGCACCCCACGCCACGGGCCCCGAAACCCGCAGCAGCCACACCAGCACGCGCTCACACGCCCACGAGGCGGCAACGACCAGCACGGTCCAAGCCAGCAGGTCGGCCGTCTCAATCAAAAGCTTCGCCTGATAGATGCGCTCACCCACGGTGCCCACCGCCATGCCGATCAGCTCGGCTGCCACACCGGCCTTCCAGCTCATGCCGATCACGGCACGCGCACAAGAAAGCACAAACGGCAGGACTTCGCGCCAGGTATGGGCGCAAAACAGTCGCCAGCCGCGCACGCCATGCAGACGGAACATCTGCTCCAGCGGCTGATCAGCCTGCGTCAAGCCCTCGGCCAGCGAAAAATACACGCCCGGCAGCGCCATCAAAAAGACCGCGGCAATGCTCACGCGCGCCGATCCCAGCCAGATAAGCAGCAGGACCACCACGCAGGCAACCGGCGTCGCCTTTACAAACGACAGCGCCGGAGCCACCAGGTGCGCAAACGCCCGCGAACGAGACGAAAACCCGGCAAGTACACCACCACACACCGCGGCAAGCGCCAGCCCGCCCAGTATCCGCGCGCCCGAGCCCGCCAGAATCGCCCACGTGCCGGCATCGCATATCAGGCGCAGCAGCGCCAAGGCAACAGCACCCGGCCCCGGCAAAATCAGCGGCTGCGCCACCAGCGCCGCCACCAGCATCCACACGGCAAGCCAAAAGGCGGCGACGGCACCTGCTGCCGCCACCGCCTTCGCACGCTCTGTCATTTGTCGAGCAAACGCACGCACGGGCTACTCCATGTAGTAGAAATTGTCAGCCGGAAGTTTACCACCCACGGCACTCGCGTCCGCGCCGGACAGCACCTGCAGATACCCGCTAAGTGCCGCCTTCATATCCTTGCCCGTCTGGCAGACAAGCATGCACCCGGGAATCGCCTTCTCGGCGATCTTGGCGTTGTCCACGATGCCGGCATCGACCACGGCCTGCGCCCAGTCTGCCGGCGCCGCATTGACAGCCTTAACGCTCGCCGCATGGCAGCTCAAGAACTCCGCAACGGCCTCGGGATGCTCCTCGGCAAAGGCACGGCGCACCACGGTCACGCCCGTCAGCAAACGGGAGCCTGTGTCACCCGCGAGCTCGTCCCACACATCGGTCAGGCTCACCGGTGCCGACAGCTTGCCCTCGCTCTTGGCGATGGCAGCGGTCTTGAATGGCTCCGGCAGCACGCCCACGGCGGACGGGTCGGCAAGCAGGGCCGACAGCACCTCGGTGGGTTCGCTCTTAAACTCAAGCGCCACCTGGCCAGTCAGACCTGCGCGCTCCAGCAGGTAGTTCATGACGTACTCCGGTGTGGTGCCCTTGCCCGTCATATAGACGGTATGGCCCGCCAGATCGCCAAACGAGGCCACACTCGCGTCGCCCGTCACCACATTCAGCACGCCCAGCGTGTTGATGTCGATGACCTGCACCGCGCCCTCGGTCTTGTTGTAGAGCACACTCGCCACGTTGGCGGGCACCAGGGCAATGTCGATATCGCCCTGAATGACCTTGGGCACAATCTCATCGGCGGCAGTATTGATCGCAAAGTCGAACTCATTGTCCGTCTCGCCATCGGCCGCCCGGTCCATAAACTGCACCAGACCAATCGAGGTTGGCCCCTTGACGCGAGGCGACGTGCACCTCGACCGGCTCTGCGGCAGCACCGGCGCCGTCCGTGGCAGC
>QSCH01000069.1:0-1623 GCA_003462965.1 Collinsella sp. OF03-4AA
GGTTGATTTTCAATCTCAACGCAACAGCCTGAACGGGTCCCGCGTTTCCGCAGCTAGCGCAACGCGGGAATAGCTCCCGGCACCTGGCCGTCGCATCGTTTCCGCAGGTGGAGAGGCTATGGAGGCCGGTGCCCCCATGCCGCCGCCGCATGCTCCGCCAGCCCGCCGCGCAGCCGTTCCGGACTCAGCGCAACGGGCCATCCGGCCCATGTCCCGGCCCGCCGCCTATCCCGCCAGCGGCCCCTCGCCCCTCGCGGCCCTGGCCCTGTCGATGCAGCCGGGCGTGAGGTCGAGCTCGCCGGGCGCAAGCTCCTCTATCCCGAACGCGTCCATGAGGGCGGAGGCGTCCTCCCCGAGGGCCATCCGCAGCACGCGCGCCGGCGTCAGGAACCCGAGCGCCCCCCTCGGCTCGGAGTTCACCTGCGACATGAGCAGCGCGCAGTCCGCCGCCGTCAGCCGGTCGAACCTGGCCCCGGCGCCCTTGGGCAGCAGCTTCCTGATCTCCACGTGGTTCTTCTCGCACGCGCCCTTCTGCTGGCTCTGCCGGGGGTCGCAGTAGAAGAGCCTGGTCTCGCCGTCCCGCTCGCCGAGCAGCGCCGCGATGGCGCCCTCGTCGGCGAACTCGCTGCCGTTGTCGGTGAGCACGGCGCCGAAGGCGCGCCTCGCTCCGTCCTCGCCGAGGACCCCGCGCAGGGAGGAGAGCGCCGCCAGGACCGAGGCGCACGTGCCGTCCGGCAGCGGCAGGGCCAGCTGGAAGCGGCTCGGGCGGTGCAGGAGCGTGAGGAGCCTGGCGGAGTCGCCCCTGGAGCCCTCGACGGTGTCCATCTCCCAGGCCGCGGCGCAGGCGTCCTCGCCGAGCGCGAGGAACGACGCGTGCGACCTGCGCGACGAGTGGGGCGTCGCCCTTCTCGGGGCCCGGCGCGACCTCGGCCTGTAGCCGACCTTGCGCCTGAGCTCCATGTTCGTCATGCCGTCGTAGCCGGCGTCCACCCACCTGTAGACGGTGGAGGCGCTGAGCCCGGGGGTCGTCGCCGCTATCTGCTGCGGGGAGAGCCCGCGCGCGAGCCCGTCCCTGATGGCCGCGAGCTTGGCGGCGGCGCCCTCCTCGGTCTCGTCGATCCCGGACCTGCTCGCCGAGAGCTCGGCGTCGGCCGCCTCCTGCGCCCTCCTGGCGCTGTAGAACACCCTGGGCCTCCTCGAGCAGCCGTAGCCCCTCCTGTGCGGGCAGCCGTTGCAGCACCTCGGCCACGCGGAGAGCCTGGGGCAGGCCCCCGACAGGTCCGCGGGCGCGGGCTCGCCGTAGCGCGAGCGCGGCGCGGTGACGTAGCGGTGCGCCGCGACCTCCCTGGTCACGGTCGAGGGCGACCTGCCGAGCTCCGCGGCGATCTCGCGGGCGCTGCGGTTGCGGTCGAGCATCCTCTCGACCGTGTTCCTCTCGTGCCTCGTGAGCCTCCCGTACGACCTTCCGGACGGCTTGGGTCTGGACATGCCGGCCTCCCTCCATCGCGGGCCGGGGGATTCCGGCCCCTCTGGGGTTGCCTACCCGGATTCGCGCCTCAGGACTCAGCGCAACGCGTTGCGCTGAGTCCTGAGGCTGTTGCAATGAAAATGAGAATCAAGGAG
>QSCH01000007.1:0-74817 GCA_003462965.1 Collinsella sp. OF03-4AA
TGCGCCTCGACAGACTTGGGGAACCCCGCCGAAGGAATGGAGTGCGGGCCGACAGAACGGTATCCGCGGATATGAGACTGAGCCGAAGGCGTCGATGACATGCCGGGGGCGGACCGGGACGGGTTAACGGCAGGCCCCGCCGACCGATTGCAAGCGGTCGGCGGGGCCATTGTGGCTCTTGACAGCGGATTGGGTCATATGAGCGAAAACCCGCCAGGGCGAACAAGGTGCCTTGAAACGAGGCGGCATTGACCTTCTGGTCATGCCGCCGAAGTTGAAAGGCAGATTGCCGCTCTGGCGGGTTTGCAGCGTCAACTGGTTACGCGGTTCGTAGAACCGCGTAACTGTTAGGGCCGCTGGCCCATGCCGCCCTCGAGGGTGACAGTCTCGCCGTTCATATACTTAAAGTCGGGGCCGCAGAGCTGAACGACCACGCGGCCGATCTCCTTCTCGACGTCGCCGTAGTGGCCCGCCGGCGGCATGTGGACGTTGGCCTTGAACGCCTCGGGATAGGCATCCTGGAAGTTCTCAAGCGCAGCGGTCCAAGCAAGCGGGCAAACGATATTGACGTTGATGCCGTCCTTGCCCCACTCGTTGGCGGCGACGCGAGTCAGGCCGCGGATGCCCTCCTTGGCGGCAGCATAGCTGCACTGGCCGTAGTTGCCAAACAGGCCGGCGCCCGAAGCAAAGTTGACCACGGAGCCCTTGGTCTCTTTCAGGTGCGGATAGGCCTTCTGCATGTACAGGTAGGTAGCATACAGACCGGAGTAAATGGCCAGGTTAAACTGATCCATGGTGTGATCGGCAATGGTCACGCCCGAGGCGCTGGCCTGAGCGTTGTTGACGACGGCGTCGATGCGACCGAACTCCTCAATCGCCTTGTCGATAACGTTCTGCACGACGGCCTCGTTGTCCTGGCCGGCGGAGACATCGGCCTGAACAGGCAGAACCTTGACGCCGTACTCAGCCTCGAGAGACTCCTTGGCAGCCTCGAGCTTGGCGACGTTGCGGCCAGTGATGACGAGGTTCGCGCCCTCCTTGGCAAAAGCGATATCGATGCCGTAACCGATGGAGCCAGCGGAGCCGTCCTTGAGCGTGGCCTTGCCGCCGCCGGTGACGATCACGGTCTTACCAGTGAAAAGTCCCATACAAAGTCCTTTCAAATCGCGACGGGCCCGCCCGTCGACTGCGCGCATCCAACTTCACGCGCCAAAAGCTGACATGCAACTTTAGCGGGTTCAAGTGAAAAATAAAGCCCATGGCAGGCGAACGGTGCAACGTCTTTCGGCGAAGGGAATGTCAAGTAAAAATTGGATAGAGCGACCGAGTTTTTGTTAACGCAACGAGTCATCGAACACGTTTTGAAACTTTGCTGCGGGGCGCGGGATGTCGGCGCGAGACTTTATCATAGGGTGACGAACAACGATGAGGAGCACATGCCTATGACAGACGAGCTGGACCCCCAGACTCAACAGCATATTGATAATTCCGCAGACACCATTGACGACTGCGATACTTCCACCAGAAGCGATGGCGGCATTGATGCCGCTGTCGAGGAGGCTCCTGCCGCCGCAGACGAGGCCGCAGACGCAAATGTCGCCGCAGAGCAAGACAAAGAAGAGCAGCTAGAGCAGCCGGACCCGAGCGATACTGAGCCCAAGGCTGAGAACGCTCCGCAAGCAGCGGGCCCCATCGAGGTGTCTTCGGAAGAAGAGCTCGACGCCGTCATGGACTCCATGATGGATGCCGTCAAAGCGATGAAGGACGCTGTCGCCGATGCCGACGTTGACGCCGAAGAGGAAGAGGCTGCCGAGGCCGCCTCGACCTTTGTACCCGGCGAGACCCCCGTTGCCGATCAGGGCAGCACTATGCCCTCGTTTCTGCAGCTCGAGCATCCCACGATTGGCGCGGACGCCGTCGACCCGCATGCAGCGGGCTTTTCCGTGATCGAAGGCGGCACCGGCAATATCGCCGCGCCGCAGACTGCCGATACGAATGCCGCCGAGGCCGCGCACCCGACCACCTCGCATGCCCCCGCCACGAGCCGCGACCTGGGGAGCGCCGTCTCAAACACCGCTAACGCCGTGGGCACTTTTATCGCCCAGGGCGCGTCGGCCATGCGCGAGATGAACGCCGCAAAGAAGGCACTCGCCGATGCCCGCGCCCACCTGTCCGAGCTTGAGCAGCGCATCGCCGACCAGGCAGAGGAGCTCGAGACGCGCCAGGACATCGCAGGCCGCTACGATCAGATCATCGCCGACCAGCGCCAGGCAATCGCCACGGCACAAAAGACTGCAGCGGCCGCCGAGATTGACCGTGATGCCCACGCCTCCAAAGCGACAGAGCTCAAGGGTCAGCTCGAACAAATGAAGACAGAGGATGACGCGACTGAGCTCCGTCTGAAGGCCGCGCTCGATGCCGTGGAGGCCCGCGAGGCGAGCTCGCGCGAGACCGGCAACCGCCTCGTTCGACGTCTTGAGGATTCCAAGCGCATCCGCGACAAGGTGAAGGCAGAGCGAGACGCCGGCATTGCCGCCGCACAACAAACCGTCGACGCCACGCGCGCCCAGCTCGAGACGCTGCGTCATGAGTATGCCGAGCTGCAACGCAATCCCTCGGCAAATCCCGCCAACTATACGGTGCGCACCAGCGAGCTCTCGATGCAGATTTCCGACACGGCAGATGCCCTGCGTAAAGCCGAAGAAGATGTCCCGCGCATCACCGCCGACCTTGAGCACTCGCTTGCCGCAGCCGAGCAGGCCGTCGAGCAGGCTCAAGCCCCTATCGCCGACGCAAAACGCGCGCACCAAGCCGTGACGACCGAAGCCGATGCCGCGCGCGACGAGCTGCAGACGGCGAAGACAGCCGCCGCGACTCGTCAGCGCGAACTGCGCGAGAAGATCACTGCCGAGGACAAGGCACGCCGCGACCAGGAGCAGAGCATCGCCAACGCCCAAGCAGATGCCGCACATGCGCAGTCGATCATCGAACAGGCGACCGAAGTGCACGACCACCCAGAGATCACTGAGTCGCTTGCAGGATCCTTGGCCCGAGACAAAGCCGAACACACCGAGACCGAGCGAGAAGTCGCCCAGCTCGAGGCCACCGAGGACGCGGTGCGCGAACGTACCCGCGACTCACGCATCAAATTCACCGGCGCCATCGTCTGCATCGTTGCCGTAGTTCTCGTGATCATCTTGATCTGGCTGTTCGCGAGCAAGTAACCACTCCCCAACGATTACAAGGACTGTCCCCAGGTGCCGGCACATAAGGAACGTCCCCAAGTGCCAACAAAGGCGACGCCGATGTTTTGGCGCGGACAGCGAAAACCCGCTAGAGCGGCATCCTCTTGACAACCAAAGAAATGCCGGTGTTTTGGCAACGACAGCGAGCGGGTCGCATTTGAGACAAGGTGACGTGAAACGAAAGGGCGCTGACCTTCTGGTCGCGCCCTTGAAGTTGAACGTCAGATTGTCCAAATGCGGCCCGCGCAGCGTCGGCCGGTTACGGCGTTTGGAAAACGCCGTAACCTACAAAATGAGCATCGCGTCGCCAAAGCTGAAGAAGCGGTAGCGCTCCTCGATGGCGGCGGCGTAGGCATCCATGATCTGGTCGCGGGTGGCAAGCGCGCTCACGAGCATCATGAGCGTGGAGCGCGGCACGTGGAAGTTTGTGATCAGCGCGTCGACCACGTGATAGGTCGAGCCGGGCATAAGGTAGAGCTGCGTCGTGGCGTTCGCGCGCACCACGATGTCACCGCGGCCAAGTGTATCGGCCCCGTCCTCGCGGCCCTCAAAATAGCGCGCCGTCACGGCCGGATCGGACACCGGTGCCTCAGCGTCAAAGGCGCTCTCGAGCGAGCGCACTGCGGTGGTACCGACAGCAATCACGCGATGCCCCTCGGCCTTAGCCTTATGCACGGCGTCGACAACCTCCTGCGACACGTGGTAGCGCTCGGTGTGCATCACGTGCTGCGTGGGGTCGTCCTCCTCCACCAGACGGAAGGTATCGATACCCACCTCGAGCTCGACGGCGGCAAACTTCGCACCCTTGGCCTCGATAGCGGCCATAAGCTCGGGCGTAAAATGCAGACCCGCCGTAGGAGCGGCAGCCGAGTGCTCCTCCTTCATGGCGTAGACGGTCTGGTACTTCTCGGGATCGCCCTCGTAATCGGTAATGTAAGGCGGCAGCGGCACGTGGCCGGCAGCATGGATGGCCTCGTCGAGCGTGCGCGGGTCACCGGCGGCATTGCAACCGGCCGGCTCAAAACGCACCAGACGACCGCCGCGGCTATCGGTGACAAAGTCGATGACCTCGGCCATCAGCACCACGGGAGCCCCCTCGGGCGCATGGGCGCCACCGGCGCGATACTCAATCTGAGCACCGGGCTTCAGACGCTTGCCCGGCTTGACCAGGCACTCCCAAACGTGGCCCAGCGGATCAACATCCTCGCGGCGCTTGAGCAGCAGTGTCTCGACCACACCGCCCGAGCCTGCTTTGCGACCGATAAGACGGGCCGGCATCACGCGCGTCTGGTTGATGACGAGCACGTCGCCCGGCTCGATATAGTCGATGATGTCGCGGAAGATGCGGTGCTCAACGGTACCGCCGTGCTCCAGCGGCGTCCCCGCCTGGGAGCCTTTGCGATCCACCACCAGCAGGCGGCAGGAGTCGCGCGGCTCGGCAGGAGCCTGGGCAATCAGTTCCTCAGGAAGGTTGTAGTCAAAATCATCGGTACGCATAGACACGTCGGATACTCCTTATATAGCTAAAGTCCGCTCTACATCCTAGCAGGCTGACGTCCCAAACGAACTACTTTTTGGCGGCTTTGCGCTCGTCGCGGATGCGGGCGCGGTCCATGGCCGCCTCGACAGCAGAAAAGCGGCAGCCGCAGTAGTTCTGTCGATACATGCCCAGTTCGCGCGAACGGCGCGTAGCCTCGGGATAATACGGGCGAAAATCGCGGATCACCGGGGTGAGACCGCGGGCGGCAGCCAGACGCTCCAAAACATCATTGCAGGTATCGAACAGCTGATACGGCGATACGGCGAGCGTCGTACCCACATATTCAAACCCGCGCTCCTGGGCAACGCGGCATGCCTCGGCCAAGCGCAAGGCATAGCACGCGCGACAGCGACGGGGACGATCGGCACCCAACGGAGCCACGCCGGTTTCCCAGCGTTCGCGGTCCTCCCCGGCCTCGATGAGCTCGATGTCGCCATCGGCACACCACCGGCGCAGCTCGTCCAAACGACGCTGCCATTCATCGCGCGGCTGAATATTGGGGTTGGCCCAGCAGATCGTGGGTTCAAACCCCTCCTCGCGCAGCAGGCGAACCGGCTCAAGCGAACACGGCGCACAGCAAGCGTGCAACAACAACGGCCTCATCAACATCTCCTCACCCGAAAAAGCGCACGCCAAAGGACGTGTCCTCGCAGGCGGCAATGCGGCGGTCGCGCAGGATCGTCCGCACGTAATACCAGTCGCCCGTGCATCCCGAAAGGTGCAAACCAGCCGCCAGGTAGCACAGCAGCGGATACCCCGAAAACGCAAATCCCAGGCAAACGCCGCCGTCACAACAACCGTCGGCGCCAGGCAAACCGCCATGTACCGCCGGCGCGAATACACAATCCCCTCGGCGCAGGCATAGATCATGCACGTCTCACGGTTCGCTCCAAAAGTCACGTGCGCACTCGCGAGCGCCAGCTGCTTAAAAACACACCGTGCACCAGCTCGTGCACGGCAAACGACGCCATTGAGACCGCAGCCAAGCCGACTATCCAGCCCACGACTGCCGTCCAGCCGCCCGCATCAGCAGCATCCAAGTCTGCAGGCCCGCCCAGCAGCATAAACACCGGCACCAGGCACACGGCAAACACGCCGACTACGACCATCCCCCACACGAAGCAAGCGTGCAGAAAATCCTCGTCTTCAAACGCATGTATGTTGGAAATCTCATTCATAGCATCTTAGGATAGCGCCCCTGCCACGTACCCGTCCGCATGTGCGATAATGTCGAACGATATGCACGAATTGACCACTGCGCCGCCGAGCCCCGCGCCCGGCCGCGCTCTCACCATATGCGAAGGAGTCCCATGGCATCCAAATACTCCATGAACGACCGTCCCAGCTGGCCGCGCCGCGCCATCGTTACCGCCGGCGAGCCCTACGGCAACAAGGGCCTTCACTTTGGCCACGTTGGCGGCGTCTTTGTCCCGGCCGACTTCTTCGCCCGTTTCCTGCGCGACCGCCTGGGCCGCGAGAACGTCATCTTCACCTCGGGCACCGACTGCTACGGCTCGCCCATCATGGAGAGCTACCGCAAGCTCAAGGAGAACGAAGGCTACGATAAGTCCATCGGCGAGTATGTCGAGTCCAATCACTCCCGACAGGCCGCGACCCTCAACAACTACAACATCAGCTGCGACATCTACGGCGGCTCAGGCCTTGAGCCGGCTGCGCAGATTCACAACGAGGTTACCGCCGAGATTATCAAGCGCCTGCACGAGCAGGGCACCATCTCCAAGCGCTCCACACTGCAGTTCTACGACGCCAAGGCCGGCACGTTCCTCAATGGCCGCCAGGTGATCGGCCGCTGCCCCATCCAGGGCTGCAAGTCCGAGAAGGCTTATGCCGACGAGTGCGACCTGGGCCACCAGTTTGAGCCCGAGGAGCTCATCGCGCCCAAGAGCCAGCTCACCGGCGAGGTGCCCGAGCTGCGCCCGGTCGACAACCTCTACTTCGACCTGCCGGCCTACCTCGACTTCATGAAGGCCTACACCGCCAAGCTCGCCCAGAGCCCGCAGGTTCGCTCAGTGGTCTCCAAGACCATGGAGGAGTGGCTGCTGCCGGCTCAGCTCTACATCCAGAACAAGTTCCGCGAGGCCTTCAATGCCGTCGAGGACCAGCTTCCCGAGCACACCGTGCTGGAGCCCGAGGGCAACAAGAGCAGCTTTACCGTCACCTTCCCCAGCTGGAAGGAGCGCGACGACGCCCACGCGGTGCTCGCCAACGGCGGCGTGCGCTTCCGCAGCGGCAAGGCGCTCGTGCCCTTCCGCATCACCGGCAACATCGACTGGGGCGTTCCGGTGCCCGAGGTCGACGGCGTAACCGACGTCACCTGCTGGTGCTGGCCCGAGAGCCTGTGGGCGCCCATCAGCTACACGCGTACCGTACTCGCCCGCGACGCCCGTGCCGCCGGCGTGACCGAGGGTGTCGCCGCCCAGGACGCCGCCCTCATGGGCGAGCCCGCCGCCGATTCCACGCAGGTCTCCGCGCCCACCTACCAGCACAGCTCGCTCGACTGGCGCGACTGGTGGTGCTCGGACGACGCACAGATCTACCAGTTCATTGGACAGGACAACATCTACTTCTACTGCATCGCGCAGACCGCCATGTGGGAGGCCCTGGGTTGGAACCTTACGCAAAGCACCGTCAGCGCCTGCTACCACCTGCTCTACATGGGCAAAAAGGCCAGCTCGTCCTCGCAGACGCCTCCCCCGCCGGCAGACGACCTGCTCAACCACTACACCTGCGAGCAGATGCGCGCGCACTGGCTGTCGCTCGGCCTGTCCGAAAAGCCGGTGAGCTTTAGCCCCAAGGCATACGACACCCGCGTGACCGGCAAGGGCAAGGACGGCAACGAGGTGCGCGCCTGCGACGACAAGCGCGTCATCGATCCGGCCCTTAAGGAGAGCGCCCTTTTGACCGGCGTGTTCAACCGTCTGGCCCGCAGCTGCTTCTACGGCGTCGCCGTCAAGGAAGGCGACGAGAGCCCCTATCGCAACGGCTGCATCCCCGCCGGTGCGGCCTCTGCCGCCGTGGTCGAAGCCGCCGAGCAGGCAGCTCTCGCCTTTGAGCAGGCTATGTACAAGTTCGAGACGCACCGCGCGCTTGCCGTGTGCGACGACTACCTGCGCGCCGCCAACAAGCGCTGGAGCGACGCTTCCAAGGCCGCCAACAAGCTCGAAGGCAAGGCAGCAAACGCCGCGATGACGCAGGCCCTCGTCGACGCCTTTACCGAGCTGCGCGTGGCGACCGTGCTCATGCACGGCATCGTCCCTGCCGGCTGCGAGCTCATCTGCGAGTACTTCGACATCGACCCGGTCGCCTTCTTTAGCTGGGATAACATCTTCGCCTCCACGGATGAGTTTGTGGAGAGCCTGGGCGAGAAGCCCGGCGAGCACCGCGTAAAGCCGCTGCCCCCGCGCTTCGACTTCTTTAGCAAGCACGAGAGCCAGTACTAAACACTCGACATGTAATGGAATGGGAAGGAAAGACGGATGTCCAAGCCGCGTCGTCGTAAGCAGAAAAAGCAGGTCAAGGCCGAGCTCAAGCTCAGGCAGTTTGCCGCCACCGAGCTTTCCGACCAGCTTGCCGCCCTTCCTTGCGCCGCCGACCTGCCGCGCTTTATGGTCGACACGGTCGCCGGCGCCTATGCGCCCGCCGATGCCGAGCTCATGATCGAGGGCTTCGGCGCCGCGGCCACACGCCCGGTCACGCTGCGCGCCAACACGCTCAAGGCAACCGCCGAGGACATCGCTGCGGCGCTCGATGCCGCCGGCATCGCCCACAACCCCGTCACCTGGTACCCAGACGCCTTCATCCTGCCCGAGGCCCAGGTTTCCGATCTGTGGGATCTCGGCATCTACCGCGACGGCAAGATCTACCTGCAGAGCTTGTCGTCCATGATGCCGCCGCTGGTCCTGGGCGCACAGGCAGGCGAGGACATCCTGGACATGTGCGCAGCCCCTGGCGGCAAGACGACGCAGATCGCCGCCCTCACGCAGGGGCAGGCGCACCTTACCGCCTGCGAGATGAGCATTCCCCGCGCCGAGAAGCTCGAAGCCAACCTCCACCGCCAAGGCGCAAAAAACGTGCCCGTCATGCGCACCGATGCACGCGAGCTCGACGAGTTCTTCCGCTTTGACCGCATCCTGCTCGACGCTCCCTGCACCGGCACGGGCACCGTCATCAGCGGCAACGAGAAAAGCCTGCGCGGCCTGACCGAGCAGCTGCTCGTCAAATGCGCCCGCTCGCAGCGTGCGCTTCTGGACCGCGCCATGGGAGCCCTCAAACCGGGCGGCACGCTCGTCTATTCGACTTGTTCGATCTTGCCGCAGGAAAACGAGGACGCCCTGCAAGAAGCCCTCGACAAGCATATGGACTGCGAGCTCATCCCCCTCGACGGCACGCCAAGCGAAAGTGAGGCACGCCGTGCCCAGGAAGCTGGTGAGGAGCCGCGCATCGAGTCCAACGCCCTGACCGAGGCCATTGCCGCGGGTCAGGTATCGGCCATCGCCAACGGCCTGCCCGGCACGCTCACCATTCCGCCCAGCCGCGAATTTGAGGGCTTCTACATTGCCCTGATCCGAAAACGCAGCTAGCGCACGGATCCAAAACTCAACAAGCTATCTCCGTGCGCGTTTGCCCTGCTGGTCGCGATGCTGTTTAAGCATCGTGCGCTCCTTGCGTTCGGCCCTTTTGCCTTAATGGCCGTGACCACAAAGTAGATGACCGCGGCGGCTACGATTGCGCCCACGCATAGGCCAATCGAGCCCAACATTGCCGAAAATTCCATACCGCGTCACCTCTCTTTTAAACGGGACTTTCAAGATAGCACCTCGATCACCGCCACCACAGCTCCTTCACGTTCGCCGCCCTTCGGTCTAACGGAGGACGCGGCGGGGAAAAATCAACTCGTCAAACGATTTAGCATTCGCAATTCCGGCTGCATCGCGCCGGCCGTCATCACATAGAATCGAGCTTCCATGGATACCCTCAACGATCTAAATGAGCGCGTCGACGCCTTCGTCGGCACCAGCTCTTTCGACACGCCTGCCGCGGCAAACGACCAAGCCCCCATCGATGTGCCCGCCGAGGTTCACGAGGACATTGTCGCCTCGGTCGATTTCTCCGAGGTCGAGCTCGCAGACGAGTTCACCGAACCCCAGGTAGCTGTGACCCCCAACGGACTGCTTCCCATGGAGCCGCTGCCCATCGACGGGCGCCTGCGCAAGGCGGCCCTTCGCATGCCTGACGAGATTGAGGAGGCCAGCGGCTTCACGCTCTTCGGCCGTCGTATCAAATCGCTCATCTACACCACCGACGTCGCGGTCATCCGCAACTCCAACGCCGATGCCGTCTTTGCCGTTTACCCCTTCACGCCGCAGCCCGCCATTACGCAGGCGTTGCTGACCGTCGCCGAGTGCCCGGTCTTCGTAGGCGTGGGCGGTGGCACCACCACCGGCAAGCGCTCCGTTCAGATGGCAGCCGTCTCCGAGATGCAGGGCGCGGCGGGCTGTGTGGTCAACTCCCCCGCCACCGCCGAGATGGTCGAGCACATCACCAACATCGCCGACATCCCCGTCATCGCCACGGTCGTACGTTGCGACGACGATGCTCACGCAAAGGTGCGCGCCGGCGCCAAGATTCTTAACATCGCCGCTGGCAAAAACACGCCGCAGGTCCTGCGTGAACTGCGCGAGCACTATCCCAACCTGCCGCTCATCGCGCCGGGCGGCAAGACGCCCGAGAGCATCCGCGAGACCATCGCCGCCGGCGCCAACGCCATCATCTGGACGCCGCCTTCGGCACAGCAGCTACAGACCGACATGATGCAGCGTTATCGCAAGATGAAGGAAGACGCCACGCCCGTTATCTCGCGCGACGATGTGCCCATTATCGACCAGGTCGCCGCCGCCGAAGTCAGCCAGGTCGAGAACATGAATCCCGACGTGCCGATTCCCGACGAGGTCATCGAGCGCGTCGCTTCGATCCACGAGCGCGTCGAGGAGCGTCGCGCCAACCGCGGGCTCAAGCCCTCACTGCACGGCTTTTTCTTCCGAGGAAAGAAACGCTAGCAAAACATCTTGGCCCGCCCCACAAACGTGAGGCGGGCCGTTTTCGTTTGGGCAATCATGCAGCGATGTGATGGGGCAAATTAATCCACGCGCTTGTCGCCCATAAAGAAGAGCGCCACCGTACCAGGTCCGGTATGCGAGCCAATCAGAGTACCGATGTTATTGATCTCAATCTTGCCTTTAAGCTGCGGAACCTGTTCCTCAATCAGCGCCGCAACTGCTTCGGCATCCTCGCGGCACGCCGAGTGCGACATGATGCACTTACCCGAATAATCCGCACCGTCCTGCACGTGTGCCATCATGGTCTTAGCCATCTCGGAAATCGCGCGCTTCTTAGTGCGAATCTTCTCACGTGGCGACAGCTTGCCGTCGCAATCGACCGTCATAAGTGGGCAAATCTTAAGCGCCGTGCCGATGATCGCGCTCGCAGCCGAAATGCGACCGCCGCGCAGGTAGCTCGACAGATCGGTCGAGAAGAACCAGTGGTGCAGGTTGAGCTTATGCTCCTCGATCCAAGCGGCCGTCTCGTCGAGTGAAGCCCCGCTATCGCGCACGTCGGCGGCACATTCCGCCAGCAGGCCAAAGCCCGAAGACGCTGCCAGCGAATCGATGACGCGCACCTTGCCGCCCTGGGGATAGCGATCCGCGAGCATCTGCGCCGCAACGCAGGCCGATCCATACGTGCCCGAAATACCCGACGACAACGTCAGGTGCAGCACGTCTTTGCCCTCGGCAACAAGCGGCTCCCAAAACTCCTCGTACTCACCCACGCTCACCTGAGACGTCTTGGGCATGGCGCCCGCGGATATCTGGGCAAAAAACTCGTCCGGCGTAATCGACTGATACAGATCGTCCGCATAGACAACATCGTCGATCTCGTAATGAAAACACACGACAGGGATATTGCGCGATTCAAAGAACTCCCGAGTTCGATCGGCGGCGGATTCACAGGTCAGGACAAAATCACTCATATGAGGCTCCTTACTCATTGCTGCGCAAATTATCGCACAGTGAGCCTACATACGGTACATATGTCCACTATTTACCAAATCGAAGCAATAATAGCGAACATCTTTACCACCATCGTCTCCACCGACCCCACGCATGAATATCTGAGAAAACACCCTCTGTCGTCTCCACTCAACCGCCATATCTACCTCAACTAAATCGATTTACCAAACCGTTCGGCTAACAATTCGGCCGCCCATCCCCAATCGAAACAAAAGCGGCGCATACTGATAAACGTTTGACGCTGTTTATCAGTTTTACCAGCTCCATCGGAAGGTGTTTCATGGTCGCATTCGATCGCAATCCGCAAGACTTCAAGTATCTGCGTCTGCTGTCGAGACAATTTCCCACCGAGCAATCCGCGTTTACCGAGATTATCAATCTCTCGGCCATTCTCAACCTGCCCAAAGGCACCGAGCATTTTATGAGCGACGTGCATGGCGAGTACGAAGCCTTTATGCACATCCTCAACAACTGCTCGGGCGTCGTGCGCGAACATGTCGACGAGATTTTTGGCGACACGCTTTCCTTTGACGAAAAGGGCGAGCTGTGCACGCTCATCTACTACCCGCGCGAGAAGATCGACCTGGTCCGCAGCCGGCGCGAAGACTCGCCCACCTGGTACAGGACGATGCTTGACCAGCTCATCATGGTCGCCCGCTCGCTTTCGAGCCGCTATACGCGCTCCAAGGTGCGTAAGGCCATCCCACGCGATTACGCCTACATCATCGACGAGCTGCTGCACACGCATCCGGACGAGAACAACTATCGCGTGCGTTATCACGAGCGCATCGTGGAGTCCATTCTGGAGACCGCCAGCGCCGACGACTTTATCGAGTCGCTCGCCTCGCTCATCAAGCGCCTGGCCGTCGACCACCTGCACCTGGTGGGCGACATCTTCGACCGCGGCGGCGGCGCTGCCAAGATTATGGACCGCCTGCTCACCTACCATTCACTCGACATCCAGTGGGGCAACCACGACCTGCTGTGGATGGGCGCTGCGGCCGGTGAGCCCGCCTGCATCGCAACGGTGCTGCGCAACAACCTGCGCTACGACAATTACGAGATCCTTGAGAACGACTACGGCATCTCGCTGCGCGAGCTTGTCGCCTTTGCCGATGCCACCTATACCGCCGGTGAGCCCATCAGCCCGCTGATTAAAGCCATCAACGTCCTGCTCTTTAAGCTCGAGGGCCAGATTATCCAGCGCCACCCCGAGTTCGACATGACCGACCGCCTGCTGCTCGACAAGATCGATCACGACGCCGGCACAGTCACGCTTGCCGACGGCAGCGTGTGGCCGCTCACGACCAACGACTTCCCCACCGTCGACCCGACGGACCCCTACATGCTCACGCCCGAGGAGCAACACATCATCGACAAGCTCGTGTCCGAGTTTGTCACCGCCGATCACCTGCATCGCCATATCGATTTCCTCTACACCCACGGCTCGATGTACAAGGTCACCAACGGCAATCTGCTGTTCCATGGCTGCGTGCCGCTCAACGAGGATGGCACCTTTAGCAGCATGAACTGCCTGGGCACCTGGCACGCAGGCCGCGATTATCTCGATTTTTGCGACCATATCGCCCGCCGAGCCTGGCGCGTCGGCGACCGCGATGCCCTCGACTGGATGTGGTACCTGTGGATCGGCTTTAACTCACCCGCCAGCGGACGCCTGGTGCGTACCTTTGAGCGCGCCTATATCGCCGATAAGAGCACCTGGGTCGAACCGATGGACCCGTACTTTACGCTAACCAAGTCGCCCTCGGTCTGCGACGACATCATGCGCGAGTTCGGCGTTGCCCCCATGGCATGTTCGCCGACCGGCCACATCATCAACGGCCACACACCCGTTAAAACCACCAAGGGCGAGCAGCCCATCCGCGCCGAGGGCAAGCTGCTGGTCATCGATGGCGGCTTCTGCCGCGCCTACCATCCCAAGACGGGCATCGCCGGCTACACGCTTATCTCCAGCTCGCGCGGATGTCGCCTTAAGTCGCACCAAGCCTTTACCACGGTTGCCGAGGCACTTACCCGCAACGTGGACATCGAGAGCGAGACCAATCGTTTTGACCAGGCCGACCGTCGCCGCATGGTGAGCGACACCGATACGGGTGCCAAGATCCGCAGCCAAATCCAGGACCTGCGCCAGCTGCTCGATGCATATAGAAACGGTGCTATCGAGGAGCGCGCCTAGCCCCGCCTGCGGGGATTGGCTAAACTTGCTGAGTTCGTCATCCCCGCGGCGCTCCGGCGCCACCCTAAGGCAGGTACCATGCAAAAGCTCCTTGCGCAGATCATGAAGTTTGGCGTCGTCGGCGTCGTTGCCACCGTCATCGACTTTGGCATCATGAATCTGCTCCACTACGGTCTGGGCCTCAATATCCTGATTGCCAATACCAGCGGCTTTATCGTCTCGCTCATCTTTAACTACGTCGCGAGTATGAAGTACGTGTTTGCGCACAAGGAGGGCATGAGCCGCCGCCGCGAGTTCATTATCTTTGTCGTGCTGTCCGTGATCGGCCTGGCGCTCAACGACGGTATCGTGCTGGCGCTCAACGCCGGCCTGGGGCTCGAGGCCAATATCGCCAAGATTTGCGCCACCGCGCTTGTTATGGTCTACAACTTTGTGACCCGAAAGATCTTCCTGGAGGGCGACGAGACCAAGTAGCTCGACCTCCTCCTTGCACTACGGGGCCCACGGACGGCGCGCGTCGAACGCTGCGTTGTTCGTGGGCCTTGCTCGTTTACGGAAGGATTTACGACGTTTGCGGATTGTCTCTTGCAAATTTGACGAGTTCGTATAGTTCTTGGCAAAGCCCTTACGTTTCCCTTGCAAAAGCTCTAAAGTATCCTCTGCTCGATTCGTCAACGCATTGGATGTGATTACGTGCGCAAGGCACTGGCACAACCTCATACTAAGCAATTCCTCAAGTTCGCTGTCGTGGGTCTTATCTCCTTTGGCATCGACTGGGGCATGCTCATTGCGCTCGTCGAGCTGTTCCATCTCGACTTTTTGATGAGCACCACGATCTCGTTTATCACGTCCGTCGTGGTCAACTACTGGCTCAGCATGAAGTATGTGTTCGACCATCGCGAGGGCATGAGCCGCAAGCGCGAGTTCACGATCTTCACCATCCTGTCGGTGATTGGTTTGGGCCTCAACGACCTGTACATGTTTGTGGGCGTCACATTTTTGAGCATCGGCTACCAGGCCATGAAGCCATCGCCACGTTCCTGGTCACCTGGTACAACTACTTTAGCCGTCGCCTTTTCCTCGAGGGCGCGCAGTCGTAGTCGATTCGCTATTTGCTTGAATGTATAACCGGTTGGAATTCCCATTCCAACCGGTTTTTTGTTTGCCGAGAGACCCGGCGACCCAATCCCATTCGCATGAAAAACGGGCGGCCCGGATGTTTGTCCGAACCGCCCGCTTGGTGCGATATGTCGAGGTCTCTAGCCCGTTACGTAATACCAGACCACGTTGTCGCCGTTGGAGAGAACGTAGTTGCTGCAGGCCGTCATGGGCGTTGTGCCGTTGACGGAGTACATCCAGCCGCTCGTGCCGCCGTACTGTTTCTCGGCCAAACCACCAATCGCGGAGACATACGTGCCGTACGATGAGCCGTGTGCGTTGACGGAAAGGCCCAGCGCACACAGGGCATCGTAAACGGTGGCGCCTTCGTTAAAGGTAAAGGTGCCGCCAGAAGACACAGGATTGCCCACGGCGCTCGATGTGACCGAAACCGTCACCGTTACGTAGTTGGACTCCTGCGAGCCGCCCTGACCGCCCGAGGGAGCGCTTCCGCCATTAGAGCTGGAGGCTCCATCAGACGACTGACCGCCGCCCGAAGAAGCACCGCCAGACACATTGGAAGTATCGCCGGCTCCCGTATTCTGGGCAGCGGATTTATCTCCAGACTTCTTGCCGTCCCGACCATCGGACTTCTTGCTATCCGAGCTTTTATCCGATTCCTTGTTTGAAGACTCGGAATCGTCCTTGGACTCATCTTTTGCGTCATTCGATGACTTGGAATCCTTGGAACTGGCCTCGCCCGAAGTCGTAGTCGAGTCAGACCCCTTGGTGTCCTTGGTGACGACGCTCTCCCCCGTCACGGTCTGAACGATCCAGTCAATGGACCAGGCACCGCTTGTGGAAGGATGGACGAAACCCAGCGAGACGACGATCAGAATGGTGCACGCGGCAGTCAGAACGCCAAGAAGCGCCTTGCGACGAGGGGCGGACGCCGCCGAAGCGGCGCCCTGTTGCTTTGCATCGTCGAACTGAATGAACGATGAATCTGGTTGCTTGGAGTCAGCGTCCTTGGATTTATTGGACACAGCCCTCACCTACCGACGTTTGGTGAACACGAACACGCCGACGATGGCGAGACCGATGACGCCGGCGGCAACGCCAACGATGGCGAGCGGATTGGTGCCAGTCTCCTGCTCGGAAGCACCAGAGGACTTCTTAGCAATGGTCGTGGAAGCAGCACCCGTATCGGACTTGGAATCGGACTTCTTGTCGGGCTTGCCGTCCTTCTTGTCAGACTTCTCCTCGTCCTTCTTATCGGACTTATCGGAGTCCTTCTTGTCGGACTTGTTTTCCTTGGTCTCGGTCTTGGTCGACACCGTCGTCTTGGTCATCGGCTTCTGGCCCGGGGCAATAGCGCCGCCCTTCGAGCCGGAGCCAGAACCCGCGCCAGCGCCAGTGCCAGTGCCAGTGCCGAAACCGGTACCAGAACCGCCGCCGCCATTCGAACCAGCGCCGCCATTGCCGCCAGGGTTAACAGCATTCTTGGTCCACTTGGCATACAGCGTCAGATCGGCCGTCACCGGCGTGCTAAAGTCATACGCCTGCGTGCAAGCCTCATCGGTATACCAACCGCCGAAAGTGTAGCCATCGCGCGTCGGATCGGCCGGCTTGACCAGCTTGCCATCGGCCGTAGTCTGGAAGTCGACCTTAGAACCCTCGCCAGTCTCAAACGAGACCTTAACGCCACCACTCAGCTTGAAAAGCGTGCCGGAATCGTTGATGTAGTAGAGGTTACCCTTGGCATCGCAGGCAATCGGCGAGTCACAGTAATTGTTGTGTCCCGCTGCGCTAAACGCACCGGTCGCCTGCGCGTCACCCATCTTGTAGCGATACACGCCACCGCCCGAGGTGTAGCTCACATAGTCGGAAGTCGCACCATAGTTGACAGTGAAATAAACGTACGCGTCATCCGCCTGGACACTCACGAGCGGTGCGCCCTTGATGCCACCGGCAGGAAGCACGGAGCCATCGGCAGACGAAACCAACGTCGTAGCAAAGTCATTATCAAGGTCGACAATCGCCAGCGCCGAACCGCCAGAAACCTCGCCACCGACAATTAGCTTATTGCCATACAGCGTGGGCATGCAGGCACAACCCGTAAGACCAAGATCGATGACGCGTTCTTCGGAAATGCGCGAAGAGGCCCTTGCGTTTGCGTCCGACAGTGCCAGCACGTGGAGCTTGCCGTCACGCGAGATCACATAGGCATGCTTGCCGTCTTTGGACAGTACACAGCCGGAGTTGACGATGGCACCAACCGAAACGCTGCCGAGCACATCACCCGTCGACTTGCTAAGCATCTCAACGGTACCCGCACTCGTCGGAACCAGAATATAGCCGTCGCCCACTGTAGCGCTCGTCCAGTAGTAGCCCTCATCAGCATTAACATGCTGCCAAGAAACAGCGCCGGTCAGTATATTAATACGCGTCAGGTGACCGTTATTGTACGTACTCGTTCCATAGTCGACATCAACGGTGCCAACGTAGAGATAGTTGCCATCGACCGTCAGCTGGGAATTTGACTGGGCAGATTTGCTCACAGAGTCAGTGACCCAAACCGTCGTCAGCGTATCGGCCGTCAGAGCCTGGACCGCACCGCCGTCGAGCGGGACGATGACCAAGCCTTTCGTATAAATCGGACGCGTGGTGTAGCCAATCGCAGTCTGAAGGTTCGACTCGGCAAGCACCTTGCCCGACTCGGCGTCGATCTTAAGCAAACGCTTGTTCACGGCAAGGTAAACGTTGCCGTTCACGACAATAGGCTCACTCGCATTGGGATACGTGGCACCCGAGTAGGCCCTCCAATCGAACGTCCAAGAGCTTGCCAGCGCGCCCGTAGGCGTGGACACGTTCTTGACCACCGCATTGGAATTGCCACTCCAGTCGGCTTTCCAATCGGTCGGGCGCGAAGCGCTCGGATCGACTACGACTTCATCGGGATTAGGAACGGTGTCGCCAGGGGCGTAAGCCCAGACGATTTTGTCGCCCGACTTGAGCACGTAATCGCTATCGAGCTGAGGCCCGGGAACGCCGTTGACAAAGAACGACCATGCACCCGACAGCTCGGTGCCATCAAGCGGGGAGACAAGACTATGAACACCCCAATAACCAAATTGGTCGTACATCTTGGACTCAATGCCAATGGCATCGAAGTAGGCAGCGGAAGCGTCCTTGATCGTCGTGCCCTCGACAAACACCTGCGTCGAAGGATCGGTCCAGCGCTGCGCTTTCTCATCCTTCTTACCGATGATCTCCATTGAAACGGAAACCTGGCCGGGCATGGTTCCATCAAAGCCATAGACCCAGGTAACCTTGTCCCCGGCCTTGAGTGTGTAATTGCCCGCGCCGACATTGGCCGCCTGACCGTTAACGAAGAACTGCCAGAATTTCCAAGTGTTTTCGTTAACTTTCTCGCTCGAAAGCGTCACGGTCTTGTTGAACGGTGAAGTCAGCGACTCGAGATACCAGCCGTACGTGCCTTTCCCCGTTTTGGCGCCAATGCCGGCCTTTTTAAAAGCCTGCTCGGAAAGATCAGCAGCGGTCGTGCCCTCTTCCACCAAAGCTGTCGTGGGCTGCGCCCATGTCTGCTGAGCGCCCGAGGCGTCCTGGCCGACAACGGTGCAGCTAACGGAAATCTGATTGGCGGGCGCGGGGTCACCGTACTTCGAGTAGCACCAGACGACGGAGTCGCCGTCCTTGAGCGTGTAGCCGCCGGCGCCGACCGCGGAGACGCTGCCGTTGACGAACAGCTGCCAGTGCGCGCCGGTCGCCGGGTCGTAGGCGAGCGTGCGGCCCGCGTCGAAGGGCGACGTGATCGAGTTGAGCGCCCAGCCCCAGGAGCCGTTGGGGTCGTAGTCGGCCTTGAGGCCGGCCTGCCTGAAGAGCTGCTCGGAGAGGTCGGCCGCGGTCGAGCCCTCCTTCAGAGCGATCTGCTGCGCGGCGGCCCAGGTCTGCTGGGCGCCCTTGGCGTCGGTGCCGACGACGGAGCACGTGGCCGCGACCTCTTGGCTTGCGGCTTCGGTAGGCTGAGATTCAGCCTCATCGGAAGCGGCTACAACACTTTTGACGTTCTGTTCGGATGAATCCGGCGAAGCAGTAGGAGCCTCGACTGCGGCAGAATCGTCCGACGCTACGCCGTTGCTATCTGCGGCATTCGCCGAAGCGCCATCGTTAACCGACGCATCGCTCGCGTTAGAGCCGGTTTCAGAAACGACACCGTCGGCAGCACCGTCCGCAGCCCCCGTGCCCTCACTCGGTGTCGCAGCCTGAGCCACAGCCCCGGCAATGCCCTCGGCGCCCTCGGCCCACAGCTGAGCTGGTGTGGTGCCAAAGGCTATCGCGAAGGCCAGGAATGCCACCAGGCCGCGCTTGGCTACACCGCGTGCAATCGCGCCGCGGCGATGCAACGAGGTGCGCTCACGCTCGTCCTCAAACATATCCATTTGTCCCCCATTGTCTGCACTTGGAGCGTTGCCTTGAGGCTGCCCCACGTCATCGCGCATGTTGCGCTCGAGTTCCCCCATCGGGGTCCCCCTTCCCTCCAGAGCCCTATGCACACCGGCGGCATACGCCGCAGCCGCATGCAAGATGGGAGGCGATCCGACTTAACCTTAACGGCTCAGGCGCGCCGTCCGATCTGCGACGCGAACATCCCGAGCCAAGAGGAATTACGGTTACTGGTACAGCTGGGGACTTGCACCCCGATTCTCCCAAACGCGCAGGAAAACCGCGCATTCGTGCGTCTCCGCACCACCATCTAGACCATCGATTATTACCGTCGATATGGTAGCACGCAAAAGGGCCTCGCACGCAGGCGAAGCCCAAGGTAAAAGCTATTGTTTGCGATAGGAAAATGTGGTGACGGTCGCAGCCTCTAGTGCTTGCCGCCGTGACTGTTGAGCCAGATATTGCGGCCCAGCATAAGCGCCAGCACCAGCGCGCTCACGTAGCCAAAGAAGCCGATGACCGGAATGCCGAGGACAACCGGCTCGATGCGCGCGTAGTACACCACCGACGAACCGATAAACAGACCGGCGATCACGATAGCCATCGACATGCGGTCGATAATTCCGCCCAGCTGTCGCAGCGCCTTATCGCTGCTCATGATCTGCGTGTTCACCTTAAGCTGGCCGCGCGTGAGCATACGCGAAGCCAAGCCCAAATACTCGGCCGCCTCGAGCGAGCCTTTTGCCGCGCGATAGCTGCTCGCGGCCAGATCGCGTCCCATATCACGCACGCGCGCATAGGTGCTTTTTTCGTTTTTGATGTGCGTCTGGATGATCTGGATCATGTTGACGTTGGGCATATACTCGGTCAGCAAACCCTCGAGCGTCACCATGCCGCGCGCGAACATCGTTACCACGCTCGGCAGCTCAACATCGTTTTTGCGCGCCAGGTTTAGCAGCGAGGTCAAAAACTCGCCGATATCCAGATCCTTCAGGTCAAGGCCCGCAAAGTCAGCCACGATAAAGTCCAAATCGGACAAAAACGCTGAATGATCGAGCTCGGCCGAGTCGCCACGCGTCACGGCAAAACGCATGAGCGAATCCTTGAGCTTGGGCACGTCACCCTCGGCCACGGCGAAAATCATGTCCTTGACGATACCGCGATCGTGGCTCGACATGCGTCCGACCATGCCCAAGTCGATAAAGTAAACGATGCCGTCCTTGAGAATGATGTTTCCCGCATGCGGGTCCGCATGGAAAAAGCCGTCATCGAGCACCTGCGTCGAGTAGTCCTCGACGATTGCGGCACCGATCTTTTCCAAGTCATAGCCCTCGGCCACCAAGCGTTCAGGATCGGCGATCGAAATGCCGTCGACGTAGTCCATAACCACCACGTGCTCGGTGCACAGGTCCAGATAGGATTTAGGACACGTCACGCCATGAACGCTCTTATGGAACTCGTAGAAGTCGTTGAGGTTTTTGGCCTCGGCCAAAAAGTTGGTCTCCTCGCGAAACGAGGTCCACAACTCCTCGACTACGCCGTGCAGGTCAACGAATTGATCGGTGTTGACGAACTTGGAAACGATACGCACCACCGAGCGGATGATATCGATGTCCTGCGCCATGACCTGCTGCGCACCGGGGCGCTGCACCTTGACGGCCACGTCCTCGCCCGTCACCAGACGAGCGCGGTGCACCTGCGCGAGCGATGCGCTACCGAGCGGATTGGGGTCGATCGCATCGAACATCTCCCCCAGGCGCAGGCCGTACTCTTCTTCCAGACAACTGAGTACGACCTCGTACGGCACCGGCTCCACGTCGGAGCGCAGACGACGCAGCTCGTCGCAAAAGCGTTGCGGCAGAATCTCGGACCGGCTAGCCAGAATCTGCCCCATCTTAACGAACATGGGGCCGAGTTCCTCGAGCAGGCGGCGCAAACGAACCGGCGTGAGGTTGTCC
This sequence comes from Collinsella sp. OF03-4AA, assembly GCA_003462965.1. Classification (GTDB taxonomy): domain Bacteria; phylum Actinomycetota; class Coriobacteriia; order Coriobacteriales; family Coriobacteriaceae; genus Collinsella. The sequence goes on from QSCH01000007.1 coordinate 21,594, forward strand.
CACACGCGGTACTTTTTGACCAGGCGAACAATCTGCCCGATGCGCTCGCGGCGACCCGCCGGCGTGAGCTGGTATTCCTCGTCCGGCGCCATCGCGTCGGGCTCCTCTGGCACCATATCGACAGCGCGCGGCTTCTTGCGAGCGCCCGAGACGGCGGCATCGACCTCATCGACAACCGCCGCCTCGTCACCCAAGGGATCTAGATTGTTGTAATCGGTGGTGGAATCTGCCATCTGCGCTGCTACTCGGCCTCTTCGGTATCCTTCGCATCGTCGGGCTCAACGGACTCGACGGGCACCGAGGTCACGTTGTCCTCGACCGAATCGACGATGTCGCGCACATGGGCCAGGAAGGCCGTGCGCTCGGGAGCGGTCATGACGCGGACGCGAGCCAGAATGAGTTCGTCAAGCACGCGCTGGGCCGCGGTCTCGCCCTGCATACCCAGACGCTCGGTCAGATCGGAGATGGTACCACCGGCCTGCTCGAACATGTCGGACACACTGCGGGCGATATCGGGAGCGCCTGCGTCCTTGCGCACCTGCTCGCCCTTGGTATTAAGGTCGTCGAGAACCTTCTTGCCGCCTTCGACAGCAACGGCGGCAGCGCCAAAGCCCACGTTAATGGCGCCGTTAACAAGCTGATCGAGTTTCATAACCATGGTTGTCTCCAATCACAAACAACTGCATTGGCGTTCTTGTACCCAAGATTGAGCGAAAGCGACAAAGCGTTTTAGCGCTATTCAATCGACGGGAAATCCCTATCTCACGTTGTCGTTCATCGCGAAAGAGTTCTTCATGGCGCAGCTCGTGGTGTAGAGCACCTTGCCCAACAGGGCATCGGTCTCCACGCGCACGAGCTCGGCAAACTCCTCGTTGGCGCGTGCAAGCTCGGCAGGCACCTCGGCCTCGGGCAGAACGGCTACGGCAGCGTCGACGTCATGAATCTGCTTGTGGCCCATGCCGCCGACCTTCTCCTGATAATCCTCGACTGCGCGGCCGCACTCATGGAAGCGGACGTCGGCCAGCGCGCCGATCAGGCGGTTGGCCCAGTAGAAGTTTTCGGACGTCACGCGAGCCTGCGTGTCGGCAAAGTACTCGGGCATGGTCTCGACGTTGGCGTACAGCGGAACCAGCGCGTTAAACGAGTTGGAACCAAAGGCCATCCACTGCACGGCGCGATAGGCCGGCTGCGCATAGGGACGCAGCTGCAACACGGCGAGCTGGCTGTTGCGGTTGATGCCGATGGGGCGATAGGCGCCGCGCGTGGCGGGCGTGCCCTTGCTGCCGTAGCAGTCGTACTCCGTGCCCTGGTAGTGACTCGAAAGCACGTACTTGATGTCCTCGATGGTCACCTTGCGCTCGGGCACGCGGCTCCAGGGGATATCGTCGCTCTCGGGCGTATAGTCGGCGTCGGGGCCATCCCACACGTCGCTGGGGTTGAGGCAGCGCTGCATGTACCAGGCGCGCGGCGTGTTGTAGACATGGTCGCTGTCGCTGTGCGAGCCAAAGGCCTCGCGCGGGTTGAAGACCGTCGCCGGACCGTCGCCCTCAACGCCCAGCGTCAGGTCCAGATGCCACTCGGCCATCCAGGAGCGCAGGTCGGCGGAGCACATGTGGTCGGCCTGGGCGCCCTCGGCGTCATCCAGGTCAAAGCTGTCGATACCCAGCTGGTTGGGCATGGTCACATAGGCGTCATCGGGCACGCGCTTGGCGATCCAGTGGTGACCGCCGATGGTCTCGAGCCACCAGATCTCGTCCACGTCGCTAAAGGCGATGCCGTTGTTCTCGTAGGTGCCATAGCGCTCGAGCAGGTCACCCAGAATGCGTACGCCGTCGCGGGCGGATTTGGCATATGGCAGCACCAGGGTCACCATGTCCTCCTCGCCCAGACCGCCGGGCTGCGCCGGAACATAGCCGTCCTCGCCCTCGTTGCCCTTGGCGGGCACGTAGTCGACGAGCGGGTCGGCGCCGCGAACGCGCTCGTTGGTGGTGAGCGTCTCGGTTGCGGACATGCCCACATTGAGCTCGTTGAAACCGGCCTCGGCCCAGATGCCGTGGCCCGGGACAACATCGGGGACGCTCGTGTAGCGCATGGGGTTATCGGGCAACTCAACGGTCAGGTGACTCAGGACGCTCGTGTAGACGCGCGGCTGCTCGTCGGGATGCACCACGCGCATACGCTTGGGCTCAAACACCCCGTTGGACGAGTCCTCGTTACGCGCGACCAGGGTCGACCCGTCGTAGCTTGCGTTTTTACCGACCAAAATCGTTGTGCACGGCATGCGCATCCTCCTTGAGCGAAGAAATCAAACGGCAACAGTGTATCGCTTCGGCGCAGAAAGGGCGAAACCACGGCGCTGGCAACCCCTGTGGTCAAAAAATGCCAAATATGAGTACTGTCACCAATTTAGTAACAGCAATTTTGCTACGTATGGGTGTCGAAAGCCTACATTTGTTCAAAAATTAGATGATGTAATTCCTCATAGGTCCAATAAAATAGGCTCTCTATCGATAATAAATATCGTTAGAGAGCCTATTTGACATAAAATATATGTGACTATCTTGGCAACAGTACTCATATTTGGCATTTTTTGTCCACGGGGTATAGAACTAACCCCTCAAACAGCCCAAAACGCCTATTTCGATGCGCGCTCGGCCGCTTCGATCACGTGTTTAGCGAGGATCGCCGTCGTCACAGCGCCCACGCCGCCCGGCACGGGCGTGATGGCTTTAACGACCGGCTCCGCAGCATCAAAATCGACGTCACCCACCAGCTTGCCAGCGGCCTCGTCCCAATTAATGCCAACATCGATGATCGTCTGGCCCTCGCGAACCGCGTCCACGCCAATCGTGCGCGCGCGTCCAACGGCAGCAACCACAATGTCGGCAGTACGGCACTCGGCAGCAAGGTCGCGCGTATGCGTATGACACGTTGTCACGGTCGAATTGCGCGCCGTAAGCATGGCGGCAACAGGACGCCCGATCACCAGCGAGCGCCCGACCACAGCAACCTTAGCTCCATCCAGCTCAACGCCGTAATGATCCAGCAAAGCAAGCACGGCTTCGGCTGTGCAGGGGGCAAAACCCTCGCCGCGCCCCGAAAGCGTGGTGAGCAGCGAAGCCGGCGTCATGGAGTCGACGTCCTTGGCAGGATCGAGTGCCGCGGCAACCGCGTCCTCGTCAAGGCCGGCGGGCAGCGGGCGGAACATCAGGCAGCCATGAACAGACGAATCGGTATTGATGTCCTCGATGGCCGCCAACAGCTCGTCCTGCGAAACATCGGCGGGAAGCAAAACGCGGCGAGCCTCAATGCCAACCTTTTCGCAGCGCTTGAGCGCACCGCGCTCGTAGGATAGGTCGTCCTCGCGTTCACCCACGCGCACGATAGCCAGCGTCGGCACAACGCCGCGCTCGCGCAAAGCCACGCAGCGAGCAGCAAGTTCCTCAGTCAAAGCGCGAGCAACGGGGGCACCCTTCAGCAGTTCAGCCATGGCTATCCCCTCTTCCTTGCGGCGTCGGCGGCGCGGCGCGCCAGCGCATCGGCGCGCGGCAACCACATGTCGAGCAACTCATCACACGCCGTCTCGAGCTCCTCAGCACGAGCGCGATCCTTCATAGACGTGGTGTTCGCAAAGAGCGTCAAGCTCGCGCCCTGCATAGCGGAACGGCAGAACACGGCGCCGCACGCCACATCGGACAGCAGCTGACGCGAACCCTTGTCGGCCATGTCCTCGAGCAGCGCCAGCGCGCGCCCGCAGGCATCCATAATGCGATACGGCGGCATAGCGGCCACATGCAGCGCATCCTGAATCGCGGTCGCTCGAGCCGGATCGTCACGCGGAATACCGTATGCCGCGGACACCTGCCCATAGGCACGAACGTCCTCGGCAACCAACTCGACAAGCTCCTGGGCCAGCTCATCAGCATGGGCAAACGCACGCGTCAGGTCATCCGCACGATCAGCAAGCGCGGGATTGGTCGCACCGTAGCGGGCAACCATTCCGCACAGCGAGGCGCCCAGCGCGCCCACAAAGGCGCTCGCGCTGCCACCGCCGGGAACCGGCTCGCGTGCGGCAAGTGCCTCGGCAAACTCTCGACAGGTTTTATCCATCATCTCTTGGCTCATACGCACGCACCTTCAAGTCATATACATCGGTCAGGCGGCAACCGCCGACCAACCGCATCGAACACGTAATGGTGCTAAGTCTAGCCCATAAGCACATGGGCGTCAGCACACCTGGCCATCGCGGATTTCTATGACGAACGATAGGCCATGCCAACGCAAACATGGGACACATGGCCCACGTTTCGAGACTCCCGGGCAGCGGCAACTAGGGCATACATATAGGTAAGGAGCCCCATGTTGGGGCAACGCTCATCACGGCACCGGACGACGAATGGAGGAATCACCGCACAGCAAACAAAGTCATCATGTGCACGCGCAACCGCCGCCCCAGCGATCCGCGGCACACGATGTCCCTGGCAGACAAGGAGGACGCCACCATGAAGAAAAAGACCCTATCGATCCTTTCCCTTTGCATCGCCCTCTTTGCCGCGTTTGCCCTTGTCGGCTGCGGCGGGAGCGCATCGGGCGGCAGCAGCGCCTCCAAGAGCGAGAGCAAGGAAAAGACCCCCGTCGCCAAGAAGACCGACTTTATCTGGTTTAAGGTCGAGATGCCCGAGGCGTCGGCGTAAGCGACTCCGCCGGCAAGAATGCCGACAGGGTCCAGCTCACCTTCCCCGAAGACGAGAACGCCTCGGCCGATCGTTTTATCCCCGTTTGGAAAAAAGCGCTGACTGCCGAGGAATCCCACGCCGACCAGGCGGAAAAGAAGGGGGATACGTTCCAGTGGAAGGATGGCGGGTCCGTCGAGTATAACGGCAGGACGTGGCTCGTCGGAACGTACGAGGACAACAGTGGCATCACAACCCTCCTCTTTAGCGACGTTGAGCCGGGAAGCGTCTACGTCCTCATCTCGAACTTCGACCAGCACAAGAAAGAAGCCGAGGCGCTCCTCAACTCCATCGAGTTCCCCGATGACATGGCAGAGGCAGTTTCCGAGGCACGCGAAGTCGAGATTTCGAGCATCGAGATCAAGTAACGGGACACCCGCACGCGCCTACGCGCACCAGCGCGCATGCGCCCATTAAAACAACGGGCGCCCAACCCGGGGGGGCCGACAGCATCGGCCCTCCCCTCTTTTTGACCCGCGCATATTGCCACTTAACGGCGCAATTCCGGCCCTCAGAATGGGACACATGGCCCACCCTAGCGAGCCGTCCGCGCGTACAGTAAAGGCAGGCAATCCATGGGCGGTTACAGATCGAGGAGGACACGACCATGAAAAAGAAGGCCTTAGCGATTCTCACCCTCTGCATAAGCCTCTTTGCCGCAGTCTCCCTGGTGGGCTGCGGCGGCAGCGGCGGCGCTACCGGCAGTGGCGGTGGCGGCGGAGCAGAAAAGCCAGCCGTGGATATGAGGACCGACTTCATTTGGTTTAAGGTCGAGGTCCCCGAGGGCGTCGAGATCACCGACGTCGCCGGCGACACCGCCGACAGGGCCCAGTTTAAGTTCACCGAGAGCGAGCACGCCAGCGACCGCTTCATCCCCGTCTTCGACACTGACAAGAACGCCGACGAGCTGTTTGACTACGAGGCAAAGTGGAAGGCCAACTCCGGATGGACCGAGAGCGATCCCGTTAAGTACAACGGCAAGACCTGGCGCAGCGCCTACTTTACGCACACGGGCGGCGTGACGACCGAGTACTTCACCGACGTTGACGGCGGCAGCGTGTACGTGCGCATCGACAATGTCGAAGAGCACAAGGACGCCGTCGAGACCATGATGAAGTCTCTGGAATTTGCCGACGACATCGCCGAGGCAAAGACCGAGGCCATGGACGTCAAGCTCGACGATATCGAGATCAAGCGCTAAGCGACTGGCGAGCGCAGCGGGAAACACGGGCGCAGTGCAAACAAGCGACGGTGCCCCAGCGTTTCGTACTAAGGGAGGGCCGGTAAACCGACCCTTCCTTTCTTATGCCGGTAGCCGACGAACGCAGGATGCCGGACGCCGAAACCACCCCAAATGTGGCAACGGTACGAAAACGGCAAGCACCCCAACACGTCCACCCGCCGATTTATAGCGCCGCGCACACAATTTAAGCCGACGCCTTTAAACATCCGGGCAGTATAGTGACCAAAATGAGTGCATAACCGCACCCTGCGAATGGAGGAGTTATGACCGAACACCACGCCATCAGTCGCCGAGCGTTTACGCTGGGCCTTGGACTTGCAGCGTTGTCGCCTCTGGCAAGCCTGCCCGAAACCGCCATGCTGGGCATTAGTCCGCGGACAGCCTTTGCGGACGGCACGGCCGAGTCAGCGGCCACCCTCGACAAGTTCGTCATTCGCCTTCGCCCCGCGGGCTATTTTCGCACCGCGAGCGTCAACGAAGACGGCAACGTCATCGGCAACGTCTGCCACCTGTTTAATGACGGCACGTCCAGCAAGCTCATCCTTGAGCATGTACTGACCGATGCGGACGGCACAAACTGGTACGCCATCCGCACCCTGCTCAATTTCGAAGAGCACAAGAAGACGGGCAACAGCATTTGGTCGGTCGATGGCGACTCGGACAAAGATGGAAAGGTCATCCACGTATGGAGTGGCGAGCATGACGGCAAGGCCAGCCGCTCTTTTGCGTTCGACCGCCAGCTAAACGGAACCTACATCATCCGAGACCGCACAAACGAGAAAAAAGACATTAATTACCTGGCCATAGAAAAGGACGGCAAAGACCAAGACAACAATAAGATCTGCCACAAGAGGAAGAGCATTCCTTGGGAGCTCGAACTTGTCGGTTACGACATGGGCGAGATCAATACCACGGTTAGAAGTATCGACTGGACCACGTATAGCAGCTACGTCGACGGACCATGTTGGATGAGCTACGTCGATGGCAAGAAATACCTCGACGAGCTGAGCATCCCAGGCACGCACGATTCGAGCACCTGCAGTGTGGACAACGACACCGAGCCCCAAACCTCGCTTGTAAAGTGCCAGCAGGACTACATACCAACGCAGCTGCTCGAGGGAATCCGCTATTTTGATATCCGGCTCGGAAAGGGCGACAACCCTGGCATCGACCATGGGATGTTCTACCTGCTCAAAAAAGACGGGAACTTTCTGCATCTCTCCGATGTCATCGGGTACTTCAAAACGTTTTTGAACGAACACCCGTCAGAAGCGCTCATCATGCTCGCATCGCGCGGCAACGACGAGGCTACCAACGAAAGCATAACGACGGCCTTCGCCAAGGTTATGGCCGATAACCCCGATCTGTTCTACACGTCGAGCCACGTCCCCACGCTGGGCGAGGTGCGCGGAAAGATCGTCCTGCTGCGTCGATTTGAACTCGCCGGCAACAGCGTAGACGGCCACACGTGGGGCCTCGACCTCACCGAATGGGACGACAAAATCAAGACGCATTCCGGAAAGTCCATGTGCCTCGTGAAATACGAGCAAGGCTTTGAGGCTGCGGGCAATACGGGCGACAAAGAGCCCTATAGCACAACGGTATATGCCCAAGACCATTACAGCTGCACGGGGTCCAGTAAAATCGACTGGGTCGATATGGCCCTGAAGGCAGCGACCGAACTCGAGCGCAACCTCGTATATATCCCTGCCGAGGACGGGACAAAGGTGCAGGTAACGGAGCGCTGCTGGTTTATCAACTACACGAGCTGCACGCAAAACAACCCATTTACCGCAGCGCGCGTGGTCAACGAGCATCTGTACAAGAGCTCGTATATAAACAGCACCGGAATTGAGAGCACTAAGCAGACTGCCGCAAGCACATTGGCATCATCGTATCCGACTTTGTTGATGCGTCACTGGCCCGGAGCATCTACCAACGCAATTACAACGATGCGCAGCATAAACAGACCGTTTCGTGCTATCTCCCGACCCGCATGCGCATGACGTACGGCGACTCGCTGAGCGATGCCTCGCTCCAGGATGGCAAGACCGTTGGCGAGGGCCATTTCCGCCTCGTCGGCAGCAGCAACGTACTCAACGTGGCGGCTTCGGGCCATGCGTTTGCCATCGAATATGTGGATGTCGACGCCTTGGGCAACGAGACCGTTACGGAGCTGCGGGGTCATGTGCCCATCGATATCGATCCGCGCGCGTTGACGCCCCATTTTGAGGGGCTCGAAGGCCTTAAGGCCGGCGAAGACGTGCGCGCCAAGATTGCGGCATCACTCGAGGGCAAGCTCGAAACCGATGCCTGCACGGCCCAGCTCGAGTTTGTGCACGACGCGAACGGCGCTCCGGGCACGACAATGGCCGAGGGCGAAACATTTGCCGCAGGGACGTACTGGGTGCGCGCGAAAGGCCTTTTGGGCGACGCGGCACAGAACTACACGCTCGCCAGCGATGGAGCCGCAAGCTTTACCGTAGCGGCCTCGGGCAGTGCAGGCGGCACCGGCGCCGGCACCGACGGTGGCACGGGTTCCAACGCAGGCAGCACTGATAAGAACGGTAAGGGCAACAAGGGCAAGAACTCGGGCGGAAAACTCGCCGACACGGGCGACGGCTCCGGCATTGCCGCCGGGCTCGCTGCCGCCGCCGTGGCGACAACGGTCGCCGGCGCAGCAATGCTTGCAAATGACCGCGAAGACAACGGAGACGTTGACGATTAGGCCAGCCGGCCCTTTTGGACACATCGATTTAATGAGGGGCGCAGGACACCGTTCTGTGCCCCCGATTTTTACCTTGGCCCGAACGCCGCCATAGGCTACATCACCATGTCCAGCGCGTTAACAAACTCCTGGGCCTTCGCACGGCTGCTCAGACTAAAGACGCAAGCAGTCAACAGCCTGTTACGTAGGAAAACGTCGCGGCCCTTGATCCTGTTGACCCCCGTGATGTCCTTAAGATAGACAATCTCGGTGTGCTTGCCACCAAACGTGCCCTTCTTGAGCACCTCAATACGGTTAGGGTAGATCTTGACGTCTTTAAACCCACCCGAACCCTTGTCCTGAAACAGCAAGGTGTTGTTGTCCATGCGTGCCACTCCCATGGGGTTCGTTAAAACTGTCTCTATGGCCACATTTTAGTCACAGCAAGACCCCATGCGAAGATGTCAGACAGCGCAGCAATTCGTGTCCGCGCGAGGCTTTAAACTAAATGCGATAAACATGCATTCCACAAGAGGAAAGTGGGGCGACAGTGATGGGCGAACTGGTAAACCGCGGGGAATCGACAATCGTGCCAGAAGTTTTTTACAAGCAGGTTTCCTCGATTCTCAACGCCGCTCGCGACAAGGCCTATACCGCCGTTAACTATGCGATGGTTGAGGCGTATTGGGATATCGGCAAGAGCATTGTTGATGAGCAGGGCGGAGAGGAGCGCGCCAAGTATGGAGAGGCGCTGCTCAAGGCCCTCGCAATCAGACTTACCAAGGATTTTGGTAAAGGTTTTGAAGCAAGAGAGCTGCGTAAAATGCGTCAGTTCCATCTTGCATTTCCAATTCGGGACTCACTGCGTCCCGAATTGAGCTGGACACATTACCGCAGGTTAATACGCATTCCTGACCCCGAAACTCGAACATGGTACATGAACGAATGCGCCGATTCTCGCTGGAGCACGCGTCAGCTCGAACGCCAGATCAACACCATGTTCCGAGAGCGCCTACTTGCCAGCAAGGACAAGGAGGCCGTCACCAAGGAAATCCAAAAGAGCGCCCCGGCTCGTCGCCCCGAGGATATCATCCGCGACCCATACGTACTGGAGTTTTTAGGTTTCACGGACGATGCTGCGTTTCGCGAGAGCGATCTAGAGCAGGCACTCATAACGCATCTTCAGAAGTTCCTGCTGGAGCTTGGCCGTGGCTTCGCTTTCGAGGCGCGCCAAAAGCGCATCACCTTTGATGGGCGCCATTTCTATATTGACCTTGTGTTTTACAACTATCTGATGCGCTGCTTCGTGCTCATCGACCTTAAGACCGATGACCTTACGCATCAGGACCTGGGCCAGATGCAAATGTATGTGAACTACTACACACGCGAGCTCATGAACGAAGGCGACAATCCGCCCATAGGCATCGTGCTCTGCGCGGACAAAAGCGATTCGATTGTCGAGTACACGCTGCCCGAAGACAACGACCAAGTGTTTGCCGCCAAATACCTGCCGTATCTTCCAAGCAAGGAAGAGCTGGCGCGCGAGCTGAGTGCCGAGTACCGCGCCATCAACGAAGCGACTAATGGCGAAACGCAAGGGTAGCGGCACGTTGCGACCGATACCCCCCCCACGGCGTTTCATATCCCCCGACATAAGAGGAGCGCTCCATGACAGACGGACCGAAAACAACACTGCGCGACTGCATCTATGGGCTCGCCGTCGGCGACGCACTGGGCGTTCCTTACGAGTTCAGGCCCCGCGGCACGTTCGAATGCGCGGACATGATCGGCTACGGCACGCATGGGCAGCCCGCCGGCACCTGGAGCGACGACACATCTATGACGCTTGCTACCTGTGATTCGATTAGGGAGCTCGGGTATATCGACACCGCAGACATGCGCGACAAATTCGTAAGCTGGATTGCCCGTGGCGAGTATACGATCGACGGCGTTTTCGATTATGGCGGCACGACCGCCCGCGCCCTGCACACCGGCAAAGGAGGCTCCGGCGAGCGCGACAACGGCAACGGATCGCTCATGCGCATCGCTCCCCTGGCGTTCACCGATGCGACAGACGAAGAGGTCAGCAAGGTCTCCGCGATTACGCACGCTCACAGAACATCGACCGACGCATGCGTCATATTTGTCGAGCTGATGAGGGATGTGATGAACGGCACGCTTCCCTCGTGGGCGCTTCATCTGAAAGGTGTGCCTGAGCAGGAAATCAGGTCCGGCGGCTTCGTGCGCGACACCCTTAAGGCCGCCAGCTGGTGCTTTGTCAACACCAACAGCTACGAAGATTGCGTCCTTGCCGCCGTCAACCTGGGCGACGACACCGACACCACCGCAGCCGTCGCCGGCGCCCTCGCCGGCACGGTCTACGGTCTCAAAGCCATCCCACAGGAGTGGATCGACACTCTACGCGGAAAAGAGCTGATTGAGAGCTGCTTGTTTTAGGGCGCCATTCAAGAAATAAGGCAGGAGGCACCATGGAGAGGAAGATCGCGAATTTAGACGAGTTCCAAGTGGACGAAAACGGGATTCCGCTATTTCCAGCAGGACTGAAGGAAGAAGCCAACCTCTACGTCCTCCCCGATGGGCGCTACCTCCCCTGCGGGCTCTACAGGACCGCGGACGGCGGTTCGCTCATTTATGAACCGTTCGAACTCAGCACCTTCGGGCAGATGCTTGCTCAATTCAAAGAGTGCTAGAGGTTTGATTGCCCGTTAGATCGACACTGTTCCAAACCATGGGGTGGGTAGGATGTCTCCCACCGCGGCCTGTGAGGTAAAATCTTGACTGCCGCGGAATCCGCCTGCGGGCAACGCTCCGATCTCCGATTGGGGTGAAGCCTATGAACTTGTTTCTTGAAATCCTGCGCCTCTCGATGTATGTGACCGGCATTGCCCGGAACCTCTACTCGATCTGGCGGGAATATAAGCAGCAACGGATAGCGAGGGGAGTCATGAAAAGGGCCGGTTGCAGCCGGCCCTTTAGACATTAGCACCTGCGTTGCCCGCGTCTCCGAAGTTTGAGTAGCTGAGGAGCGGGTTCCGCGGCACATCTTGATTTTACCCAGTGGCAAGACTCTTTTACAGCCGTTCCACCGTTTATTTACATCCGCCAATCAAGACGAGGCTACTACGCACCTTTATTACACACGATGTTTTCAGCCTGGTATAAACAAGTTCAATAATAGAATGCAAATCCAACCATCGTGTCTGATTACGAAAGGATTTTTGCCTTTTCTGCAGCAAACTCTTCCTCGGTAAGTACTCCACTCTCACGCAGTGCTGCAAGCCTCTCAAGCCTTGCAACTACATCAACCACTATCCGCCAGCGTCTCAATAGTCTGTGAAACCTGCGGATACCGCTCGAGCTCCTTCGATAGGGCATCGACTATCTTGGCAATATTCTTTGCATTTTTGCCCCCGTTTAATACGTTTGCCCTGACCTTAGATGACGACTTGACAGTAACGCCAGATCCGCCTTCAACTGGAACAACCGAAATACTGATATTTTCGCCCCAAGACCAAAGGCTCATACCAATCTCGGCTGCAACTGTTCTTGTTGTGGGCGATGCACTATCAACTTTTACTTTAGGCAGCTTTTCCATAGCTGCCTTCAAGGCATTAAACGTGTCGTCAGGAGAATACGGTACCTGAAGCTGAAGCTGCTGATCCGCAAAACCCATAATCTGGCCTCCGCTTCTTACAAGATTAAGGCTATCGGCAATGGTAGCACGTTCCCAGCAGTCTTAAGTTCGTCTCATGACCTTGCGATGCAGCCCGACGCCCCGGCACCACTCCCCTACTTACCAAAAATCGCAGCGAACAATCCCTTGCGTTTGGGCTTTTCTTCTCGGTAGGAACCCTCAGCTGCCGCTGCAACCTGGCGCGGTTGCTCGCCACCTCCACGGCGCACGATCTGGTATAGGAAGGGCGATTTAACGTATTTGACCTCGATGGGCGTGGCATGCACGGTGCTCTCACCGGACAGATGCAGGCTCGAATTGAGCGGCGCCACGACGTGCGTTTCGCGCTTGTCACTAAACACCACCGCGGCCGCGCGGCCCGTCTGTCCGTTTACGGCAATGCGCACCTGCTCGCCATCGCGGCTGTCCGTCGCCGGACGATCGACAAAGTAGACCGGCACCATCACCAGGCCATCCTTATGCTTGCGGGCCTTGCATGCCCACGTGCGGATGCTCTTTTTATTGAGCCCCAGTACAGCCTCAGCATCGTTGCCCGCAACGTCGAGCGCCAACTTATCAATGACCACCTGGTCCTTGGTAGACGCATCGACAGAGACGACGCGGAAGTCGCCTTCCTGCATGGCGGGATCGAACGGGCCGACCTTGGCAAAGTCCCATGGCTCCAAAATGCCCATGAGGCGAACGTCCAGGTAGTTTGCCCTGGGATATGCCCAGTCGAGCGCCTCGTAGTACACCAGGGTCTCCTTGCTCAGGCCCCTGCCCGGGAAGCTCGCCATCATGCGCAGGTCCGCCAGCGCCATGGGGAAGTAGAAGAGCATCATGTCGTTTTGGATCGCATCTTCTACATCGTGCCCGGCAAAGGCATCCGGGTACTGGCGCACCAGCTGCAGCGCGTTGGCACGTGCCTGCTGCGGCGAGATTTCGCAAGGAATACCCTGCTCAGGCACATACTCCGCACCTACGCCCATGGTCAGGCGCTTGCTAAACGTCCCCGGCTTGAGCAGGTCGGCAATGCCGATCTTGTTGCCGCAGGACGGGCACTCAAACACGCGCTGCGTTGACTCGCCCTCAAAGGACGCTCCGCAAAAGGGGCAAGGAATGCTCACATGCGTGGTCTCTTGGAACTCCTGCGCCGTGCCGCGGTCCTCCCACAGCAGATGCTCCAGAACCGACTGGTTGCGCCAGTACGAATTGAAGAAATACCAGTCCGGGTCCTCCGGGCGCTCGAGCTGCGACACGTGGGTGAGCTTAAGCAGTCCATCGACAACCGTCAGCGGCGCATGACGAATGCCCAGGGCGCTCTTGGGCTCCCCCGCATCGGCCTGCCACGGAACGACCGTGCCGCAATAGGCGCACTCAAAGCTGCGTTTAGCCTGGTGTGAGTACATAGGGCCGCCGCAGTTTTGGCATTTAATGGCAAACATCTCGTCCATGGATACGTCCTCCTTTGCACAGGGGCTGTCGACATTAAGTATGTCGGGCAGGCAGGCACATGCCCATACCCATGTGGCCCAAAATGGACCACCCAAGCAGACGAGAAGGTTCGCTCGTTAGCACCGGCAGACCATTGCTGCATTTTCTGAGCATCGGTGCACAGCGCCCCCGCGCGAGCTACACTATCCCCTTAAACATGATTGTGAGGACGACCGCTATGCTATTTGTAAATCGGCTGGTACATACACTTGTTCCCGGCAGCGAGGGCGAGCCGGTCGATACATCTTGCCGCACCAACGCGGGCTTTGCCGCAAGCCTCATTTGCATTGGCCTCAACATCACCCTGTGCCTAGCCAAGGGCATCGCGGGCCTGCTCGCCGGTTCCGTCTCCCTCGTCGCCGACGCTTTCAACAACCTCTCCGATGCCTCGAGCAACATCGTGAGCTTGCTCGGGTTCCGCCTTGCCAGCCGCCCGGCAGACGAAGGCCACCCCTATGGCCACGGCCGCTACGAGTACCTAGCCGGCCTGTTCGTCGCCGTCCTGGTTTGCGCCGTCGGCATCAACCTGATCCTCGGGTCGGTCACTAAGATCATCAAGCCTTCCCCCACTGCATATTCGGTGCTCTCCTTAGCCGCCCTCGTCTTGTCCATGCTCGTTAAGCTCTGGATGGCCGCGTTCAACCGCACGCTGGGCGACCGCATCGACTCGGAGACGCTCATCGCCACAGCACAGGACTCCAAAAACGACGTCATCACCTCGGGCTCGGTCTTGGTGGCGGTGCTTATTTCGCAGACGACCGGCTTTGACCTCGATGGCTGGGCAGGCCTGGGTGTGGGCATCTTCATCTGCATCAGCGGCATGGGCCTGGTGCGCGATGCCATCAGCCCGTTGCTGGGACAAGCGCCCGACCCCAAGCTCGTCCAGGCAATCCGCGACAAGATCATGTCCTATCCGCAGGTCTTGGGCACACACGACCTGATGGTGCACGACTACGGCCCCGGTCGTCAGTTTGCCAGCGCCCACGTGGAGATGCCCGGCGAGGGCGACGCATTTGAGCACCACGAGATCCTGGACACCATCGAGCACGACATCAAGCGCCAGATGGGCATTGGCATCACGCTGCACTGCGACCCCATCGCGACAACCGGCGATGACTTGCGCGGCTGGGTCAAGCGCGGCGTCATGCAGATCGATCCCGCGCTCTCCATCCACGACCTGCACGAGCACGACGGGTTCGTTTCGTTTGACCTGGTGCGTCCCGACGGCTTTGACATATCCGACGAGGAGCTGCTGGAGCTCGTCACGCGCATCGTGCACGAGCGCCGGCCCGACGTCTCGTGCGTCGTCACGTTTGATTCGGGCTTTAGCTCGCCCGAGCGTCCGGCCGAGCAGTTGTAGCCCCGCTCCGCTCGTCCGCTAGTTTCCCTGCGCTCCCGAGATGCCGTTTTGCAGGGCGTTCCAAGCATCCGTCGCCATGCCGCCCAAGTTCTGCGCGGTATCGCCCAGGTTCTGGGCCGTGTCGCCCAGCTCTTGCGCCTTGTCTCCCAATTCCTGCGCCTTGTTGCTCAGGTCCTCCAGCATGTTGGAGCTCGAGCTGTCGGTGCCGCTTTGGCCGTCGGACGAGTTGCCCGAGCTGTTCTTATGCGTGAGTTGAATTTCAAGGTTACCGTTGTCGTTATAGTAGGCAGAAGTAACAACCCAGTTGGCATCGACGACGGGCGTTGAGCCATCATCAGTCAGGACCACGGCATTCGAGAGATCGGCGCCGCGCGACTTGAGGAGCTTCTTGGCGTTGGACCAGTACTGCCCCGGAATATCGCTCAGATCGACGGTACTAGACGAGGCGGACGCGGTTTGCTCGGCAGTGGTATCGGCTGTTGAACTCCCTCGCTTGTTGAGCATGCCCGACACGATGGCAAAAACAACCGAGAGAGCAAAGAAGATCGCCAACACGATGAGGATCTTCTTGATCACGCTCGACGAACGCGACGGCTTCTTCTCCTCGTCCTCGCCATATTGCGGTATCGACTTGGGGTACTCGCGATACGGCTCGCGCGACTCGTAGCGAGGCTGCGCCGTGCGAGGCATATACGTCGTCTGCTGAGGCTGCGGAATGGGATTCTGCGGCAGGTCATCATAGGGATTCGGTGTCGAGGCGGCATAAGAATCCTGCGGCGCGTAATCAAACGGGTCCGGAGCTGCGTTGCCATAGGGGCCTTGCGAAGATGCAGCGCAAGAATCCTGCGCCGAGTCGCCATAGCCCATAACCCGGGTGGGCTCGGCAGAAGGCTGTGTCGCGGCGGGGTCGGTATAACCGGGGTTAGGAACAACGCGGGTCGCATCGGCGCTATCGCCAGCCTGCGCGGAACCGTAGCCGCCCATCACGGTTGTCTTGTCCTGATCCATGCAACGATTCCTTTCCGTCGCTCGTGAGCATCAAGTTATCCATGCATTCTACCCGCGCAAAAGCCTATGATGGGCAAAGCCATCGGTATCTACAAGACAAGTGCGGCTAGAACCAAAAGCCCCGCCGGGCCTTGGTGGGCGCGGCGGGACGGGTAAGCGGCTATAGGCAGTGGGCTTAGAACAGGCCGGTGATGTTGCCGTCGTTGTCGACGTCGATGTTCTCGGCCGCGGGAACCTTGGGCAGGCCCGGCATGGTCAGAACGCTGCCGGTCAGCGCAACCACGAAGTGGGCACCGGCGGAAACCTTGAGCTCGCGCACGGTGATGCGGAAGCCTCGGGAGCACCCAGGGCCTTGGCGTTGTCGCTAAAGCTGTACTGGGTCTTGGCGACGCACACCGGTAGGTTACCAAAGCCGTTCTCGCGCAGCTCGGCGAGCTGACGCTTGGCCGCCGGGGTAAAGTCGACGCCATCGGCGCGGTAGACCTTGGTCGCAACGGCCTCGAGGGCATCGGCAACATCGGCACCGTCCTCGTAGGCAAACTTGAGCTCGCTCGGCTGGTCAATCAGGCGCATGACCTCGTCGGCCAGGTCGAGCGCGCCCTCGCCGCCCTTGGCCCAAACCTCGGACAGTTTAACGTTAACGCCGAGCTTCTGGCACTCGGACTCGATGAGCTCGAGCTCGGCCTCGGTGTCCGTCGGGAAGCGGTTGATGGCGACCACACAGGGCAGACCGTAGACATTCTGGATGTTGTCGACGTGACGCAGCAGGTTGGGCATGCCGGCCTTGAGCGCCTCGAGGTTCTCCTCGTTAAGATCGGCCTTGGCAACACCGCCGTTGTACTTAAGGGCACGAGCGGTCGCGACAATCACGACGGCGCTGGGACGAACGCCCGTCATGCGACACTTGATGTCGAGGAACTTCTCGGCACCCAGATCGGCGCCAAAGCCCGCCTCGGTAATCGCGACGTCACCAAAACGCATGGCCATGCGGGTGGCCATGATGGAGTTGCAGCCGTGGGCGATGTTGGCGAAGGGACCGCCGTGGACAAACGCGGGCGTACCCTCGAGCGTCTGCACCAGGTTGGGCTTGAGCGCGTCCTTAAGCAGCGCGGCCATGGCGCCCTGAGCCTTGAGGTCGCGGGCGCGGACGGGCTCGCCGGTAAAGCTGTAGCCGACGACGATCTCGCCCAGGCGCTCCTTGAGGTCGTTGATGCTCGTGGACAGGCACAAGATCGCCATGACCTCGGAGGCAACAGTGATGTCGAAGCCATCCTCGCGCGGCACGCCCTGGGCCTTGCCGCCAATGCCGTCAATAACGTGGCGCAGCTGGCGGTCATTCATGTCGACGACGCGCTTCCAGGTGATGCGCTTAACATCGATGCCGAGCTGGTTGCCCTGCTGAATATGGTTGTCGAGCATGGCAGCCAGCAGGTTATTGGCGGCACCGATAGCATGGAAGTCACCGGTAAAGTGCAGGTTGATGTCTTCCATGGGGATGACCTGAGCCCAACCGCCACCGGCGGCACCGCCCTTTACGCCAAACACGGGACCAAGCGAAGGCTCACGCAGGGCCACGGCGCTCTTGACGCCGCGACGGCGCAGGCCATCGGCCAGGCCGATGGTCGTGGTGGTCTTGCCCTCTCCTGCGGGCGTGGGATTGATAGCGGTCACGAGGACAAGCTTGGCCTGGTGATCAGTTGGCTCGTTGAGCAGGGTGTAGTCGACCTTAGCCTTGTCGAAGCCGTACGGAATCAGATGCTTAACGTCGACGCCGGCGTTCTTGGCCACCTCGGTAATAGGCAGCGGCGTGACAGAACGTGCGATTTCGATGTCAGTAGGCATGGGCGGTCCTTTCGTTACCGAATGAGAAAAAGACCAATCCAGCATAGCACGCGCGCGCAATAGTAAAGCACCCGTAACCGACAAACGGCGATATGTTTACCCAATGTCCAGCGATAGCCTAACAGCCCGCCAAAACAAAGCGCCCTAAACGGTAGGTTCAATCCCCAAGTGTTCAAAGGTGCGCAAGGTTGCCTGACGGCCCTGGGGCGTGCGGATCATCAAGCCGCACTGCAGCAGATAGGGCTCATAGACATCCTCGAGCGTACCCGGGTCCTCGCCCACCGCGCTGGCAAGGGTCGTCAGGCCCACGGCACGGCCGGAGAACGTCTTGGCAAGCGTCTCCAAGATGCGAATGTCCATCCAGTCCAGACCAAGCTCATCAATCTCGAAGAACTCGAGCGCCTGACGGCAGATATCAAGCTCAATAGGACCGTTACCGCGCACCTGCGCATAGTCGCGCACACGCTTGAGCAGACGGTTGGCCAAGCGCGGCGTGCCACGCGAGCGCGAGCCGATCTCAAGTGCGCTGGGATGGTCGATCGTCACACCCAGGATGGTCGCCGAACGCGTCACGATCTGAGCGAGCTCCTCGACCGTGTAGTAGTCCAGGCGATACGAAATGCCAAAGCGGTCGCGCAGCGGGCCGGTCAGCATGCCCGAGCGGGTCGTTGCCGCCACCAGCGTAAACTTGGGGATATCCAGGCGAATCGAGCGCGCTGCCGGGCCCTTGCCGATCACGATATCGAGCGCAAAGTCCTCCATAGCGGGATACAGGACTTCCTCGACCGAACGGTTAAGACGGTGAATCTCGTCGATAAACAGCACGTCGCCCGGCTGCAGGTTGGTAAGGATAGCCGCCAGGTCGCCGGTACGCGCGATGGCCGGGCCGCTCGTCGTCTTGATCTGAGCGCCCAGCTCGTTGGCGATAACCGTGGCCAGCGTGGTCTTGCCCAGACCCGGAGGTCCCGAGAAGATCACGTGGTCGAGCGTCTCGCCACGGCTCTGTGCCGCCTCGATGAGCACGCGAAGGCTCTGCTTGATATGTTCCTGACCGCAGTAGTCATCCAGGCGCTGGGGACGCAGGGTACGGTCGACATCAAGGTCCTCGGGCGTCAGCTCCGAGCCCACCATGCGCTCACCGTGCGCCATGGATGCCGCCGGCGAGCTGCCGGGCGTCGCCCACAGGTCCTGAGAGTCATCGGCTTCCCACATCACGCATCCATTCCGAGTCGCTTAAGCGCCGCGCCGAGCAGATCCTCGACACGCATATCCTGCCCATCATACCCGCTCAGGGCAACATCGGTCTCCTGCGGGCTAAAGCCCATGGAAAGGAGCGCCGCACGGGCGTCATCGATCGCCGAAGGAGCGGCGGCGGGAACCGGCATCGCAACCTGGCCGGGAATCACGTCGACCGGCACAAAGCCCTTGTCCTTGGCAAAGGTACTCTTGAGCTCCAGGATCAGACGCTGCGCGGTCTTTTTGCCCACACCGGGTACCTTGGCCATGCCCTTGTCGTCCTCGGCCATCACCAGGGAATACAGCTGCCCCACGGTATAGGTGGAGAGCACGGCAAGCGCCAAGCGCGGCCCGACACCCGACACGGACACGAGCCGATCGAACATCGTGCGCTCGTCCTTGGAGGCAAAACCAAAGAGCGTCATGGCGTCCTCGCGCACCTGCATACGGGTATAGAGGCGAACCTCGCCGCCGGGTGTAGGCAGCGTGGCGGCAGTGCTGCCCGAGATGCCGAGCTCAAAGCCCACGCCCGATACATCGACAACGGCCGAGCTCATCGTGGCCTCGACAAGCGTTCCATGGAGCTGGGAGATCATCAGTATCCGGTTCCTCTCTGTTGATAGAACTCGCCGCCGGTAAGCGCCCGGGTGCGGCTGAGGTTAACGTGACAGATGGCGCAAGCCAGCGCATCGGCGGCATGGTCTGGGTGAGGGTCGTGATCGAGCTGCGTGAGCGTGCGCACCATGTAGGCAACCTGCCGTTTATCTGCGGCACCGGTGCCCACCACGGCCTGCTTGATCTGCATGGGCGTGTATTCGCCAATCTCGAGCGCGCATTCCGAAAGCGCCACGAGCGCAGCACCGCGGGCATGCGCCGTAGGGATGGCCGAGCGAACGTTGGCGCCAAAGTAAATGCTCTCGATGGCAGCGGTATCGGGTCGATAACGCTCCACGACGCCCTTGAGGTCGCGGGCGATATGCGACAGGCGCACCGCGAGCGGACTACCCGCGCTGGTCTCGATGCAGCCATAGGCACGGCAGCGAACCTCGCCACGCCGCTCCTCGATAATCCCCCAACCCGTATGAGCCAAACCGGGGTCAATGCCCAAGATAACCAAGCCAACCTCCCCTCGCCACAAGCGCAGCACAAGACAAGGCCCCGCGCATCATTCACGAACGTCTGTTCTAGAATAACACAACAGCGACCGCATCTAGCAAGCAAGGTTGAACCATAGGTTGAGCATAAGTCAGCGAGCGAGTCCCTGCCGTGGCAAGGTGTCGCGAAAGAGGAGCGCCGCGTACTTCTGTACGCAAGCGACGGTTTGAGCGGCAGATTGCCCGGCAGGGGCTCGCGCAGCGTCGACTCGTTACGTGGTTTGGTAAAACCGCGTAACCTTTTTAGTTCTGGCTAAAGAACGGGAACTGCCTCGGATCCACCGGCGGATGCGGCATCGGCGTGCCCTGGGGTCCACCCTGCGGGCCACCCTGGCCGCCCATCATCTTATCGATGGCGTCCTGAACCTCGCCCTCGAACTTTTTCATTCCCTCGTGTAAACGACGCTGACCGTCTTCAGAGCGCAACTCCTCCATTTGTTCGGGCGAAATACCCAGTAGCTCGCCCAGCACGCCCATCATCTCGTTTCGCACGCGCTCGCTAGTATCCTCGTCAGCAAAACGGCGCACCTCGGCGCGCGCCAGCGAATCGACCGTCATACGCTCCTTGCCGTTAAGCCCCAGGTCGGACCACGCGAGCATGTACGGCCAGGAGCGCTCGGCAAACGAACGGGACGAAACGATCGGCGCCGTCGGCAACATGCGGCGGGCAGCCTCACCCTGTCGAACGAGCATCAGCAGCAGCGAGCAGGCCTCAGGCTTGCCAGCGGCCATCGGGATGTCGTCGAAAGATCGATTGCGGTCCACGTGCGCCTCAAGCGCGCCATCGATCTCACCCGGCTCGAGCCCGCCGAGCAGCTGTGCCGCGCGGTCGAGCATATCGACCGGACCGTCGAGCGTCGAGAGCGCCTGCGCCAGCACGCGCTCCATACAATCTTCCACCGCGTTGAGCGTCACGAGCTCTTGGGGCACCACGGCAGACGCGCGGTTGCGCACACGCGCCACAAACTCAAGCGTCGACAGGTACACATCGCCAAAGGGCGCGTAATCGCCCTGGTAGCCGCCGCAAAGCGCCGGCGCCGCCAGCGCGTACTCGGTTTTGGACAGCGGACTCAACGCCATCGCACCCAGCTCGAGCGCCGTATCCTCCAGCATGAGGCCCAGCGTGCGAGAGCGCAGGCGCTCGGCGTCGCCCGCCGACACATCGCGGTCGAGCACGCGCGCGGCATCCGGCGCATCGCGCTCAACCGTGCGAATATGCAGGCGCTCGGCAATGGCGCGAACGGCGGCACAGCGAGCAGCCTCGGCCTCCTCCTGCGCCGGCGTAAAGATGCGGTTGCGCCCCAGCACCAGGCCAATCACATTACGTGGGCCCAGAGCGTCGACGGCCAGCGCCGCCAGCAGGGACGACGGCAAGTCGCCCTCGAGTGCCACCACGGCGCGCGACGCACCGTGGGCCCGGGCGTTGTCGCGCACGGTGAGCACCAGCGCCTGCCACAGCCACTCCTCGGAACGGAACTCGGGCAGTTCGTGATCTTCCAGGGCATCGAGCATCACGCCGCGCTGAATCTCCTGAACCAGCAGGCTCTCCTCAAAACACGGCGCTTGGGCCACCACGCGACCGCAGTCGTCGAGCACAAACGAACCGCCGGTATACACCGACTCGTCATAGGCACCGACCGGCGCCATACAGGCAAACCACACGCTGCGCTTGGATGCGATCTTGCGGTAGGCGCCGCTGCGAACGGCGGCAATGGCGGCAGTCTCGCGGTCGGTCATGTCAAACGCATTGAATTGGAAATACGCAATGAGGTCAACACCGGTCGGCAACATCTCGAGTTCGCGGTCCAAGTCAAAAATCACGGCGATGCGCACGCCGTCCACGTCGAACACCGGCGGCGCCCAACGCGTGTCGTTGTTCTCACCACGCTGCAGGGCAATGCTCGAACGCGCCGGCACCACATGACCGTCCTTGAGCATCATGTAGTCGAGCAGCGGCTGGCCCTCAAACGAAACCGCCGCGGGCACGATGCAGATCATGTCAAGCTCCTGGATACGCTCGGCGACACCAGTCAAGCCGGCAAGCATGTCGTGCTCAAAGTCGGCAGTGCCCACCAGGCCCCCGGGCATGGCGCCCATAAAGAGCGGAGCCGGAACGCACAGCACGCGCGCCCCGCGCTCGTGGGCCAGACGAGCCTGGTCCTCGATGCGGCCGCAAATGCCCTCAATATCACCCAGGCGCATATCGATCTGTGCAAGCGCGAGCTCATGGCTCAGCCCTTTCCGTCGTAAACCATCGAAATCGTAGTAAAAGCGCCGGCCGCATGATGCAGTCGGCGCTCGCATGTGCATATGCTAGCTATGATACCCCGAGCGGGGGCGCGCTCCTAGAACGTCGCGGACCACAGCCCGTGCAGGTTGCAGTAGGCATAGACGGTACCGGTCTTGGAACCGCCGGCAAAAAACGTCGCGGGCTTCATGCCGGGCTCAAGGTAATGGACCTCTAAGCGGCCCTCGGCCTCAAGGGCGATCCACTCAATATAGTGCTCGGGCAGGCTGGGGTGCTCGACCGAGCCAACGCGTGCGCGAATCACGTGACCGTCGCGCTCGGTCTCGACAACAGGCACGTGCTTCTCGTGCGCCGCGTCCTCAGTGTTTGCGGTCAGTTCCGTGCAACCGGCAGGGGTTGCAACGTCGTTGCCAAGGGCGGCAATGAGCTTACCGTCGGGGTCCTTAAAGAATTTCGCCATGATGTTCTCCTTTGCTGACGTGCCAATGTTCTTAATGGTTCTTATGCCCAAAGGCAGACAAACCATCCACGGCATTGCAAATGAACACATAACGGGCGGGGACGATGGGGCAGCGTGCGCTATCCGCCCTGGCGGCCCCACCCGAGCGGGTTAGCGCCCGTCGCCGCCCAGCAGCGCCAGAACATCTTCGCGGGTAAACAGCGCCGACGAGATGCCGTCGCCGCCGAGCACGCTGTTGACCAGGTCGCGCTTGGACTCCTGCATCTGCATAATGCGCTCCTCGATCGTGTCCTTGGCGATGAGCTTGTACACGGTCACGGTATGTTGCTGGCCAATACGGTGCGCGCGGTCGGTCGCCTGGTCCTGCGCTGCCACGTTCCACCACGGGTCGTAGTGGATGACCACGTCGGCCGCCGTCAGGTTAAGGCCCACGCCGCCCGCCTTGAGCGAAATCAAAAAGACCGGAACCTCGCCCGCTTGGAACTGCGCGACCATCTTGGCGCGGCTCTCCTTAGACGAAGCGCCCGTGAGCTTAAGGAAGGCGATGTCCTCCTTGGCCAAGCGCTTACCGATGATATCGAGCATACCCGTAAACTGGCTGAACAACAGGATGCGATGCCCGCCGTCGAGTGCGCCGTGCACGAGCTCCATACACGTATCGAGCTTGGCGCTCCCCGCCTTGTAATCCTCGTAGTGTAGACGCGGGTCGCAGCAGATCTGGCGCAGCTTGGTGAGCTCGGCGAGCACCTTGAGCTTGTCCTTCTTAAACTCCCCAGCCTCGCGGTGCTGCACCTGCTGGGCGATGCGGTCCTGGTTGGCCAGGTAGAGCTTGCGCTGCTCGCCGGTAAGCTGTGCCATCACCGTGTCTTCGATCTTTTCGGGCAGGTCGGCCACCACGTCTTCCTTAACGCGACGCAGCACAAACGGCGACACGAGCGCCTGCAGGCGAGCGGCGCTATCGCCCTCGGCATGCTCGACCGGGCTTTCGAATCGCTTTGCAAACGATTCACGCGTGCCCAGCAGGCCCGGCATCAAAAAGTCGAAGATGCTCCAGAGCTCGGATAGGCGGTTTTCGATGGGCGTGCCCGTCAGGGCAAAGCGCACGCTGGTAGGCAGGCGCTTGGCGGCGCGCGCCACCTGCGTGAGCGGATTTTTAATGTACTGTGCCTCATCGAGCACCACGCGGGCAAAATCCTGCTCGACGTACTCGTCGATATCGCGCCGCATAAGGTCATACGACGTCACGACCACGCTATGCTCGGCCACGCCGGCGATCTGCACGCGGCGTTGAGCTTGGCGCCCACAATGGCGCACACATCGAGCGACGGGGCAAAGCGCTCCAGCTCGGCAGTCCAGTTGTACACGAGTGAGGCCGGGCATACCACGAGCGTGGGCTTGGTGTCCCCCGCCTCCACGCGCGCCAGAATATGCGCAATCATCTGGAGCGTTTTGCCCAGGCCCATGTCGTCGGCCAAGATGCCGCCAAGGCCCAGGTGTTCAAGCGAGCCGAGCCACTGGTATCCGTCGACCTGGTAGCCGCGCATCGTTGCCTTGAGCGATGCCGGCACCGTAAAGTCCATCTTGCCGAGCGTGTCCAGGCGCTCGACGGTGCGGCGGAACGCGGCGTCGCGATCGGCCTCAAGCGCCGGCGTGCGTGCGAGCATGCTATCGACAAAAAGGGTGCTCGACGCGGGGAGCGACACGCCGTCGAGCAGGTCGACGGCATCGACGCCCAGATCTTCGGCAAGGCCAAACGCGGCGCGCGCTCCCTCATCCAGGCGCACGATGTCGCCGGACGTCAGGCGCGCAAACGTTTGATGGCGCTTGTACGAATCGAGATAGACGGCAAGGTCCGCGGCCGAAAGTCCGCTCGCGCCCAGCTCGACATCGAGCAGGTTGCTCTTAACGGTCGCACGAACCGAGAGCTTGGGCGCGGGGCGGACCGAGATCTGGCGCAGACGGTCGCTGAGCATGACCTCACCCAGTTCGGACAGGGCGGACAGGCCCTCGGTCAGCAGGCAGAACAAGCGGGCGTCATCGCGCTCCTCAAACGCCAGACCGCCCTCGTAGAAATCGAAGTACAGGGCCGCCGTATCCATAACGCGAAACTCCGCCACCTCGTCGCGGGGCGGCACACCGGGGCGTTGCTCTTCGAAGGGGCTGCCCGGAGCGCCCAGGCTAAAGAGATCCGCCGACCAATCGCCGTAGGTAACCGTAATTTTGCAGGTCACGAGCCCATCGCCGACACCGATCGCCATAGCAAAGCTCGGCTCGGGTGCCACGGTATCGAGCGCGGCGGGCGCGGTGAGGTCGGTGTAGTCGCGCAAAATGGGCAGCGCCATACGGCAGAACTCACCCACCTGCTCGGCGGCAATATGGGCGGGCGTGCGGCACGGCAGCAAGCGCGACAAAAAAGGTGCGGCATGCTGAGCAAATGCAGCGTCGGTACGGCGCGCGCGGCGCGTGTCAACCAAGTAGGCGGCATCGCCCGACGCAAAGCAGTACATATCGGCGGGCAGGCGCAGGTCATAGCTACCACCAGCCGCCGGCGCGATTTTGGCGGCAAGCAGCGGTGGGCGCTTAGCGGATGCCTCGTCCTCCCTTTGCGGAGACAGCTCAACCGCCACGTCGTAGGTGCGATGCGTCGTCATCCCCCGCGACCAGGCGGGCTCAAAGGAGATGGTCTGGCCGCGCAGCAGGTCCAGCACATATACGATGCTATGCTCGGACAGCGGCAACTGACGCTCGGCAACAAAACCGCTGCGGGCAAAGTCGTACGACGCCGAACGCGAGCTTGTGATGTCATCGAGATAGGCAACTGTCGTCACAACAAGGTTGAGCAGCTTTGCCGATGTTTCGTCAAAGGCCTCAGGTGAATGGACAAACGTGAGCTTCTTGCCATAGGAGAACGTGCCGCCGCGCACGTAGGCATCGGCCATGCCGTCGATGTCCTTGACCACGTAGGAGACCGATCCACAGCGAATGCGGAACTCGAGCGCCCAGCTAAAGCGGTCAGCGAACAGCGGATTGTAGTACGGCACCAACGAGGGCTCCAATGCCGCTTTGGGGGCGTCGGGATCAACGGCACCGGCAAGCTTGCGGCGCATGCTCGCCAGCTCATCCATGCGCGCGTCCGAAAGATCGGAGAGCGCCGCCACAAGGCTCGGGCTCGTGGGGACGGGCGCCGGAAAGGGAAAGTTGGGGTTGACGGCCGGCGCTTTGGGTGCGGTGCGCGCGGGCTGTTTCGACTGCGCCGTAAACGTGCGAACCGGCGTGCGCAAACCTTCGACGGGCTCGGCGCCGCTGGCATCCAAATACGCCAGAGCCGTGGCAATAGCGTGCTTGCACATACCGGGGTAACGATAGGCGGCGGGGCAATCGCAGTCGTAGTCGATCACCTCGTGCTCGTCCATGTCGAGCGCCACGTGCGTCTTGTACAGGTCGCCACGCGAACCGCGCACCGAGCCCTCGACCGTCACGTTTTTGGAGAAGCGCGAGCCGCTGTCCTCGATCGACAGCACGGCGCCGTTGAGCATGAGCGAACGCCCCTTCATAAAGGTGCCGCTCAACGCCGCCTCTTTGCGAAGCGCCTGCACAAACGTCCCCTGCGCCATCACTTCCTCCAATCTCACCCGGGGTAGCTTAGATCACCGTCACGCGGCCCTGGTTACCCACAATGGCCTTGGCCTCGGCCAGCAGCGGAATCGAACGCGCGTTGACCTTGGCAGGTACCTCGGCACGCAGCACGCGCCCGTCCACCTGCTCGATAAAGATCTCCACGCGGTCGCCGCCCGGGTTGGCGGTAAGCACCGTGGCAAGACGCGCCATATTGCCCTGGCTAAAGCGGCTGTTGGGCACCATGACCTCAAACACCTTGGGCTTGTTGTTCTCCTCGTTAAGCTCGAGCGGCACGATCTCCTGCGCGATGATCTGGTCGCCGCGGTCCGAGCGCTCGAGCTTGCCCTTAATGCGCACAAAGGCATCGGACAGCTGCGCGCCGGTCTCGGGATCGACCTCGCCGTACAGGTACCCCTCGGCCTCCTTGTAGGTCTTGGGGAACACGACGACGGTGGCCTCGCCTTCCATGTCCTCGAGCTGCACGATGCCCATGGGGTCACCGTTTTTGGTCACGCGCTTGGACACGCTCGAGACCATGCCGGCCCACCACAGCGCCTTGCCCTCGGGAATTTCCTGGTTGATGGTGCCGCCCGTAGGATTCTGAACTTCGTAGCCGGTGTCGATCTGCGAGAACGAGAAGTCACGCGCTTGGCTAGTGCATACTCAAACGGGCGCAGCGGGTGGTCCGAGACATAGATGCCCAGAACCTCCTTCTCCTGACTCAACTTGAGGTGGCGGTCCCATTCCTGGCCATCCGGATCGGGCACGCTCACCTCAAAGCCCGAGCCCTCAACGTCGCCAAACATGTCGAAGAACGACGTCTGGCCGCTCGCGCGATCCTTCTGGCGCTTTACCGCGGCATCGATGATGTTCTCGGGGTTGTTCTTATCCACAAAGTGCATCATCTGGCGACGCGGATACCCCGTGGAGTCGAAGGCGCCTGCCTTGATGAGCGATTCGATTACGCGACGGTTGGCCTGGCTCGAGTCCACACGCTCGACAAAGTCGTGCAGCGTCTTAAACGGGCCGCCCGCCTCGCGCTCGGCGATAATCGCCTGCGCCACGCCGGTGCCCACGCCGCGGATGCCGGCCAGACCAAAGCGCACGCCCTCCTTGGTAGCCGTGAACTCGGTACCGGACTCGTTGACATCTGGCGAAAGCACGGGGATGCCGTCGTGACGGCACGCCGAGACGTAGTGAACGATCTTGTCGGTCTTGCCCGTATAAGACGTCAGAACGGCCGCCATGTACTCGTGCGGATAGTGCGCCTTGAGCCACGCCGTCTGCATAACCAGGATGGCGTAGCCGGCGGAGTGCGACTTGTTGAAGGCGTAGGACGCGAACTCGAGAACATCGTCCCAAATCTTCTGGGCGACCTCGCGCGTGTAGTTGTTCTTGATAGCGCCGTTCATCCAGTGATCGTAGGTGGTCTCGTCCGAGCCATCCTCCCAGTGCAGCACCGTCGACGTGAGCAGCTTGATCTTTTTCTTAGCCACGGGCTTACGGATACGCGAGTCCGATTCGCCCTTGGAAAAGCCGCACATCTCGACGGAGATGAGCATAACCTGCTCCTGGTAGACCATGGTGCCGTAGGTTTCGCCCAGAATGTCGTCCAGGCGGTCGTCGTAGGAGACGGCCGGCTCCTTGCCGTTCATACGGTTGATGTAGGACGAAACCATGCCGGCGCCCAGCGGGCCCGGGCGGTACAGGGCGATCAATGCCACGACGTGCTTGTACTCGGTGGGCTTCATGTTCTTGATCGTGGCCGTCATGCCGGCGGACTCGACCTGGAAGACGCCGGCGGTGTGGCCGGAACCCATGAGCTTAAAGATCTCGGGATCGTCAAAGGGGATCTCTTCCTCTTTGATGTCGATGCCGAAGTTCTTTTTGATGTTTGCCTTGGCCTTGGAGATAACCGTCAGCGTGCGCAGGCCCAGGAAGTCCATCTTGAGCAGGCCCATGTCGGCGACGGTATGGCCCTCGTACTGGGTAATCTCGACGCCGCCCTTGGTATCGAGCTTGGTGGGCACGTGCTCGTTGACGGGGTCGCGGCAGATCAGAACGGCGCACGCGTGCACGCCCTCGCCACGGGTGAGACCCTCGATCGAGAGCGCCGTGTCGATGATGCGGCGGGCGTCGTCGTCCTTTTTATATGCCTCGGCAAAATCGGGGTTAAACAGATCCTCTTTGCCGGGTTGCTTTTCGAGCACCTGCTTGAGCTTGACCTTGGGGTCGCTCGAGACCATCTTGGACAGGCGCTGGCCCATGTAGACCGGGTAGTCCAGAACGCGCGCGGCGTCGTTGATGGCCTGCTTGGCCTTGATGGTCGAGTAGGTGATGACGTGCGTGACCTTCTCGGGGCCGTAGAGCTGGCGAACGTGCTCCACGACCTCGAGGCGCCGCTCATCGTCGAAGTCCATATCGATATCGGGCATCTCGGTACGCTGCGGGGACAGGAACCTCTCGAACATCAGACCGTTCTCGAGCGGGTCGAACGCGGTGATGTTCATGGCGTAGGCGACGATAGCGCCGGCGGCAGAACCACGGCCGGGGCCGACGCCGATGCCGTTGTCCTTGGCCCATTGCACGTACTCGGCGACGATGAGGAAGTAGGCGGCAAAGCCCTTGTCGCAGATGACCTTGTATTCGTACTCAAAGCGCTCTTTGATGTTGACGCCACCGATCTCGCGCGTAGCCCAGTCGTCGCCGTAGTGCTGGCGCAGGCCCTTCTCGCACTCGCGGCGGAACTGGCTCTCGTGCGTCTCCCCGGGATCGAGCAGCGGGAAGCGCGGCAGGATGATGGAGTCCCAGTCCAGCTCGACATAGCACTTGTCGGCGATCTCGAGCGTGTTGTCGCAGGCCTCGGGGCAATACGGGAACATCGCCCGCATCTCCTCCTCGGTCTTCATGTAAAACTCTGAGCCGGTCATGCGCATGCGGTTGGGGTCGTCGACCTTGGCGTTCATGCCGATGCACATGATGACGTCCTGCACGGGCGCATCCTCGCGGCGCAGGTAGTGGAAGTCGTTGGTGGCGATGACCTTGACGCCCACCTGTTTGGCGATGTCGATGAGCGTGCGGTCCATCTGCTCATCGGTCAGGCCGTTGTCGGTGGTGATGCCGTGTTCCTGGATCTCGATGTAAAAGTCGCCGGGGTCAAAGGTATCGCGGAAGGTCTCGGCCCACTTGATGGCGCCTTCCATGTCACCGCGGTCGATGTACTTGGGGATGATGCCCGCGATGCAGGCGCTCGTGCAGATCATGCCCTTGGCGTGGCGGCGCAGATTGTCGAGCGTCACGCGCGGCTTGTAGTAAAAGCCCTGCACGGCGGCCTCGGAGACCGTCTGCATCAGGTTGACGTAGCCTCCTGGTCCTTAGCCAAAAGGATCATATGGTAAAGCTCGGGCTTATGGTCGCGGGCGAGCGTCTCGTCCGGCGTAAAGTAGACCTCGCAGCCAAAGATGGGTTTGATGACCAGAGGCGGCTTGAGCTCGTCGATGTTGCCCTTCTCGTCCCACATGGCCATGTCCTTCACATACTGGGCATGCTCGCGCGGGTTTGCCTCGGGATCGGGCTCCACCAGCTCGTCGCGGCGGTCCTTTTCCAAGAAGGCCTTGTCGTGGCTCCAGGTTTTGTACTCGGGCGTGTTGTGGTTAACGGCGTCGCAGGCCAGCGCCAGATCGGGCACGCCATACATGTAGCCGTGGTCGGTAATGGCGACGGCGGGCATGCCCAGCTCAACGGCACGGTTGACCATATCCTGGATACGTGTTGCGCCGTCGAGCATGGAGAAGACAGTGTGGTTGTGCAGATGGACGAATGCCATGTGATGAGCTCCGATGCGGGTTCGTGTTCTGACTGAACGATTTTACCCCACGGCACGGACAGCGCCCGAACCTAGCCAAACCCACACGGGCAGTCTTTTTGGGACCTTCAAAAAGGGAATGAGGGCATCCCGATGCATCGAGTATTACTGGAACCCCGGCGATACGCTGAATGATTTGTGACGAATAGTCATGTCCATCAAGAAGGCTCGACGCTTCGGGCAGCTCGTCAATCGATATATCAATTCTTGGAGACATGTATTCCTACCATTTTTAAAGAAACAACGGCGGTAATTGCTATCGCGATTGCACCAATAATACCGAGCGCTATCTGAATGGGATATAACCCCAACACATGTCCAAATATGGAGAAAAACACTGCAGAAAAGAGAGCCCTTACCAGAGACGCGACGGAAAGGATCGTCGCGCGGAGATCGTCCGCTATCGCGTCTTGGATTAAGTTTTCCGAAGTGATGTACACCACTTCTGGGAGAAAACAAAGCACCATGCTAAGGCCAAACAAACACAGCGGATTTGAAGCGAACCACGGAAGAATCATGAAAAGGCCAGCCTCGATTAGCATCGAGCCGAGCATGGTATTTCTTTTCCCGAAACGCAATGAGAAGAAATCTGCTGCAATGTAGGCCGTCGCATTTACTGCATAGGATGCACCGAAAAAGATTCCTATTATGGAGACGGGAGCATCAAATGCGTCGAATACCAACTGATTCAAGTTGTAATAACTCCCATAGAATCCATCGAGCATGCTTGTGCCGATTAGAAGAAGCAGTACCGCAAAAGCGGATTCTCCAACACGCCAGGTTTCGCGTCTGAACATCTTGGCCGCGTCAAACCTTCCCTTTTCAGAGCTTTCAGAACGGGTCGCTTCCGTCCTCTCAATGGGATACAGAAGGAAAAGCTGCAGGAGATAGAAAACGGAGACACATACGTAGAGGGCGCTCCAAGATACTTGGGCAATGAAAGATCCGAGCACAATCGCCATTCCCGTAGCGATTGATTGCGCGGCAAGCAGCCGAGCGTTGATGGTGAGGAAACGCTCTCCTTGACCGGCATTCCGGGCAATTTCATATAAAAGTGCTTGTTCGGATCCCGATTGAAGGGAGTAGGCGAGTGCCTCAACAAGGGAAAGCACGACAAGAAAGGGGCCTGAGAGCAACAGCATGCCAGCCGTATGGAAGAAAAGCAGCAGCACGCCCACTTGAATCGAAAACTTCTTTCCAAAGAAATCGCCTATCAGCCCTGTTGGCAGCTCGAGGACGACCGTTGTAATGTTAAACAGGGCTTGATAAAGCGCGATTTCCGTGACAGACATTCCTTTCTCCGCAAGGAAAAGTAGAAACACTCCCCGATTTAAAACAAATCCCGCGAGAACGAAAAAGGCGGAATAGATGTGCAGTTGCGTAGCGGCATTCTTATTCATTTGGCACTTCCATCAACTACTTTTGTCGGGCCGCTCGCTACTGACTCGAAGCCTGAAGTGTTCACAGTTTCCGATGAAGAGCTACCTTGCCTTTTTGCGGCCTGGGCACGCTTCTCGTACTTATTGCCGTTGAGCCTGTTGCGGCTGGAGCGCTTGCCCGTGGCGTTTTCGATATCCTGCATGATGGACCCCGCTAGGGCGTCAAAAAGCTCCTCCGGCGTCACCCCAAGCGTTTTGGTGAGCTGCATATGGCTCCTTATTCGTTTGAACCGTTCGAGCTATTGTACCGTCCCAGGCTCTCCTATGCGTTGCGGTGCTATTTGGACGATTGAGGGCTTTATCCGGGGCGGCCGCGTGGGTTTGCCCAAAGTAGCTAAAAAAGCCCCGTCCCAAAAAGACTGCGGTGGAATCGATAGGGATTCCACCGCAGGTTGTTGAGGGCTAAAGGTTGTAGGTGACCACTTGGGGCTCGCAGGGGTTGGCGGGGTCGACCTGCTCCGCGCGGACGAACTTGACGGTCACGGCCTCAAAGCCCGCCTTGTGCAGAACATCGGCGTAGACGCGCGCCTGCAGGGCGTGCTTCTCCCGCAGCTGTTCCGGCGTCTCGTCCGGTGTGCCGCCCGTCTTGTAGTCGATGACCAGCGCGCGTGACGAATCCGCCGGGTTCGTCGCCAAGGCGTCGATGGCGCCCTCGGCATATGCACCGTAGCGGGCGATGTCCTCGTCCTCGCAGCCCAGCGAGAAGAACGGCACCTCGGCACGGATGCACGGCCAGGCAAGCAGCTCGGCACGGACCGCCGACTTGAGCCAGCGGTCCAGGGCAACGTCGAAGCGTTCGCGCTGCTCCGGCGTCAGGCACCACAGGCGCGCCAGCGCATCGGCACGCTCAGCGGGCAGCGCATCGGCACCCATCTCGATCAGCCACTGGCAGGCGGCATGGAACGCCGAGCCCAGCGCCATGGGGTTGCCGGCGGGCTCAACGGCGGCCACGCCTGCATCCGTCATCTCGGAACCATCCGACTCCGCATCATCGCCGGCCTCGTCCATGGGCGTGTGTGCCTCGGCGGCACGGTCCTCGGACTCGGCATGCAGCGCCGCGGCAATTGACGAGTAGCTGTACGAATCGCGCGCCGGATACGGGCAGGCGCCCATGCGCACGCCCACCGTCTGGGGATACACGAGCTCAAACGCATCGGGCTCGGGGTCGGCAGGGCCGGGAACGGCGGCGCGGGCATCCGCACCGGCGCCTCCGGCTCCGCATCGCCGCGGACAAGCCTGCCCTCGGCATCCAGCGAAGCGTTGGCCTCAAACGCCTGCTCGCCAAAGGTAAAGTCCGAAAGCGAAATGAGCTCGTAGTCGCCCGGCTTGGAGTTGTCGAACACCAGGCGGTCGGCATCGAGCTGCGGCATGTCCAGAGCGTCGGTAGGCAGAATACGACGCAGCACGTCATAGGTCAGATCGGTCTCGACGTCGAAGGTCGGCGCCGTCACCTTGCCGCGGCTCACGCCGGCATCCATCGCCAGAATGACCAGCTCTCGCGCACGCGTCATGGCGACATAGAGCAAGCGAGCCCGCTCCTCGAGCGAAAGCTGCAGGTCGTCGTTACGCAGGCGGGCAAATGCCTCGGCGGGAGAGCCCGTCGCACAGACGTCCTCCATGAGCTCTGGCGGCAGCCACAGCGACATGCCCTTGCCCTTAAACGCGTGCTCAAACTGCTTTTTGACGTCATCGCCCTTCACGAACGTGCCGTCCGCGAGTTTAACGCCGTCGAAGCGTGCCGGCAGCGCCACGACCTGCGCTCCGCCCTCGACACGCCCCATCTGAGCCGCACCGGACGATTTGCGCACGCCAAAACACTCGGCAACCGCTACGACCGGATACTCCAGACCCTTGGACGCATGCACCGTCATGATGCGCACCGCGCCGTCGCCCTCCTCGTTGAGCGCGCCCGGGGCCTCCTTGCCCGCCAAGAAGCGGTCGAAGGCGAGCGCGATGGAGCGCGGAGAATTGCCGAGCTCGGCCTCTGCCTCGGCCACGGCGTCGAGCGCCTTGAGCACGTTGGCGGCGATGGCCTTGCCCTCGGGACCACGCTGCGCCAGACGCACAAACCAGCCGGAGGCCTTGAGCACGTTGGCGGCGATGGCCTTGCCCTCGGGACCACGCTGCGCCAGACGCACAAACCAGCCGGAGGCGTTGACAGTATCGCGCGCGATGGCGGCGAACGAATCGCGCCCCACGCGACGAAGCGCATAGCGCAGCACCTCGCGGGCGCGCGTCAGCAGCGGCAGATCCCGCAGCCCCGGCACATCGCAATCGCTCATGATGCCCACGTCGATGTTGCGGCGCGAGGTCTCCCCCGTCTGGTCGTCCAGCTTGGTCGCCAGCGCCAGGAACTCCTGACCGCCGAGCGCAAACATCGGCGAGGCCAGCAGCGGCATAAGACCCTGCGCCGTATCGGCCGGGTTAGCAAGCGCGCACACCAGAGCACGCACCGTTTGGACCTCGGCAGCCTGGGCAAAGACCGAGCCGCCCGCGATGACGCAGTCGAGCCCCTGGTCGCGGAAGGCCTGCGCATAGACATCGGCGTTGGTCATGCGGCCCAGCAGCAGGACCATGCTGCCCTGGGGCTGGCCCGCTTTAACGAGTGCTTGGAATCGCTCCGCAATCGCACGAGCTTTCGCCTGCGTTCGCTCCTGCGTACTGTCACCGGCAACGAAGATCGCCTGGCGGCGCGATGCCTTCGCCTTGAGCTTGTCCTCGCGTTCGTCGCTCGGTTCAAGATCCAAGAACCCCTGCATCAAACCACCGGTGTCGCCGTCAAAGACGCGCGCCACATAGCGCAGCACCTCGTCGTGGCTGCGGAAGTTGCGTACAAGCTTGACGAGCTCGCCGGCGGGGGCATCGGACGTGGCGACCGTCTCGGACGCCGTCGTCGAACCCACCTTGCGCTCCTGGCGACGGAACACCTCGACCTCGGCACCACGGAAGCGGTAGATCGACTGCTGCGCATCGCCTACGGTGCACAGTGCGCGCTCCCCCGCGCCCGTCAGGTAACGGATCAAATCGACCTGCATCTGGTCGGTATCCTGGAACTCGTCGATCATGACCATCTTAAAGCGGCCCTCATAGGCCGCTCGAATAGCCGGATAGTCGCGCAGCGCCTCGTACGCCATACGCAGTAGGTCGTTGTTATCGAGCGCGGACTGGCCGGCCTCAGCGCGCGATACTCAGCCTCCACAGCACGAGCAAGCCCCACCAGCGCATCGAGCGCCGGACCGCCGCAGGCAAGCACGATATTGATAAATGCATCGGCGGCCTCGGCCTTGAGCAGCTCCACCTGCTCCTTAGGAAACGCCTTGCTCGCCCGAGGCATGCTGCACGACATCATGAGTCGCGCCGCATCCTCCATGGTTTTGCCGCTCGCCTCAAACGCGTCGATGGCATCGAGTGCCACCTGCGCTTTCTCGGTCGCGGCCTTGCTTGCGCCCAGCGCCGCACGATAGGCATCGGCGAGTGCCGAGGTATCGGCCTGGCCGCGCGCCACGCACACGTCGTCCATACCGCCCGGCAGCTGGCTCGAGAGCTCCAGCAGCTCACGCACCAGGCCCTTGATGGTGGTGCCGGCGCCAAAGAGGCCACCCTCGCCTGCCATGGGATACCAGGCGTAGAGGCTTTTAAGCGAAGCGGCGAGCTCGGGGGCGGCATCGGGCGCCGTCGCTCGGGCCAGCACATGCTCAACAGCCTGATCCATAAGCTCATCGGTATCGGTAAGCACCGTGAACTCGGGATCGATGCCCAGCTCCAACGCATGCGCGCGCAGGATGCGCGAACACATGCCGTGAATGGTCGAGATCCACGCATCGTCGACGGTCAGGGCCTCCTCGTCCATACCCTCTTCGATAAGCGCGCGACGCACGCGGTCGCGAATCTCGGCCGCGGCATCTTTGGTAAAGGTAATGGCGAGCACCTGATCCAGATGCTCGACAAACGGACCGGATTCGGGCGAGAGCGCATAGACGATGCGGCGCGTGAGGGTAAAGGTCTTGCCCGAGCCGGCACCTGCCGAGACAAACAGCGGGCGGTCGAGCGTTTTGACGACTTGCAGTTGTTGCGGCATCAAAGTCGAAAGATCCATGGTCTACACGTCCCTCCTTACAAACGTTCCTTCGTGGTTATACGAGCAGCGCACATGCGCGGCCTGAGCCGACGTCGGGTCGACGGCGGCAACGTTGCCTGCCTCGAGCTCGCGCAGACGCTCGGCAATGCCGGTCTCCACGCGATCGAGCAGCGCATCGAAGTCCATGTTGCCGCCCTCGCCGGGAAAGCCCTTCTTAAGGCCTGGGATGCGGCCGTCGCCGCGCTCTTCCTCAAGCAACTCGGCGCTCGCCGCACCGCGCAGCGCGGGCTTGCCGCCCTTGGTCGAAAAATAGAGCGCGGCGCGGGTATCCAGATCCAGCGCCCGACGCATGGCCTGCGCGTAGATGAGTGTCTGGGTATGGGGCGGCAGCCAGCGCGGGTCGTCGATGGGGGCCTCGCCCGACTCCTCGTCGCGCACCGTGGGGTCGGCGAGTTTAAACTCCTCGACACCCGAACGATGCTTGTAGTCGATTACCACGGCGCGATTCTCGGCATCCACGTCAACGCGGTCGATGCGCCCACCGAGTGGCCAACCGGCATACTCGACCCGGAGCTCGTTGAACGCAAACTCCAGGTAGCGCGGCGCGAAGGGCGCGAGCGCCTCGGACTCGTAGGCAAGCACGCCCTCCAGCTGCGGCAAAATCTCGGCCACCTGGCGCTCCTCCACCGGGGAGAGCGGCACCAGCGGGCCCTCGGTACCGCGCTTGCCGGCGTGCTCGGCCAGGGTCTCGGCAAAGACCTCGTGCAGCAGCTCCTTCGCGCGCGGCAGATTCATGGGTGTCACGCGCTCCATGCCCTCCTGGGGCAGGCGGGCATGGAGGTGCTCCAGCACATCGTGGACAAAGTTGCCCTTCTCCATGTTTCCAAAGCCCGCATCAATGGACTGGGGCTTCACGCGATACGACACGAACCAGCATAGCGGGCAGGTCGAATAGGCCTCGATCTGCGAGGCAGACGTCAGGCGCGGCACCAGCGGCGCATCCTCGCCCTCGCCATCGCGACGGCGCAGGACCAGATACGGAATGGCTTCATCGCTCAGATGCTGAGGAGCTTCGCAGGTCACGCGCTCGCGCCTAAGACCTTCGCCTGCCGCGGGATCGAAGTCCCTTACGATATCGCCCTCACCCACGCACTTCGCCTTGTCGGCGCCAACGGCCTTAGCGTCGTCAGCGGCCTTGTCGGCGTCAGCGGCCTTAGCATCGTTAGCGGCCTCGGCATGCGCCCGCAACTCGGTCCACACGGCCGCCGGATAACACTCGCGCGCCTGACGATCGTGGGTCACACGGGCGAGCGTAACCGGACCACGCGACGCTTGTATCGCGCGGCCAAAGCGTGCGCGCAGCAAGGCCGCAGGCTCAAGCGTCACGCCCTCGCGACCGAGGCTCGCCGTCAGCGTGGTCAGCGGCCCCTCTTCGTGTGAGAGCGGATAGCTGTCCAGATCGACATCGGCAAACAGCACGGCATCGTAGCTGCCGGGGCGCAGAGCCGCCGCATCGGCAAGCGAAGCAAAGCGAACCTGGGCGCGTGGCGCACGGTCAACCTCGTAGGTCTCGTAATCGTAGGCGGCGCTACGCTTGTCCACCTTGGTTCGAATGTCGTCGAGCACGGGCACGGTCGCGGCCTGCGACACGTCGAGCGCACGGGCGCCATTCATAAGGATGTCGATGACGTGGCGCAGCAGGGCCACCTCCGCCTGGCGACGGGCCTGACCGTCGAGACCGCCAAGTGCGCGATCGGGCAGTGCCTCGGCAACGGCAAGCATGGCCTTGAGCGCCGTCACGGGTTTGTCGCGCCACAGCGCCTGGAACACGTCCGAGATCACGCACGGCACGTTCTTAAACCAGTTCTCGTCGCTCGCCGCTTTACGCGCGCCCCTCACCTGGCCCTGCACGCTCTGCAGCAGGCTCTTGACGCCCGCAGTGGTCTTGCTGCGCGACAGTCGCATATTCTTGTCGAACGTGCGCGCGCTGGCGGCGTCGGCACCCGAAAGCGGGCTGTAAATCCAGTCGGTAAGCTCCGGAGCGGGCCACCACTCAGTCTTAGAAGCTGCCCCTTCGTTGGCGGCCTTCATACGCTCGATCAGGTTGGCGAGCGCCGTGAACTGCCTGCCCGCAATGGATTGGGAAAACGCCGTGAACTCGGCCGTCTCGGCAGCAACGTGGCGCGCCGCCAAACGAGCGGCAAGCTCGCCGAACAGCTGGGGTGCCCGGGCAGAAACAACGAGCACGCGTACGGGGTCGGCGGGTGTTGCAGCAGCTTTATCGTCCTTGGACTCCTTGTGCGCTTTCACCAACTTATCGATGACGTCCGCATAAGCATGGGCACGGGCATGGGGGCCGGCGACCTCAATAAAGGCAGGCTGAGCAGCGGACTTGGAGGCAGTCTGGGGCGCGGCGGCGCCCTCCCCCAGCGGCGCGATCTCAAACAGCACACCGCGGACATCAAATGCCGCGGCAAGCTCCTCGCGCATCGCCGCTTGCTCGCGGGCAAGCAGCACGACAACCTCTCCCCCGTTGTTTGCCACGGCGGACAGCAGCTCGAGCAGGCTATACGTAAATGACGTGACGCCGCGCACGCAAACGGCGCGGGCGCACCCCGGCAGGTTGTCGGCCAAAGCGCCGGCCATAATGTCAGCCGCCTCGCAGGGCTCGACCATATCTCGACGGTCCAAACCGCGCGCATAGGCGCACGAAAGTTCAAACACGCGAGCCTCGGCGTCGCTTTTGGGCTTGGGCTTGCAAACGTTGTCGCAGCAACGCTCGGCGCCTGTCCCTGCCACACCCGGCAGCACATCGCGAGCCATACGCGCGAGCATACGCACCGTGCCCTGGCTGCGCGAAAGCGGCTGCAGGTCGGCGTCGTCGAGGCGCGCTACCATGTCCGAAAACAGCATCTGGCGCTGCAGGTTGTCGACGAAACCGCGCCCGTCGCCCAAAAGCTCCCAAAGCGAGCGAAGCCACGATGTAGGCGTCTTGTAGTCAATACCCAGCGAAACGCCGGCTTCCGCCGCATCATGACGGCACAGGTCGAGCTCGGCAAACGTTGGCGCCAGCAGCACGGCACGCCCGTGGCGGGCAATAAGGTCGGCAAGCAGCGCCGCCTCGGCATCGCTCAAATCCGCGCCGGCGTTGGTGGTATAGATTCGAACAGGCATGGTCCTCCACTCAAACCGTTCGCAATATTCAATGTTTCCATCCTACCCGCCCGCGCGGACAGATTTGCCCCACGCCAACAGATTTGACCCCTTGGAGACGGAGGAAAATGGATCACCGAGGAGGTCAGTCTAACCCAGTGATCCGTTTTCCTCCGTCCCCAAAGGATCAAAAAACCGCCCCCGAAGGGACGGTTCTGCGCAATTCGTTTGTTGCCGCTGGCCTACTCGCCATCCTCCAGCTTGATGAGGATCTTGCGATAGCCACCGTACTCGCCGTTGAGCGCCTTTGAAACGCGGCTCACCGTAGTGGACGAAGCGCCGGTGCGGGCCTGAACCTCAACATAAGGCTCGCCCTCATCCAGATAACGCGCAACCTGCAGACGTTGCGAAAGATCGCAGATCTCGCGCGGCGTGCAGATATCGGTCAAAAACGCCTGGATATCCTTCTCGTCATCCAAAAGACTAAATGCGTGGACCAGCTGCTTGACATCAGGCTTGTCAAACATGTTCTCGATATTCATCGATCACCGCCAAACCCGCCATAAGGCATCGAAGTTGATACTGACATCGGGCATCGTTCGCCCGTTCTATGCAATAGGGCAACGCCTGTGGCTTTTGCCCGTAGCAGTGTAGCACACCACCAAACTAAAGCGACAAGACTCTCTGCCAGCGGCGCGTTTTTCAGGACGAACGCCGTTTTGAAACCGAATGCGCACGTAAGCTCCACGAATATCTGAGACAATGGCGGCCGAACAAGGCGGCACACCCGAGCGGCCGTCCAAGCTGCCGCAGCAAACCGCTTCACGCGACGCCGACGCACCCTGCGCAAGAAAGGATTCACACCATGCGCTTTATGCTTAACTGGCTCTTTACCTCGATCGCCATCGCGATTGCCACGTTCCTCGTCCCCGGCATCCAGCCCTTCGGTTTTGCCGAGGCCTGGGTCTGTTTCGCCTTCGTGGGACTGTTCCTGAACATCGTCGATTCGCTCGTCAAGCCGTTCCTGACGGTTATCTCGCTACCGCTCACGATCATTACGCTGGGTATTTTTCAGCTCGTAGTCAACAGCTTTATGCTCGAGCTGGCCAGCTATCTGTCGGTCAATCTGCTGGGCGCGGGTATCTCCATCGCCAGCTTTGAATCGGCCTTCATGGGCAGCATCCTGGTGTCCATCATGCGCAGCATCCTCGACAGCATCGCCGAGGGCTAAAACGGCCATTCCGGCCGCGCCCGTCTCAACAGCCCAAAACGAAGGCCGCCCATCACAAAAATGGGCGGCCTTCTTATTTGCCAAGTCTCAAAGGGCGAGAGAATCTGCCATTTCCACCCCGTCCCCAAATGGCAGGTGGGCTAGATCACGTAGTCGTAGCCTTCGTTGGGAGCGACAAGTTGATCGAGCGTCACACCGTCGAGGTTGTCGTTGATAAGCTTGTCCAGGTTCTTCCACACGTCGAGCGTGGGGCACTCGTCAGAGCGCGAGCAACCCTTGCAGTCGCCATCCAGGCAGGCGACCGGCGCCAGACTGCCCTCGGTCAGGCGCAAGATCTCGCCCACCGTGTACTGCTCGGGCGGGCGCGTGAGCACATAGCCGCCGCCCTTGCCGCGCATGCCCGAGAGCATGTTGGCGCGCACGAGCGTAGCCAGAATATTCTCGAGGTACTTCTCCGAAATACCCTGACGCGCCGCAATCTCTTTAAGCGGGATACGGCCTGTCGCCTGGTGCTCGGCCAGGTCGACCATAACGCGCAGGGCATATCTGCCCTTTGTGGAAACCAACATA
Organism: Collinsella sp. OF03-4AA; assembly: GCA_003462965.1. Classification (GTDB taxonomy): domain Bacteria; phylum Actinomycetota; class Coriobacteriia; order Coriobacteriales; family Coriobacteriaceae; genus Collinsella. The sequence goes on from QSCH01000007.1 coordinate 62,727, forward strand.
TATATAGCTGCCTTTCGGTCTTTTAATTCGTAGAAATTCTAGCCGAAAAATTGGTTTTGAAAATACCTATTCCCGTCAAGATGGTTAATCGACTCGTAATAATCTTCTATTTCCTATTGCGTTACTAGGCTTTACTGTCTACTATGCTTGCCAACAGCAAAACGAACAACCTATAAGGTTTGTGGGTTTCGCTGCCACACACACCGTAAAACCACACGGTATCCAGTCATTTGAACACTTTGGAGGTTCACCATGAGCAATGTTTACACGTCCATCGATCAGCTTATCGGCCACACCCCGCTTCTGGAGCTCACCCACTTCGAGGCCGACGATGACCTCAAGGCCCGTGTGCTCGTCAAATTGGAATACTTCAACCCCGCCGGGTCCGTCAAAGACCGCGTCGCCAAGAACATGATTGACGAGGCCGAGAAGGCCGGCAAGCTCGTGCGCGGTGGCGACTACACCATCATCGAGCCCACGAGCGGCAACACCGGCGTCGGCATCGCCTCGGTGGCGGCGGCCCGCGGCTACAAGGTGATCATCACCATGCCCGAGACCATGTCCGTCGAGCGCCGCAAGCTGATGCAGGCATACGGTGCGCAGCTCGTGCTCACCGACGGCTCCAAAGGCATGAAGGGCGCTATCGCCAAGGCCGAAGAGTTGCAGAAGGAGACCCCCAACAGCATCATCGCCGGCCAGTTTGTGAACCCCGCGAACCCGGCCATTCACAAGGCCACGACCGGCCCCGAGATCTGGGACGACACCGACGGCAAGGTCGACATCTTCGTCGCCGGCGTCGGCACCGGCGGCACCGTGACCGGCGTGGGCGAGTTCCTCAAGGAGCAAAACCCCGAGATTCAGGTCGTCGCCGTCGAGCCCGCCACCTCCCCGGTGCTCTCTAAGGGCCAGGCCGGCCCGCACAAGATCCAGGGTATCGGTGCCGGCTTTGTGCCCGACGTCCTCGACACCCAGGTCTACGACGAGATCATCCCCGTCGAGAACGACGACGCCTTTGCCACCGGCCGCGCCGTGGGCCACAAGGAGGGCGTGCTCGTGGGCATTTCGTCCGGCGCCGCCGTGTGGGCCGCACTGCAGCTGGCCAAGCGCCCCGAGAACGAGGGCAAGACCATCGTGGCGCTGCTCGCCGACACCGGCGAGCGCTACCTGTCCACGGCACTCTTCCAGGACTAGAGCTCTCGTTCCTAGAACGAGTCCAAGGCACGCCGGTCTCCCCTCTCTTCTGGCAGCCTGAGCTCATCCCAACAGGGTGTCCCACAGGACGCCCGAACTTGCTACAATGTCTGCGGCGCGGAACCAGCCTCCCGCGCCGCTTTTCTTTTTTGGCCACATGCCACCAAGGAGAACCTCCCCATGCACAACAAGCGCGTGCTCGTCGCCATGAGCGGCGGCGTCGATTCCAGCGTGACCGCGTATCTGCTCAAAAGTCAGGGTTACGAATGTGTCGGTGCCACCATGCGCCTCACCTGCCCCGCGCCCGATCCCACCACGGGCATGAGTAAGGTCGACCGCGACATCGCCGATGCAAAGGCCGTCGCCGAGCGCCTGGGGATACCCCATCACGTGCTCGACTTGCAGCAAACCTTCGACCGCAACGTGATCGAGCGCTTTGTGAACGCCTACCAGGAGGGGCTGACGCCTAACCCGTGCATCATCTGCAACCGCCATATTAAGTTTGGCGCGCTGCTCGATGCGGCACTCAATATGGGCTGCGATTACATCGCCACAGGTCACTACGCCAAAACGAGCCAGGCGTCCGACGGAACCTGGCAGCTGCATCGCGGCGAGGACCCTAAAAAGGACCAAAGCTACTTTTTATATTCGCTTACGCAGGAGCGCCTGGCGCACACGATCTTTCCGCTGGCAGGCCTGGACAAGGAGCACGACGTGCGCCGCATTGCCGCCGAGCAGGGCTTTGCCAACGCCAAGAAGGCCGAAAGCGAGGACATCTGCTTTATCGCGGATGGCGACTATGCGGGCTATATCGAGCGTCGGTGCGGACATCCCGCTACACCGGGCGATATCGTATGGCGCGACGGCAGCGTGGTCGGACGCCACAACGGCGCGTTGCGCTATACCATCGGCCAGCGCAAGGGCCTGGGCGTCGCGATGGCGCATCCCGTGTACGTAACGGGCGTCGACGCCGCCAACAACATTGTGCATCTGGCGAAGCCGAGGACCTAACCGCGGCGGCGCTAACTGCCAATGAGTGGATCTGGAGCGCGCCGGCAGAGTGCATGGAGGCCGAGCTCGATGCCGGCGGCATTCGCGTGGGCGCCAAGTACCGCTACCGACAGAAAGACCAGGCAGCGACCCTTACGCGCGGCGAAGACGGGCAAATGTTGCTGACCTTTGACGAGCCGCAGCGCGCCATCGCCCCCGGACAGGCCGTCGTCGTCTATCGGGGCGACATCGTCCTGGGCGGCGGCACCGTGACCGGCGCGCTTAAGTAGCCGCGGGTTTATCACTGCACGTGTCGAAGTACCTCAACAGCGGCACCAACCTCGATTACGCGACGCTCAAGGCCGCGGTGAATGGCCTCGAGTCGACCCTCCGCCGTCGCCCACTCGCTCTGCGAAAGAATCTCGATCGCCTCATCAACAAATCCGTTGAGCCGCGATGAATCGAACCAATCGAGCAAATCCGCAAGCGCCAGCTGGACGGAAGGGTCGGGCCCAAACGGCTTAGCGGAAAACCCGAACTCCCCAGCTGCGAGCACGGCAGTTGGTACGTTGTACCACAGGCAGTTGCCGCTATCGAACAGCGGAGCAGGTTTTATCTCCAGGGTGTCGACATTGCGGATGATGCCGAAGTTTCGCCAATGGCGGTCGCTGTTGGCCAAAAGGGCATCGCAGACAATCATCTGCGACATAGACCTTCTCACGGCAGCCTCGTCTGCTCCATGCTTACCAAGGAAGCGGGAGTACCGGTCGTACGTCGAGTTTCCTCGCTGACCGCCAAGAGCGTTCTTAACGTAAACGGCTGGAACGTATTCCTCGCGGCCATCAAGAAAGTCATCGCACAGACACACAGGGCCATCGAACATCCGCTCAACCGTATAAGGAACAAACTCGCCCTCCGACAGCAAGCGACGGTGCAGGGCCGTTGCAACCGCCTCGTTAAAGGGTCGCTGGTCATCCATGCCGCATCCTTTAGCCAAGACGCGAACGCCGCGGCGGATCATCCATGATTTAGGGAGCTCGCCCTCGGACGTGTTGTCGGGGTTTTTAAGGCCGATGCCCTCCAGCCAACCCGAACGCCCCTCGGGCGCAGACCGCTCAAAATCATTCTCGAAGTAATTGATGTTTTGCCATTTGAGTTCGTCGCAATCGGTCGGCCGCAGCCAATAGCAATCCGAAAGCGAGAGGCCCAGGCACTGAACCGGCACCTCAACGCCGCTGACAATCCCCAGCTCGCGGTAGCGCGAGATAAGCCCAGGGCGAACATCGGGCACCGACCGATGCCCCCACCACGCATTGAGCTCCCGCTTATTCACCGTTGGAGAAGAGCTCGAGCACGTGCCAAACGGCATTCGTTGCGTATCGAGGACCTCGGCGATTTCGAAGGGGAACTCGCGCGTCGGATCAAATGAGACATACGCGACCTCATGGTCGGCCGACATCAGCGTAAACTTGCGTCCCACATCGGCTGCAGGACGGCGTCCTCGCTTGCGGACCTTTTGATAGGCGATCGCAGAATTGTACTCGATCATCTTCCGTCCGCCCACAATATCGCACACAAGCGTCCCCGATGCGGCAAGTTGAGATATGCGGGCTTTCGTAACGCCCAACAGGCGGGCGGCATCACCCATAGACAAGTACTCAGACGTATCCATACGCCGCATCACCTCGTTAAGTAATTTACACGTTTAGTTAATAGATTACAGACATCATAATACTAAACAACCCAAAGTGAAAAAAGGCCAGAGAAATCGGGCCTTAGCGATTGGTCAGCCGAGTCGCAAGCTGCTCCCCTAGCGCTGTACGTAGGCGCGGACGAGCTCGAAGGTGTTGCGCACACCGTCCATGTGGCTGCGCTCGTAGTTGTGGCTCGCGTACACGCCGGGGCCGATCAGACCATGGCGAATGTCGTAGCCGGCCGAGAGCGTGGCCTCGACGTCGGAGCCGTAATGCGGGTACACGTCGATGGCGTAATCGAGCTCAAGCTCGCGCGCGATGTTGGACAGCGTGGTTACCAGGTCGTAGTTGTACGGACCACCCGAATCCTTGGCGCAAATCGAAACCATGCGCTCGGTGCAGCCAAGGTCGTCGCCCACGCAGCCCATGTCCACGCTGATCATCTCGCGCGTGTCGGCCGGCACGAAGGCACCGCCGTGGCCGACCTCCTCGTACACCGTAAAGAGCAGCGATACCTTGCGCGAAAGCGTCACCTCGCCGCCAGCAACGGCGCGGGCCAAACCCAGCAGAATCGACGCGGACAGCTTGTCGTCAAGGAAGCGACTCTTGATGTAGCCGCTCTCCGTCACCGTGGTGCGCGGATCCATAGCGATGATGTCGCCCGTCTGAATACCCAGCTCGAGCACATCGTCCTTGCTGTCGACATTCTCGTCGAGCAGGATTTCCATGTTCTTCTCGATAGTCTTGACCGGTTCATCGGCCACATGCGCCGAAGGCTCGGTGTTGAGAACCACACCCGTGTAGACATTGCCATCGCGCGTATAAACGGTGCAGTTCTCGCCATCGGCCGTAGACCACTGATGCCCGCCGAGCGTCGTGGGACGCAGGCGACCATTGTCCTTAATGGAGCGCACCATGGCGCCCAGGGTATCGACATGGCTCGCCAAGACAAGCGGCTCGCCCTCACCACCAAGCTCAACGAGCACATTGCCCTTGTTAGAACGCTCGGGCCCAAAGCCCATATCGCGCAACGTTTCCATCAGATAATCAGTCGCCGCACGGGTATAGCCCGTAGGTGAAGCAATAGAAGTCAGCGTCTTCAACTGGTCAGTAATATAGGAGAGCGTCTCCTCTAGAGAAGCATCAACATTAGAAGCCATATGCATCCTTCCAAGTAAAACTAAGACCGAGCCCCGATTTTAACCTTTCTGCACGTGCAATACTCTAGAAACCGAGCCGACTCCAGACGTCCCCGCACCGGTTTTGTGCACGCGCTCGGTTTACAGTCCCAATCTTGCATAAATCCTATCGGTATCTGCATAAATATGAGGCATCTATTTGCTTCGTCTCAGGGTACCCCACCTTGGACCGTGCAAAATACGGAGTATTCAGCACCGTGGACCCCGTCAGCCCCATCGCAAACGGCAAAGCGACGCGGTTACAGCAGTGTTGCAGGTCGTCGCAAACCAAAAACGCGGTGGCAGCCCCCTCCGCTCATCGATAGCCCGCCCACAAGGGCTGTCGATGGGCGTCTGCGGGCCACTGCGGCCCATTCACAACGTTATGCATTTTTCAGAGCTTGCTGAATACTCCCAAAAATGCACGCTGAGAAGTGCACCACCTATCCGCAGCGGGCAGCATGCCTTGGTTTTGCCCATCTTGGGGCATCGGCGCGGCACAAAAAGCCCCGCCGCGCGTAGCACGGCGGGGCCAGCAGCAAGTCAAAAGACCATACGCCTACGGGCGAAGGACCACCAAACTGGGCTAGGCAGCCGGGCAGATCTTCTTGAAGAGCTCGATGACGTCGTCGAGCGTCGCCTCGCGCGGGTTGCCCGGGAAGCAGGCGTCAGCCATGGCGTCCTTGGCCAGGACCTCGATCTCGTCGGCCTTCATGGCCTCGCAGACATGCGGAATGTTCACGTCGGCGGAGAGTTGCTTGACGGCGGCGATGGCGGCGTCGGCAGCCTCGTCGGTGCTCATGCCCGTGGTGTCAACACCCATGGCAACGGCAACCTTGGCCAGGCGCTCGGCGCAAACCGGCTTGTTGAACTCCATGGCGATCGGCAGCAGCATGGCGCAAGCGACGCCGTGCGGAGTGTCGTAGTGGGCAGACAGGGTGTGAGCCATGGCATGGTCGATGCCCAGGCCGACGTTGGAGAAGCCCATGCCGGCGACATACTGGCCAAGAGCCATACCCTCGCGGCCGGAGCCGGGCTGACCAGACTTGGCCTCGGCAACGGAGTCGCGCAGGTTCTCGCTGATCAGCTTAATGGCCTCAAAGTGGAACATGTCGGAGAGCTCCCAAGCACCCTTGGTGGTGTAGCCCTCGATGGCGTGGGTCAGAGCATCCATGCCGGTAGAAGCGGTCAGGCCGGCGGGCATGGAAGCCATCATGTCGGGGTCGACGACGGCGACCTCAGGGGCGTCGTTGGTGTCGACGCACACGAACTTGCGGACCTTCTCGGGGTCGGTGATGACGTAGTTGATGGTCACCTCGGCAGCAGTACCGGCGGTCGTCGGCACGGCGATGGTGAACACGGCGTGGTTCTTAGTGGGAGCAACGCCCTCGAGGCTGCGGACATCGGCAAACTCGGGGTTGTTGATGATGATGCCAATGGCCTTAGCGGTGTCCATGGAGGAGCCGCCACCGATGGTCACGATAGCGTCAGCTTCGGCGGCCTTGAAGGCCTCGACGCCGTCCTTGACGTTCTGGATGGTGGGGTTGGGCTTAATCTCGGAGTAGAGGCTCCAAGCGATGCCGGCGGCGTCGAGCTCGTCGGTCACCTTAGCGGTAACGCCAAACTTGACCAGGTCGGGATCGGAGCAGACGAAGATCTTCTTGTAGCCGCGACGCTGGAGCTCGCCGGGGATCTCCTTGATGGCGCCGGAACCATGATAAGAAATGGTATTGAGAACGAAACGATTAGCCATTGATAGCCTCCCATCGTGTGCGGGGCACCCATTACGCCCCGCGCTGCAAGTTCCATCCTAACGCTTTTGAAACAAAAAATGCATGAGAACGTCAAAAGTGTTAAAGCGTTTCAACATAATAACGGAGCCCCAGCCCTTCCCTCCCGACTGCAGCGAAGGCTAGATTATAGGAGCAATTGCCCAAAGAATACGACCAACTCAGTCTATAAATTATTTCTGTTTTAGCAATATATGTTTGACAATACGTTTATAAAAGGATACTTTATAGTAATTAATATGCATGCAGCAAATAGTGTCATTCATTTTGTTAGAAATTGCCCATGCGGTTATTGCAGCTGCATGTACTGCAACGTACAGCGTAATTCTCCGCACGAAGCAGAAGACGGTTCCAATTCGATCGAGGCGATGACGCGTGATGGCTACTGGTCCTAAATCGAGCAAGACGGCTACAAACGAATATCGAATCTCAATTGAAGGTAACCCTTATCCGCATGCTCTGGCTCTCGTCAACCCAGCGGGAGACAACCTCAACATCAAAAGACATGGGTTCACGGGTCCACTAGGACAGCTATTGAGTCTTAAATACACCGTTTATGACGATGCAAATGAAAAGCTCTTTACTGTCGTCGACGGTGGTTTTAGTAACATGCCCAGGGTTGCGCTCATCATCGAACACAAGGAAGTTGCGGTGTTCGATTATGGCCTAAACAGACTTGAGATGAAGTGCGTAACGAACATACCGAATTACACAATAAAAGGTAACTTCCTATTTGGAGATTACGATATATTCAGTCAACGGGAAGTGAAGCTATCTTCAGTTAACGTCCTTCAATGTGATAAACAATCGTGCTTTAACATACAGGTTTTGGATAAAGCCGAATTAGCCGCCGCAATTGGAATACCCACAGCCATTGCCCTTCTGAGGGCTCGGATTGAAGAGCATCTCGAATAAATTGCAAAAAGCAGTTCGTAACAACATTCAGGAGCTAGATAGTTTTTTTCTGGCTCCTGAAGCTGTACTACATAGAGATGAAAATATATTGCGGCAAAGGGGCTGTCCCTTTGCCGCATTCGGTTACTTTCGACAGCCCTCTTTCCAAGCCTCGGCCGCAACCTTCCAGCGAAAACGCAAGTCGCGCTCGCGGTCGATGAACATGATGGCAAACGCGACAAACAGCAGCACGCTCGCCACGACGATGGCGTGCAGACCCATGCGCTCAATGCACCAATTGCCCAGCACGGCGCCAAACACAAAGGTAAAGATCACACCAAAGTACAGCAGGCCGTTTTCCAAAAAGCCGCGCTTGTGGGTAATGATGTAATCGTCCACGTTTTGCAAGGCATTACGGAGGTTGCCGATACACATGGTCGTGGCGATGCCGTGTCCATGAATCTTGCGGAAGCTCTCGACCTGCATACCGCAGGCAAACGAAGTAAGGCAGTTGGCGAGCAGGTTGTAACCGCCACCGGGGATAAAGCTCACGCCCAGCAAGATGACGGCTTCAAAGAACACCGTCACCTGGCGCCAGTGAATCACACTGCCAAACCGCTCGTGTACCAGGTCGGCAAGCATAATGCCCACAGCAAACGAAACCACAGGGAAGAAGTAACGCCCCGCAAGTGCCCAATTGCCCTCCGAGATGCTCACGCCCACCAGCAGGATGTTGCCCGTCTGCGCGTTGGCGAAAACATGGTCGCGCCCAATGTACGAATACACATCCATAAAGCCACCGGCGAGCGCCAAGATGATGCCCAGCTCAATGGACTCCGATATCTGTTTGGCACGCTGCATCGTCGTGCATCCTCCTTGTTGACGACCCTCTCGTGCGTTGGCGGAGACATAGCCGCCGTTCATACTGTAACCCATTGACAACATGGCGTGCGCGCGAGACGGGTTCTCCAACGCGCAGATACACAGTCTGGAAACAAACGGCGGGCGCGGCACCGACACCCGAGACCTCGTGTACTCCACCAGTCTTTTTAGCCCCGCTCCTAAAAAGACTGGTTACAATTACGTGCAGCATACAAACACCGGGAGGGATCGTGGCAAAAAAGCCTCAGCACGCTCAGAACAACCAGCGCAGTCAGCAGGGCAAACAGGGCCAGCAGCGAAAGCGCGGCGGTAAGGCACAGGCCACAACCGTCAAGGCGACACCCGTCCGCCCCTGGCGTCCGGGCCGCGACAAGTTCCTCCCCGTCAGCCGCGCCGATATGGACGCGCGCGGCTGGGACCAGTGCGACTTTGTCTACATCTGCGGCGACGCCTACGTGGACCACCCTAGCTTTGGCATGGCCATCATCAGCCGCGTCCTCGACGCGCACGGCTACAAAGTGGGCATTATCTGTCAGCCCAACTGGACCGACCCCGCCAGCATCACGGTGCTTGGCGAGCCACGCTTGGGCTTTCTCGTCAGCGCCGGCAACATGGACTCCATGGTCAACCACTATTCGGTGACCAAGCACCGCCGCCACACCGACGCCTATACCCCTGGTGGCGAGGAGGGTCACCGCCCCAACCGCGCCGTCACGGTCTACGGCAACCTCATCCGCCAAACGTTCAAGGACGCCCCCATTATCATCGGCGGCATCGAGGCGAGCCTGCGTCGTCTGGCCCACTACGACTACTGGCAGGACAAGCTCAAGCGCTCGGTACTGCTCGACTCGGGCGCCGACATCCTCATCTACGGCATGGGCGAGCACGCGATTGTCGAGATCGCCGACGCGCTCGACGCGGGACTGCCCGTCGATCAGATCACCTACATCAACGGCACCGTCTACCGCACCAGCTCGCTCGACGAGGTCTACGACTACGACCTGCTGCCCAGCTGGGACGACCTTGCCGCCGACAAGCTCAACTACGCGCGCAGCTTTAATGTGCAGCAGCAGAACATGGATCCCATCACCGGACACCGCCTGGTAGAGCCCTACCCCAACGGCGTCTATGTGGTGCAGAACCCGCCGTCGGCGACGTTAACGACCGATGAGATGGACGAGGTGGCCGAGCTCCCCTACGCACGCGATTGGCATCCCGACTACGACGCGGCAGGCGGCGTGCCGGCCTTTGCAGAGATCAAGTTTTCCATTAGCTCCAACCGCGGCTGTTTTGGCGAGTGCTCGTTTTGCGCCCTCACCTTCCACCAGGGCCGCGTGTTGCAGATGCGCAGCCACGACTCGATCATACGCGAGGCCGAGCTGCTCACGCGCGATCCCGAGTTTAAGGGCTATATCAACGACGTGGGCGGACCGACGGCAAACTTTAGCCGCCCTGCCTGCGACAAACAGCTCAAGCACGGCGTTTGCAAGAACAAGCGCTGTCTGTGGCCGAGTGTGTGCAAGAACATGGTGGTCGACGAGAGCGGCTACACGCAGCTGCTGCGCGATCTGCGCCAGCTGCCGGGCGTCAAGAAGGTCTTCGTCCGCAGCGGCATCCGCTTTGACTACACCATGGCCGACGCCTCGGACGAGTTTTTGCGCGAGCTGCTGGAGCATCACGTCTCGGGCCAGCTGCGTGTAGCACCCGAGCACGTGAGCGACGCGGTGCTCTCCGTGATGGGCAAGCCGAGCCGCGCCGTCTACGACGCGTTCTGCCGTAAATTTGAACGCCTGAACCGCGAATACGGACTTAAACAGTATGTGGTACCGTACCTGATCTCGAGCCACCCCGGCTCAACGATGAAGGAAGCTGTGGACCTTGCCGAGGCCGTACGCGACATGGGCTACATGCCCGAACAGGTGCAGGACTTCTACCCCACCCCGTCCACCATGTCGACCTGCATGTACTACACCGGCGTGGACCCACGCACCATGCAGCCGATCTACGTGGCACGCGACCCGCACGAGAAGGCCATGCAGCGTGCGCTCATCCAATACCGCAAGCCCGAGAACTACAAGCTCGTACGCGAGGCACTGGAAAAGGCCGGCCGCCGCGATCTGATTGGCTACACCAAGCATTGCCTGATTCACCCCGTGCCGCCACGCCCGGGCGAGACATCTGCTGGCGGGGGGCATGGCACCGGCAAGAAGGGCGGCAAGGCCCACGGCGGCGCTGGCGGTGCCGGCAAGGGGCCCAAAGGCAGCAAGGGGCACGGCGGCATGTCGCGTGCGCAGAACACTGCCGGTCGCAATCGCGCGGCCCAGGGACGGCAGGGCGCCAACGGAGGCGGGCGTCGCAACTAGGGCAGCGGTGCGCTCGCTGCGTCCATCCCACACGCGCAGCGCAGCGACCGCATTGCCCCAACGAGGATGACGCCGGCGATAGCGACCGTAATTGCCACGTCGAACGGCGTGTTCACAAACCAGAGCAACGTCATGAGATACGACCCGGCATTAAAAGCAAAGTGCAGCAGGATCGTGTAGCGGAGCTTTCCGGTCGTCACGAGCACCCAACCAAAGATGAGGCCGGCGGCGCCCGCGTAGCAACCCTGAACCCAGTTCATGTGCATAAAACCGAAGATCGCCGCCTGCAGCACAATCGCCGCGGTGATACCCCACGTGCTCGGGGCCGCCCAGGGCACCATGGCGCCGTCCTGCGCACCCGCACGACGCCGGCGCTTCCAAAGTGGGCGGCACTGCGGATTAAACGCTCGGAGCGAAAACTCAAAAATGATGCCGCGCACCAGCAGCTCTTCACAAAATGGGGCGCCGAGCACCGTAGTCAGGACGGCGAGATAGCTGGTGTCGCCCATGCCTGTTTCCTCGACAAGCTCGCTGTAGTCGGCCGCAGCCTCGGGCAACAGCGACAGCACGGCGTCGGTCACGTAGCCAACGACCACCTGCAGGGCAAGGCCGATCACGATAACGCAGGCGATGCGCTTCCACGCCCCACGCGCTCCCCCGCCAAGCGGACGCTCGCCCTGCCAGCGCGCCATAAACGAACGCGGCCACAGATAACGCCACCACAGCAGCGCCATTAAAAACGATGCCGTCTGCGCGACGGCCTGAAGCAATTGAATATCGAGGTCGTCAATCGAAAAGCCCATGAACACCGACGCGACGCCCAGAACAGAAAACAAAACCACGCTCAGGGCGATATCGGCAGCGACGACGCCAAAACAGGCAAGCGCCCAAATCATCGCATTGAGCATGCCAACCTCCTCAAAACCCGGCACTTAGGGACGTTCCTTAACTGCCGGCACAGACGATATGAGCAGGACATAAAACATTGAGAGCCCCTGCTGCATGAAAGACCGCGGATTAGGCCGACAATGGTGAGTGTCTAATTCAGCCGCGGCGGCCACGCCGCATTCATGGAAGGGGCTCCCATGCTCGATACTACCACCTTCGTC
>QSCH01000070.1:0-1456 GCA_003462965.1 Collinsella sp. OF03-4AA
GTGAACTGCGCCCCGAAACTTGGACTGAATAAATAGCGACTACGCCGCAAGGGCCCGGTTCCGGAACTCCTCCGGCGTCAGGCCCTTCAATCTTACCTGCCTGCGCCGCGTGTTCCAATGGGCTATGTACCCCTCCAGGTCGCGCTTGAAGTCCCCGAAGCTGCCCCACTCCCTGCCGCGGTAGAACTCGTCCTTCACGTGGCCGAAGAGCTGCTCGGTGGCGGCGTTGTCGATGCAGTTCCCCTTGCGCGACATGCTCTGGGTGATGCCCGCCCCCTCCAGCCTGGAGGTGTAGGACTCGTGCTGGTACTGCCAGCCCATGTCCGAATGCATGGTCGGCGCCGCCCCGTCGGGCAGGGCCTCGAGGAGCCGGTCGAGCATCCTGTGCTGCTGGGCGAGGTCCGGCGAGGTCGATATGTCGCTCGCCACGATCTCCTTCGTGCAGAAGTCGAGCACCGGGGCCCAGTAGGCCTTGGCGCCCGCCACCTTGAACTCGGTGACGTCGGTGCCGAGCTTCTGCCACGGCCCCTCGGCGCCGAAGTCCCTCGCGATGACGTTCTCGAACGTGCTCCCCACGAGCCCCCTGTAGGAGCTGTACCGGCGGCGGGAGCCCCGGCGGCGTATCCCGCACCGGATGCCCATCTCGCGCATCATCTTGAGCACGGTCTTGTCGGCCACGACCGCGCCCAGCTCGGCGCGCAGGCACATGGCTATCTGCCGGTGCCCGCAGCCGTTGGCGGTGCGCGAGAATATCTCGGCCGCGGCGTCGCGCAGCTCGGGCCGGGTCGGCCTCCGCGGGTGCGCCAGCGCGTAGTAGTAGGTCGACCTCCTGAGCCCCGAGCACTCCAGCAGGTGGCGCAGGGAGTGCCCCTCCGCGCGCAGCGCCCTCACCGCCTCGGCCGCCGCCCTGGTCAGAGCCCGTCCCGCTCGACCAGGGCGCGCAATTTTTTTAGGTAGGCGACCTCGGCCTCGAGCCTGCGGCAGCGCTCCTCGAGCTCCTGCTCGCGGGTGCGGGCCCGGGGTTTCGACCTCGACCCCCTCGGTCTGCCCTTCGGGCGGGGCCGCAGCGCCTCGGCGCCGCCCTCGCGGTAGAGCCTGCACCAGCGCTCCAGCGGGGATTTCGACCTGATCCCGAACTCGGCCATGGCGTCGGCCTTCGCCATCCCGTCGTCGACCACGGCCGACGCCGCGGCGACCCTCTGCTCGAATGTGTAACTGGATTGTTTCCCGTCCATGGACAGCAGCGCCTCGCTTCCGAACGCCCGGTATACCCACTGCCATTCTCTCACGGTCTCGCGGGGGACGGACAGGGCCTCGGCCGCCGGCTTGCAGCCGACGCCGGCGTCGAAGAGCTCGACGGCCCGCCTCCTGGACTCCAGATCGTGCTTCGACCTGAGATCTATACTCATGGAAAACCTCCCATTTCCCGATGTCCAAGAAATGGGAGGCAGTTCAC
>QSCH01000071.1:0-1400 GCA_003462965.1 Collinsella sp. OF03-4AA
ACGCCCGCCGCAATCTCCGCCACGTCACAAACCACCTACGCCCACTCCGCCACGGCAACCCAAAACGGCGTCACCTTCACCGTCTCGTGGAACGACGCCCCCGCGGGCACCGCGACGACCTTCCACGTAACCCAGGCCAACGGCTCGTCCCGGGCCAAGGCGCGCATGGACGTGCCCACCTATTGGGACGGCGGCAGCCAGGAAAGCGTCTGCGACCCGTCGCGCCCGGCATGGGCCAGCTACTACAGCCTGGGCACCGCGGGCCACGACTTCACCTTTGACTTCACGGCATCGGGCACGTACCGCATCTACTTCTACTTTATGGACAACGACAGAAACGACCCCCAAAACGACAAGGGGATCTACTACCTGCGCACCACCGCGGAGGTGACCGTAAACGACGCCGCCCGCCCGAGCGTCACGCAGATCGTCAACGACGCCGTGGACCTGTGCAGGCAAGAGACAAACGGCTCGGAATACAACATGGCGCTGTGGCTCCACGACTGGACGCTCGACCAGCTGGAGTACGACCACAGCCTCAACTGGTGCTCGGCCGAAAGCGGCCTCACGCGCCACCGGGGCACCTGCGAGAGCTACCAGCGCATCTACTCCAAGCTCCTTAACGCCGCGGGCATCGCCAACGGCCGCATCACCGGCAACGGCCACACCTGGAACGCCGTAAAGATCGACGGCAAATGGTGCCAGATGGACCTAACCTGGGACGACACCAACGACAACTGGTATGGAGACCTGGACCAGCGCCATCTGTACTTTGGCCTGACCGACGAGCTCATGGCAATCGCCCACTCCGACCACACGGCAAACTACCAGAAGGCCGACTACGCCTACCGCTCGACCGACCTGTCCAACAATTACTTTGTGCGAAATGGCAAAGCCGATGAATGGGCAGAGAAGTATGCCGACCGAATTCAACAGCACTTAGATGCCAAGGAAGAGAGCTTTTCCATCGATGCCGACAACCAGTCCTTCCCACCTAGCATCTCTGGGATTCAGAATGGGATTGTTGCGTATGCGATGAATCAGAAAGAGTGGAAGGCGAACGACGCAAGGGTTAAGCTAGCCGCAACTTCGAACGTCACCAAAGAATCGAACTACAAATGGTGCGCTAAGTACGATCTAACAGCTGAATATCAAAACACAGCATTAGGGAAGGTCGTCCCCGACGGCGCCTACAGGATCGTGAGCACCATCGACCCGTCCTCGGGCGTCGCCGCGACGGCCTCCGGATGCTCCATGTCCAAGGCCCCGACCGCCCTGCGCTTCGCCTACGACGAGGGCACGGGGCTCTACACCGCCACCGCCGGCGGGCTCGCCCTGGCGATGTCGGGCTCGGACGTCTCGCTGGCCGCCCCCGACGGCTCCGCCTCCCAGCGCTGGGA
>QSCH01000072.1:0-1380 GCA_003462965.1 Collinsella sp. OF03-4AA
TACCGCGCGTGCGACGCGGCCGAGGCGCCCGAGGCTGCGCGCGGGGCTCTGGACCGCTGAGTGCGGCGCTAGTACAATTCCGACGAGAGTTTCAGGAGGTCAACATGGCGAGGATACTGGCAGTGGATGATGAACGGGCGATCCTCGACGCGCTCGCGCGCGTCCTCGGCCGCGACGGCCATGAGGTCGTCAGGGCGGCGGACCCGACGGCGGTCCCGGGGATGGACCTCTCGCGCTTCGACCTCGTGCTCTGCGACGTCATGATGCCGGGGCTCGACGGCTTCGAGCTCGTGCGGCAGATCCGTCCGGACTTCGACGGGCCCATCGTCTTCCTGACCGCGCGCGTGGCCGAGGAGGATGCCGTGGCCGGCTACGGCCTGGGCGCCGACGACTACGTCCGCAAGCCCTTCGGGGCCGCGGAACTGCGCGCCAAGGTCGCGGCCCATCTACGCCGTGAGCGCCGGCCGCGCTCGCACGCCCTCTCCTTCGGGGAGGTGCGGATCGACCTCGGGGCGCGCGACCTCGCCGTGGGCGGCGAGGCCGTGCCGCTCACGCCTACCGAGTACGGATCGACCTCGGGGCGCGCGACCTCGCCGTGGGCGGCGAGGCCGTGCCGCTCACGCCTACCGAGTACGCCATCTGCGAGTACCTCGCCCGCCACCCCGGGCAGGTCATGAGCCGCGCGCAGATCCGCGAGGCGGTGCTCGGCTGGGAGAGCGACGCCGACGACGCGGCCATATCCATGCAGGTCAGCCGCGCCCGGAGGAAACTCTCCGAGGCCGGTGCCGATCCGATCGCGACCGTCTGGGGGATGGGGTACAAGTGGCAGCTCTAAGGACCGGGGCGCGAGGTCGCGGGGGCATGCCGCTCTCCTTCGTCATCGCGCGCTACTTCGCCTACGCGTTCGCGGCGGTCGCCACGGCGTGGCTCGCCTCGTTCATGGCGCTCTCCGCGGCGATCAACGCGGGCTTCGTCTACGAGGCAAGCTGGGGGCCGGCCAATGTGCGCGAGGTCGCGGAGGGCCTGGCACGCGACGGCGTCTGCGGACAGCAGGACGTGCCGACGGCGTACCGCTACCTCATCCTGAATAAGGACGGATACGTGCTGATGACAGACCTCGATGGCACGCGGCTCGAGGACGCGACGGAAATGGCCCGTGCGGCACTCGCCGCGGATCCGGGCACAGTGGAGATCGAGGGCGGGGGCTCGGGCCTCACCTACGCCGCGTTCCCGCTCAAGGGCGGCGGGGCCTGCGCACTCGTCAGCGAGTACCTGCTCAAGGGCGGCGGGGCCTGCGCACTCGTCAGCGAGTACCTGCGCAGTGGGTCTCGCGCGATCTCGCCAGCCTGCTTCCCAACCCGCAGAACCTCATGCTCGTCG
>QSCH01000073.1:0-1362 GCA_003462965.1 Collinsella sp. OF03-4AA
GGTGACGCATAATTTCTTTCGCAAATTGACAACCGCATAGCGGAACACGGCCCGCGCCCCGTCATATGATTTCTAGCGGCTAAACAACAAATCAACGACGAAAGGGGCACGGGCCGTGTCTGCGAACATCGTAACAGTCGACGAGGAGTCGCTGCGCAAGGACATAAAGAATCTGGTGAGGAAGACCGTCGAGGAGACGCTCAACGCGCTGCTCGACGAGGAGGCGTCCGAACTCGTAGGGGCCGGGCGCTACGAGAGGACGGCAGGCCGGGAGGCATACCGCAGCGGCCACTACGCGAGAAAGCTCGTCACCGGGGCAGGAGAGGTCGAGCTCAACGTGCCGAAGCTGCGCGGCGCGACCTTCCAGACGGCCGTTATCGAGCGCTACCGCAGGCGCGAGACTTCGGTCGAGGAGGCCATCGTCGAGATGTACCTCGCGGGCGTCTCGACCAGGAGAATCGAGGACGTCTCCGAACTCCTCTGGGGAGCGCCCGTGTCCTCCGGCACCGTCTCCAACCTCAACGAGAAGGCGTTCGCGTCCATCGAGGCCTGGCGCCAGAGGCCGCTCGAGGGCGATTACCCTTACGTTTTCGTCGACGGCATCTACCTCAAGCGCAGCTGGGGAGGGTCCTACGAGAACGTGGCCGTTCTGGTGGCCATCGGCGTCAACTCCACCGGCGACCGGGAGGTCATCGGCTGCGCGGAGGGCTACACCGAGTCGGCGGACTCGTGGCGCGAGTTCTTCTCGTGGCTCAGGGGGCGCGGGCTCTCCGGCGTGCGGCTCGTCACCGGCGACAAGTGCGCGGGGATGCTCGGTGCGCTCGAGGAGGTGTTCCCCGGGGCACGCTACCAGCGCTGCACGGTCCACTTCTACCGAAACGTGTTGGGAAGGGTGCCCGTGACCAGGAGGAAGGCCGTGGCGCGCATGCTGAAGGCGATTCACGCGCAGGAATCGCGCGAGGCGTGCTCGAGGAAGGCGGCGGAGGTGGCGGACGAGCTGGACGGGATGAGGCTCGGCGCGGCCGCGAGGACGGTGCGCGACGGCTTCTCCGAGACTCTCGCCTACACGGACTTCCCGCCGGAGCACTGGCGCAGAATCCGGACCAATAACGGTATCGAGCGCATCAACCGCGAGATCAGGCGGAGGACGAGAGTCGTAGGGACCTTCCCGGACGGCAACTCGGCCCTGATGCTGGTGACGGCGAGGCTGAAGTACATCGTGGAGCACGAATGGGGCAAGAGGAGGTACCTGGACATGTCGAAGCTGGAGGAGATGGACGAGCTGAGCAAGAAGGCGGAGGGCTAGAGCAAGGCGGGGCCGAGGCCGCCTCGATCAATTTGCGAAAGAATCTTGACGGTACC
>QSCH01000074.1:0-1063 GCA_003462965.1 Collinsella sp. OF03-4AA
GGCGTTGCCGCCAACATCCTGCCGGCCATGGGCTTCGCCATGCTCGGCCGCCTGGTGCTCACCAAGCAGCTCGTGCCCTTCTACTTCCTGGGCTTCCTGCTGTGCTCCTACGCCAACGTGCCCGTCCTGGGCGTCGCCCTGATCGCCATCATCATCGGCATCGACAAGTTCGACCTGCTCGGCCTGGGCGGAGCCCAGCCCCAGCTCTCCGCGGAAGGGGATGAGGACGATGACTTCTAGTCCCGAGAACAAGATCACGCGCTCCGACCTCGTCAAGAGCGCCCTCAACACCGGCGCCCTGGGCATGGAGTTCTCCTGGACCTACTACAAGCAGATGAACATCGCCTTCTGCCTGATGGTCGCCAACATGCTCAAG
This sequence comes from Collinsella sp. OF03-4AA, assembly GCA_003462965.1. Classification (GTDB taxonomy): domain Bacteria; phylum Actinomycetota; class Coriobacteriia; order Coriobacteriales; family Coriobacteriaceae; genus Collinsella. The sequence goes on from QSCH01000074.1 coordinate 377, forward strand.
AAGATCTACGCCGGCCGCCCCGACGACTACGCCGAGGCCCTGCACCGCCACTGCGCGTTCTTCAACATCACCGTCCAGTTCGCCCCGTTCGTCGGCGGCATCGCGATGGCCATGGAGGAGAAGGTCGCCCGCGGCGAGATCGAGCCCGAGAGCGTCAACGACGTCAAGGCCGCCCTCATGGGCCCGCTGTCCGGCATCGGCGACTCCATCTTCCTGTCGACGCTGCGCGTGGTCGCCGCCGCGGTGGGCATCAGCCTGTGCCAGGCCGGCAACCCCTTCGGCCCCATCGCCTTCCTGCTCATCTACAACGTCCCCGGCTTCGCGCTGCGCGTCTGGGGCGCCGTCAAGGGCTACGAGCTGGGCGTGGGCTTCCTGGACGAGGCCCAGAGGACCGGCCTCATGCAGAAGATCATGACCTGCGTGGGAATCGTGGGCGTCATGGTCGTGGGCGCCATGTGCAAGGACATGTTCTGGGCCAGCATCCCGGTGGCCATCGGCTCGGGCGAGGACGCCCAGACCCTCCAGGACATCCTGGACGGCATCATGCCCGGCATGCTCGGCATGCTCGCCTTCTGGCTGTACTACTGGCTGCTGTCCAAGAAGATCAACCCCATGGTGCTGATCGTGGCCACCATGGTCGTGGGCATCGTCGGCGCGTTCTTCGGCGTGCTGGCGTAAGGGCCCGGC
>QSCH01000075.1:0-872 GCA_003462965.1 Collinsella sp. OF03-4AA
TTTTTTGCATCGGTACTCTTAGGCTGCGCCGCACAGGGCGGCGCAGGTTCAAAGGAGGTCGTCATGGTCAGGGTCAGGCTTCAGGGATTGCCCGAAGAGGTGCACCGCATTGCCAACGCGATGGAATCGGTCGGGTGCGTCCTCGAGCGCTCGGAGGAATATCCCAACCGCGGCCGCAGTCGGTATGTCCGTGTGTACCTCGACTGCGATCTGCCTGCCGAGGAGGTCGAGGACGATGATTAACGTTGACGGTGTCGAGCTGAGGACTGCCGCGCAGTGGGAGAAGAAGCACCGCCACGTGCTTAAAGGCCAGCTCAAGAAGGGTATCGAACGCTCCTGGCGATCGCCCAACGGTAACGAGACCATGATGTTCTACAGCATCGAGCAGACCCGCCCCTGGGCGAAAAAGGATGTCGAAGCCGTCAACCGCAAGCGCCGCGCCGACGCCAAGGCCAAGCGCGACGCCGAAGAGCGCGAGCGCATCGAGAGCGCCGCCCGCGCGGAACAGCATCGCAAAGACCTTTGTGATTGTTTGAGGGTTCACGCCATAGACGAGGCCACCCGCCGCGACCACACCGCCTACCAGTGGTGCGACCTCGGGTTTGTCCCGATTGCCGAGGCGAAGTGGCGGCTTACCCGATACGGAGGCAATTCCGCATGGTATTACTGCTCTCCCTGGGATGTGCGCTATGACCCCGACCGCGCCCGCGAGCTGCTTGAGACGGGGCCGCGCGAGTACGACAGGCTGCCCGACGGTCGTCCGTACGATGGGCGTCCGTGGTGGTAGGCGTAAAAAAACGGGGAGGGTCAAAACCCTCCCCGTTTCGTTAGCGGTGTCGACCAGCCTACCTGCGAGTCCTGTAGACCCTGCT
>QSCH01000076.1:0-834 GCA_003462965.1 Collinsella sp. OF03-4AA
CCGGCAAGAAGATGACCGCGCTCGCCGACAAGGTCGCCGACGAGGGCTACGACGCCGTGTTCCTGATGGGCGTCGGCGGCACCTGGGACGAGCTCATGCAGCTCGAGTACCTCATGAACAAGTTCGGCGACCGCGACCTCGAGGTCTACCTGATCCACGCCGCCGAGTGGAACGTCATGGGCCACAAGCGCATGACCGAGAAGTCCGTCGTGCTCACCGCCTCCGAGTCCGGCACCACCCCCGAGGTCCTCGAGGCCGTCAAGAAGATGAGGACATGGGCGTGCGCGTCTACGCCATGACCAAGCCCGAGGGCCCCATCGGCCAGGCTGTCGGTGCCGAGAACTGCGTCAAGATGGCTTCCGATCACGGTAACGGCGGCTGCGAGATGGGCTACTACCTCGCCGACTGCTTCGGCCTGCGCCTGCTCAACCGCCGCGGCTGCTTCCCGCAGTTCGATAAGTTCATCGAGCAGACCAAGGACGTTTGGACCCACCTGGTCGACATCCGCAAGAGCTTCGAGCCGCGCGCCGAGGAGCTCGCCAAGAAGTACGCCCTGGCCCCCTACACCATGTTCATCGGCTCCGGCGCCCTGTGGGGCGAGACGATCCTGTTCTCGATGTGCATCCTCGAGGAGATGCAGTGGAAGCGCACCCGCTACATCACCTCGGCCGACTTCTTCCACGGCACCCTCGAGCTCGTGGAGCCCGGCGTCCCCGTGTTCCTGTTCATGGGCGAGGACGAGAACCGCAAGCTCGACGAGCGCGTCCGCGCGTTCCTGACCCGCGGCGTGACCGGCGACACCGACATCAACATCATCGACACCGCCGAGTTCGC
>QSCH01000077.1:0-807 GCA_003462965.1 Collinsella sp. OF03-4AA
ACGAAAACCGCAGGTAGACGGCCTGCGGTTTTCGCGAAACGAGAGGCGTGGTCGAGGGGTCGGGTCAAAAAGTAGTAGATGCCCCGCTTTCGTGGCGGAGGCATTTTGAATAGCCCAGCCAAGTTGCCCGAGACCCCCTGCCTGCCGCCGATTAAGCAGGACGATTCATAGCAAATTCGCATTGTATATACAGTCCAGATGCTTGTTTATGCATTGAGTTGTAGCGGATAGTGGTGGATAGCCAGAAGAAACACGAGGATTCGAGAAGGAAAATCCAAAACCAAAGCGGTTTCCCTGATCGACAAGATTTCAGAGAAACCGCTGGTAGATGGTGGTGGGCCCTCCGGGATTCGAACCCAGAACCCAGGGATTATGAGTCCCCTGCGCTAACCGTTGCGCCAAGAGCCCTTATGATTAGTGGTTGCAAAGGTAATGGAGGACTTCCATGTAGAGAAGCGTTGCACCACGTCGTGAAATACTACCATGCTCGCGGCACCCGTTCAACGCACGATCTTGTCGACCAGGAGGATCATGGTGCCGCCTTTGACCTTGTGTGCCTATATGAAAAAAGGCCCCAACTTGCGTTGGAGCCTCATTCAATACTCGGGTGGAGACGAGGGGGATCGAACCCCTGACCTCTTGACTGCCAGTCAAGCGCTCTCCCAGCTGAGCTACGCCCCCGTGCGAAGAAGTACTATACGGGAACTCCCCCGCCGATGCAAGGACATTTTCGGAAAAACTTTCTGGGGTGCGCGCGGGCACGCATCCGGGGACCGCGATGCCCCGGCACCGCCCGAACCGGCCCGC
>QSCH01000078.1:0-727 GCA_003462965.1 Collinsella sp. OF03-4AA
CCTCGGGGAAGATGGTTCGCCAAAAGTCGTACGGACTGACCCATTCCCAGGACGGATAGTCGGACAGAAGGATGTCGTTCTTCTCGATGTAGGCATGGCGCTGGGCTGCCCACCAAACATCATCGTGCTCCGGTTTCTTCCTGCGGTCTGCCACTGAACACCACCAAACATACGAACCGCCCCGAGGCTAAGGCCCTGCCTTTACAGGACGTATATTATCAATACAGTTATTGTACACCCCTGCGGCCATCTGTATAACGTGTTTTACACCTATACGACGAATGGTGTGCTAGAATGTATAACGTGTTATACATATGATTGGGAGGTGCACTGTGGCAACTGCTACCGCGGCATTGAGGATGCCCGAGGACTTGGCAATCAGGTACGACCGTTTGGCGAAATCAACGGGACGCACGAAGACTTTCTACATGACAGAAGCGCTCGCTGCCGAGATTGACAGACTTGAATACGAGTACGGCTTAATGAAGAAGGTCGAGGATTATAGGGCTGGCAGGCTTGAGACCGTGACGCTCGACGAGCTGGAGGAAAGCCTTGGCTTGGCGGATTGAGATCGACAAGGACGTCCAGCGTTCGATGAAGAAGCTGGACAAGCAGATCGCCAGGAGGATCGTGGCGAAACTTCATGAGATTTCACAGCTCGAAGACCCGAGAAGCATGGGAAAGGGATTGACCGAGAACAAGTCAGGTCTCTGGCGCTATAGGGTCG
>QSCH01000079.1:0-619 GCA_003462965.1 Collinsella sp. OF03-4AA
CCGAGATCTTCTCGCGCACCGCCAACGGCTGCGGGCACCGGCAGATAGCGATGTGCCTCAGGGCGGAAGAGGGGGCCGTGATAGCCGACAAGACCGTGCTCGAGATGATGCGCGAGATGGGGATTCGCTGCGGTATCAGACGCGAGACGGCCTACCACAGGTACAACTCGTACAGGGGCGTCGTCGGCGAGACGTTCGAGAACGTGATCGCGAGGGATTTCGACGCCGGGGCCCCGTGGCGGAAGCTGGGAACGGACGTCACCGAGTTCAAGGTGGCGGGCGGCAAGGCCTACTGGGCCCCGACGCTGGACTTCTGCACCAAGGAGATCGTGGCGAGCGACATATCGACCACGCCCGACATGGCACAGCAGGTGAGGATGCTCGACGAGCTGCTGTCCAAGATCCCCGAGGGCGCCGCCCCGACCATGCACTCGGACCGGGGCTGGCAGTACCAGCACGCCTCATACACATCCAGGCTCGAGGCCGCCGGCATCGTCCAGAGCATGTCCAGGAAGGCGAACTGCATCGACAACGCCGCCACCGAGCAGCTCTTCGGCCACGTCAAGGACGAGTTCTACCGGGGCCGCGAGTGGGAGACGTTCGAGGATTTCAAACGCGA
>QSCH01000008.1:0-70751 GCA_003462965.1 Collinsella sp. OF03-4AA
AGGCGCCTGCGCCCCGAGCCGCTTCACCTTGTCTTACCCTGCATCGTTGCGGGCATAGGGTGCCGTCGCGGTGCGTGCACCGAAGCGATCGGGGAGGCGTTTCTTCTCGCGTGCGGGCAGGCGGGCATCTCGCCTTCGGCCGTGCGCGAGGCGGCGACGATCGACGTTAAGGCGCGCGAGGAGGGTCTGCTCGCCTTCTGCCACGCGCGCAGTATCCCGCTCGCGACGTATTCCGCAGAGGAGTTGTCGCAGGTCGAAGGCAGCGTTTCGCCATCTGATTTCGTGCGCGCGACGGTGGGGGTCGACAACGTGTGCGAGCGCGCGGCGCTCGCGGGCGGGGGCAAACTTTTCTTCCCGAAGCTCGCTCACGGCGGCGTGACCGTCGCGTTTTCCAAGGTAACTATCGAACTTTCGTTTAAGGAGCGGTGATGGGAAAGCTCTTCGTGGTGGGGATTGGCCCGGGCGGCCCCGACGGCATGACGATTGCGGCTCGGCGCGCGCTCGAGGCGGCCGACATCGTTGTGGGGTACACGAAATACGTGGAGCTCGCGCTCGCCGCCGTGCCCGACGCGGCGCATCTCGCGACGCCGATGATGCACGAGGTCGAACGGTGCCGCCTGGCGCTTTCGCGCGCGCAGAGCGGAGAAGCCGTGGCGCTCGTGTGCAGCGGTGACGCGGGCGTGTACGGCATGGCGAGCCCCGTGCTGGAGCTTGCGGAGGACTACCCCGATGTAGACGTGGAAGTTATCGCCGGGGCCACCGCGGCTCAGAGCGGGTCGGCGGTGCTCGGCGCCCCGCTTGCCCACGATTTCGCGGTCGTGTCGCTCTCTGACCTGCTCACGCCGTGGGAGGTCATCGAGCGCAGGCTCGCCGCCGTGGCGAGCGCCGACTTCTGCATCTGTTTGTACAACCCGCGCAGCAGAAAGCGCGCCGACAGGCTCTCGCGCGCGGCGAAGATTATGCTCGAATGGAAGGCCCCCGACACGCTCTGCGGCTGGGTGCGCAACATCGGGCGCGAGGGGCAGCAGTCGGGTATGTGCAGGCTCTCCGAGCTGGGGGAGTTCGATGCAGACATGTTCACCACCGTGTTCGTCGGCAACGCGGACACGAAGCGCGTAGGCGGCCGTATGGTCACGCCGCGCGGGTATCGGGAGATTCCATGCGAAAGGTAACGATCATCGGGGCGGGGCCCGGAAACCCCGACTTGCTCTCGCGCGCGGCGCTCGACGCGATCGACATCGCCGACGTGGTCATCGGCGCTCATCGCGCACTTGTCGGCATCGACGTGCCGCCCGACGTGGTGAGATGCGAGCTCGTTAAGACGGCGGACATCGTCGCCGCGCTCACCGATGCGGCGTCGTGGCAGCGCGCCGTGGTCGTGATGACGGGCGATGTGGGGCTGTTCAGCGGCGCGCGCCGCCTGGTGGAGGCGCTCTCCGGCGACGCGCAGGTGGACGTGCGCGTCATTCCCGGCATAAGCTCAGCGTCGTATCTCGCCGCGCGCCTCGCGCGTCCATGGCAGGATTGGCGCTTCGTGAGCGCTCACGGCGTGGCGTGCGACATCGTGGCCGAGGCCGAGCGCGCAGGTGAGCTCTTCCTCGCCACGTCGGGCGGGGAAGACCCCTCGCGGCTTTCGGGCGAGCTTGTGCAGGCGGGCTTCGAGGACGCGCGCGTGACGGTGGCCGAGCGCCTGTCGTACCCCGACGAGCGCATTACCTGCGCGACCGCAAGTGAAATCGCAGGTCAGACGTTCGACGACTTGAACGTGATGCTTATCGAGTTCGCAGGCTGCGCCGGGTCGCCTGCGAACTCTAGTGCAGCCTCCGAGGCGCCGGCTGGCGCATCTGCGCCCGCGGCGGCTTCTTTCGTGGCGGACTCTGCGGGCGCATTCCACGCCGCGAGCCCCCGCTGGCCGTACGCTTCCTCGGGCATTCCCGACGAGCTCTTCATCCGCGGCGACGTTCCCATGACCAAGCAGGAGGTGCGCGCCGTCGCGCTCGCGAAGCTGCGCCTTACCGCGACCGACACCGTGTGGGATGTCGGCGCCGGCACGGGGAGCGTGTCGATCGAGGCGGCGCTCGTCGCGCGAGCGGGGTCGGTATGGGCGGTCGAGCGCAACGCGGCCGGCGTGCGGCTCATCCGAGAGAACGCGGATGCATTCGGGTGCGGCAACGTGCATGCGGTCCCCGGTGTCGCCCCCGAAGCGCTCGCGAAACTGCCCGACCCCGACGCCGTGTTCGTCGGCGGGAGCGCGGGCGAGCTTCCCTCCATCGTGGAGGCGGCGCTCGAGAAGAACTCGCAGGTTCGCCTGTGCGTGCCATGCGTCACCGTTGAGACGCTCACCGAGGCGTGCGCGCTCCTCTCGGGTTCGCGCTTTAAGGAGTTCGAGGCGTGCCAGGTGTCGGCCGCCCGCGCCGAGGCTGTAGGCTCGCACCATCTTATGAAGGCGCAAAACCCCGTGTTCCTCGTCAGCGCGCGTGGTGCGGGCGCGGATGCCGAGGAGCTTGCCGATGTCGGGGCGCTTGTTGAGTCACCTGTCGGGGAGGACCCCTCTGCCGAGGGGAAACCATCCGTTGAGGTGGTCTCGCTTGCTAACTGCAACGCCGCAGGTGGGGAAGGCGGCGCCCGGTGAGCACGTCCATCCCGCGCTTCATGGTCGCTGCGCCCTCGAGCGGGAGCGGCAAGACGGTCGTCACGTGCGCGCTCCTGCGCGCGCTCGCGCGTCGCGGCCTTGCATGCGCGGCCTTCAAATGCGGACCCGACTACATTGACCCGCTCTTTCATCGCCGCGTCGTGGGTGCGCGCTCGGGCAATTTAGACGGCTTCTTCACCGACGCCCCGACGCTGCGCGCCCTGCTCGCACGCGGCGCCGCGGGCGCGGATGTCGCGGTGCTCGAGGGGGTTATGGGCTTCTACGACGGCATGGCGCCCGGCGTGGCCGACGCGAGCAGCTACCAGGTTGCGCGCGACACGGAAACGCCGGTCGTTTTAGTGGTGAACGGGCGCGGGGCGTCTTTATCGCTCGCCGCCGTAATCCGCGGCATTGCCGAGTTCCTGCCTTGTGCGAACGTGCGCGGCGTCGTGCTGAACAAGACGAGCGCCGCTGCCTGCGCCTACGCGGTGCCTGCGATCGAGAAGCACACGGGCGTCGCGGTTTTGGGGAATATCCCCGCCGACGAGGCGTTCTCGCTCGAAAGCCGGCATCTGGGGCTTGTGACCGCCGACGAGGTCGAGCAGCTCTCCGCGCGCATCGACAAGATGGCCGAGCTGGTGGAAAAGAGCGTCGACGTCGACCGCTTGCTCGAAATAGCGGTGACGGCACCCGATATCCGCGAGGAACCTTACCGGTTGGAGCCGATCGCGGGAGCGCGGCCCATCGTCGCCGTCGCGCGTGACGAGGCGTTCTCGTTCTACTACGAGGAGAACCTGTGCGCGCTCGAGGACCTGGGTTGCGAGCTGGCCTTTTTCAGCCCCTTGTGTGATAGCGAGTTGCCCCGGGGGACAAGCGCCCTCTATCTGGGGGGCGGCTACCCGGAACTCCATGCGCGGCAGCTCTCCGAGAACGCGCCGATGCGCGAGGCGGTGCGGCGCGCGGTGGAATCCGGCATGCCGACGGTCGCCGAATGCGGTGGGTTTCTGTACCTGCAGCGCGAAATCGCCGATAGCGAGGGGCGGCGCTGGCCTGTTGCGGGCGCCCTTGAGGGCGCAAGCGAGAACGGGGGAAGGCTGTCCCATTTCGGGTACGTGGAGCTCACTTCCCAACGCGACGGGCTCTACGGGCCGCGCGGCACACGCATCCGCGCGCACGAGTTCCACTACTGGCAGTCCGCCTGCCCGGGCGGCGACTTCTGGGCGCAGAAGCCCCGGCGCGACAAGGGCTGGCCGTGCATGACGACTACCCCGTCCCTGGTGGCGGGCTTCCCGCATGTGTACTATCCTGCGAACCCCGACGTTGCGCGCGCGTTCGCGTCTGCCGCAGCGTCGTTCGTAGAGAGGAGACTGCATGGCTGAAGCAACCGAAACCGCGCTTGCCTGCATCCGCGAGGAAGTCGAGCGTGCGTTCTCGTCGGCGCCGGGCGCCGTGCTCGAAGCCACGCTCTCCCGGATCGCGCCCGCAGACGAGTGTGCCCGCGCCGCCGCGTACGCCGCGTGGGATTCCATCGCGCACCCCTTGGGGGGATTGGGCGACTTTGAAGACGCCGTCGCGTGTATCGCCGCAGCTCAGGGGAGCGCCGAGGTGGCCGAGTTTCCCCGTGCGCTCGCGGTATTCTTCTCCGACAACGGGGTCGTTGCCGAAGGCGTGTCGCAAAGCGGGCAAGACGTGACGCGAGCCGTCGCGCGCAACATGTGCGAGGGGGCCACGAGCGCCTGCCGCATGGCGGCGTTCGCGGGTGCCGAGGTCGTGCCCGTCGACGTGGGTATGGCCCGGGGTATAGAAGACGCGCGCATGGTGCGCGCGAACGTGCGGCGGGGGAGCGGCAACATCGCGCACGGCCCCGCTATGTCTCGCGATGGGGCCGTGCGCGCGATCGAGGACGGTACCCCGCTATGTCTCGCGATGGGGCCGTGCGCGCGATCGAGGTCGGTATCGCCGTCGCGTGCGGGCTTGCCCGCGCCGGCGTGCGCCTTCTGGCCTCGGGCGAGATGGGCATCGGCAACGCGTGATCGAGGTCGGTATCGCCGTCGCGTGCGGGCTTGCCCGCGCCGGCGTGCGCCTTCTGGCCTCGGGCGAGATGGGCATCGGCAACACGACCACCTCGGCGGCGGTGGCCGCAGTGCTCATCCGGGCGGACGCGCGGCGCCTTCTGGCCTCGGGCGAGATGGGCATCGGCAACACGACCACCTCGGCGGCGGTGGCCGCAGTGCTCATCCGGGCGGACGCGCGGAGCCTCGTCGGGCGCGGCGCGGGGCTCTCGGACGCATCGCTCGCGCGCAAGGGCGGCGACGTGGTCGAGCGCGGGCGCGGCGCGGGGCTCTCGGACGCATCGCTCGCGCGCAAGCGCGACGTGGTCGAGCGCGCTATCGACGCGAACTCGCCCGATCCCGCCGACCCGATCGACGTGCTCTCGAAGGTGGGCGGCTTCGACATCGCGGCGATGTGTGGCTTCTACCTGGGGGCCGCGGCCTCGAAGGCGCCGGCGCTCCTCGACGGGGTCATATCCTGCACGGCGGCCCTGTGCGCGGCGCGCCTGTGCCCCAACGCCTTGGGCTACCTCGTGGGCACCCACGCATCAAGCGAACCCGCAAGCCAGGAGCTCCTTCGCGAGCTCGGCATAAAGGCACCACTCGACGCAGGCATGCACTTGGGCGAGGGCGCGGGCGCCATGGCGTATCTGCCCCTTCTGGATTCGGCGTTGCGCGTGTACCGGGATGGGAAGACGTTCACGGCGACTGGCATGGCTGCTTACGAGCATTTCGAGGCCGGGAAATGACGGTGACACTCGTCATCGGCGCCGCCGCGAGCGGCAAGAGCGCCTACGCCGAGTCCCTGTGCCTCGGGCACGACGGCCCCCGCGTGTACCTGGCAACGATGGAGCCCTTCGGGGAAGAGGGCGCCCGCCGCATCGCGCGCCATCGGGCGCTGCGCGAGGGCAAGGGGTTTTCTACCCTCGAGTGCACGCGTGACGTGGGCGCCGCAGTGCCCGGGCTTCCGCGCGGCTGCACGCTTCTTTTGGAGGACGTGGGCAACCTGGTTGCGAACGAGCTCTTCGCGGAAGGCGGCTTGTCCCCGCGTGACCCCGACGCTGCGGCGCGCGAGGTGCTCGGAGGCATTGAACGGCTCGCTCAGGCCGCTGCGTATACGGTGGTGGTCACCGTCGACGTGTTCGCCGATGGGATGCGCTACGATGAAGGGACCGAGGCATGGAGGCGCGCGCTCGCGCGCGTGAACGCGGGTGTGGCGGCGCTGGCCGACCGCGCAGTCGAAGTGGTATGCGGGATTCCCGTGTGGATGAAAGGCGAAGGACCTACAAGGTGAAGATAGTAGAGGCAATCGGCGCGGCGTTCGGAACGTTCTCGCGCATCCCCGTCCCGAAATCGGCCTGGACCGATTTCGGGTCAACCCATGCGCTTGCCGCGTTTCCCCTGGTGGGCCTTGCGGAAGGCTTCCTCATGACGGCGTGGGGGTACGTGGCGAACTTGCTCGGCGTGCCCGCGACCATCGTCGCGGCCGTGCTCGTGGCGCTGCCTGTGGCGGTGACGGGAGGCATCCACCTAGACGGGCTCTGCGACACCTCCGATGCGCTTGCAAGTTGGGCCCCGCGCGAGCGAAAGCTCGAGATCATGCACGACCCGCGAGCGGCGCCTTCGGGGTCATCGGTGTTGTTGTGTACCTTATTCTGCAGTTTTCCCTTTTCACCGCGCTGTCGCTTACGGCGGGGGCGTTCCTCGCGCTTCTGTGCTCTCTCGTGTTCTCCCGCTCGCTTTCGGGGCTCGCCGTTGAATGCTGGCCTGCCGCGCGGGCGGACGGCATGGCCGCGGGGCTCTCGCCTGCGAAGAAGCGCGCGGCGATCGTCGTGCCGCTTTGCGCTTTCGCTGCGGCTTCGGCTGCAGGGATGGTCGCGTGCGCTCAGGCCGTCGGCGCCTTATGGCTGTGGCGGGGCTTTTGGCGCTCGCGTGGTACCGCCATGTTGCCCTGTCCCGCTTCGGCGGGGTGACGGGGGATTTGGCCGGATGGTTTCTGCAATGGGCCGAGCTCGCGATGCTTGCCATGCTGGTGGCGGGGGGCATGCTCCTATGATGCTCGTGGTAGGTGGCGCGCATTCGGGGAAGAGGACCTTCGTGCGCGAAAAGCTCGGGTTCGCGGCGGACGATTTCGTCGACGCGGCGCAGTTTGCGGAGGGCGGCGTGCCCGCGGCTTTTGCCGGCCGTGTCGCTTACCGTGCTGAGGAACTCGTACGCGCGCTCGACGCTGACCGGGCGCTCGAGCGGCTGATCGGCTTCGACGTAGTGATTCTGTCCTTGGTCGGCTCGGGGGTCATCCCTATGCGTGCGGAAGACGCTCAATGGCGCGAGCGCGCGGGGCGCCTGGGATGCGCGCTCGCTGCGCGCGCCGATGTCGTCGTGCGCATGACGTGCGGGATACCCCAGGTCATCAAAGGAAACCTTGTCGATGCGCCTCGAGGGGTGCAGGGTGCGGGCGCGCCTTTGGAAGTCGTCTTCGTGCGCCATGGTGCCACGGCGGGCACGGAAGACCATCGCTACAGCGGGGCGGGCACCGACGAGCCCCTGTCGAGCGCGGGTGAGCGCGCTTTGCGCGACCTCGCGTGCTATCGTGACGTGTTCCGTGTTATCACGAGCGGCATGACCCGCACCGACCAGACGGCGCGCATCCTCTTCCCGAACGCGGAGTTTATTGCGTGCCCCGGTCTGCGCGAGATGGATTTCGGCGACTTCGAGGGGCGAAGCGCCGCCGAGCTTAAAGAGGATGCGCGCTACCGCGCTTGGGTAGACTCCTGGTGCGAGACGCGCTGCCCGCATGGCGAGGGCAAGAGCGATTTCACCCGCCGCGTCGTCGCGGCGTTTCGGGAGGCGTGCGAATCGGAGCGCGTCCAGGGGAGTGGGCGCGCCGTCTTCGTCGTTCACGCGGGTACCGTGAAAGCATTGCTCTCCGAGCTAGCTGTCCCGAAAATTGGATACTTCGACGTGCATACCGAGCCGGGCGGCGCATGGGCCGCCACCTGGGATGGGCGCTGCCTTCGCGACGTTCGCCCCGCTTCGGGGGGCGATGCCCGGTGATGACGATTCTTGCCGTCGCCGCCGGGTTCGCGACCGACCTTGCCTTCGGCGACCCGCGCTGGCTTCCCCATCCCGTCGTCGCCATGGGGCGCGCGATCACGTGTGCCGAAGGCCGCCTGCGGCGCGCATTCCCGCAAACGTCCGCGGGCACGCGCGCCGCAGGACTTGTGCTCGCCGTGGCGCTTCCGCTTGCGTGTGGGCTTTTGACCTGGGGAATCCTGCATCTTTGCGGCATGGTTCACTCCGGCCTGCGCTTCGTGGCCGAGGCATGGGCGAGCTATCAGATTCTCGCGGCATGCGAGCTGCGCCGCCAGAGCCTGGCCGTGGCCCGTGCGTTCTCGAGGGGCGGCCTTGTCGCGGCGCGTGAAGCTGTCGGGCTCATCGTGGGACGCGACACGTCTGTTCTCGACGAGCAGGGCGTCGCGCGCGCCGCCGTGGAAACGGTGGCGGAGAACGCGAGCGACGGCGTCATCGCGCCGCTTTTCTACCTTATGATCGGGGGTGCGCCCTTGGGCATGGCGTACAAGGCGGTGAATACGCTCGACAGCATGGTGGGCTACAAAAACGAGCGCTACATCGAATTCGGCTGCGCCTCGGCGCGCCTCGACGATGCGGCGAACTGGATTCCCTCGCGCTTATCGGCCCTGCTTATGATCGCCGTATGCCCGATCGTCGGGCTCGACGCGCGCGGGGCGGCGCACATCTGGCGCCGCGACAGGCGTCGCCATGCGAGCCCGAATGCGGCACAGACCGAGTCAGCGTGCGCGGGCGCGCTCGGGCTGCGCCTGGCAGGACCCGCGGTGTATTTCGGCAAGCTCGTTGAGAAACCGACGATAGGCGACGCGTCCCGCGAAATCGAGTGGGGCGACATCGCCCGGGCGACAAGGCTTATGCTCGCCGCGTCCGTATGCGCGCTCGTCGTCTTCGGTGCCGCGCGCGCGGCGGTCGTGCTCGCCGTGGGGGCGATGGCATGAGGGAAGACCACGCCGCGCCCCGGGCTGCCGGGGGAATCCTGCGCGCCCGTGCGCATGGGGGTAGCACGCAATCGCTTGGCATCGCTTGCGAAGGGGACGCCTCCGACCTCATTGACTTCTCGGTGAACGTGAATCCGGCAGGTCCCTCGCCGCGCGCCGTCGCCGCAGCTTGCAAGGCGCTTTCTCGAATCGACGCCTACCCCGATAGGGAAAGCCTCGCGCTCGTTCGCGCCCTAGCGCGCGCCCAGGGCATTCCCGAAGATACTATCGTCTGCGGCGCGGGCGCGTCCGACATCATCTGGCGGCTCGCCGCGGCGGTGCGCCCGAAACGCATCGTCGTGTGCGCGCCGACGTTTTCTGAATATGCGGAGGCGGCATCGTACTACGGCGCATGCGTGCAGGAGTTCCCGCTCTCCGAAGCGGACGACTTCGACGTGCCCGCCTCCTTCGCCCGCGCGATCGAGGGGCCGGGAGACGTGGCGTACCTCTGCAATCCGAACAACCCGACGGGGCGACTCGTCGACCCCAGCGTGATCGATGCCGCGGCTTGCCGCTGCGAGCAGGTGGGCGCGCTGCTCGTCGTGGACGAGTGCTTCCTCGGATTTGCGCCCGACGCCCGCGAAAGGAGCGTGGACGCACGTGCCGCGTGTTCGCGCCATGTGGCCGTGCTCTCCGCGTTCACCAAGCTCTACGGAATGGCGGGGTTGCGGTTGGGATATCTGATCAGCGGAAACGCCCAACTCATCGAGGGGATTCGCCGGGCGGGGCAGGCGTGGCCCGTCTCCTCGGTCGCCGAGGCCGCGGGCATCGCCGCCCTGGAAGACGTTGAATACGTCTCGCGCACGCGCGATGTATTGGCGGGCGAGCGAGCGTGGCTTTCCCACGAGCTCTCCTCACTCGGGCTTTCCGTCGTGCCATCGGATGCGAACTTTCTTTTAGTCCGCACTCCGGCGAAAGACATCCCCGAGCGCCTGTATAAACAGGGGGTTTTGGTCCGCACGTGCGACTCGTTTTCGGTACTGTCCCGTTTCTGGTGCCGCGTCGCGGTGCGCACGCGCAAGGAGAATGCCCGGCTTGCGATGGCGTTCGGCCGCGCGCTTCGGGCGGAAGGTGCATCGGGCGAAAGCGAACCCGACGAACGGGGCGGCGTTTCTTGTGGCGGCGCTATGGCGGGCGCGGATGGCCGAGGCTCGGCGAAGGAGGTCGATACCCGTGGGTAGGGCGAAGCCCATCATGATCCAGGGCACAATGTCGAACGCGGGTAAGAGCTGCTTGCGGCGGGGCTGTGCCGTGTGCTTTCGCAGGACGGCCTGCGCGTGACTCCCTTCAAGAGCCAGAACATGGCGCTCAACAGCGGTGTCACGGCCGACGGGCTCGAGATGGGGCGCGCCCAGATCATGCAGGCTGAGGCGTGTGGCATCGCGCCCGACGTGCGCATGAACCCCATCCTTCTCAAGCCCGAAAGCGACCACCGAAGCCAGCTCATCGTGGCCGGCAAGGCGCAGGGAGCCTTCGCTGCGAGGGACTACTTCGCGCGAAAGAAGGCGCTCATGCCGCAGATTTTGGAGGCGTTCGATTCGCTCGCGGAGGAAAACGACGTCATCGTCATCGAGGGCGCCGGCAGCCCCGCCGAAATCAACCTTGCCGAAAATGACATCGTCAACATGGGGCTCGCGCGCGCCGTGTCCTCCCCCGTGCTGCTTGCGGGCGACATCGACCCGGGCGGGGTATTTGCCCAGCTCTACGGCACGGTCGCGCTCCTTGCGCCCGAGGACCGCGCGCTTTTGCGGGGGCTTGTGGTAAACAAGTTCCGCGGCGATGTGGAAATCCTGCGCCCGGGTTTGGCCCCGCTCGAGAAGATGTGCGGAGTTCCCGTCGTGGGTGTCGTGCCGTATCTTACGCTCGACCTTGACGACGAGGACTCGCTCGCGCCGCGCCTATCTGCCCGCGAGGCGCGCGGCGTCATCGACGTCGCCGTCGTGCGCCTTCCGCATTTGTCGAATTTCACCGACTTCGACCCGCTTTCGCGCGTGCCCGGCGTGGGCGTGCGCTACGTTTCCTCGACGACCGATCTGGGCCGACCCGACCTGGTGGTGCTTCCCGGCTCGAAGACTACGCTCGACGACGCGCGCTGGCTTGCGGCTAGCGGCATCGGAGCCTGTGTACGCGCGCTTTCGGGCGCGGGCACGCCGGTGCTCGGCATATGCGGAGGCTACCAGCTTTTGGGAGACGAGCTTTCCGACCCGCACGGCAGGGAAGGCGCTGGCACCGCGCGCGGGCTCGGGCTCATCCCTGCAAGTACGGTGTTCAAGGAGGAAAAGCGCCTCGCCCAGTCGGAGCTGCGCATCACGGGCGCCCAAGGCGCGTTCTCGGCGTGGAACGGCATGACGGCGCGCGGGTACGAGATTCACGACGGCGAAACGACCGTCTCCTGCGCCCCTGCGGGCACAATTGGCGGCAAACCAGAAGGCGCGGCCTGCGGAAACGTGTTCGGAACCTATCTCCACGGCCTGTTCGACGAACCGGGGGTTGCGCTCGCCCTCGCGCGCTCGCTCGCGCGCATGCGCGGCCTGCCCGAGAGCGTCGTGGGTGCTGCGGGCGCGGCGTCCGCGGCCGATCACCGTGCGCGCGAGTTTGACCGCCTGGCCGACGTCGTGCGCGGGGCGCTCGACATGGAGTATGTCTACCGCATTATCGAGGAGGGCGTATGATCCACGTGTATCATGGCGACGGCAAAGGCAAGACCACGGCGGCGATGGGCCTCGCCCTTCGCATGCTCGCTGCAGGCCGCCGCGTCGTCGTCGTGCAGTTCCTGAAAGACGGCGAAAGCGGGGAGGTGCGCCTGCTCGCCGAGCATTTCGGCGTGCCCGTGTTCGCGGGGAAGGTGTCGGACAAGTTTACCTGGTCGATGACGTCGGAAGAACTTGCCGCGACGTGCGAGCTGCACGATGGGAACCTCGCTTCTGCGCTCGCCGAGCTCGAGGGCGCGCAAGAGGGACTGCTCGTGCTCGACGAGGCGCTCGACGCGCTTTCGAAGGGGCTTGTCGACGAGGCGCTCGTGGACCGCGCGCTCGATATGTCCGCGCGCGGCGTCGAAGTAGCGCTCACCGGGCGCGCGCCTTCCCGCAAGATCGTGGAGAAGGCCGACTACATAACCGAGATGCGGTGCGAGAAACATCCCTACGAGCAGGGGATATGTGCAAGGGAAGGAGTGGAGTACTAGATGGATTCCAAGGAGATGGCGCCCGGCGACATCGAGCGGCGCAGCTTCGAGATCATCACCGAAGAGCTTGGCGGCCGCACGTTCCCGCCGCTCGAAGAGCCCGTCGTGAAGCGCGTCATCCACACCACTGCCGACTTCTCGTACGCCGATTCCCTCGTGTTCACCCATGACGCCGCGCACTGTGCGCTCGACGCACTGCGCGCAGGGGCCACGGTGCTCACCGACACGAACATGGCGCTCGCAGGCATAAGCAAGCCCGCGCTCGAGAAGCTCGGCTGCAAGGCCGTGTGCTACATGGCCGACCCCGATGTCGCCGCGGCTGCGCGCGCCACGGGCACGACTCGCGCCGTTGCGAGCATGGACAAAGCTAGCGGCATCGAGGGTCCGCTCATCGTGGCCGTCGGCAACGCTCCCACAGCACTTCTGCGCCTCGCCGAGCTCATGGACGCGGGGAAGATCGCGCCCGCGCTCATCGTTGGGGTGCCGGTCGGGTTTGTGAACGTGGTCGAGGCGAAAGAGGAGTTACTCGCGCGACGCGTGCCGGCCATCGTCGCGAGGGGTCGCAAGGGCGGCTCGACCGTGGCGGCCGCCATTATGAACGCGCTGCTCTACCAGATCACGCGCACGGGTGGCGCGAAGTGACGGCCCCCGCATCCGTGCCGGCGCTGCGCATCTTCGCCGGCACCACCGAGGGCCGCCTTCTGTGCGAATGGGCGAGCGGGGCGGGCATCCCCGCCCGTGCCTACGCGGCAACCGAGTACGGAGGCGAGCTTTTGGGTGAGCTTCCGGGCATCGAGGTGCATGCGGGCAGGCTCGACGATGCCGACATGGAGCGCGAGCTTTCCGGCGCGCGCATCGTCGTCGACGCCACGCACCCCTTCGCTACGCTCGCAAGCGACAACATCCGGGCCGCTTCGCTCGCCGTGGGTGCACGATGCCTGCGCCTTGCGCGCCCGGTCGAGGCGCTGCCCAAAGGCATCGTGCCGGTCGCGTCGATTGCCTGCGCGGCGCGCTTTCTCTCCGAGAACCCGGGTCGCGTTCTTCTCACGACGGGGAGCAAGGAGCTTGCCCCCTACACGCGCGTCGCCGATTTCGCGGAGCGCTTCTTCGTGCGTGTGCTCCCGCTGCCCGGTGCTATAACGAAGTGCATCGACGCGGGGTTTTCGCCGTCGCATGTCATCGGCATGCAGGGGCCCTTCACCCGCGAGCTCAACGAGGCGATGCTTCGGCAGGTGGGCGCCCAGTGGCTTGTGATCAAGGACTCGGGAACCGTAGGCGGCACGGCCGAGAAGCTCGCCGCAGCGCGCGCCGTGGGAGCGCGCTGTATCGTGGTCACCCGTCCCGCCGAGGGAGGCGGGACCCTTTCGCTTCGGGAAGTGGAAGATGCGCTCTTACGGGAGGAGGATCGCCCCGAGCAAGCTCGACCCGTACAAGCCCGTCATCCGCCAGTAGCTCGAGGACGACGCCCGGAACTGGCGCAAACAGCCCTTCAATGAGTTGCGGTGAAATAGTGTCTGTTTTTGCTGCTAGATAGCATATTCAGTCCCTAATTCACCGCAACTTGTTGGTGGTGGCTTACTGGTAGCGTAGGCACTCCACCGGGTCGAGCTTTGCCGCGCGTCGAGCGGGGTAGAAGCCAAAGATTACGCCGATGCCGACGGAGACGGCGAAGGCCAGCAGCACCGTGGCGATTGAAAAACTCGGGGTGATTTGCCCGCTGGCACCGAGCTCGCCAAGAATCCCGGATCCGGAGGCAAACATCGCGAGGCCCCAGGCCAGCAGATAGCCTATCAGGACACCCAGCAGGCCACCGGTGACGCACAGCGCCGAGGACTCGGCCAAAAACTGCGCGGTGATATCGCGACGACTGGCGCCCAGAGCGCGACGGATGCCGATCTCGCGGATGCGCTCAGTCACGTTGGTGAGCATCATGTTCATAATACCGATACCGCCGACAAGCAGCGAGATACTGGCGACAGCACCCATGATGAGCGAGAAGGCGCCCATAAAGGAATTGAGGGAGTCGATAGCGCTTTTCATGGAGGTCGCCGATACACTGTCGTACTCATCATCCTCCGCGATGCCCTTCATCGCGCGCACCTTGGACTCGATGGTCTTGCAGAGCTCATCCATGTCCGTGCCCTCGGCGGCAAGTGCCGTCACGCTGGGGAATGAAGGATTCTCGTCGCCAAATAGGCCGGAGATGGTTTCGCGTGGCATATACAAAGTGAGCGAGCCCATGGAGTCGCTGCCGCCATCAATCACGCCTACAATCTGCACCTCGCCGTTGGACACTTTGATGGTTTTTCCCAGCGCATCCTGTTCGTTGCCGTAAAGCTGATCGGCGCCGCCGCGGCTGATGAGCGCCACGCGCGAGCCTGCCTTTGACTCGACATCGGTGTAGGTGCGCCCCGCAACGAGCTTACTGGCACCCACGGCGTCGAGTATGTCGCTATCGACACCCTGTGCCATGACGGTATAGCTTTTATCGCCGGTCTTGTACTCGGTATACGCGCTTTTGACAATGCCGATCTGTTCTATCTGCGGCACCAGTTTTTTAAGCTTCTGGACGTCAGAATCAGAGAGTTCTTGGGACGAATAGATCTGAACCATGCGAGCTGCGTTGAGGCCCAGGCTGTTGACCAAGCTGTTTTGGATGCCGCCGATGAGCGAAGTCATGGCAATGACCGAGGCGATGCCGATGACAATGCCCAGGATGGTGAGCAGGCTGCGCCCCTTGTTGGCCTCGAGCGAGTGAAGGGCTTCCTGGATAAGATCGCGGGCGCTCATGCCATCACTCCTTTCGGCGGGTTGGCGGAGGCGGAAATCATGGGCAGGCTATCTACGGCGCTGCGTAGGGTCCGCGGTGCATGCGGAATATACGCGCCGTCGTGAATGCGACCGTCGCGGATGGTCACGGCACGGTCGGCCTCGGCGGCGATGCCGGGGTCGTGTGTGATAAGCACGATGGTTTTGCCGCGCTCCTGGAGCTTGTGGAAGGTTTCCATGACGAGCGCTCCCGTGGCGGAGTCCAGGTTGCCCGTCGGCTCGTCGGCCAAAATGATGGGTGGATCGTTGACAAGGGCGCGCGCGATGGCGACGCGCTGCATCTGTCCGCCCGACAGCTCCGATATACGATGGTCCCAATGGTCGACCGGAAGCGTGACGGCCCGCAGCGCGTGTACGGCGCGCATCTCGCGCTGGCTGCGCGGCACATTGGTGTAGGACAGCGGCAGCATGACGTTTTCGATCACCGTCAGGCGCGGCAGCAGATTAAAGCTCTGAAAGACAAAGCCGATGCTCAGCGCTCGCACCTCGGTGAGCTCGTCATCGTCGAGCTCGGCGACGTTGAGCCCTTGCAGGAAGTAATCGCCCGCCGTCGGTTTGTCCAGGCAGCCCAGGATGTTCATGAGCGTCGACTTGCCTGAGCCCGAGGGGCCGGTGATGGCAACGAACTCACCGGGATCTACTGCCAGGCTCACGTTGTGCAAGATATGGGCGCAACCCGCTTCGCTCTCAAAGATGCGATGCACGTTGCGAATGTCGATGACGGGACGCATTACTTGCCCTCGTCGGCAGGCATGTTGTCGCCGCCGTCTGCCGTCATGCCTGTGCCGGTATCCGTCACGATGGTGTCGCCGTCGCGAAGTTTGGTAACCGGGACGTCTGGGTTGATCTCGTTGCCTTGGTCGTCGCGCTTGACCTGCGTCTTACCGACTACAGCCTCGTTGTCGTTTTGCGTCACGACGGTCACCTTCACGCGGCGCGTCTTTTTGCCCTCCGAATCGGTGGCCAGATTGACGTAATAGTGCTCGCCATCTTCGGTCATCAGCGCCATGGTCGGCACCATCACTACGTCGTCGAGCTTCTCGGTCACTACTGAGACCTCGGCAGTCATACCCGGCTTAAGGCGACTGTCAGGTGCTTCGATGAGGATGTCGACGTTAAAGGTCACACTGCCGCCGCTCCCGGAGGAGGAGTCGGAGTTTGCCACCGAGGCGATAGCCGTGACGGTGCCCTGGCTCACGATATCGGGAAACGCGGGATAGGTCACGTTGGCGCTTTGGCCCACGGCAATTTTGGCGATATCCTTTTCGCCCACCTGAACCGTCACCTTCATCTTGGACAGGTCGGCGATCTGCATGCACTGCTTGCCGCCGCTCGTATCGCTTTCGCCAGTGATCATGCCGCCTGTTACCGTGGCGCCCACCTTGGCGTTGAGCTCCACGATGTTGCCCGAGCTCGGGGCCGTGACCGTACGGCTGGCGGCCTTGGCGTTCGCCTGATCGAGGTTTGCCTGGGCCGATGTGAGGCTGCGCTGCGCGGCCGATACGGCGTTCGTGTCCGCTGATGCGGCGGAGATGCCAGCCGCTGCGGAACCTCCGTCGACGTCCGTCGTTGGGTTGGCCTGCGCGGCAGCTGCGGCTTTCTGCGCGTTGGCGAGGTCTTCTTGAGCGGCTGCAACTGCACGCTGCGCCTCGGCAACGTTGCGATCGAGCTCGTCGTTTTTAATGGTCATAAGCACGTCGCCCTCGTTGACGGATTGGCCTGCCTGCACGTTGATCGAATCGACCGTGCCGTCGACAGAAGGGGAGACCACTGAGGACGAAATGGGTTTGAGCTGGCCTTTTGCCTCGACCGTTGTGCTAAACGTGCCCTCAGTCACCATGTCGGTCGCAGGCCCGCTATCGCCCTGTGGCTGCGCATTGATAACCAGGGTTGCGACAATAGCAATGAGCGCGATGACACCCACGATGCCGGCGGCAATGCCGCGTCGAATCAGCTTTTTGCGTCGACGTTCGGCACGTTTTGCCTTGAGCTTGGCATATGCCTCTTCATCGGAAATCTCGACCGTATCGTTCGTGCGTCCGCTCTCCTTGTCGGCATGTACGTCTGTGATCAGAGGAAGCGTTTCGGTGGCACCTTCGGGCGTGTGCTCGGTATCATCCGGGCCCGGGGTGATGTTGGGGACATTCGGCATAGCGTCTCCTTTATAGAAAGAACCTTGATAAGTATATGCGCCCGCCGGTTGGGGCAGGCGCATAGGACGGTATCTTTCGGAATTGTTAGATTGGTCGCAGCAGTTCCACGTTGTATGAATGTGCGCGTTGCACTACGAGTGGACAACCACGCACAGGCCGACTTTGATGCAATCGTGCAGCGCCTTGGCGTCGGCCAGGCGAAGGTTGATGCATCCGTGGCTGCCGCACCACTTGTAGGAGTTGGGATCGTCGAAACTCTTGTCGTTTTGCCACGTTGCATCGTGGAAACCGACCATGTTTCCCTCAAACGGCATCCAATAGCTGACCGGGCTCTCGTATTTTGGCTTGCCGGTCTCAGGGTCCTTGGCACCGATGAGCTTGCTGGCGCCATTGTTGCTGTTGATCTGCCATACGCCCTCGGGGGTGGCGTCCTCTCCCGGCTTGCCGGAGATAAAGTTGGCCTCCCACACGATATTGCCGCTCTCGTCGTAGTAGCGCGCGTGCTGCTCGGACAGATCGACATCGACGTATGCCTTCCAGTCGGGCTCTCCCTTTGCAGTAAAGGTGTCGGCCTTCTGGGAGTACTTGATCTCGATTTCGCCGGTCTGCTTGTTGTTAATGGCGTCCTCGACCTGCTTGGCGAGCGAGCTGCTGTCGATGGACCAACCAAAGTCGCCGCCTTCGACGGCGCATTGCTTGCCATCGGCGCGCGTCCACCAGCGAGTGGAGCCCACGGTATTGAAGCCGTTGGCGAGCTCGGCTGCCCAGCTGCTGATCTGCGACGTATCGAGTGTGGGGTTGGCCGGATCGGCAAAGCTGATCCACTGCAACACGGAGCTGCCATCAACCTTGCCGGCATCCTCGCCGTTGAGCTTGAGGGTCACGTTGACGCCCAGGAAGTTGTTGGCGGCATCGCATGCGGCCTGAATCTGATCATCGGTCAGCGTTCCATTGAGCGGCTCATAGGCATCGTTGCCGAGCTTGGAAAGGTCTACGGTCTCGGACAGCGAGGCAAGCTCGAGCTCGGCATACTTAATGACATGCTCGCGGTCGAGTTTTTCGTTGTAGCGCGCCTTCTCGACGGTAAACTTGCCGGCCTGCTCGTCATAGGAGCTATTGGCCTCGAACGTGCCCGAACGCCTCTCGTTAAACTCGTCGATGGCGGCGCCCAGATCCTCCTCAAACTTCTTTTGGTCAAAAGTGTCGGAGAGCATGGACAGGTCGACGTCTTGATCAAGATCGACTTCGTTGGAGGTAGCGGTTGTTTTGGTCTTTCCGCTTAAGGATTCCACAAGGCGGACCGGCCATACAAAGGCTTCGTTGTGGCTGATGATCTCTTTTGCGGCAGCTTCGCCGTCGACGATGGGCTCATCGGACTCGGGCTGATACGTCCAGCTAAAGTCATCGCCTGTCACGGTGAGCTTATAGTGCTTCCATGCCGAGTTGACCTTGGTGGCGGCAGACGAAGCGTTGGAGAACGAGACGTCGACGCCGGCGATGGTGGTGTTGGGGTAGGCTAGCTGGGAAAACGCTACGACGCCTACGATATAGACAATGACGATAAGACCCAGGACGACAAAGAGCGTCGTCTTTTTGCCCGACTTATTGTTCCCGGTGGGTTTGCGCGCGGGGTCGCGATCGCCTCGACCGTGCGTGGGGGGCTGCTTGGGCGCATTGCCGTTTGCCTGGCGCTGCTGACGTTGCTGGTTCGGGCGTTGGGAAGCGTTTGCCGCACCACGCTGCTGACCGTGACTCGGCGCGATAGGACGCGGCGACTGAACGCCACCGGTGTGCCTGCTCGGCTGCTGCGGATCGGGAATCAGTTGAGTTCGATCGTTTTGCGACATCGTATGCATATCCTTCGAATTTCGCCTTGCGGCTCATCGTGTTTTTACTGGGCTTGCATTATAGCGATTGCCCTGCTGTTTGTGGTACGGAAACGGTGGCATTCAAAAGAGGTGGGACATTTGTCCCACCTTCGAGTCGTTCTTTGTCGCTATCCGCACACACCGCATTTTGCGCAGGCCGAAAGTGCGGCCGGAGCTTGCGCGATGCCGCCCTTTGCCGTCTCGCGCAGCGTGGCCGGCAGCGCGTGGCCCACTGAGAGCATGACATATGCCATCTGGTCAAACGGCACCAGGCTCTTAATGCCGGCGAGGGCGAGTTGTGCCGAGCTAAAGGCCGCTGCCACGCCGATGGCATTGCGGTTTTGGCAGGGCACCTCCACGAGGCCTCCGACGGGGTCACAAACGAGGCCCAGCAGGTTACTCAGCGCGATGGAACTGGCGTCGAGCGCCTGCTCGGGCGTGCCGTCGAGCATCTGCACCAGCGCGGCGGCAGCCATGGCGGCGGCGCTTCCCACCTCCGCCTGGCATCCGCCCTCGGCGCCGGCAACGCAGGCGCTCGTGGTGAGGTTGAGGCCGATGGCGGCTGCGCAGTAGAGCGCGTCCATGACCTGTTCGTCGGTCGAGCTGCAGTGGTCGGCGAGCGCCAGCACGCAGCCGGGCACGACGCCTGCGGAGCCGCCGTGGGGGCGGCGACGATCACGCCCATGGTGGCCGAGCGCTCGAGCACGGCCATGGCGCGGGCCACGGCGTCAGTCTGGACGGCGCCCATTAAATTGGAGCTCAGGTCGTTGCTGCCGGTGGCATCGACAAGCTTTGCCTCGCCGCCGATAAGCCCGCCGAGCGAGCGCTGCGGATTGACGATGGGGGCCGTGGTCTCCTCGCGCATGACGTCGAGCACGCGGTGCATGGCGGCGACGGCGTGGGCCTCGCCGGTCAGACGCGCCTCGCGCAGGGCCATGACGGCGCCGATGCTGAGTCCCCGTTTCTCGCACGCATCGAGCAGCTGCTCGCCGTCGTCAAAGATTTCCTTTGCTGAGACGCGGAGAGAGCGGACGAGGCAGAGCCGGGGAGCTCGATAAAGGTCGCGTAATCGACATTGTCGAGCTTGCGCAGCATAGGGACGACGGTGTCGTCGGGCGCGCCGTCGGTCTCAAAGACGGAGTAGGCCTGGCCGCCCACCTCAGTGCGGTAGGTGCGGCAGAAGGCGATGTTCACGTGTACGTAAGCGAGCAGGTTCGTGAGCGCGGCGAGCACGCCGGGAACATCCTGGTGCGCCACGAAGAGCGTGGAGTACATGCCCGAGATGTCGACGCCGACGCCGTTAATGCGGCTGATGCGCATCTTGCCGCCGCCCAGGCTTTCACCGCGGACCTGTGCCGTGGCGCCCGTGTCGTCGACCATGTCGATGTCGACGGTGTTGGGGTGGATGGAGGCGTCGTCGCCCTTAATTTCAAAGTGATATTCGAGGCCCTGCTCGCGTGCGAGGTCGAAGGCCTGCTTGATGTTTTCATCATCGGTGTCGAGGCCTAGGATGCCCGCGACGAGTGCACGATCGGTGCCGTGGCCGCGGTAGGTGTGGGCAAAGGAGTTCCACAGGCCAAAGGTGACCTTGGTGATGCGGCCTTCCAACAGGCTGGCGGCAACTTGGGCGCAGCGCAGGGCGCCGGCGGTGTGCGATGAACTTGGGCCGACCATGACGGGGCCCAAGATCTCGAATGCCGAGGTCGTAGCTAATGTTTGCGGCTTGCCTGCCATATGCGCTCCTGTTCTATCCCGTCGTTCCGAGGGCTTTGGTATTTGGTCGCCTGCTCTACAGTCCTGGCTCGCACGGAGGCCACATTAAGTGGCCTCCGGCTCGTGCGGAACTCGCGATCGACCAAATACCAAAGCCCTCGGAACTTAGGATACATGGTTGGAGTGGCTGGATGTCAAAATTCATCAGCTGGGGACGTGCTGTTCATTGCGCATCGAAATATTCACACCACCGTGTAAATAAAAAGAAGTACCGGTTGGGGCCGGTACTTCTTTTGGTTCTAATGCTTTACTGTCTGGGTTCTGCGAACCTATTTACAGGCCGCAGGCTGCTTTGAGTTCGTTGACTCGGTCGGTCTTTTCCCAGGTGAAGTCGGCGTCTTCTCGGCCGAAGTGACCGTAGGCTGCCGTCTTTTCGTAGATGGGGCGACGTAGGTCTAGGTCGCGGATGATTGCGCCGGGCGCAGGTCGAAGGTCTTCTCGACGGCCTCGACGATCTTGTCCTCGGCAACATGCGCGGTACCGAAGGTGTCGACCATGATTGAGAGGGGCTTGGAAACGCCGATGGCGTAGGCAAGCTCGACTTCGCAGCGGTCGGCCAGGCTGGCGGCGACCACGTTCTTGGCGACCCAGCGCGCGGCATACGCGGCGGAGCGGTCAACCTTGGTGCAGTCCTTGCCGCTAAAGGCGCCGCCGCCGTGACGGCCGTAGCCGCCGTAGGTGTCGACGATGATCTTGCGGCCGGTGAGGCCTGTGTCGCCCATGGGGCCGCCCACGACAAAGCGACCGGTGGGGTTCACGTAGATGTCCGCGTTGTCCCACGGCATGTTCTCGGCGGCCATGACCGGGGTGATGACGTGTTCGATGAGGTCGGCCTTGATCTTGCCCATGTCCTCAATCTCGGCGGCGTGCTGCGTGGAGATGACGATGGTCGTGACCTCCACGGGCTTGCCTTCCTCGTAGCGCACCGTGACCTGGGTCTTGCCGTCGGGGCGCAGGTAGGGCAGGGTTCCGTCATGGCGCACGGCAGCCAGGCGCTCGGCCAGGCGGCTTGCCAGGTAGTGCGGCATGGGCATGAGGGTCTTGGTCTCGTTGGAGGCATAACCGAACATCATGCCCTGGTCGCCGGCGCGATCAGGTCGATCGGGTCGGTGGTAGCGCCGGTCTGGGTCTCGAAGGACTCGTCAACGCCCTGGGCGATATCGGGCGACTGCTCGTGGATGAGGCTCATAACGCCGCAGGTGTCGCAGTCAAAACCGAACTTGGCGCGGTTGTAGCCAATGCGGCGGATGACGCCGCGGGCGATTTCCTGTACGTCGACGTAGGCCTGGGTGCGAATCTCGCCGGCGACGATGACCGTGCCGGTGGTCACGAGGGTCTCGCAGGCGCAGCGGACGTTCTCCACGTTGGCGGGCACACCGTTGGGCGCAATATAGCCCTGCTCCTGCAGCTCTATTTCTTTGGCGAGGATTGCGTCGAGGACGGCGTCACTGATCTGATCAGCGATCTTATCGGGATGACCTTCGGTCACCGACTCCGACGTAAAAACAAAGGACCCGTGTTGGGGTGGGATGGAACGAAGTTCTTCTGACATGATTGTCCTTTCAAAAACGTGTCCCAGCGACCGTTACCATTCCGCCGGGCTCTCTATGCAAGGGCACATCATAGCGCGTAAATCAAACATTCACACCCTTTCCGCACCTACTCATTGGGGACAGACTTAAATGACCAGCCAATAGGAAAACTCTTACGGCACCTGAGGACGTTCCTTATGTGCCGGCAGTTTGGGACACTCCTCCATTTGCCCGCTGTAAGTCTGCCCCAACGAATGGTCATTTAAGTCTGTCCCCAATGAGTGGGTCGGTGCCCTTTGTGCGGAGGTTGCTTTGATGCTTTATACTGGTGCGGTTAGACATCCATCCTGCAATCGAGGAGATTTCCATGGCATCAGACGTTCGCGTCCGCTTTGCACCCTCACCGACGGGCAAGCTGCACATCGGCGGCGCCCGCACCGCTATCTATAACTGGGCTTTCGCCCGCGCAAACGGCGGCACTTTCATCCTGCGCATCGACGACACCGATCCCACCCGTTCCACCGACGAGAATACGCAGATCATCCTGCGCGCCATGCGTTGGCTGGGCCTGGATTGGGACGAGGGTCCCGAGGTGGGCGGCGACTATGGCCCCTATGCCCAGACCGAGCGCCTGGACCTGTACAAGCAGGCCGCCCAGAAGCTTTGGGACGAGGGCAAGGCCTATCCCTGCTTCTGCACCAAGGAGCAGCTCGACGCCGACCGCAAGGCCGCGCAGGAGCGTAAGGACCCCTTCCAGGGCTATCAGCGCCGTTGCCGCGATCTTGATCCCGAGGAGGCCCGCCGTCGCATCGAGGCCGGCGAGTCCTATGTCCTACGCATAAAGGTGCCCGAGGACCGCGGCGACGTCGTCATTCACGATGCCGTCCACGGCGAGGTGACCTTCGACGCCAAGGAGCTCGACGACTTTGTCATCTTCCGCTCCGATGGCACGCCCACGTACAACTTCGCGACCGTCGTCGACGACGCCATGATGAAGATCACCCATGTCATCCGCGGCGACGACCACCTGTCCAACACCCCGCGTCAGGTCATGGTCTACGAGGCCCTCGGCGCCCCCGTGCCCACGTTCGCCCACATCTCCATGATCCTGGGCGCCGACGGCAAGAAGCTCTCCAAGCGCCATGGCGCCACCTCGGTGGAGGAGTACCGCGACGCTGGTTACCTGTCCGACGCCTTCGTCAACTACCTGGCGCTGCTCGGCTGGTCGCTCGACGGCGAGACCACAATCATCCCGCGCGATGTCCTGGCCAGCAAGTTCTCGCTCGACCGCATCTCCAAGAACCCGGCGACCTTCGACCCCAAGAAACTCGACTGGGTCAACGCCGAGTACATCAACGGCATGTCCGATGCCCAGTTTGCCGACGAGATCATGGTCCCCGGGCTGCACGAGGCGGGTCTCATCGAGGGCAACGTCGAGTACGGCGAGGACTGGATCGACGCGCTTGCCGCAATCGTCAAGCCGCGCACCAAGATGCCGGCCGACGCCGTGACCGTCGCCGCTCCCATCTTCGCTACGGCCGAGACGCTCGAGTATGACGAGAAATCCGTTAACAAGGGCCTGGCTAAGGAAGGCATGGGCGTCATTCTGGATGCCGCCAAGGCCGCGCTCGAGGGCGTGGACAAGTGGACTGCCGAGGCCATCGACGCCGCGCTTGAGCCGCTGCCCGAGCAGATGGACCTTAAGAAGCGCGTGGTGTTCCAGGCCGTGCGCGTCGCCGTCTGCGGCAACATGGTGAGCCCCCCGCTGGGCGAGACCATGGCGCTTGTCGGCCGCGACGACTGCCTGGCACGCATCGACCGCGCCCGCACGATGGCGCTATAGTAGACGCGTAAACGCATGTATCCGAGCCCCGTTCCCCCGAGCGGGGCTCTTGTTTCTGTACCGATGAGTGGGTTGCTGGGACAAAATAATCAGTAGTGTTTGTCCCATGTTCGAGTGACGCAACGAGCTCGACACTCGTATCGGCCATGGGACAAACTCTACTGATTATTTTGTCCCACCCCTTTCAGGTCCGTTCGTTAGAGGTGGCGTATGGCTCAACAACTGTCGCTGTTTGGTTCGCCGGAACCGGAGGAAGCTCCGGTGAAGCCCAAGCCTGCCGCTGCCTCGGCTCAGTCTAAGCCTGCGCCCGAGCCCCCTGCCGCCTACGCGAGCGTGGTCCTCGACATCCCCACCCGTGCGCTGTCGGAACCGTTTGCTTACGGCATCCCCGAGTCCCTTGCCAACGAGGTCCAGATCGGATCCACGGTCCTGGTTCACTTTGGTAACCGTGCCGCCGCGGGCTATGTCGTCGACATTGCCCCTGAGCTGGGCGACCTGCAGGGCAACAACGCCCTCGACCCCGCGCGCATTAAACCCATCGAGCCATCCTCAGCAAACCGCTCTTTACCGCCGAGGCTGCCCGCATCGCACGCTGGATGAGCCGCGAGTATGTCGCGACGCTTTCCGAGTGCCTGCGCCTGTTTTTGCCCCCGGGCGGCAGCCCGCGTGTGGTCAAGGGCGACGACGATGCGTGGACTGTTGAACGGCCCGCCGTCAAGCTATCCAAAATCGTTGGGTGATGCTTACGCCCGAAGGCTTTGACTATACGCCGCCCAAGACCGCGGTCCGTCAGCGCCAGCTCATCGAGGCGCTGCAGTGCGGCCCGGTTACGACTCGCGACCTTAATCTTCTCTATAACAGCATGTCGGCGACAATCAAAGCGCTCGAAAAGCGCGGCGTCGTGGTGGTGGAGGAGCGCCGCGCCTGGCGTGGCTGCAGCGAGCAGACCACGCTGTCCTCGGCAAGCGGCAAGGCGCCGGTCTCCCTTACCAACGGCCAGCAACAGACACTCGCGCAGATTGAGCGCGCCCGTCTGGACGCTCATGGCGACGTGGTGTTGGTCGACGGCGTCACCGGCTCCGGCAAAACCGAGGTTTACCTCTCCGCCATCGAGCGCGTGCTCGCAGCCGGTCGCTCTGCCTGCGTGCTGGTGCCCGAGATCTCGCTGACGGCCCAGACCGTCGGCCGCTTCCGCTCGCGCTTTGGCGAGACGGTGGCCGTTTTCCATTCGCGTCTTTCTGCTGGCGAGCGTCTCGACCAGTGGGATATGGTCGCCAGCGGTGCGGCCCGCGTGGTGGTCGGCGCCCGCTCGGCGCTCTTTTGCCCGCTCAGCGACTTGGGCCTCATCATCATTGACGAGGAGCACGAGACCAGCTACAAGCAGGGGTCCAGTCCGCGCTACCATGCGCGCGAGGTGGCAGCCGAGATGGCGCGCCGCTATCGCTGCCCGCTCGTGCTGGGGTCGGCCACGCCTTCTGCCGAGGCCCTCGACCGCTGCCGCCGCGGCATGTATAACGGCGCCACCTGGACGCGTGTCGAGATGCCCGAGCGCCCCGGACACGCCGTGCTGCCTACGGTCCGCATTGCTGACCTGCGTCGCGAGTTCTCGCACGGCAGCCGCTCCATGATCTCAAAACCCTTGATGGAGGGATTGGAGCGTGTGGTCGAGCGCCGCGAGAAGGCCGTGTTGCTGCATAACCGCCGTGGCTTTGCGCCATTCCTGATGTGCCGCGAGTGCGGCTGCGTCCCCACCTGCAACCACTGCTCCACAGCGCTTACGTATCACGAGCGCACACACACGCTGCAGTGTCACACATGCGGTTCGTCTTGGCGCGTGCAGCCGTATCCCGCGCCCACGAGCCGTTGCCCCAAATGCGGCAGTCGCTACCTGGCAAAAATGGGCCTGGGCACGCAGCAGATCGAGGACGCTCTGCACCAGTTGCTTCCCGAGGACGTTGCCATCATTCGCATGGATGCCGATTCCACGCGTGGCAAGGATGCGCACAAAAAGCTGCTCGAGCAGTTCGATGCGGCGGATTGCGCCGTGTTGCTGGGTACCCAGATGATCGCTAAAGGTCTCGATTTTCCCGAGGTCACGCTCGTGGGCGTGGTCAATGCCGACTTCGCCCTTAAGCTGCCCGATTTCCGCGCAGGGGAGCGCGCCTACGATCTGCTGGAACAGGTGGCGGGCCGTGCCGGTCGCGGCGATCGTCCCGGTGAGGTGATCATCCAGACCTACCTGCCCGAGGATCCGGTCATTCGCGCCGTCGCTAAGCACGACCGTTCGATCTTTACCGACTACGACTTGGACCAGCGCCGCGACGCCCTGTATCCACCGTTCGTGCGTCTGGTCAACATTTTGGTGTGGTCGGCGAACGCGGATGACGCGCAGGACTACATTGGGCGCATTGCAAAGCTTCTTAAGCGCCGCTGGCATGCCGCCGCGCCCGACTTTTTGAGGGCGGGGAGTGCCTTGCCGCAGGTGCTGGGCCCGGCTTCGTGTGTAATCGAGAGAGCCAAGGACCGTTACCGCTTCCATCTGCTTGTGAAGTCGCCGGTAGGGTACCATGTCTCTGATGATATCGACGCCTGCCTCAAAGAGGTGGGCTCTGTGCGCGGCGTGAGCGTGAGCGTTGACGTCGATGCCTATGATTTGATGTAACAACCCGAAAGGATGGCCATGGAAGCCAACGGAATCGTACTGTCGCCCGACCCTCGCCTGCGTCAGGAGTGCGCCGTCATCGAGGAGATCACCCCAGCGATCGAGTCGCTTGCCGAGAAGATGAAGAAGATGATGTTCGACAACGGCGGTTGCGGCCTGGCTGCTCCGCAGATCGGCGAGCTTATTCAGCTCGTCACCATTGACTGCGACTACAGCGACAAGAACGACTACGACCCGTACGTGCTCATCAACCCTGTCATTGTTGAGCAGAGCGACCATCTGGTGCCGTTTAGCGAGGGCTGCCTGTCCATCCTGGCATTAGCTGCGAGATCGAGCGTCCCGACCATGTCGTCGTCGAGGCGTACGACTTGGACGCAAACCTGATTCGCTACGAGGCTACGGGCGACCTGTTCTGCGTGTGCCTGCAGCACGAGATCGATCACCTGCACGGCAACACCATGTTCGAGCGACTGAAGCCGATGCAGAGGATTAAGGCAGTCAAGGAGTACCAAGACGCCCTGGCCCGCGGCGCTCGACCGGGCGAGACGGAATAAAGTCGTCCGTCCCTGGGGCTGGCCGCCTATATATCACCCCGTGCTCAAACATTCTCGCTTTGCTGCGAAACTGCGCGCGGGACGATATATAGGCGGCCAGCCCCAGGGACTACTTGTTCTTGGCTCGGTTCGCCCGGGTGCCGTCGGGCCAGGGAGGGGCGTCTTCGCTGATAGGTGCTTTGTTGAGAGAGCTGCTTTTATTGCGGCTCTTTCTTTGGTTTTGGGTATATTTGTTCTTGTTGAATTGTTATTGCGGATGGGCTGGGTACTTGGCTTTCCGCTGCTCTTTCTAGCCGTCTCGGCTTTAGTTGAGAGGAGACGATCTTTATGCGTATTGTGTTTATGGGCACGCCCGACTTTGCTGTTCCGTCGCTGACTTCGCTTGTTGAGGCTGGGAATGAGATTGCGCTTGTTGTTACTCGTCCCGATGCTGTTCGTGGGCGTGGTAAGAAGCTGGAGCCGTCTCCTGTTAAGGCTCGCGCGCTTGAGCTGGGGTTGCCCGTTGTCGAGGCTAATCGTATGACGCCTGAGGTTGTTGAGGCGCTCCAAGCTGCGCAAGCCGATATTTTCTGTGTGGCTGCTTATGGTTGCATTTTGCCGGATGAGGTGCTGCATATGGCGCCGCTTGGTATTGTGAATGTTCATGCGTCCTTGCTGCCTCGTTGGCGTGGGGCTGCTCCTATTCAACGTGCGATTCTCGCTGGTGATGAGATTGCTGGCGTTTCTATCATGCGCATCGGGCATGGCGTGGATACCGGCGCTTATTGTGCCCAGGCGTCTACGTCGGTTGCCGGTAAGCATGCTGAGGTGCTGACCATGGAGCTTGGTGAGCTTGGCGGTAAACTGCTTGCCGATACGCTTCCTTCTCTTGCCGATGGCACCGCTGTTTGGACTGAACAGGATGAGTCGCTCGTCACTCATGCCGCTAAGATTTCTAAGCAGGAGATGCGCCTGGATCCGCAAATGGCGGCGCTCGATTGCGTACGTCATGTGCTGGCTTCGTCCGATACCGCGCCTGCTCGTTGCGTGATTGCCGGTAAGACCGTGCGCGTGCTCGATGCTGTGGCGGCTGACGTGTCGCTTGGCGAGGGTCAGGTTCTCGTTAAGGCTAAGCGTGTTTACCTTGGTCTTTCCGATGGCACGGTTGAGTTGCTCGAGGTTAAGCCCGACGGCAAGCGTGCTATGGCTGCTTCTGCTTGGGCAGCCGGCCTGCAGGGCGCCGATCTTTCGTGGGGTGTTTTGTCATGAGCAAGCTGTCTCCCGCGCGCAAGCTTGCGCTCGATGTGCTAATGGAGGCCGATCGCCGCGGTATGTATGCGCGTGACGTGCTGTCTTCTCGCGCATCGGCCAAGGCTATTGACCAGCGCGATTCCGCTTTTGCCGCCCGCTTGGCGCTGGGCGTGGCCGCCACGCAGGGTATTTTAGACGAGCTGCTCGACCAGTTTCTTGATAAGCCTAAAAAGGTTGCGCCGCGTGTTCGCATGGCGCTTCGTATCTCGGCCTCGAGATGCTCTATTTGCATACGCCTGGCCGCGTCGCCGTAAGTCAGGGTGTTGAGCTCGTTCGCAGTGGTGCCAAGTCCGCTGCCGGTCTGGCGAACGCCGTGCTGCATAAGGTTGCTGACAATGTTGAGGACTTTGCCACCGCAGCCAATGCCGATGAGTCCGAGCGCCGCTTGGTTCGCCTATCTCGCCTGATGGGCCTGCCGCTCTGGCTGTGCGCTCGCATTATGGCCTCTTTCGATACGCCCGAGGGCGCGCTGAACTTTGCCGGCAATCTGGCCCCCGCACCGCTGGCCCTGCATGAGAACGCCTTTGCGACTAAGCTCGATCCGCATATCTCGCAGCTCGTCGCGCCTGTCTTCCCGGGCTGCCATGCCCCGGTTGATGCCCAGGTTGCCGTTGCTTCGGGTGTGTTTGAGCGTGCTGCCGCGGTGGCATCTGATCTCAACGCCCAGCTCATCGCCACAGCTGCCACTCGCCCTGGAAGCTGCCTTGAAATTGGTGCCGGTCGTGGCACCAAGACCTATGTGATGATGTGCCAGGCCAAGCGCGCGGGATATGAGCGTCAGCATACGGCGCTCGATCTTCATGATCGCAAGTGCGATCTGAATCTCGCTCGCCTGCATAAGGCCGGTATTCAGGGCGTTCGTACGGTTTCGGGTGATGCGTGCGAGCTTGATGAGGTGCTCACATCGTTTGATGCCATGCTTGGCAAGCCGGTTAAGTTCGACACGATCTTTATCGATGCACCGTGCTCTGGCACCGGAACCATGCGTCGTCATCCCGAGATCCCGTGGCGCCTGACCGAAAAGGATGTGGCGGTTGAGCTGCCCAAACTGCAGCTGACGATGCTCAAGGAAGCCGCCGCGCGCGTGGCTGCCGGCGGTGAGCTTATCTATGCCACCTGCTCGGTTTTTGATGAAGAGAACACGCAGGTTGTGGACGCGTTCCTTGCTTCTCCCGAGGGTGCCGGCTTTAGCGTGGCGCCGCTTTCCGAGGCACAGATTCTGCAACTGCCCGACTTCGAGCAGGCCAAGAAGCTCGTCTCCGTACGCCAGAACGATCGAGGCCTCTTCCAAAGCGTTCCCGTAAACGCCGATTCCTACGACGGCCACTTCTGCGCCAGACTAGTCCGTAAGTAACTACTAAGTTGCGGTGAAATAGGGATTGAAAAGCCGCTTCTACCCGCCAAATAGTCCTTATTCCACCGCAACTCATAAGGAAACCTGGTTAGCTAAAGAAGCGGCCCCGCGATCGGTGTTGATCGCGGGGCCGCGTTGTTTCTAGTGGCTGTGCGGGCAGTTGGCGCAGCAGCCGCTGGTGGCGCTGGTGCTGGAGCCGCCGCTGCGCTGGTCGGTGTTGTAGAAACCGCTGCCGTCGAACTTGATGCCGCTGGCCGAGA
Source organism: Collinsella sp. OF03-4AA (assembly GCA_003462965.1). GTDB lineage: Bacteria > Actinomycetota > Coriobacteriia > Coriobacteriales > Coriobacteriaceae > Collinsella. The sequence goes on from QSCH01000008.1 coordinate 30,053, forward strand.
ACGTCTTGGATGCCGGAGCGCCGCAGCTGGGGCACACGACCTCGGGACTCTCGGACATGGGATGCTCAACCTCAAACACGTTGCCGCAGCTCGAGCACTTGTAATCGTAGCGCGCCATAATACTTCCTTTTCAGCACAAAGCGGGCAGATCACTCTGCCCGCATAAATTCAAACGTCTGTAACTGTACCCTATATCGGGCGTTTTATCACGCTTCGCCCCAGAATCTATGCGTGTTGCGCAGGAGCTGTGCGGTTTTGCCCTCAGCGGCCGCAACGTCGGCCTCGTCAGCCTGCCAGGTCCAGTTGCCCGTGGCCACGCCCGGTACGTTCATGCGCGTGTCGTCGCCAAGCCCCAGCACGTCCTGCAGCGGCATCATCACCAGGGGGGCGTCGCTTGTCAGCGCGTCGCTCATCAGCTTGGCTGCCACCTCAACACCGCTCGGCTCGTCGCCGCCCGCAAAGGAGCGCGTGCACCAACCCGCGAGCGTCGACGTGTCATGCGTCGATGTGTACAGGATCTTGCCGGGCGTAGGGTGCACGCCGCAACGAACGTCGTAATCGCTAAACTCCAGTACGTCCATACCGGGGAAGCCGCAAGTCGAAGCCATGGCGCGAACGCCGGGCGTCAGGTAGCCCAGGTCCTCGGCGATAAAGTTGAGCGGCCCCAGCTCGTCATAGGCGGTCTGGAACAGGTCCTTGCCCGGACCCGCAAGCCAGCGGCCGTCGGCGCAGGCCTTGCCGGCGGGAATGCTAAAGTAGCTGTGGAATCCCAGGAAGTGATCCAGACGCACGCGGTCGTAGAGCGAGAACGCGCGACGCAGGCGATCCATCCACCAGCTATAGCCGTTCTGCTTCATGTGGTCCCAGCGGAACGTCGGGTTGCCCCACACCTGACCCTCGGGTGCAAAGTTGTCGGGTGGCGCACCGGAGATCTCGATTGCCTTGCCGGTATCGGACAGCCAGAAGTTCTCGGGTTCGCTCCACGCATCTGCCGAATCGTCGGACACGTACATAGGAATATCGCCGATGACCTCGATGCCCTTCTTGTGTGCATAGTTCATGAGCTCGCACCAAGCCAGGTCAAAGCGGTACTGCATGTACGCCTGAAGCTCGGCCTCGTCGTGGAAGCGCTTGTCGTCGATCAGATGCTCGTTGTAGCGCGCGACATCTGCCGGCCAATCGTGGCGCGACTCGCCCTCAAAGTACTTCTTAACGGCCATGTAGACGCAGTATTTCTCGAGCCAATCGGCATTTCGATGTTTAAACGCGGTGTACAGCGGATCGGCATCCTCGCCGCCGCGGGCCTTCCAAGTCTCAAAGTCGGCGGCAAGCTCCTCGTGGCTCTCGGGCAGTAGGTCGATATTGCCTGCAAAGGCCGAAGGACCGGCGTAAGGAGAGCGGAAGAAGTCCGTGGGGTTGACGGGGAGAACCTGCCAGTAGCGCATGCCCATGGCGGCCAGATGGTCGATAAAGCGACGCGTGGGCGCGCCGATTGTACCGGGCTTGCCGTCGTCGGTGGGCACCGAGGTGATATGGCACACAACACCCGCGCCGTGATCGAGCGGCTCCTGCAGGCGCTGCTCTGCATGGTGATAGATAATCGACGAGCCCAGCGGATACAGATCGAGCGTGACCGTACCGTTGTGGATCTCGCACTCGTGACCGCTAATCACATCGCTCGCGCATTCGCCGAGCGCTGGAATGGTCACGCGATGCGAATTGCGCAGGCTGCGGTTGATGATAACCGTCGCGGACTCGCCATCCTTGCCCGTGCGGTTGTATGCCAGCACCTCGTCGTTGAGCGCGAAGGCCTTGATCTCGCCGTCGATCATAAACGGCAGTGCGCGGCGTACGGCGGAGGCGTTTTTGACAATAGCCAGCGTGTCGAAGTCGTGCAGTTGGTCCTTGGTCGGCAGGGTGCGGCGGTTGCCCGGATCGGTTAGACCCTCCAGGCCGTATTCGTCGCCGTAGTAGATCGAAGGCACGCCGGGGAAGGTCATCTGCATGAGCGTGGCGAGCCAAAAACGGCTCTTGGCTAGGCCCATCGAGTTCTCGTCCAGGCGCCATTTGCTGCGCTCGCACTCGGGCAGCTGCGACTCGTCGGGGCCGCCGCCGAGCACCGAGATAATGCGCGGACGGTCGTGGCTCGAAAGCAGATTAAGTGCGCAGGACAGGGCCTCACGGGGATAGTTCTCGCGCAGGGTTTCGATATCCTCGGCTGCCTGGTAGGCGTTCTTGTAGCCCATCAAAAAGCCGATGACCATGTCGCGGAAGGGGTAATCCATAGCAGAGTCCAACTCGGAGCCCTGTAGATAGCGACGCAGATGGCCGTAGCTAATCTTGTTGGAGGCGTCTTCCCAGACTTCGCCGAGCAACAGTGCGTCAGGCTTTTCGTCAAGTACGGCCTTCTTGATCTCGGCCAGGAAGTCGTCGGAAAGCTCGTCAGCGACGTCCAGGCGCCAGCCATGAGCGCCGGCACGTAGCCATTTACGGATCACGCCGTCCTTGCCCAGGAGCCGCTCGCGTACCAGCTCGGAGCTCTCATTGATGGCGGGCATGTTACCCACGCCCCACCAGCAGTCGTACGAGCCGTCCTCGTGGAAATAAAACGCATCGCGCCACGGCGAATTCTCGCTCTGCCACGCGCCCACGCCGGGGTAGTTGCCATAGCGGTTGAAATAGATGGAGTCGTCACCCGTATGGTTAAAGACGCCGTCTAGGATGATGGAAATGCCCAGCTTCTCGGCTGCCTGGCACAGCTCGGTAAAGTCCTGCTCGGTGCCCAGGATTGGGTCGATCTTGGTGTAATCGGCCGTGTCGTAGCGGTGGTTGCTCGCGGCCTCAAAGATGGGGTTGAGGTAGATGGCCGTAAAGCCCAGCTCCGCGATGCGGGGCAGGTCATTTTGGATGCCCTTGAGCGAGCCGCCGTAGAAGTCCCAGGTCTTGATGGAGCCGTCCTCGGCGCGCTCGTATACGGGCGGCTCGTTCCAGTCCTCGATCATGCGGCGCTGGATTCCGTTGCGCGGTTTTTCGACTTCGGCCAGCGTGCGCTCGCGCCAGTTTTCATCTCGGGCGTAGCGATCGGGGAAGATCTGGTAGACCATGCCGCGCTCGTACCAGGCGGGGCGGTTCTCGCGGTGCTTATAGACGGTAATCTGGAAGGACGGAACCTCGGCGTAGTCGTAAGTTACGCCCTCGCCACCGGTGCGGCCTTGCGGTGCGCCCAGACGAACCTCGGGCTGGCCCTCGATATTGCAGATAAAGCTGTACCAGATAAGACAGGGCTCGGCACACTCAAGCTCTACGGTAAATATGCCGTCGCCTTCGTGCGTCATGGGATACCGAGACTCACCGATCTCATCGACCCAGGTACGCAACGTAAGCGTTGCCTGGTTGGGATCGGCATCCTCCAGAATCACGGAGAGCGAAAGGGTAGTTCCTGTGGTCACAGCGCCAAACGGAGTGCGAAACTGCGGCAGACGGCTGTTGTGAATCAATCTCATAATACGGTCCAGTTCAATAGAATCACGGCCTGCGGGCCATGGCTTTACGCACAAGTTGTAAGTATATCTTTTGTACACAGGCTGTATAAACAACATCCGTTTACCATCGGCGAACGGTTGTCCTAGAAAATCGTTTTACCACTACCTACAGAGAAGGGGCGCCCGGTTGGAGCGCCCCTTGCTTAGGGTTTGATGAGGTTTTGAATCGTCTGTATGCTAGCGGCGCTTGCGGGTGGCCGTTGCCTTGCGGACGGAGGTCTTCTTGGTCGGAGCCTTTTCCTCGGTCGCGGCGACGGGGGAGACCGGGGCCTTCTTAGCGGGCTCGGGCTTGGCCTTTACCTCGGCCTTGGGCTCCTCTTTGGCGGCAGCGGGCTTGACCTCGGCGGCCTTCGGCGCAGGCTTGGCCTTTACTGCGGGTTTGGCCTCGGCCTTAGCCTCCGCCTTGGGAGCAGCAGCCTTGGTCGTGGTCTTTTTGGCCGTCGTTGCAGTGCGCTTGCGCGTGGTGGTCTTGGCGGTCGGCTTGGCCTCGACAGCTGCTTCGGCCTTGGGCTCGGCAGGCGTCTCCTCGACCTTGACGGCGGGCTTTGCGGCAGCCTTCGGAGCGACCTTGGTCGCAGTAGCCTTGGCGGTCGTCGACTTCGTTGCCGTGGTCTTCTTGGCAGCTGTTGCCTTCTTGGCAGTCGTGGTCGTCTTTTTGGCAGCGGTCTTTGCCGGAGCCTTGGCGGCCGGTTTGGCCTCAGCGACCTCGGCCTTTACCTCGGGAGCAGCCTCGGCCTCGGCGGCCTTCTTGGCAGCGGCGGTCGTGCGCTTGCGCGCGGTCGTTGTCTTGGCAGCGGTGGTCTTGCTCGCAGCGGCCTTCGTGGTCGTGGCCTTCTTCGCCGTCGTCTTACGAGTCGCGGTCTTCTTAGCTGCGGGCTTTACAGCAGGCTTGACCTCGACCTCTGCCTTGGGAGCAACCTCAGCCTTCACCTCAGGCTCGGCCTTTGCGGGCTCAGCCTCAACAGACTTCTCCTCGGCCTTGGGCTCCTCGGCGGCCACCGGCTCAGCAACAGCCTCAGGCTCGTCGACAACAGCCGCTGGCCTCTCAATCTCCGGATGCATAAAGAAGTACAGGTCCAGATACTTGTCGGCCGAGCGCGTCCAGCTAAAGTCCTGGCTCATGGCCTGCGTGACCAGCTGGTTCCAGGCATCGCGGTTGTCCCAGAACAGGCGTGCCGCACGGAACACGGCGTCGCCCATCTCGTCGCCGTTAAAGTTACTAAACGAGAAGCCTGTGCCCTCGCCGGTAAACTCGTTATACGGGATCACGGTGTCCTTCAGACCACCGGTCTCGCGCACGATGGGCAGGGTGCCGTAGCGCATGGCGATGATCTGCGACAGGCCGCAGGGCTCAAACTTCGAAGGCATCAGGAACATGTCGGCGGCAGCATACATGCGCTGTGACAGCGCCGGATCGAACTCAATGCGTGCGGCCATGGTGCCGGGGTACTTGCCCTGGAAGTAGCGTAGACCGTCCTCGTAGTCGCGGTCGCCGGTGCCCAGCACCGCCACCTGCACGCCGCCGGCCAAAATGCGGTCGAGCGCGTACATGACCAGGTCCATGCCCTTCTGGCGCGTCAGGCGCGTGACCATTACCATGAGCGGACGATCGTCACGAACCTCGAGCCCCAGCTCCTCCTGCAGCCTGGCCTTGCACACGGCCTTGCCCGCGCGGTCGTCGACCGTGTAGTTGGCGGCAATGCGCTTGTCGGTCGCCGGGTCAAAGCCCGCGACGTCGATGCCATTCAAAATGCCCTGCAGCGCATAGGAGCGCTCGCGCAGCACGCCGTCCAGGCCCTCGCCAAACTCGGGCGTCTGGATCTCGCTGGCATAGGTGGGGCTCACCGTGGTGATGGCGTCGGCGTAGCGCAGGGCGCCCAGCATGTAGTTGATGCTGCAGGCGTCGCAACGCAGCTGCGAAGCGGCCGCCGGAATGTGTGCCACACCCAGGATGTCCTCCATCACGGTGTCGCTAAACTGGCCCTGGAACGCCACGTTGTGGATCGAGAACACGGTCTTGACGCGGTCATACAGCGGCAGGCCCTGGTAAAACTCGCGCAAAAACACGGGCGCAAGTGCCGTCTGCCAGTCATTGCAGTGCAGGATGTCGCACTCAAAGCCGGCCGCAGGTGCTGCAGGCTCTCGGTGATGGCCTTGGAGAAAAACGCAAAGCGCTCGCCGTCATCAAAGAAGCCGTACGGATAGTCGCGCGCAAAGTAGCGCTCGTTGTCGATGAACATATAGGTGACGCCGTCGTGCTCGATCTTCTCGAGCCCGCAGTACTCATTGCGCCAGCCCAGGCTCACGTAAAAATCGAAGAAGTGCTCCATCTGTGCCTTGTACTCATCCTTGATGGTGGCGTACTTGGGCACCATCACGATAACTTCGGCGCCGGCGCGCACAAGCGCCGCAGGCAGCGAACCTGCCACGTCACCCAGGCCACCGGTCTTTACAAACGGTGCGCACTCGGCCGAGGCAAACACGATCTGCATCTTTTTGCTGGAATCAGCCATATTGTCTCCCATGTTGCAATTCGAGAATAGCCGCCTGGCGCTAACCGGGCGGCTATTCTACATGTTACGAGCGATGTTGCGGTGCCAACGTTAACGTACGATGGTGGTGTCAGAAGTTAACGGAGCCTTGCCCAGCACCAGGATGTTCTCGGGCGTGCCGCGAAGCTCGGTGTTGGTGGGGACCACGTTGTTCTTGTCCAGAATGGCATTCTCGACGCGGGCGCCGCTCTTGATGATGCAGCTCTGGTTGATGATCGAGTTGGTCACCGAAGCGCCTTCCTCGACCACGACGCCACGCGACAGGATCGAATTGCGCACGGTGCCCTTGATGATGCAGCCGGCTGAGATGATCGAGTTGCACGCGTGGCTGCCGGTCGCATAGCGCGAAGGCGGCACGTCGTGAGCCTTGGTCAGGATCGGGCGCTCGGGGTCAAAGAGCTGGTCGGCGACGGTCTGGTCGAGCAGGTCCATGCTGCGGCGATACAGCGACTTCTCGCTAAACACGCCCACGACCTCGCCCTTGTACTCGTAGCTGCACACGTCGATGTTGCCAAAGTCGCCCTGGAGCGCCTCGAGCAGGTCCAGATAGTCGGCGGCCTGGTAGTGGTCGATGATCTCGAGCAGCGTCTCGCGGTTGACGATGCAGCAGTCCATAGACGCGTTGTCGCCGTACACAACGCCGGCGCTCACGCCCGTCAGACGACCGTTCTCGTTAATATCGAGCTTGGTCTCGTCATCAACATTGCGCGTGGCCTTGCAGTACACCACGGTCATCTGGGCACCGGATTTCTCGTGCGCCTCGATGATGGTGTTGAGGTCCATGTTAAAGATGATGTTGGTGCCCATCATCACGACATAGGCTTCTCCGAGCGCTGGAACAGCGTCTTGTTGGAGATGATGTCGCGCAGCAGGAAGCGCATGCCGCCCTTGGTGGTGCCATATGCGTTGCCGGGCACCATGAACAGGCCGCCCTTCTTGCGGTCCAGGCCCCAGTCCTTGCCAGAGCCCACGTGTCGATCAGCGAGCGGTAGTTGCCCGGCATGACGACACCGACGGTCTTAATCCCGGCATTCATCATGTTGGACAGCGGGAAGTCGATCAGGCGGTAGCGGCCCAAAAACGGAACGGACGCGATGGGGCGGTCCTTGAGCAGGACGCTGCCGTAGGTCGAAGAGTAGTTAGCGGTGATGTAACCGATGGCCTTGCGATTGATCATCGGATCATTCCCCCTTCCCGATAACGACGTCATTTCCAACGACGGCCGTATCCTTGGTGGTATCGACAGAGCCGAGCTTCACGCCCTCTTCGACCGTGGAGTTCTCGCCCAAAATAGCGCGGCAGATGTGCGCGCCGCTCTTAACGTGCGCACCCGGCAGCAGCACAGAGTCTTCGACCACGGCGCGCTCCTCGATGATGACATCGGTCGAAAGGATCGAGTGGCGAGCGGTGCCGTAGATCTTGCAGCCGTTGGAGACCAGGCAGTCGTCCAGGCGGCCGTCCGGGCCAATGTAGTGCGGCGGACGCGTGGTGATGTTGGACATGATGGGGAAGTTCTTGTCGAACAGATCGAACTCGGGGTTGTTGCCCAGCAGGTCCATCGAGGTCTCGTGGAAGCTGGCGATAGTGCCGACGTCCTTCCAAAAGCCGTGGAACTCGTAGCTGTACAGGCGCTTGTTCTCACCGAGCAGCTTGGGGATGATGTCCTTGCCAAAGTCGTGGCTCGAGCGCTGGTCCAGAGCGTCCTCCTCGAGCGCCTCGATCAGCACGTCGGCCGAGAAGATGTAGATGCCCATGGACGCGAGGTTCGAATCGGGCTTCTCGGGCTTCTCGGTGAACTTGGTGATGCGGCCGTCCTCGGGATCGGTGGTCAGGATGCCAAAGCGGCTGGCCTCCTCCCACGGCACGGGCATAACGCTCACCGTGAGGTCGGCGTTGTTCTCAATATGCGTCTTGAGCATCTTGCGGTAGTCCATGCGATACAGGTGATCGCCCGAAAGAATCAGGACGTACTTGGGGTCGTTGGCCTTGATGTAGTCGAGGTTCTGCGTAATGGCGTCGGCCGTGCCCGCATACCAGGCGCCGCCGGTCTGCGTCTCGTACGGCGGCAGGATCGACACGCCGCCGTCGCGGCTGTCCAGATCCCACGCCTCGCCGGATCCCACGTAGGCATGCAGCAGGTAGGGACGGTACTGCGTCAGAACGCCCACCGTGTCGATGCCCGAGTTGGAGCAGTTGGACAGCGAAAAGTCGATAATGCGGAACTTGCCACCAAAGCTAACCGCCGGCTTAGCGATCTTTTGGGTGAGTGCCCCCAATCGGCTGCCCTGTCCTCCTGCGAGGAGCATCGCGATGCATTCTTTCTTACTCATCGATTTCTCCTTCTGTCATCGATGTTCCTAAACCCATTAGCGACGGGCGCGGCGCTCTGTCACGCCCGTCGAGTAATGCCGTACGGCAAAGGGAGCTCGCGCGCCTTTACGCGTGCCAGATCTCGTCGCGGTACTCGCGAATGGTGCGGTCGCTCGAGAACCAGCCCGAGGAGGCGGTGTTGAGCAGGGCCTTGCGGTTCCAGGTCTCCTGGTCGCCGTAGCTGTTCGTGAGCTTCTCCCAGGCGTCGACGTAGCTGCGGAAGTCTGCCATGACCAGATCGGGATCGTTGTTGTTCATGAGCTCGTTGTAGATGCTCTCGAAGTTGCCCGAAAGACCCGCAAAGGTGTTGTCCTTGAGCTCGTCCATAACGCGGCCCAGACGCTCGCGGTCGCCGTTGAGGGTGTCCCACGCAAAGTAGCTGTTGGATGCCCAGAGCTGCTCGACCTCGGGAGCGGTCAGGCCAAAGATGGCCTCGTTCTCGCGGCCGGCCAGGTCGGCGATCTCGATGTTGGCGCCGTCGAGGGTGCCCAGCGTAATGGCGCCGTTCATCATGAGCTTCATGTTGGACGTACCCGAGGCCTCCTTGCCGGCCGTGGAGATCTGCTCCGAGATCTCGGCGGCAGGGTAGATGAGCTGGGCGTTGCTCACGCGGAAGTTGGGGATAAAGCAGACCTTCATGACCTCGTTGACGCGGGCGTCGTTGTTGATGACGTCGGCAACGGAGTTGATGAGGCGGATGGTCTCCTTGGCAAAGGTGTAGCTCGAGGCAGCCTTGCCGCTAAAGATAAAGGTCGTCGGCGTCACGTGGAAGTTGGGATCGGCGATGCGACGGTTGTAGATGTCCATCACCTTCATGATGTTCATGAGCTGGCGCTTGTAGGCGTGGAAGCGCTTCACCTGGACATCGAAGACGGTGTTGGGGTCAATGACCAGACCGGTCTCGGCCTTAACGTAGGCGGCCAGGCGCTCCTTGTTGGCTCGCTTGGAGGCACCCACGGCCTTGAGGAACTCGGTGTCATCTTTAAACTCCTTAAGCTTCTCCAGCTCAAAGGCGTCCTTCAGCCAGCCGTCGCCAATGGCCTCGGTCACGAGCTTGGCGTAGGTGGGGTTGGCCTCGGCAAAGAAGCGACGGTGCGAGATGCCGTTGGTCTTGTTGTTGAACTTCTCGGGCGTCAGGGCATAGAAGTCCTTGAGCACGATGTTCTTGATGATGTCGGAGTGGATCTTTGCCACGCCGTTGACACTGTGGCTGCAGATCACAGACAGGTTGGCCATGCGAATCTCGCCGTCCCACAGAATGGCGGTCTGGCGCAGACGCTCCTGCCAGCCTCCTGCGTTGTGTCGAACGACTCGTGCCAACGACGGCTGATCTCGTCGATAATCTGGTACACGCGGGGGAGGAGCTTGGAGAACGTGCCGATGGGCCACTTCTCCAGAGCCTCAGGCAGGATGGTGTGGTTGGTATAGCTCACGACCTGCGTCACGATGTTCCAGGCATCGTCCCACTCGAGCTTCTTCTCGTCGATGAGGATGCGCATGAGCTCGGGGCCGCACATGGCGGGGTGCGTGTCGTTGGTGTGGATGGCCACAAACTGCGGCAGCAGCTCCCAGTTAGCGCCGTGCTCCTTCTCAAAGGTGTCGAGCAGGCTGTAGATGCCAGCCGAGACAAACAGGTACTCCTGCTTCAGACGCAGCAGACGGCCGTGCTCGCCAGCGTCGTTGGGGTAGAGGATGGCACTGATGGCCTCGGCCTCGGCGCGCTCGGCATCGGCCAGGGCATAGTCGCCACGGTTGAAGGCCTCCAGATCGAAGTGCTCCTCGACCGGCTCGGCAGCCCAGACGCGCAGCTTGTTGACGGTCTCGCCGGCATAGCCCACGACGGGGATGTCATAAGGGACGGCCAGGATGTCCTGCGTGTCCACCGTGCGGTAGAACGTGCGGCCGTTCTCCTCAAAGCCCTCGACGCGGCCACCAAACTTGATGGTCACGGCCTTGTCCTGACGACGGACCTCCCAGGGATAGCCGTGGGTGAGCCACTCGTCGGTGGCCTCGACCTGGCTGCCGTTGACAATCTCCTGCTTAAACAGGCCGTAGCGGTAGCGCATGCCGTTGCCGTAGCCGGCAATGCCCTCGGCTGCCATGGAATCCAGGAAGCATGCGGCCAGACGGCCCAGGCCACCGTTGCCCAGAGCCGGATCGGGCTCCTGGTTCTCGATGACGGACAGGTCGAAGCCCATGTCGTCGAGCGCCTCGGCGACCATGTCGCGCACGCCAAAGTTGAGCAGGTAGTTGTCGAGCAGGCGGCCGATCAAAAACTCGATCGAGAAGTAGTACACACGCTTTTTGCCCTCGGACACCGCACGGGCGTCGCTCTTGGTGGCAACGGTGCGTGCCTTCTCGGCCACGAGCTTGGCTAGGGCATTAAAGCGGTCCAGGTCGCTGGCGGCCTCGACGCTCTTGCCGCTGATGCTCATGACGGCATCGCGATAGAGCTCGGTAAACTCCTGCTTGTTGTCGAAGATCTTATTCATACGTTCCTTTCCCCCCGGGGATGTTTCTCCCGGAACGGTTATGACTTTTATCCTACGCCTCGTCGGGGCGGGTAATTACAGCTGTAACGGTTTTGTTACGCATCCTTGGCAGACGGCTTAACAGAAGCAGACTTGGTCTTGATAGCGGCCTTTTTGGCAGCCGGTTTCTTGGCTGCGGCCTTAGCAGCGGGCTTTGCGGCAGCCTTGGCCTTGGTCGTCGTAGCCTTGGCCTTAGCCGGAGCCTTCTTAGCAGCCGCAGGCTTGGGCTTCACCGAGACATACGCTTTTTGGGCGCAGCCTTGGGCTCCTCGACCACGGGCGGCTTATAGCTGCTGGGACCGCGGCGCTTAAGCACCACGCCTGCCAGACCGGGCACCTTAATCTCAATGGAGTCCATCTGCCGTTCCAGGGATAGGGCTCGCTCGAGCAGGTGTAGGGCTCTTCGCCGGCATAACCGCTGCCGCCAAACTCGGGACGGTCGGAATCGAAGATGACCTCCCAGTCACCCTCGCGCGGCACGCCCACGCGGAAACTCTCGTAGCTCGCCGGGTCAAAGTTGATCAGGATCACCAGATCGTCGTCGACGTCCTCGCCCTGACGCACAAAGCTCACGATGGACTGCTTGGAGTTGTCCGCATCGATCCAGGTAAAGCCGTCGTCGGTGTAGCCGCGCTCGTACAGGGCGGGCTCGGCGGTGTACAAGTGGTTGAGTGCCTTGATAAACGCCTGATGATGACGGTGAGTCTCGTACTCCTCGGTCAGGAACCACTGGATGGACTCGTAGTAGCGCCACTCGATAAACTGGCCGATCTCGTTGCCCATAAAGCTGAGCTTGGCACCGGGGTGCGTCATCTGGTAGAAGGCAAGCGTGCGCAGGCCGGCAAACTGGCGCCACCAGTCGCCCGGCATGCGGCCGATCAGCGAGCACTTGCCATGCACGACCTCGTCGTGGCTCAGCGGGCAGATAAAGTTCTCGGTAAAGGCGTACATGATGGAGAACGTGAGCAGTCCGTGGTTGCCGGGGCGCCACGGAAAATCGGTCTGCATGTAGTGCAGGGTGTCATTCATCCAGCCCATGTCCCACTTGTAGTGGAAGCCCAGGCCGCCGTCCTGCGGCGGATAGGTCACGAGCGGCCACGCGGTGGACTCCTCGGCCATCATCATCACGTCGGGGTAGTGTGCCTCCACGGCGCAGTTGACCTGGCGGATAAACGCGCTGGCGTCCAGGTCCTCCTCGGTACCGTACTTGTTGAACTTCTTTTGGCCGGGATCGTCAATGCCAAAGTTGAGGTACAGCATGCTGGACACGCCGTCCATGCGAATGCCGTCCACGTGGAAGTTCTCGAGCCAGTACAGCACGTTGGAGACCAGGAAGGAGCGGACCTCGCCGCGGGCGAAGTCAAACTTGTGCGTGCCCCAGTTGGGGTGAATCTCGTGCTCAAACAGCATGTGGCCGTTAAAGGTGGCAAGGCCGTGGGAGTCGGCGCAAAAACCGCCGGGCACCCAGTCCATGATCACGCCAATACCCGCCTCGTGGCATGCATCGATAAAGTGCATGAGCTGCTGCGGGTTGCCGTAGCGCGACGTGGCGGCATAGTAGCCGGTCGTCTGGTAGCCCCAGGAGCCATCGAAGGGATGCTCCATAAGCGGCATGACCTCGATATGCGTATAGCCCATGTCGCGCACGTAGTCCACGAGCTCAACCGACAGGTCGTCGTAGGTGTAGAACTCGCCGCGCTGTGCGGGGAAGGGATCCATGGGGCCGGGGTAGTTGCCGTACTCGTCGGGCTCGCCCTGCGGCGCGTCGCCGTGGCGCTTCCACGAGCCAATATGTACCTCGTAGATGTTAAGGGGCTGCGACATGTGGTTATGGCTGGCGCGGCGCTTGAGCCAAGCCGCGTCGTTCCACTGGTAGCCATCGAGGGTCCACAGCACGCTGGCCGTTCCCGGAGGCACTCGGCCTTAAAGGCGTACGGATCGGCCTTGTAGAGCTTTTCGCCCTCGTTGGTCTCGATAAGGTACTTATAGAGCTGACCCTGCTCGGCGCCAGGAATAAAGCCTTCCCAAATAGCGCTCGTATGCACGGGCACCAGAGGGTTGGCTTCCTCATTCCAGTCGTTAAATTCGCCAATGACATGGACGCTCTTTACGTCGGGCGCCCAAACGCAAAAGCGCCAACCGCGCGTACGGTTCTGCGTGTCGGGGTGCGCGCCCATCTTTTCCCAGCTGCGCTCCCACATGCCAATGCCAAACAGGTAGACATCGTCCTTAGAGAGCTCCGGTGCGTGCGGGGCGGCTTTACGGGTAGCAGGCTTTTTGGTTGCTGGCTTTAGCTTTGTATCGCTCACGTTTGATCCCATCATGACGCGGCAGCGTGTTGCCTTGGTGACTAGATGCGAAAGGTCCAAGGCTGCACGAATCGAGGGGACGGCGATAGTTCTATGATTCGTTCCACCTCGCGTGCTCGGTGGAACTTTCGGCACGAAATACGATAACACCTGTTCGTTACTTTTATGGAGAAAAGTGGATTTGCGGCGGTGTTTAATCGGCGAGCGCCATGTTTAGACCACTGGCAGAATTGCGATGGTAAAACTCTTGACAGTTTTACCAATTAGGGTTTCAAGATTGTTAGTTTGACGTTTGGTAAAACGTTTTTAGCAGGTTGTTTACCATTTGACATCGAAAGGTATGTTTATGTCCCAGACCGCCGCCCACAATGTCGCTTTTATTTTCGATTGCGACGGCACGCTGGTAAATAGCACCCCCGTTTGGGCCCATGCCCAGCCCGAGTTATTGCACCGCCACGGTGTTGACGTCACGGTCGACGATTTTGCCCAGTTTGAGCATTTGTCGCTCGAGGACGAGTGCCAGGCCTACCACGACACATGGGGCATTGGAGCGAACGGCGAGGAGCTGTATCGCGAGCTGAGCGACATCCTGATCGATGGCTACTCCAAGGTGCCACCGCGCGAGGGGCTCTTGGCATTTTTGGAGCAGGCGAAGGCGGCGGGAATTTCCATGTGTGTGGCTACGTCCACGCCGGCCGAGTTGGTGCAGTCCGCGCTCGCTGGTGCCGGGCTCGACGCTTACATGGAGTTTGTTACCACGACGGGCGAGGCGGGACGCTCCAAACAGTTCCCCGATGTGTACGAGCTGGCGCTGCGCCGCCTAGAGGAGCGCCACGGGCACAAGTTTGAGCGCGCGTGGGTGTTTGAGGACGCCGTCTTTGGCCTAAAGAGCTCTGGGGTCGCAGGCTTTAAGCGCGTTGGCATCTATGACCCGCACGGCCGCATGAAGCGCGACGATGTGCGCGCCAACTGCGATATCTTTATCGACAGCTACGAGGACCTGGACTTGGCCCGCGTGCTTTCGTTTGAGGGCTAGGCGAGGGCTGTGGCTTGCAAGGTATTAGTGGTCTGCGGCTCGCCCGTGGTGGCGAGCGCGGATCTGTTGCGTAGGCTAGCAGGGGAGTGCGATTACGTTGTTGCCGTGGACCGCGGCCTGGATGCCCTTCTGGGTGCGGGACTAAGCTGCGACGTGTATGTGGGGGATGCCGACACGGTAAGTGACGCGGGTCGTGCGTTGGTCGATGCCGCCACCGACTTTGAAGTTGAGCGTCACGACCCCTACAAAGACTATACCGACCTGGCGCTGGCGCTCGATTCCGTCCGACGCCGCTGGCCAGGTGCCGAAGTGGTTGCGACCTGCGCCACGGGCGGCCGCCCTGATATGGCCCTAAGCGTCCTAGGCTTACTAGCCAACTACAAAGACGCCCCCGTCTGGATTGCCGAGGACGAGATCACGGCCCGCATTCTGCATGAAGGCGAATCGTGGACCATCGAGGGCGTCGTGGACAAGACGTTCTCTATCATTGCTATAGCCCCTGGGACGGTGGTAAGCGAACGCGGCCTAGAGTGGGAGCTAGATCACGCTTCGTTAGGTCTACTAACCGACACGGGCATCAGCAACGTCGTCAGGGGTACGGCCAAGATCCAAGTCCACCAAGGTGTTGCGATCGGTTATTTGCTGGCGTGAGGGTTTTATCGGGACGGGGCTGAATTGGATAATTTTGGCAAAGCCAAAAAGGGTATATACAATCAGTGGTTGGAAGTTGTTAAACGATCGGTTTGTTTCCGTAAACGGGATTCTGTTTAATCCAACCACTTATCTAACAACCCGCTCATATGCAAATCCAACCACGTGCTTAACAACTTTACTTTTTGATTAAAGGCCTGAAGTCCACCACGCCTTGGCGGGAAAGTCCTTGCCCCGTCGAGTATTCTCGATCGCGCTCGGGGTCTTCCTCGACGAATTTGCACACACCCTTTGCTATGAGAGAGATGAGCCCTTCAAGCTTGATGACGCAATCGAACTCGCAGTCCTGTTGGCTTCCATGTCCGATTCCTTTATGCCCATAACTCGCGATTATCCCGCGCGCATCGCCCTGTACGCAAACCCCGATGGCTTTGTAGGGGCTATAGTCTTCGCCCCTTCCCTCGATGACCGACGACCCCGCATGGATCACCGCGCAGCGAAGCTGATAGAGATCCGATGCCGTAAAGATGCCTCGCTTCTCTATCGTCTCAAACTCCTCTTTTATCTCATCTGGGCGCTTCTCGCCCTTGCGCGCATTGGTCATTTTTCTCCCATCGTTCGGGAGCCCCAGGTACTCCTCGCACCATTTCCGGTAATCCGTCCCGTCGATGTTTGCGCATACGTCTGGGATGGTCACTACGAGAGTCAAAGCGGCGAGCAGCAGCCCTGCGTCGAAGGCGTTTTCGCACTCTTCCACAAGCCTGCTGGGCGTACGGCAGACGACGGCGGGGAACCCGTATTCGTTGTCGCTGCATTTTAAACACGTAGAGGGCATGGGCTCCCAATCGGCAATTGCTGTCATGCTCATAACACCTCGCCCGTTTCTGTGTCGATTCTCGGACCTGTCCTCGGTTCGATGAACTCATCCACCATCTCGTCGTCGCGGTCGCGCTCGGTCACGAAGAGCTGTCCCGGGACGTCGATGCGTGGGTCAATCGTTAGGCTGCTGCTCGCGATGTTGCGATCGAGATGCGGCTCAGCAGTCCCAGTAGTGTAGGCGGGGCGTAGCACTTCGCGCACGTAGTTGACGATACCCAAAATCTCGTTCACGTAGTCGAACGCGAACTTCTCGGCCATGGTCGGTCCTCCCAGGCAAAGACGATTTCAACCAGAGATTCTACAACTGCAATGAGTTGCTCCGCTTTAAATCCAACCATTGACTCAACAAAATGGTAGGAGACATTCTTCAACCAGAAAACTAATAAACCCAACAAGTTATTTTCTTACCCGCCAAAAATAGCTAATTCAGTCCCATTCCAGGAAAACCCGTAAGATAAGACAATCAATCAAAATTCCCCCTTGCATCAAGCAAAACATTCCCCTATAGTATCTCCTCGTCACGGGGGCGTAGCTCAGCTGGGAGAGCGCTTGACTGGCAGTCAAGAGGTCAGGGGTTCGATCCCCCTCGTCTCCACCATCGTGAATGCAAAGGCCTTCGGAATTCCGAGGCCTTTTTTCATGCCAAAACACCACGCGCTGCAAACCCCACCTACGCCAACAAAAAGTTGCACAATTTATTTCCCATGTCTGTACATAGTTTGTTGGACAAACGCAATTACCAGTACGCCTCGCTGGTCAATTCGGGCTTCAGGAGCATCCATAACCTTCGCTAGCACCCCAATATCCTGCGCCAATGTGAACAACATCCCAAAACAACCCCCTTGAACACTAAATGAACGATATGTTGTCCACCACAAGCCAAATCAGTTTCGCTACCAGCTTGTGCTAGGATACCTAACGTTACATGAGTTCAACTGTGCTCACGGCTCCAGCAAGCCACAAAGCGCAGGGTCGATCAGCATCCGGCCGTAACGGCGGTGCCAGAAACACCACGAGCTCCAATAAAGAAGTCATGCGACGTTCTTATTTGTATTGATGTAATTCAAAGATGCATTTAATAGCTTGCGTGTCGAAGCGTAGTAGTTTTCAGCTGTTTGCGTGCGGTCCAGTTTTGTTCCCGCTTGACTGGTTCGCACGCAGCCAGCTGGAGTCGCGGTCTTTTTGCGATACACGGCCGCGACTCTAGTAACTGCACTCATACATACCGTTCACGGTGGGGCAGAGCCACGTGCTTGTCTAACTGGGCTCAGGGTTTGAATATGGAGCGCCTTCGCGCACAAGCGCCCTGACGAAGCCATACCCAAACCCCGCGAGCCACACGTAAGACAGCAAGGGGGTGGTGCTTGTGTGGTATGTAATCCAGGTCATTAACGGTCGCGAAGACGTAATGCGCGAGCGCATCGAGCACATGGTGCCGGCGAGCGCCATGCAGGAGCTCTTTTATCCCCAATTTCAAACCGAGATTAAAGTGCACGGCGAATGGGTCAATACGACCAAGCCGCTCTTTCCCGGTTATCTTATCTGCGACACGGCAGATCCCCGCACCGTGCAACAGTATCTGCTGCGCATGGACGACTTTGCCGGGTGCTTTCCCAGGACGGTCAGTTTGTGCCGCTGGCAAAAGAAGAGGTCCAGCTTATTGGCAGCTTTACGCATAGGGGAGACCGCGTAGTGCCCATGAGCGAGGCCCTAAAAGACGGTGACCAGGTTGTAGTGACGGCAGGTCCGCTGCTGGGCCACGAAGGCCTTATCAAAACCATTAACAGACGCAAGAGCACTGCTTATTTGGAGCTCGACCTGTGCGGCCGACGCGTGACTACGCGCGTTGGCCTTGCCGTGCTTTCAGCCGAGCAGCGCGTAAAGCGAAACCTTAAAAAGCGATCGCCTAGCTGAAGGCGACTGCCGTACAGAACAGGGAGGATCCTCGGGGGCGGGGATAACGGGATCAATAGGGAAGAGAAGAGCGAATCTTGAACACCGAATCTAAGAGCGCAAAGCAAAAGGGGAAGCTGAGCGCCTTTGAACCGTATGCGTTGATGGCGTATGACATTGCTGCAACTTTTATTGCCGTGTTTGTTGCATCGTGGGGAACGCAGCATTGGGCGACACTCAGCGGAGCAGCCGGCACATGTCCGGCTATTCTTGTGCTTGCGCTTGTTAACGTTGTCGTCTTTTGGTTCTTCCATATGTATAGCAGTTTGTGGCGCTATGCGAGCATTTCTGAGGCTGGACGTATTGTTGCCGCCGTGACGGTGGGCTCAGTTATTGGCGACATTATCTTTAGCGTGTTATTTGGCAAGGGTATGACCCTTCGTGAGGACGTTATGTCATGGGCTATCGTCCTCATTATTTGCGGTGGCGGCCGCTTTGCTATTCGCGCCATTTATGGTAGCCAGTTCTGGCGCTTTAAAAGCAATTCCGATGCGCATCTCCCGCGTACGCTCATCGTAGGAGCAGGGGAGACCGGCTCTCTTTCCATCAAACGTATGCTCAACGGAGATCCCGATATGATCGGTGATCCGGTTGCCGTTGTTGACGATGATCCCAATAAGCAAAATCAGCGTATTCATGACGTTAAGGTCTGCGGTACTTGCGCCGATATCCCTACTATTGCGCACGATTGTGAGGCTGAACAGATTGTCGTGGCAATTCCGAGTGCCACGCATGAAGAGCGTCAGCGTATCTATGACCTGTGCATGAAGACGGGTCTTAGGGTCCTCACGCTCCCCAATGTCCGCGATATTCCGCAGGATGGTGTAGGCAGGGTTGCCCTTCGTGAGGTCGAGATCAGCGACTTGCTTTCTCGCGAGGAGAAGTCGCTTGACCTTAACCAGATGGGCTACGTTACCGGAAAGCGCATTTTGGTCACGGGCGGCGGCGGATCTATTGGCTCAGAGCTTGTACGTCAGCTGCTTCCGGCAAAGCCGGCGCAAATCGTGTTGTTCGACATTTACGAGAACACTACCTACGAGCTGTATCACGACATCATCAAGACCGCTCATGATCAAGGCACCGATATTCAAGTCTATATTGGCTCCATTACGCATCTCCCAGCGATTACCAGGGTCTTTGAGAAGTACCATCCTCAAGTTGTTTTCCACGCTGCAGCCCACAAGCACGTTCCTCTTATGGAACACAACGCCCGCGAGGCAATCGAGAATAACGTCTTTGGCACGCTCAATGTTGTACGCCTTGCCGATAAGTACCAGTGCAGCCACTATGTGCAGATTTCTACCGATAAGGCCGTTAATCCCACGAACGTAATGGGTGCCACCAAGCGTATGGACGAGATGATCGTTCAGTATTATGCGGCAAACAGCAAGACCATTTTTACGGCTGTTCGCTTTGGCAATGTTCTGGGTAGTCATGGATCGGTCATCCCGCTGTTTAAGCGTCAGCTTCGCGAGGGTGGCCCTATCACCATTACGCACAAGGACATTACGCGTTACTTCATGACTATCCCGGAGGCCAGCAAGCTTGTCATTACTGCCGGCGCTTTGGCGCATGGCGGCGAGATTTTTGTACTGGACATGGGTGAGCCGGTCAAGATTTACGACCTTGCCATCAACCTTATTACGCTGAGCGGTCTTAAGCCTGGCAAAGATATCCAGATCAAAGAAGTCGGCCTGCGTCCTGGCGAAAAGATGTACGAGGAGCTCCTTATGGATAACGAGCAGCTCCTGCCTACCGAGCATTCCGAGATTCGCATCTCCACAGCCGAGGCTGACAAGATGGAAGAGATCAAAGACAAGCTTGAGAAACTTCATGATTGCGTCGACAAGGATAACGATGCGGTTAAGTCTGTTCTCGCCGAGGTTGTACCTACGTATCATCCGCAGTTTAACGATTAGGGATAAGGAGCCAAGATGGACATTAAACCCTTCGAGAATAAAGTTTGGCTTAGCTCGCCGACTATGCACGGCGATGAGCTCAAATACATTACCGAGGCATATGAGACCAACTGGATGTCGACGGTAGGGGAGAATATCAACGAAGTCGAGCGCCAAATGGCCGAGAAGATTGGTTGCGGCTATGCCGTTGCCCTTTCTTGTGGTACTTCAGCGCTGCATCTTGCCATGAAGCTCGCTGGAATTAAACCCGGTGATGAGGTCCTTTGCAGCGATATGACGTTCGACGCGACGGTGAACCCAGTTGTTTACGAGGGTGGCGTCCCTGTATTTATCGATACCGAGCGCGATACCTGGAACATGGATCCTATTGCCTTGGAGAAGGCCTTTGAACTGCATCCGACTTCAAAGGTCGTTGTGGCGGCGCATCTTTACGGAACGCCTGGCAAAGTCGAAGAGCTTCGTTCAATTTGTGATGCGCACGGGGCTGTCCTTGTTGAGGATGCCGCTGAGTCACTTGGCGCCACGTATAAGGGTCGTCAGACTGGTACGTTTGGTGACATCAGCGCCATTAGCTTTAACGGCAATAAGATCATTACCGGTTCCGCTGGTGGCATGCTTTTAACTGATAGCAAAGAGGCAGCCGATAAAACGCGCAAATGGTCGACCCAGTCTCGTGAAGCTGCCCCTTGGTACCAGCATGAGGAGCTTGCTTATAACTATCGCATGAGCAATGTAATTGCCGGTGTTGTGCGTGGCAGATTCCATATCTGGAGGAGCATATTGCCCAAAAGAAGGCTATTTACACTCGTTACAAGGAGGGCTTCAAGGGCCTTCCGGTGAGTATGAATCCCTATGACCCCAACGTTTGCGAGCCGAACTTCTGGCTTTCTTGCATGCTGATTGAGCCCGATGCGATGTGCAAACAGGTTCGTGGCGAGAGTGAGGCGCTTTACGTAAGCGAACCTGGAAAGAGCTGCCCCACCGAGATTCTTGAGGCTATTGCTGCCATTAACGCCGAGGGCCGACCCATCTGGAAACCCATGCATATGCAGCCTATTTATCGTATGAATGCTTTCGTAACGCGCGAGGGCAATGGCCGGGCTAAGACCAACGCGTATATTTCCGGCGGTGCAACGGGCGCAGATGGCTTGCCTTTGGATGTGGGCGCTGACATCTTCCATCGTGGTCTCTGCCTGCCCTCCGACAACAAGATGACTCCCGAGCAGCAGGACGTAATCATCGAAGTGATTAGGCGTTGTTTTGAGTAGGACGAATGTGACGGGTCATTCACCCTCGATTTATGAGCGATTCGTCAAGAGAGCGCTTGATATATTGCTTTCGGTGGTTGCTCTTGTTGTCCTTAGTCCGATTCTTGTTGTAACCGCCGTGCTTGTGAGGGTGAAATTAGGTTCGCCGATTCTCTTCAAACAGATTAGGCCTGGCCGAAGGAATTCGGAGACCGGTGAAGAGGAACTATTTAAGCTATTTAAGTTTCGAACCATGACAGACGGACGCGACGAAGAGGGCAACCTCCTTCCTGACTCTCAGCGTCTTACTCCGTTTGGGAAGGCTTTGCGTTCGACGAGTATTGATGAGCTCCCCGAGCTTATAAATATACTTAAAGGCGATATGTCCCTCGTCGGGCCTCGACCCCTTGCTACAGTTTACCTTCCTTATTACACCCCTGAAGAACATCACAGACATGACGTGAGACCAGGTCTGACCGGTTTGGCTCAAGTGATGGGTCGCAACTCAATCTCATGGGAAGAAAAGTTTTCGTATGACCTTGAGTATGTCGACGAGCTTTCGTTGAAAACAGATTTGCTCATTATTATCCAAACCGTAATCGTCGTTTTAAGGCGCAGTGATATTGGTCAAGGCGAAAATCATCCGGGCTCTCTTCATGAAATTAGGAGTAATGCGGTAGGGGGAACCAAGTCGCGTGATTAAAGAAATCGGGAGCGAGTTCTGGGAGACTCCGCTCGTAGACGATGACAATGGATTATTTCCGGCTGACATACATTGGCTAGTTTCGGGCCGCGCCGCCATTGCGCATGTCCTCGATGATCTGTTAAAAAAGAATCCTTCTGCTTCGTCGGCAGCTCTTCCTTCCTGGTGTTGCGGGTCCATGATTGAGCCCTTCTTCCAGCGTGGCTTTAAGTTGACCTTTTATCCCGTTAGCTTTATGCGAGAAGGTGATCTTAAGCGCGATTTCTCTCTTGCTATGGGATGTGACGTACTGCTGGTTATGTCCTATTTTGGCTTTGAGGAGCCCGAGTACCCCGGCGACTATTCGGGTGTCGTGATCAACGACATCACTCATTCTGTTCTTAATCGAGATGTTTGGCTCGGCGATTATGTAGTAGGTAGTCTAAGAAAGTGGATGGGGATTGCGACCGGCGGTTACGCTTGGAGCCGAGATGGTTTTGTTGCTGAAGCTCCTACGGGCAGGCTTGGTGAGTTTGAGAAGCTTCGCCGTTGTGCATTCATCGAAAAACAGAAGTATATGGAGCAGGATGGAGAAAAAAAGTATCTTGCGATTTTTTCTCAAGCAAACTCAATGCTAGAGCCCTGCGGGGTCTATGCGGGAGATCCAAAGGATAGTCAAACTGCTAGACACTTTAATTCATGTTACTTGGCTGCTAGACGTAGGGAGAATTACAACTGTTTGCGTCAATTCCTCGGCGATTATCTATTATTCGATCAATTGCCGAACACGTTTGTTCCCCTGTTCGTCCCCCTACTGTTGCCCGATGACGTTGACAAAAACACAGTCAGGTCAAATTTGGCCTCAAACGGATCTACTGCCCTTCGCACTGGCCGAGGGATCATCGGATTCCGATGCTTGATTCGAATAGTGAGGTCTTATACGAGAGGGAAGTAAGCGTACCTTGCGACCAAAGGTACGGTATCGAAGAGATGACATGGCTTGGTGAGGCTCTTCTCAAGACAATTCAAGAGAACCGAGGAAGCGGAATAGTTAGATTGAGTCAGGAATAAAGCCGATGGATATCGTTATTATTTCGAATTTCTGCAGCAACCTTAGTGGAAACGGTAACAATCGATTTCTTTATCTTTCCAAATTGCTATCCAAACGCCATTCTGTTGAACTTATTACGAGTAGTTTTTCACACAGTGAGAAAAAGCAGAGATATGCTGCGGAAATTGTTGATCTGCCTTTTAAGGTCACTCTTGTTGATGAGCCTGGCTATTCCAAGAACATTTCACCACAGAGGTTCTTTAGCCATCAAACATGGGGTGCAAACGTCCTTGAGTATCTACGGAGTCGTAAGAAGCCTGACCTTATCTACTGCGCCATACCCTCGCTGACTGCTCCTGCTAAGGTCGGCGAGTACTGTAAAGAGATTGGCTGTCGTTTCGTTTTGGACGTTCAAGACCTATGGCCCGAGGCATTTGCTATGGCGTTTAACGTTCCAATTATTAGCAGCCTAGCATTTATTCCATTTAAAAATCTTGCTGACAAGGCTTACTCTTCCGCTGATGCCATTATTGCTGTGTCTGAAACTTATATGCGAAGAGCTTCTTTAGCCAATTCCAAGGCTGCAATTAAGAAAATAGTGTATCTAGGGACCGATCTTTCTGAGTTCGATTCGTATGTTTCGACCGGAGGTAATGCCTGTAATCACGGTGCCATCACGCTTGCCTATTGTGGAACTTTGGGTAATAGCTATGACTTGGATCTCGCAATAGATGCTGTACGCATTGCTCAAGATCGTACCGAGCGTAGGATTCGTTTTCTTGTCATGGGTAGTGGCCCTTACGAGGCGCAGTTCAAGGAACATGCAAGCGAGACTGGGATTGACTGCAGGTTTACGGGCAGGCTCCCATATGGTGATATGTGTAGGCTCCTGAGTGCTTCTGATATAGCCATCAATCCCATTAAGAAGGGTTCTGCTGGCAGCATTATTAATAAACATGCCGACTATGCCGCAGCTGGCGTTCCGGTTATCAATACCCAAGAAAGCCCCGAATATCGCAATCTTGTTGAATGCTACTCCATGGGTGTGAACTGCTCCTGTGGATCCGTGGAGGAAACAGCCAAAGCCTTAAGTCTCCTTGTCAATAATGACGATCTTAGGACCAAGATGGGTGTTAATTCTAGAAAATGTGCCGAGGAGTTATTTGATAGGAGCAGAACTTATCGAGAGCTTGCCGAATTGCTGGAAACCATATAGGAATACGCATGAATATCGTTTTTATTTCAAAGCTCAGCGGTCGCCTGTCTACAGGCCCAAGCAATAGCGTTCCAAAGCAGGTTAACGCACAGGCTGCTGTTGACAACGTTTTTTGGTATAACCTGAATTATGTTTGCAGAGATGAATGGAAGACGGGCGCTGTTCCTTGCCACACCCTTGACGAATACCCTGACGGCTCCATCTCAGCGCTTCCAGAACCCTTCAACAACCCAGATCTTGTTGTCTATGAAGGCTTCTATGAGTTTCCATTCGATAAGACAGTCTTTGAGCTTAAGCGAAAAAAAATACCATACATCATCATTCCGCGCGGAAGTATGACCGAGAGAGCTCAATCTCAAAAGAGGCTCAAAAAGATATTCGGCAACCTCGTGTTTTTTAACAGCTTCTATCGAGGATCTGCTGCGGTTCATTTTCTCACTAATAGGGAGCGAGACGATTCTAAGGCTTCAATTCTTACACCTGCGTTATTTTGCCCAATGGAATCACTGCAAGGACTCGCTCGCGTGTAGCAGTGGAGCATGAGGGGATACGTGGAGTTTCAATCGGTAGACTTGATATTGATCATAAGGGTCTCGATCTTCTATTAAATGCAGTCGAAATCGCACAGGATATCATGCGAGAGGCTTCTTTCTGTATCAATCTGTATGGTTCCAGCGAGAATGGATCTGCAGATCAGCTCGAAAAAGATGCAATCGAAAAGGGCATCACTGACCTCGTGACAATTAACCCTCCGGTGTTTGGCCCGGATAAGGACAAGTTGCTAGAGAATTCGGACCTGTTCGTCATTACTTCGAGATATGAGGGACACCCCATGAGCATGCTTGAAGCCCTCTCATATGGTTTGCCTTGTCTTGCCACTGACGGAAGCAACATGAGAGGTGAGGTTGACTGTGCCAAGGCGGGATGGACTTCTGACAATTCTGCCGAGGGTATCGCCGCTTCTATTTCAGAGATTTGCGAAAACAAATCAGAGCTAATTGAGCGGGGGCGTAATGGCTTGGAGCTCTCACGAATGTACGAGTGGAAGCAGATAGCCCATAGAACGCATGATGAGTATGAGCGCTGTTTGAATTAGTTTGGAGTATCGCATTGAAGAATACCGCAAAGTCTAAAATCGCAAAGGCCTTTAAGAGTCCGTCCGAGGCATGGGCCGGTCTCGTTCTGAGGCTATGCCAAAAGCCCTTCATTTCTGATGAGACCGCCATTAAGGCTGAGTTTCGAGCCTATATGGGCCATACCTTGGATTTGAACAACCCCAAATCTTTTAATGAAAAACTTCAATGGCTAAAGCTGCACGATAGAAATCCGCTCTATACAACACTTGTTGACAAATTGGCGGTTAAGGAATGGGTTTCAAGCAAAATTGGGGCCCAGTATGTTGTTCCTACCTTGGCGATCTGGAAAGACGTTGACGAGATTGACTTGAACGTGCTTCCCGAGCAATTTGTCATGAAAGCTAATCACTATAGCGGCTATGTTGCAATCTGCAGGGATAAAGAAACGTTCGATTTCTCCTATGCGAAAAAGCGCCTTGCCGCGATGATGAAGAAGAATCTTTTTTACTACGCCCGTGAATGGCCATACAAGGATGTAAAACCCCTTGTGTTCGCTGAGGAGTACCTTGAGCCGGAGGAAACCGGATCAACTGCAGACTATAAGGTATTTTGCTTTTCTGGGGAGCCCAAGATGATTCAGTTACACAAAGGGCGATACTCTAACCACACACAGGATACTTTTGATCCTCAATGGAATCATTTGGATATTCGTCAGCCAGGGTATCCGCTTACAGACGTAACCCCGGCCGCTCCCAAACAACTTGAAGAAATGCTACGTCTTTCTAGGATTCTTTCTGCCGGTATTCCCCATGTTAGAGTTGATTGGTACATCAACCGCGATCAATTAAAACTCGGCGAAATGACTTTCTTCGACGCAAGTGGACTGTGCCCCTTTGAAAAATATGAAGATGATCTCATGATTGGGTCGTGGATTGATTTGAACAGGGCGTATTCCGCGAACGGACGTCCGTAATGTATTTATTCGAGCGCATGCTGGGCACAGCGACTTTCTTCTTGGTATTAATTGTTGCGTGTAATAGCCTATATGTTGCTAATGGCAAACAGATAAAGCAACGCCTGCTTCTCTATATCACAGCGCTTGCTTTCTTAGCATTTATATTTATACCGAACCGGGGCGCAGACTTGTCCCGCTTATATTATGCACTCCATCTATATGGAACGATGGATATTTACGATATAGCAAGAGCGTGCTCCCATTCATCAACGCCTGTTATGGTCATCTATTTCTGGGCTATTGGAATGTTAAGAGTCGATGCCCTGCTTCCGATGATCTCTTGTGCATTGTTCTATTCACTTGTTTTTTCTTGTTATTGGGATTTTGCAGAGAGGCTCAAAATCGACGTCAAAATCGTTGCCCTTGCAATTTTTCTTTGCATGAGCTCTGGAATTTTTTTTCAAGTGATTAGTAATATCAGGTCCTATTTAGCTACGGCGCTTGTATTCAGAGCGTTTTATACGGAACAGTTTACAGGCAGAAGTCCTTTTAAAAACATCCTCTACTACTTGGTAGCCGCATTGTTTCATTCGTTCGGACTTGCACTCGTCATTCTAAGAGTTGTCCATATATGCTTCACGAACAGCAAGAATATGCTTCAAAAATTGATTTCAACAGCTTTCGTTTTATTAATTATTTTTCTTATGATGCGATATGGCGGTTCGTACTTGAATGCCCTGTCTGACAAGGCGACTGACTATATTGCTGGCGAATCGTATTTCTATATATGGGAAGTCATTATTCACTCTCTGCAGATTGCCATTACTGTCTATTTGCTTATAAAGCTTTTTAGAATCGACTGTACGGTGGATCAAATCGTGCGTAATAACCTTGCTCTGTTTATTGTCCTTATCACAATGGTTGCCGTCATGTCTCTTCCTTTTGACTATTCAATTTTCTTGCGCACGTCAGTTCTTCTTTCACTAGTGTCGCCTCTTGTTCTCATGCTTCTAAGTTCAGCCTGGTCAAAAAAGGAGCACGATTGCATTTGTGCGGTTGTATTTACATGGTCAACGGTCTCTCTATGTTTGGCTTGCGCTCGTGGTGATCTGAGTAGTTACAAGTTTCTTTTGCTATAGGAGTTATTTTGGGCGAACAAACAATTGGCAAGAAAGCGGTTACTGCAACTAAATGGTCATTGCTTACGCAAATCGCTTCTAAGATTATTCAGCCAATTACGACCTTAGTGTTGGCGCATATTCTTACGCCGGATCTATTTGGCGTAATCGCGCTCGTTACCATGGTGACGTCTTTTGCCAACATGTTTTCCGATGCTGGTTTCCAGAAATATCTCGTGCAACACGAGTTTAAGACTGATGCAGACCTTCACGATTACGCAAATGTCGCTTTTTGGACTAACCTCGCCGTATCGTTTCTCCTCTGGTTTCTCATCGGTCTATTCCGTGATGGCCTTGCTGCGTTGTTGGGGGATACCACAATTGGTTGGGCGATAACCGTTGCGAGTTCAGTTCTTCCACTTACAGCGGCAATCAGTGTTCAGACGGCGCTCTATCAAAGGGCGCTTTCGTTTAAGGTCCTGTTCTCTTCGCGATTTGGATCGTCCCTTCTTACTCTTGTTGTTGCTGTACCACTTGCGCTTGCAGGTTTCGGCTATTGGTCGATGATTGTGGCGACCATCGCGAGCAATGCACTTCTAGCCGTTTGGCTGACAATTGAGTCAAACTGGAAACCGACTTTCTCTTACAGCTTTCGATATTTAAAGCGCATGTTCAGCTTCAGTGCTTGGACCTTGTTAGAGGCGTTTACCATCTGGCTTGCTGGTTGGGCGGGATCGTTTATCCTGGGTAACGTACTTGACGCCTACTACCTAGGTCTGTACAGAACAACTGTCTCCCTTGTTTCTGCAGCGACTGGGCTTATCTCTTCGGCGGTTACTCCCGTCATATTCGCGACGCTTTCGAGAATGCAAGGAGACAGAGCACAGTTTGATAGAGCATATTTCAAAATGCAAAGCTATCTAGCAATGTTCGTTGTGCCAATTGCCTTCGCGCTATTCGTCTTTCGCGAATCGATTGTGCTTGTGTTTTTAGGTGATCAGTGGGTCGAAGCATCCACTTTTCTTGGGCTTTACGGTATGGAAAGTGCATTTTCAGTTGTCATCGGATATATGGCCTCTGAGGCATACCGGTCTCTGGGAAAACCTAGGTTGTCCGTTGCTGTGCAACTTGCATATCTCGCAGCAACCGTTCCTTGCATGTTTTTCAGTGCAAAAGCGGGTTTTGATGTTTTCTCAATTGCCTTGCCTCTCGTAACCCTGTTCTCGTATTCAGGTTCGCACTTAATCGCTTGCAAGACCAGACTCTCGCTTTCTATAACCGAAACCTTTAAGGTTCTTCTGCCATACCTCGTTATATGTGTCCTTGACTCATTCGTCTGCAATCTTCTAGTGGTGTTGATTCCGTTCATTCCCGCTCATTTTCTTGTAATCCCACTGTACTGCCTTCTTTACTTAGCCCTACTTGTGTCGCGTAGAGAACAACGGGATACGCTAATCGATGTTGCCAACAGATTCGGCCTTGCAAGGTTTCTTCCGCATTTCTTGCTCAAATAGAACGATGTCTTTTGCAAAAGAGCAATTTGCTATGAAAGGTGTGATAACTGTGAAAAATGTACTTATAACGGGAATCGGTGGTCTTACTCCGAGATCCATCGCACGCCGAATCAGGAAAACTCATCCTGAGTATCGACTCATAGGATGTGATGTAAACCCGAAAGCAATTGGCTTCTTTATGGATGGACTCCTCGACGCAAAGTATGTCTGTCCAAGGTGTGACTCGGCAGACTATTTCAGCTGGATTGAAAAGCTGGTAGAGCGTGAGTCTATTGACTTTGCCTTTGTGCAGCCCGAGTCTGAGATTGTCGAGTGGGGGAAACATTTCGATCAAACAGGGCATTTCCCTTGTGTTACCTTTATGGGATCGACGGAGCTATCCGGGTCCCTGCGTGACAAGGCGATCATGGCCGAGGTTCTCGAGGGTACGGATTTTATCCCTAAGACAATCAAGGTTACCCAGGACGAGCCAAGGTTTGATGCGGTTGAAAATGAAATTGGGTTCCCTGTTGGATAAGAGCTACCGAGGGGACAGGCGGTCTCGGCTCATTGCGACTTGACGACCTTAGCAGCTACAAAAGTTGGCTCTTTATCAACTCTGAGATTCCTGAGTTTACCGTGAGTGAATTTCTCACTGGGCGGCATATTGCGAACGAGATGCTGTATTACAAGGGTGAATACGTAAAGGGTGCAGCGCTTGAATGTGCTGAATACGTAATGGCAAACATTGCTCCATCGCATGTCACGGGCAACACGAGCTTTGGTCGCCTGCTCAACGACAAGACTGTCAACGAATTCTGTGATTCTTGTATTAAATACATTGAGCGCAAACTTGACCTCGCAGCGCACGGAATCCTGTCTTTTGATTTGAAAGAGGATTCTAAGGGAAACCTGAAGGTTACTGAGGTTAATATCAGCACATGGCCTACACGGGTGTCCTGGCCGAGGCTGGTTTCGACTTAATTGAAGACTCGATTCGTATTATGGAAGACGGTGGCGCCCTTCGCGTTGAGCGCGATCCTTTTCATGTATTTGAAAAACCATTCGTGTTTTTGCGTGATGTAGATATTGAACCCATTTTGCTCGATAGCGAGGATTGTTTTCTGGCCCCCCGTTCCGACGGCGATTGCCAGGCAAGTGATTGCAATGAATAGAATATTGAGCATCAGAGAGCTTATTCGAGAAGATGTGCCCGTTATTAATGGCTGGCGGAGTAGCGAAGAGCTCATGAGTTACTTAGGTGCGCCCTACAGATTCATTGGGCCCGACGTCGACTATCGCTGGTTTGAGAATTACTTAAACAATCGCAGCAATACGATACGGTGTTGCGTGTGCGAGGACGGCAACGCCAAGCCCCTTTGTCTCGTTACTCTAGCTGGGATTGACTGGGTGAGCAGAAACTGCGAACTTCATATCATGGTGGGCAACGACGAAAATAGAGGCAAAGGCATCGGCTCGTTTGCCGTAAAGAAAATGATAGAGCATGCCTTTCTTGATATGAACTTACGTCGGATCGAGTTAACTGTCCTAGAAGATAACGCTCGTGCTCGACTTCTTTACGAGAAGTTTGGCTTCCAGTACGAAGGCATTAAAAGAAAAGCAAAATACAAGCATGGCCGCTATGTCGACATGCGACTTATGGCACTGCTGAAGAGCGATTGGCTTGCAGGCAGGGGAAGCAACAATACAATCTCGTAATAGTCATTAAAGTGTCTGCCATTAAAGCTACGCCGAAATATACGTAGAGGTCCTGATGAGACTACTTGTCGAATTTGGTGCGGCACGATGAGATATCCTGAGTCTTAAATTCTATGATAGGAGAATAATGAGTAAAGTGCTCGTGACGGGCGCCGCCGGCTTCATCGGCGCGTTCCTCGTCAAGAAGCTGCTTGATGAGACCGATGACGTTATTGTCGGCCTCGACAACCTCAACAGCTACTACGACCCCGGCATCAAGGACGCGCGCCTGCGCATGCTGGCCGAGGCCGACGCAGACGGCTGCTTCACCTTCGTGCGCGGCGACCTGTGCGATGCCGCCCTCATCGAGCGTCTGTTCGCCGAGAACGGCTTCGACGTCGTTGTGAACCTCGCCGCCCAGGCAGGCGTCCGCTACTCCATCGAGAACCCACGCGCCTATCTGGAGAGCAACCTCGTGGGCTTCTTCAACGTGCTCGAGGCCTGCCGCCACCACCCGGTGAAGCACCTGGTCTACGCCAGCTCCAGCTCGGTCTACGGCGGCAACAGGAAGGTTCCGTTCTCCGAGGAGGACCGAGTCGACTCGCCGGTGTCGCTCTACGCCGCCACTAAGAAGTCCAACGAGCTCATGGCGGCCGCCTACTCAAAGCTCTACTCCATCCCTGCCACCGGCCTGCGCTTCTTCACCGTGTACGGCCCCATGGGCAGGCCCGACATGGCCTACTTCGGCTTCACCGAGAAGCTGCGCCGCGGGGACACCATCAAGATCTTCAACATGGGTAATTGCAAACGCGATTTTACATATGTTGATGATATCGTTGAGGGCGTGCGCCGTGTAATGGACAATGCGCCGGAAGTGCGAATAGGCGAAGACGGTCTCCCGATGGCTGCTCACCGCGTCTACAATATCGGCAATTCGAATCCTGAAAATTTGCTTGATTTCGTTGATACCCTTCAGCGCGTGCTCGTTGAAGAAGGTGTTTTGCCTCCTAATTACGACTTCGAATCGCATAAGCAACTTGTTCCAATGCAGCCCGGCGATGTTCCTGTAACTTACGCTGATACAAGTGCGCTAGAGCGGGACTTTGGTTATAGACCTGCTACCAAGCTAGAAGACGGTCTTCGTGCCTTTGCTAAATGGTATAAGAGCTATTACATGGTTGAGCTCTAATGAGCAGGCGTAGTTTCGCTGATATTCTTCTGAATAGTGAGTTCAGTCCTTCGGACGAATATTACAGCCTCGTTCATCTTCTCTATGATTCTGACCCTCCTGATCAGTGTTCCTTTTATAGCTTGATGAATATGTATTTCGGCTTGATGCCTTTCGCCGGTACTGCGATTTCCCTTTGGGATTTTAATCATAGACATAATTTTACGTTTTCAACTGATGATGATTTATCAACCGTGGATCTTAATAGGCTCCTCTTGTTATGCGAATACATATTAAACTTCGCTATACACATGCAAAATATAGATGACTGCATGCAGGAGTCACTATTTTTGATCAAACATATTCGAGCTATTTGCAACAAGATTTCTTATCAGGAATCCGAAGTTAAGGGCATTTTCGTCTTGGTGCCGAGGAACGATTTGATTAACGCTTCAGCCGAGTGCTCCCCTGCTGAAGTGGCGATAGATTTAATTACCTTTGATTACTGGCGCTACAAGGGAGACCTTGATCGCAAGCGTCAATATTTATCTAAGTTCGCTCGCGAGCTCGAGCCTAAGCGGGAGTGCCTTGAAGCTCTGTCTAAGCGTCTTACGTCTGATTTCTTTTACCTAGTTAACTCGCTTAATATTCGTCATAACAATGCATCAGAGGACTCTAAGAAGTATTTCGAACCTCTCGGAAGCATGTCAGATCATGAACTTGAGTCCTGGTATGACACGTTGCGCAACATGGCTGCCAGTCTCTTCCTTTTGGTTGATTACTCTGACATCTCTGAATCTATTAATTCCTTGAAACACAACCACTAAGTCGTTTTTTATTCCGTTCTTTGACAATTGGAGAATGACATGAAGATCGCTATCGCCGGTACCGGCTACGTCGGCCTGTCCCTCGCCGTCCTGCTCTCGCAGCACAATGAGGTGCATGCTCTGGACATCGTGCCCGAGAAGGTCGAGAAGATCAACAACTATGTGTCGCCCATCCAGGACGACGAGATCGAGCGATTCCTGGCGGAAGCAAAGGCGGGGGAGCGCGAGCTCGACCTGCACGCCACGGTCGACGTGGCCGAAGCATATACGGGCGCCGACTACGCCGTCATCGCCACGCCTACCAACTACGACTCGGACAGGAACTTCTTCGACACTTCCTCCGTCGAGGCCGCCATCGCCGCCGTTCGCTCGGTGAACCCGGACGCCTGGATCGTCATCAAGTCGACGATCCCCGTGGGCTACACCGCGGGGCTTCGCGAGAGGCTGGGCGACAGCAAGATCTTCTTCAGCCCAGAGTTCCTGCGCGAGAGCAAGGCGCTCTACGACAACCTGCACCCCAGCCGCATCGTTGTGGGCGCGCCGAAGGAGGATGCCGACGCCGTCGCTGCCGCCGAGCGCTTCGCACGCCTGCTTGCCCAAGGAGCGGACCCAGCCGAGCTGGAGCGCGTGAACGCCGACGGCACCGTGGGCATCCCGGAGCTCGTGCTGGGCACCACCGAGGCCGAGGCCGTCAAGCTGTTCGCCAACACCTACCTGGCTCTTCGCGTAGCCTACTTCAATGAGCTTGACACCTACTGCGAGGTCCGCGGCCTCAACACCCGCGACGTCATCGACGGCGTCTGCCTGGAGCCGCGCATCGGATCGCACTACAACAACCCCAGCTTCGGCTACGGCGGCTACTGCCTGCCCAAGGACACCAAGCAGCTGCTGGCCAACTACAGGGACGTGCCGCAGAACCTGATCGAGGCCATCGTGGACGCCAACCGCACCCGCAAGGACTTCGTGGCCGACGAGGTGCTGCAGATGGTCTGGGACCGCGTCTACGAGGGTAAGCCGAAGCCGGTCGTGGGCGTGTACCGCCTGACGATGAAGTCCAACTCCGACAATTTCCGCGCGAGCTCCATCCAGGGCGTCATGAAGCGCGTGAAGGCCAAGGGCGTGCCCGTGGTGGTCTACGAGCCCACGCTGGACGCGCCGGAGTTCTTCGGCTCCGAGGTGACCCACGACCTGGAGGCCTTCAAGGCGAAGTGCGACGTGATCGTCGCCAACCGCTGGAGCGACGAGCTTGCAGACGTGGCGGACAAGGTGTACACGAGGGATCTGTTTAAGAGGGACTAGGGGACAGATGGCCGCCTGGGTCGGGGCGGTATGATCCTCTATAGTTCATCCGTAATAAAGGCGCCAGAGTATCACGCTAGTTGATGTTCTGGCGCCCTTTTGTTTATCCAACAATTGAGTGATTCGAAAAGCCTAAATGGCGGATGTCGAAAGAGGCTGCAGTCAATCAGTAGATGGTCATTGAGAGTCTTACTGCCGGCGTTTCGTAATCTCGCATTTCATTTCGGGTGTTAATTGCAAGATTCTCGAGTCTTGTAATTCCTTTAGAACTATTAGTTGCTAAACGAATAGCATGGCCGAGCCACCAGGAACCATAAATTAAATAGCCAACCGGTACTGCATAGGCGATATCCCTAATATCGCCTATGTCCAAATGAACGTCGTCTAACGACAATATCGTTGACTGAGCATTAGGCCGAAAGATTCCATCTTTATCCGGCCTCGCGAATTTATTCTCTCTGTTTGGAATTGCCTCGCAAAATATGATCCTGAATTCATTTTGCCAAGAATACGAGGCTCCCTTTGAATACATAGGAGTTAAGTTCTGAGTGGAGCCTAGACAATAGTAGTTCACCTTATCCGCCAAGAGCAGGCAGTGGTCGCAGCCATATTGTTTAGTAAGTACAAGGGCAATCCTATCGACGAACTGCTCCAAATCCGTAATTACAACCGCCGTATCTCCAAATTGTGCGACCCTCTTATTTGCATGCTCCCATTTCTTGCTTTCTGGGTGATATTGGAGCGCCATAGTCGAATAGCACTTCATAAACTGTGTCTCGGTACCATCGATTAAAGTTATGTCGCCGTACATCCATTTTTCGTTACGAATAGCGCTTTCTTTGCAGTCGCCTCAGAACGAATTATTTACTGATGGATCATTCTGTATATTCGCAAGCCGGTCCCAACCCCCGAAAGCATTCAACGGCCTTGCGTAAACGTCGCCATCAAGAAGCATTTCTGCATACTTGGCATCGGTGACTTTAGCCACCGTAAAAGGCTGTTCGAAGGGATGTACTGAAATCGAGCTTCTCAAAGTATCAATCCTTTCTAAAAGACCGCTGCTTGTATCTTATCTAAGGACATCGTAGTCCCGTAATGTGTAAAGCTTTATTGGCGCCCATTAGGCGCCTGTTGGTTAAGATAGGGGTTTTCCTTTGCGTGAGCATGGCTCCACGTAGAATTTGCTTAACGTCCCTAGTAGCTTAAGACTGTGCTGCGACAAGGAGAAGCCGATCGTGGGCGAGTATATCGTTTAGCGATGAACTCCAACAGCTATAACTTCCGCGCGAGCTCCATCCAGGGCGTCATGAAGCGCGTGAAGGCCAAAGGCGTGCCCGTGGTGGTCTACGAGCCCACGCTGGACGCGCCGGAGTTCTTCGGGTCCGAGATTGCCCACGACCTGAAGGTCTTCAAGGCCGGCTGCGACGTGATCGTCGCCAACCGCTGGAGCGACGAGCTCGCGGACGTGGCGGACAAGGTGTACACGAGGGATTTGTTTAAGCGGGACTAGGGGAGAGCGGTTTGCCTGAGTTGGGCAAACTCAATTTTCCGTAAACCTAACAATGTTAAATACGGTGGCTTGTCGGCCAACGCCGATAAGCCACCGTATTTTGATTAAGAGTTATAGAAGCCTAACGCTCAATTTCAAACTGAGCCCTAGCTTCCTCATGACAACAATGCGGTTATATAATTTTATAAATTATGGTGAAAGGGGTTTAGTGGAAGATCGCGCACTTCAACAGTCAAGAATAATAGAGGTTAATGGAGATTCAAAAGATAGACAGATTATTGATGAAGAGCGATGCAAGTTCTTGCGTAAAGTATTTGCTAGCGCACACATTAATATGCTTCTCGGGTCTGGATTCTCTGCCGGCGTCGTTCCCACTTTAGGCCACCGCGAATCTTGGTTTCAATCTTTCGATGCTCTTATGCGTGATAATCCGACTGATTCTATCTGGCAAACTGCTCGCGGGCTTTTGCGAGCAGAGTATTTCAAGTCCGTTATGCTTCCACTTGAAGGCAAACAACCAGATTCCTTGCAGGTTGCTTTTATATCTGCGGCTATGCAGCTTGTTGCTGGCAGGGGTGCTACCATGCTTCCCAAGCGTGTGAACTTTTTTACTACCAATTACGACCCAATGATAGAGTCATCTCTCGAAACGCTTGTTCAGCCTTTTAACGATGGCTTTACCGGCCGCATGCGTCCCGCGTTCGACACCTCGTCTTTTAGTCGACTTATGTACGAGCAATCTCTTTTCATGGAATACAGCTCACAAGTTGCAACTGCCAATGTTTTTAAAGTCCATGGATCACTTACATGGCGCAGGCAAAACGTCAACGCTGGAATCGGCTATTCCAGCGTTGACGATACCCTCAAGGATTGTCTGATTAATTTCGAAGACTTGATTAGCTCTAAAGCTGTTGAAAAAGTTGGTATTCTTGTGCAGAAAGATTGCGACGACGCTGGAGTAAACAATCTTCGCCTACTTGCGTGTTCCCTCAGCGGGGATGACAGTCATATTGTAAATAACTTCGCCAATCAATACGATGCTACATTGTGCATCGTAAATCCCGCCAAGAAAAAATTTGAAGAGACAGTTCTTGAACAGAGCTACTATGATCTGCTGAGAATTTACGCCAATGAGCTCGACAGAAACAATTCACTTCTCATAGTGTTTGGTTTTTCTTTTGCGGACGAGCACATTCTTGGGCTCACAAGAAGGGCGATTCGCTCAAACCCTCAACTGATCGTCATCATTTCCTGCTACACCCGTGAAGATGCAACTGGGTATCAATCATTGTTTCCAAATGCAGATAACGTCTATCTTTTTATTCCTACCGAGGGTGGCGTAATTGGTTTACGAGAGCTTTCCGAGGTGCTGAAATGCGCGGTGAAGTAAGTGGCGACCTCCTTTTAATTGGAGAGGTTGCTGAAGTCAGAGGGACTAAGGTTAAGATATGCGTCTATAGTCAGGCAAACGAAGCAAGCATCTTTTACTGCGGGCAGCTCGTGCGTGGCGTATCAGTAGGAGCATACTTGCGTATTTCCTACGGATACGATGATGTAATTGGAGTGATAGAAGGCGACTATCAGCAGGAGAGAAGGTCGGCTGATTCTGCAGGTCCCGAAAAGCGGGAGGCGCCCGGCGCGTATCTTGAACGTTATGTTGATGTCTCCGTGTTCGGCAGCTTCACCGCTGGCCGCTTCAAACGCGGAGTTGAAGTCTTACCCCTAGTCCGTTCAAAAGCGTATCTCCTCTCACCCGAACAGCTTGCTTTTGTAAATTCTCCTAACTTAACTTCTGGAACTGGCTTTAGGGTGGGTACCCTAGCAGGCCATGACGGTATCGATGTCAATCTTTCGTTCAACGCGCTATTCGCTAGCCACATTGGCATATTCGGTAATACGGGATCAGGAAAGTCAAACACTCTTTGTCGCATATTCACCGACTGTCTAGAAAGGCGCGGCAAGCAGGGCGTAAGTAAGTTCATGATTATCGATTTCAACGGTGAGTACACTGCTGAAACGGTGCTATGCCCCCACAAGAAGGTCTATCGGCTTAGCACTAAATCTAATGGTGGAGACAAGATTCCTGTACCTGCAGACTTCTTCTTGGATGTTGACATATGGCAACGCTCGCCAAGGCAACGGAGAAAACGCAGCGTCCGTTTTTGAGGCGATGCATGCGGAAAGTTGAAGTTATACGTTCCATGCATCATCCAGATTCATATCTAAAAGGAATGGTAAGGAATCTACTTGAGGGCTATTGTGGTCGCGCCACCGCCTTTAGCGAGCAGCGCGAAGATCTGGTCAGGCTCTTTTCCTTAATTCCAGAGATAAGCGAGGAGGAAATCCAGTCTGCACTTGATTCGGTAGAGTTGTTCTGTGGTAATGCCGCTCCAATTTTACGTAATGTTTGCAACGGCTCTTATTTGAATAAACCGGAAGACGCCTCTAGCATCTTTGAAGGCCTCCATTACGATGCTCTTAACTATGCAGCACTCTCCAGCAGTGTTACTTTGCTGCATGAATTCATCGCGCGCTACAATTTCTTAGAACAAACTCGCTCGGGATCCGTTTCGCGTGAACATGTTGCGCCGTTGGTTCAGCGTTATTCGGCTGAACTTAGAGAGGCTTCGAAGCTTTACGAACCCAGTAATGACACCTTTGATTCTGATGTGGTGGTCGTTTCGCTACTCGACGTTAATCTTGATCAGATAAAGGTTGTACCGCTCGTAATTGCGAAGAGCCTCTATCAGTACCAGAAGAAGCGGGGACGATCTAATCAAAACAGCAGCGTTCATCTCATCATGGACGAAGCGCATAATATTTTGTCGTATTCATCCCAGCGCGAAAGTGAGTACTGGCGCGATTACCGCCTTGAAACATTCGAGGAAATCGTTAAAGAAGGCCGTAAATTTGGCATGTACCTTACTGTTTGCAGCCAAAGACCGGCCGATATATCCCCGACAATTCTCTCGCAGATGCATAACTATTTTATTCACAGACTTGTAAACGATGACGATCTAAGAGCGATCAATAAAGCTGTTTCGTTCATTGACCATGCAAGTGCAAGCATGATACCCGTGCTCCCTCAGGGCTGCTGCGTAGTGAGCGGTACAGCGACTAGTTATCCAGTGCGAGTTCAAGTTGATCCGTTGCCAATCGAAAAACAGCCTTTGAGTTTTGATAGGGACCTATCGAGTGCGTGGGAGGTGAGTGCTTTTGAGTGATTTCGACAGTGAGGATGAGTTTGCAAATGAGCTTTGCAAACTCATCAGGAAGCACCCTGGACTCTGTTATTCGATCCAACTTGAGGACACTCATATTCTGAGGCATATAATTTTCGGCAATCTGGCAGACGATGTGTACCGTGATGTTTATACGACTTACAATAATGCGCTTTTCGATTCTCTTCGACTCTTAGTTCGTTATGAAAAATCGTTAAAAGCCTGGTGTGAAATCATAAAGTTAGCTGAAGACAGAGAAATTCTGGACACGTTGATCATGGACTATGTTTATCCGATTTTCTTGGTTACATGCGACTTGCCTAATGTGTTTAAAGATCAACTTGTTCGTGGATGTGTCAAACTCGCGTCAGTCTCCACAGGTGATTATTCCTATCTTTCTGACACCCGATTTAACTGGTTTAAAGAGATGAAGGCATCTTGCGCTTACAACCCCTTTGGACTTCAACTTATACAGATTGTCGACGACGATTTGTATCATGGCGACGATGCGACTCATTTTCGAGATATTCATGGCAATTGCATGCACGACATATCACAAACTTTAGTGGCCGGATCAACGCAAACGGTATCTCCGTACGCCGGCTTATTTCTAA
This sequence comes from Collinsella sp. OF03-4AA, assembly GCA_003462965.1. GTDB lineage: Bacteria > Actinomycetota > Coriobacteriia > Coriobacteriales > Coriobacteriaceae > Collinsella. The sequence goes on from QSCH01000008.1 coordinate 68,970, forward strand.
AAACTTACTCTAAATCGTTCAATCTTGAAAATGAGCTCGAAATTATTGATAGACACAGGCGCCGGATTCAACGTGCATATCTCTTATTTGGTGATTACGCCGATAGCCTAAGCGGCGCTTCTCTTGAATCTTGAAAACTGTAGTTTGATTATTTTAGAGCTTGCTCCTTCTTGGCAAAGCTTTCAAAACCATCCGTAGCGTGATTTAAAGTCTAGTGGACGGCAAGCTGACGACGACTCCGCCTTTCATCGATTGGCAAAACGATTTACACCTAATTTTGGGAGTCGATCACAGGCTTTTACCTTGTCCATCGTCTGATCTCGCTACACTAAAAGCTACTGCTACCAGGTCATTTCCTGGTACAGTTTCCATTGGCTCTTGCGAAGATCGGAACGGTTATGTTTGCCACCGCGTTCCACACTAGCCGACACTACATTCTGTTTACTGTCATGGCCTGCCTATGCGTTTTGCTGGGCGGGCCTTTTTATGCCGCGGACGCGGACAGCCTGTTCATTGCGGGTTCCACGTACTATGAGCCAGGTGTTTCGGGCCCCGGTTGGGCTTGGATCGATGCCGAACATCTGGAGCTAACCGGCTATGCGGGTGAAGCCATCGGCGCCGACGACGACCTGGTGGTGACGCTTGTGGGGCAAAACTCCGTGGTCGAGACGCATGCGCCCGATGCGGACATTTCCATGAGCGGTATGGAGGTGTGGGGAAACCTTACGCTTCGCGGATCCGGCTCGCTCACGGCGTCTGGTTCGCAATGTGGTATCCATGTGGCCCAGGCGCTGGTGGTGGACGGCTGCACGCTCAATGCCATGGCCGATGGTGCAGGTGTTCTTAACCAGACCGTAGCCGGCATTGCCGCAGGCAGCTTAACCGTACGTGGAGGCGGGCGTGTTGTTGCCGCGGGTACGGGATCCGATGCGGGCTTGCGCTTTTATGGCGTGCGCTTGCTCGACGAGGGATCTGGAGCTGACACTGCGAGCGAAACGCTTGACGTGGATGCGTCCTGGCTGGATGCAACCGGTACGGATGCCGGCGTTGTCTGCAATCGCGGATCGCTCGTAGCGGCGCACTTTGTGACGCCCGCAGGCGGGGCCTTTGGCGCTGCCAGCGTGGTAAATGCTGACAGGGCCGTGGCCACGCATGTGGTGATCGAGCCCGATGGCGCCACCGCCCCGGCAGGGGAGACCGTTACACCCGGCGGCGAGGTGCCGAGGGATGGCACGGGCGAGCCTACTGGTGGCGCCGGCCCCTCTGCGGGGCAACCCGGTGCGGGGCCGGCGACGGATCCTGCGGTGAAACCCGCAGCCACGTCGCTCAAGACAACGGTCACCAAGACCACAGTCACCAAGACGACCAACCCCAAATCCACTATGGCAACAACACCGGCGCTTCCCAAGACCGGCGACAAACACTGGATCGTCGCGTCCATGGCACTTTTCCTGCTGGGAACAGTGCTTCTGGGCATCGCATATCGCTGCTGATGCGGTGCGACGCACCTGGCTGCGATACAAGAGCTCTGTAGGAGCTTTAAGGGCAACGCTTTCGGCAAGGGAGCGTTGCTTTTTTCATGCATGCAATGTCTAACGTGCAGCCATATGCGTTGGTTGATTTCCGATCTCAGCCGAACACATTGAGCGAATAGGCCGTTCCCGCAGCTAGCCGAACGCCCCCGAGGTCCCATTCGGGCCCCCGGGTCGGCATTTTCCCAGTTGAAGGAACGGTGGAGATGTGTTTCGATGGGTCCGGTGGCCATGCTCCGCCCGCCGCCCG
>QSCH01000080.1:0-533 GCA_003462965.1 Collinsella sp. OF03-4AA
CGGGGGCGTGCGCTCGGTGCTGGGCGCCGGCGGGGCGCGCCGCGTGTTCCGCGCCGTCCTCACCGACAACGGCGCCGAGTTCTCCGACGAGGGCGCGATCGCCGCGCTGATCGGCGAGGGGCCGGGCGAGACGAGGCTGTTCTACTGCGACCCCCGGCGCAGCGACCAGAAGGGCGCCTGCGAGCGCAACCACGTCGAGATCAGGAAGCTGCTGCCCAAGGGCCGCGGCATCAGGTTCGACCGGCTGGCCCCGGCCGACCTTGCGCTGGCGATGTCGCACGTGAACTCCGAGCCCCGCGGCGCGCTCGGCTTCGCGACGCCCGCCCGCGCCTTCCGGGCGATGCTCGGCGACGACGCGGCGGCGCTGCTGGATGCGTACGGCATCGAGGACGTGCCCGTCGACGGGCTCGACCTGACGCCGGGGCTCATCGCGCGGGCGCGCGCAGAGAGGGGCGATGCCCCGCTGTCCTAGCCTGAAAGGGAAAAACGGAATAGACGGAACCGACCGTTCGGCTGGGTCTGGGAGGAGGTGC
>QSCH01000009.1:0-68079 GCA_003462965.1 Collinsella sp. OF03-4AA
ATCATCTCGAGCACGGTCTTGTCGGCTATCACGGCCCCCTCTTCCGCCCTGAGGCACATCGCTATCTGCCGGTGCCCGCAGCCGTTGGCGGTGCGCGAGAAGATCTCGGAGGCCGCCTCCCAGAGCTCGGGGCGCGTGGGCCTCGGCGGGTGCGCGAGGGCGTAGTAGTAGGTCGACCGCTTGAGCTCGGCGCATGCGAGCAGGTGCCCGAGCGCGTGCCCCTCGGCGCGCAGGGCCGCGACCGCTTCGGCCTTCGCCCTGGTCAGAGCCCGTCCCTCTCGACCAGGGCGCGTAATTTTTTTAGGTAGGCCACCTCGGCCTCGAGCCTACGGCACCGCTCCTCGAGCTCCTCCTCGCGGGTCCGCGGCCTCGCCTTGGAACCCTTCGGCCGGCCCTTGGGCCTCGGGCGCAGGGCCTCCGCGCCGCCCCGGCGGTATAGCGCGCACCACTTCTTGAGCGGCGACATCGACATTATGCCGAACGCCGCCATCGCCTCGGTCTTCGTCATGCCGCCGTCGACGACGGCGGAGGCGGCGGCGACCTTCTGCTCGTATGTGTACCTGCCCTGCTTTCCGTCCATGCGCAGCAGCACCTCGCTCCCGAATGCGCGGTATATCTCCTGCCATCTTCTCACGGCTTCCACGGGAAGCGAAAGGGCAATCGCGGCAGATTTGTACCCGTGCCCGAGCTCGAAGAGCTCTATGGCCGCCTTCCTGGCCTCGACATCATGCTTCACTCTCAAATCAACGCGCATAAAGAGAGCCTCCCATTTCTCATGTCCAAGAAATGGGAGGCAGTTCACAACGTTCTGGCGGGCTTTTTGCGTTGAGGGTGTGATTGGCGGCTTAATTATGGCTATTCATCTTTAAGTCCAAAGAGGTTATCGGCTTCATCGTCAGGCATATATTCCAGCACATCGCCCGGTTGGCAGTCGAGTGCCCGGCATATCGCGTCAAGAGTTGAAAAGCGCACGGCAGAAACCTTGCCCGTCTTGATACGCGACATATTGACCTGGGAGATACCCACGCGTTCCGCAAGCTCTTTGGATGAGATCTTGCGTTCGGCAAGCATGCGGTCGAGCCGCAGAATAATCATGGATTCCCCCTAGAGCAACTCGTCATCTTGTATTTGCAGGATACACCCGTACTGGAAGACGCTGGCAATCAGGCTAATAATCAGGCCTGCAAAGAGCATAGAGAGGTCGAGATGCTGGCCGCCAAGCGCATCCGTAAAGTTGCCGCCAAATCCTGAGAGTATCAGCCCGTGACTATGGCACCAAGAAGCTTCACAGCAACGCCGCCAATAAGGAACAAATGTCCTACTTGACGTAGTATGCGGATGCATTCGAGGTCAAAGGGCCTGCCTGCCTTTTCAATGGTGGAGAAAAACCTGTATGCGCTTAGCACAATGGCAAGCGCAAGGCATGTCATCATGGCGCTCCCTATGGCAGTATGACCGTCGTGCGCGACAAGCATAAGAGGGGTCTGTTCATTGGCGCCGACGAGAGCGAGAGATGGCCCTTCGCCGGCATTAAGCTCTACGGATTGGAGGCAGAACCCTTGGGAGAGGCTAGGCAATATGAGTAGAAGCTCGATTGCAATGACTGCGAGGAGTCCCAGAGCGAGCGCTACGGCGGTGCAGATTGTGGCCCATTTGCAGATGTGAGCGAGCTTCCTCAGATCGGCTATTGCCTGTTCGCGGTTGATGGGTTCATTCGATTTGGATACGTTCCAGCGGATCATAGCTCCTCCAACCAATGTCTAGGATGATATTTAAATCTTATAACATACTTAATGATAAACGATAAACAATTACAGATTAGAGTAAGTTATGTTTGTAAGACGAATAGCGAGAGCTTATGGCATATTTAGGGAGTGAGAGTTTGGCACGTGGGGGATGGACGAGTATCGAAATTTCCCGCAACCACGCAAGTGCTTCATCGGGTCTCCCTAATTCATATGGAAAAGGAGCTGCAAACGATTGGAAATAACCGCTGAGCGGTCGAAAACTACCGTTCACCGATAATTTCTAAACTGGTTCTAACTGGTATTAAGTCAAAAAGACCAATTCACAAATCTTCACAATGACCTGCATTTTTTCTACATGCCTTTTTTGGCCACCCTGCGTTGTTTAGACACAGAAAAGGTTCCGATCTTTCGTCAAAGTATTTCGAAACGGTTTCAAAACCGCAGGTAGAAGTGTTAACGAGCGGTAAACGGTCGATTTATCGCCGTGAGCGGTGCAAAAACGTTTTATTGCGTGAATCAGCGAAAGCGACCTCTTCTGTGATGATATAGTGACAACAACACGTCACGTGGTTACTACCAGTTGAGAGACCACTGGTCTTCAAAGAACGCTTTCCAAGAAGCTTTAAGGGCGTCCGCCCGCTGGCTTCCGAAAACATCGGACTCAGATCGTACACACCTTCGGAAGGGAAATTTGAATGGTTGGCTTTATTCTTACCGGTCATGGACAGTTCGCACCCGGCCTCGCAAGCGCTATCGCTATGGTCGCCGGTGATCAGCCCGCTTTTACCGTCGTTCCTTTCGAGGGCGACCAGGCTGCTTCCTACGGTGAGGATCTCCGCGCCGCTATCACCGCCATGCGCGAGGAGTGCGATGGCGTGCTCGTCTTTACCGACCTGCTTGGTGGTACCCCGTTCAACCAGGCAATGATGATTGCCCAGGATGTCGACAACGTCGAGATTCTGACTGGCACGAACCTTCCCATGGTTATTGAGCTTCTGTTCCTCCGCGGCAACGCTACGCTCGCCGAGCTTGGCGAGCAGGCCGTGACCGTTGGCCAGACGGGCATCACCGCCCAGACGGTTGCCTCCGTCGCTGGTGCCGAGGAAGAGGATATCTTCGGTGACGAGGACGGCATCTAATGGCCGATTTCGGAGCCAGCGTCCTGAGCTCCTCGGTCGCTCTTTTAGGCCTGCTTGTCGTCATGGGCTTGATTTACACCATCTGGTCGCAAATCAACATGAAGAAGAAGCAGAAGTACTTCAAGGAGCTGCACACCGAGCTCAAGCCGGGTCAGGAGGTTCTTTTCGCCGGCGGTATCTACGGAACCGTCAAGGGCATCGAAGGCGAAAAGGTCCAGATCAAAGTCCGATCCGGTGCCGTCGTAGATGTTTCGCGTTACGCGATTCAGGAGATCGAGTAACTGTCGTCAGCAAATAACGAAAGGAAGCTGATCAACATGGCAGAACCCAACATTCTTCTTACCCGCATCGATAACCGACTGGTCCATGGTCAGGTTGCCACCCAGTGGAACTCCACCCTGGGCTCCAACCTTATCCTCGTCGCCAACGACGATGTGTCGACCAACACCATGCGCCAGAACCTCATGAAGATGGCCGCTCCCGCCGGCGTCGCTACGCGTTTCTTCTCCCTGCAGAAGACCATCGACGTCATTGGCAAGGCGAGCCCGCGCCAGAAGATCTTCATCGTGGCCGAAACACCGGAAGACGTGCTTACGCTCGTCAAGGGCGGTGTGCCTATAAAGAAGGTAAACATCGGCAACATGCACATGTCGGAAGGAAAGCGCCAAGTCGCCACCTCCGTCGCAGTTAACGACGAGGATGTCGCTGCGTTTAAAGAGCTGCAGGAATTGGGGGTGGAGTTGGAGATCAGGCGCGTTCCGAGCACGCCTGTTGAGGACACGAGCAAGCTCTTCTCGTAATCCTCGTGATCCACGTTGTCAGGATTGAAACCCTGACGTTCTGTACGTGATATCCAAAGTGCGTACATACATTTTGAAAGGAGGAGCAAGATGGAATACTCGATCATCCAGGTCGCTCTGGTCTTCATCGTCACGTTCGTCGCGGCAATCGACCAGTTCAACTTCCTCGAGTCTCTCTATCAGCCCATCGTCACCGGCGCCGTCATCGGTCTTATCCTTGGCGACCTCAACACCGGTCTTCTCGTGGGTGGTACCTATCAGCTCATGACGATCGGCAACATGCCGATCGGAGGCGCTCAGCCGCCTAACGCCGTCATCGGCGGCATCATGGCAGCCATTCTCGCTATCGCTACGGGCCTCGAGCCCAACGCGGCAGTCGGCCTTGCCATTCCGTTCGCTCTGCTTGGTCAGCTCGGCGTTACCCTGGTTTTCACGCTTATGTCGCCGCTCATGTCCTCCGCGGACAACATGGCTCATAACGCTGACACCAAGGGCATCGAGCGTCTGAACTACTTCGCCATGGCTCTGCTCGGCCTGATCTTCGCTGTCGTCGTCACCCTGTTCTTCATCGCTGGCGCTACCATCGGTCAGACCATCGCTTCCGCCATCCCGACTTGGCTGCAGACCGGTCTGTCCGCTGCAGGCGGCATGATGCGCTTCGTCGGCTTCGCCGTCCTGCTCAAGGTTATGATGAACCGCGATATGTGGGGCTTCTTCCTCATGGGCTTTGGCCTCGCGCTCATCACCGTTGCCAACGATTCGCTGGCAACCCCTGCCCTGCTCATCCTCGCTCTCATCGGCTTCGGCATCGCTTTCTGGGACTTCCAGCAGCAGACCGAGCTGAAGGGTGCAGCTGTTTCTGACGGAGGTGACTTCGAAGATGGCATCTAATGAGTATGTGATCCCGGAGCACTACGAGGATCTCACTCCTGCTCCGCAGCTCGACCAGAAGACCCTCAACAAGATGGCTTGGCGCTCCTGCTTCCTGCAGGCATCGTTCAACTACGAGCGCATGCAGGCCGCTGGCTGGCTTTACTCCATCATCCCCGGTCTGGAGAAGATCCACACCAACAAGAACGACCTCGCGGCTTCCATGAGCCACAACCTGGAGTTCTTCAACACCCACCCGTTCCTTGTCACCTTTGTTATGGGTATCGTGCTTTCGCTCGAGCAGAACAAGGTTGACATCCCCACGATCCGCGCCGTCCGCGTCGCCGCAATGGGCCCGCTCGGTGGTATCGGTGACGCCCTGTTCTGGCTGACGCTCGTGCCTATCACGGCCGGCATCACCTCCAACATGGCCATCAACGGCAACGCCGCTGCGCCGATCATCTTCCTGGTGATCTTCAACGTCGTCCAGTTCGCTCTGCGCTTCTGGCTCATGAACTGGTCCTATAAGCTTGGCACCAGCGCTATTGACGCTCTGACCGCCAACATGCAGGCCTTCACGCGTGCCGCTTCCATCATGGGCGTCTTCGTCGTCGGTTGCCTGGTCGTCACCATGGGTGGCACCCAGATCAACCTCCAGATCCCCAACGGCACCACCCGTGGCCTTGCCCCTACTACCGTGATCGTCTCCGAGAAGGAGGCCGAGAACTTCACCGGTATGGAGGCATCGATACCGAGACCGCTGAGGCCGGTACCATCGCCATGACCGATGAGGACGGCAACGCCCTCACCGCCGTCGATGCCGACGGCAACGAGGTCAAGTGCGGCGTCGCCGATCTGGGCAACGGCATGGAGTCCGTGACCTACGCTACCGTCACCGAGGATCCGGTCAACTTCTCTGTTGCCGACACCCTCAACACCATCGTCCCGAAGCTCGTCCCGCTTATGCTTACGCTGCTGCTTTACTACATGTTCGCTAAGCACAGCTGGACCCCGACCAAGGGCATTCTGCTGCTCTTCGTCCTCGGCATCCTGGGCGCTGGCCCGCTTGGTCTCTGGCCGAGCATCTGGTAAGGCTCTAGCTTGAGGGGTGTGTCCCTACGCGGCTCACACCCCGACCCCTTAAGCCATGTGTATGTTAAAAGCCGCGTGCTCGAAAGAGCGCGCGGCTTTTGTTTTCTTGATGATTCGGGTGTGGCAGACAGATAATGCTAAACACCCAAGGTAGTAGCCTAGTTTGAGCAAAAGGGAGGATAGGATGGCGATCGGAGCGCGCAAGCAACCGCTGTACGATCAGCTGGTCGATATTCTGACCGAAAAGATTGACCATGAATATCGCGCCGGTGACATGATTCCTTCCGAGCGCGAACTTTCGGAGCGCTATGGTCTCTCGCGCACTACGGTACGCCTGGCTCTGCAGGAACTGGAGCGTTTAGGACTGGTGGTTCGGCAGCACGGTCGCGGTACCTTTGTGACCGACCGTTCGGCAAAGGCAACCAATCTTATGCAGTCCTACAGCTTTACCGAGCAGATGCGCGCGATGGGTCGCGACCCCGAGACCACGATTCTCGATTTTTGCGAGATGGAGCCGATAAGAATCTGGCCGAGCATATGGGATTACGTATCGGTGATCGCATTTTTAAGCTCAAGCGCCTTCGTTCTGCCGACAACATGCCCATGATGGTCGAACGCAGCTATCTACCGGTTCGTCAATTTCTGTCCCTAAAGCGACCGCTGCTGGAGCGCAAGCCGCTTTACGATGTGATTGAGCAAGACTTTCAGCAAAAGATACGCGTGGCTGAAGAGGAGTTCTATGCGAGCATAGCCCGTCCCACCGACGCCCACCTTTTGGGAATTGTCGAGGGCTCGCCTGTGCTCGATTTGGTCAGGACTACGTATAACGAGTCAAACGAGGTTGTGGAGTATACACTCTCGGTTGCTCGTGCCGATCAGTTTAAATACAAGGTTTACCACCAGCGTAGCAACTAGTGTCCGCATCGTTTCCATATGGTGATTCTTTGCATTTAACTGGTTACTACCAGATAACCAACCGAAGTGTATAATTGCACGTCAGAGGATTACTTCTAGAGAGAGGTATTAGAAATGTTCGAGAAGAGTGTCGAGGAGCTCACCGAGCTCGGCGCCCAGATCACCACGGCCGAGATTGCTCAGCAGCCCGAGCTTTGGCGTGATACGCTCAACATCTATCGCGAGAACAAGGAGGCCATCGAGGCCTTCCTGGCCGAGGCTCGCGCTATGGGCGAGGGCCGTCTGTCCGTTGTCTTCACCGGTGCCGGTACGTCCGACTATGTTGGCGATACCTGCGCCCCGTATCTGCGTCACGCCGGCAACACTGATCTCTACGACTTTAAGCCCATCGCCACGACCGACATCGTGAGCGCCCCGCGCGACTTCCTGCGCGCTGAGGATCCCACGCTCGTGGTTTCCTTTGCCCGCTCTGGCAACAGCCCCGAGAGCCTTGCCGCCGTTGCCGTTGCCAAGGAGCTCGTCCACAACGTCAAGTTCCTCAACATCACCTGCGCGCCCGAGGCAAGCTCGCCGTCGAGTCTGCCGATGATCCCAATGCGCTGACGCTGCTCATTCCGCGCGCCAACGACAAGGGCTTCGCCATGACCGGCTCCTACACCTGCATGACCCTGCTCTCTACCCTCATCTTTGACGAGGCTTCCGACGAGCAGAAGGCCGAGTGGGTCGAGACCATCGCCAAGATGGGCGAGGAGGTCATCGCTCGCGAGTCCGAGGTTGCCGACTACCTCGCTGGCGACTTCAACCGCGTGACGTACTTGGGTTCCGGCTCCTTCGGTGGCCTTGCCCAGGAGAGCCAGCTCAAGATCCTCGAGCTTGCTCACGGTCTGGTCGCTACTTCCTACGACACCTCCATGGGCTATCGTCACGGACCCAAGTCCTTCGTCGACGACAAGACCCTCGTGTTCGTGTTCGTCAACAACGACGCCTACACCCGTCAGTACGACATCGACATCCTCAACGAGATCGGTGGCGACAAGATCGCTCAGCACACCGTTGCCGTTCAGCAGGATGGCGCTACCGTCTACGAGGGCGAGTCCTTCACCTTTAAGGGCTACGAGGCGCTTCCCGAGGGCTACCTTGCTCTGCCGTTCGTGATGTTTGCTCAGGCTATCAGCCTGCTCAACTCCGTGCGCGTGGGCAACACGCCCGACACGCCGAGCCCCACCGGTACGGTCAACCGCGTGGTTAAGGGCGTGACGATTCACCCCTTCACCGCTTAATCGCGTCCCCCTGTAAGGGCGCCCGTCCGCTCATAACGGCGGGCGGGCGCTTTTTGTTATTACGTGGGCTGGGTATAAGCATCACCACAGTCAACTGCTTTAGAAGCAAGGAGTGCATATGAGCACGTACGCAATTAAGGCTGACAAGTTCTTCTTGCCGGCAGGCCCGCAACTGGGCGGCTATCTTATGGTCGAGGATGGCGTCTTTGGCGCCTGGCAGGCCGACGAGCCCTCTTGCGAGATCAAGGACTACACGGGATCGTGGATCGCACCGGGTATGGTCGACACCCACATCCACGGCTTCTACAACCACTCAACTACCGATAACGACCCCGAGGGTATCGATATTAGCTCGACCGAGCTCGCCCGTCGCGGTACCACCAGCTGGTTGCCCACGACGTTCACCGATGGCGTCGAGCAGATCAAGGATGCCTGCGCCGCCATCGCTCAGGCTGACGAGGCCGCGGCCCTGACTTCTGCGGTGCTCGCATTCAGGGCATCTACCTGGAGGGCCCCTTCTTTACCATGAAGCATGTGGGCGCACAGAACCCCGCTTACCTGATTGACCCCTCCGAGGAGGTCTTTGACGAGTGGCAGGAGGCTGCCGGCGGACGTATCGTTAAGAGCGCCATGGCTGCCGAGCGCGATGGCGCCGCTGCTTATGCTGCTGCCCTCAATGCGAAGGGTGTCGTGACCAGCATCGGTCACTCTGATGCCACGTATGACGAGTGCATCGCCGCCATCAACGCCGGTGCCAGCTGCTTTACGCATACCTATAACGGCCAGCGCGGGCTGCATCACCGTGAGCCCGGTGTCGTGGGTGCTGCTATGTCCACGTCCGAGACCTACGCCGAGATCATCTGTGACGGCAAGCACGTAAACCCTGCCGCCATCAAGGCGCTGCTGCAGGCCAAGGGCTGGCAGCACACGGTACTCATCACCGACTGCCTGGCTGCGGCGGCATGCCCGAGGCAGCTACACCAGCGGTGGCATGGACGTCATCATGAAGGACAACCTGTGCTGGCTCGCCGATGGCAAGAGCATTGCCGGTTCGGTGCTCACGCTTGCCCAGGGCGTCAAGAACATCGTCGACTGGGGCATCGCCAGCGCCGATATCGCCATTCGCATGGCAACCGAGGTGCCGGCACGCTCCGCGCACATCGAGGATAAGTGCGGCAGCATCATGCCGGGTCGCGACGCCGACTTTGTCGTGTTCGACCATGAGCTCACCCTCGTCGAGACGTATGTTGGCGGCCAGAGCGTCGGCAACGCCTTTACCGAGTAACGAAAGAAAAAGACGGCGGGCCCGAATCTGCTCGGACCCGCCGTACGGGTTAAACGCTCAAAAGCACCTTTACAGTTACAGCTTGCTAGCGATTTTCTTTGCCGTACGCTTAACGCCGGCCACCAGGCCTCCTGCAGGATGCTCCTTCTCGTATGCTAGGCGCTTCTCGCGCTTGGCGTACTCTTCGACGATGATGTCTCCATACTCGTCTTCGATCTTGTCGAAGAAGTCGACGGCACCCTTAATTTCCTCAGCGGTCGGGTGCCCCTTTTGGACACCGCCGGTGAGTTTGAACGGCCCCCACGTATCAAAGCCGGGGCAGCCGTAGACACCCATAAAGATGGCCTGCCTCATGCGGCAGATGCCATCGATATCCTTGCCGTACCACTTGTTTTTGCCACCGTAGGTCATAAGGCCAAACACCTTGTCCTGCGGCTGCAACACGTTAGTGAGCACGCGTGCCATGTCCTTGTCGATCTCGGAGTAATAGATGCCCGTGGCGACACCAATCAGATGGTATTCGTGCAGGTTGGGATACTCGTTTTTGCCGAGCGTTTTCACATCGAGGGTATCGATTTCGGGGTGCGCCTCGACGATGGCGTCCACGAGCTTTTTCGTATTGCCGTGGTGGCGTGAGGCATAAAGAATGATGGTTCGCATAAGAAGGCCTTTCAGCTGTAATTGCATCAATGTCTGTATGGTACCCCGTTACATGGCCGGGATACCGGACGCATCGATGAGCGTGCGGGCTTGTTCTATGGTTAGGATTGAAACGGGCGCTTGCGTGAAATAAAGCAGTTGTTCGAAAGGATGGGTAATGGAATACGCTCTCTCCAACGATTCGATTTCTATTAAGGTTTCCACGGCTGGTGGCTCGTTTACCTCGATTGAGGCCGGAGGTCGCGAGTACTTGTGGCAGGGTGATCCCACCGTGTGGTCCGGCCAGGCGCCGATTTGCTTCCCGATTTGCGGAGGCTTGCGCGACAACAGCGCCATGACGTTTGCCGGGCATCATGTAAAGCTCGCTCGCCACGGCTTTGCGCGCAAGCAGGAATGGAAGCTGCTGAGCCAAGGCGAGAACGAGTTGGCTATGTGCCTGGCTTCGGAGGATAACGCCGCGCTGCTGAGCGATTATCCGTATCCGTTTAGGCTCGTCGCCCGCTATACGCTCGAGGACGCCGCCGTGCGTGTCTCCTATGAGGTTACCAACGAGGGCACCGAGGACATGCCGTTCTTTATCGGTGGGCATCCCGGCTTTAGGTGCCCGCTCGATGAGGGCGAGGCCTATACGGACTACGAGTTGCGCTTTGAGAAAGAAGAGGCTGCAGAGCTTTGCACCGCTGTCCCTTCGACTGGCTTGATTGACGTGGACAAGCGCTCCAAGAACCCCATGGTGGGAAAGACGCTGCCCCTGTCGCACGAGCTCTTCGATTTTGCGGAGACCATCTTTGACGTGCTCGAGAGCCGCCAGGTCACGCTTTCCAAAAAGGGCGAGGACAAGGGCGTTCGCCTGAGCTTTGAGGGCTTCCCATATCTCATTGTGTGGAGCAAGCCCGAGGGTGATTTTGTGGCAGTTGAGCCTTGGGGCGGCCTTTCGACCTGCTCCGATGAGGATGACGTGCTTGAGCATAAGCGCGGCTGCCTTGTCGCCAAGCCCAAGGAGACCGTCGTTCGCTCGTTCACGATTGAAATTCTGTAATTCCGTTTTGTCGACTCGTATCGCGAGGCACTAGGAGCCTGCGAGATAAGGAGCTAAAAATGATCCTCACCGTTACGATGAACCCGTCTGTCGATACGCGCTATCAGCTCGATGAGCTCGTTATCGATGACGTCAACCGTGTGACGCCCGAAAAGACCGCCGGCGGCAAGGGCCTCAACGTGGCCCGTGTGCTGGGTCAGCTGGGCGACGACGTCGTGGCAACCGGTCTGCTCGGCGGCCACATGGGCGCTTACATGGCCGAGCTCATGGACGCCAACGGTATTAACAACGACTTTGTGCCCATCAAGGGCGAGACCCGCATCTGCCTCAATATCCTTCATGCCGGCAACCAGACCGAGCTGCTCGAGAGCGGCCCGACGATTGCCCCCGAGGAGCTCGATGCCTTTACCGCCAAGTTTACCGAGCTTGCGGGCAAGGCCGACGTCGTCACCATCTCGGGTTCGCTGCCCCGCGGCGTCGAGGCGGACTACTACGCCAAGATCACGGGCATTGCCGAGAACGCCGGTGCCAAGGTGCTGCTCGATACCTCGGGTGCTTCGCTCGAGGCCGCCCTTAAGTCCGAAATTAAGCCAGAGCTGGTTAAGCCTAACCTGACCGAGATCAACGGCCTTTTGGGTACGAGCTTTACCACCGACGATGTGGACGAGCTCCGCGCCGCGCTCGCCTCTGATGCCCGCTTCTCCGATATCCCCTGGGTCGTCGTGTCCATGGGCGCTGCCGGCTCCGTGGGCTTCCATAATGGCCGTGCATTCCGCGCCAAGACCCCCGATATCCCCGCCGTTAACGCTACGGGCTCTGGCGATTCGACCATTGCCGGCTTCGCGCATGCGATTGCTGCTGGCGCGGATGACGAGACGGTGCTGCGTACCGCCAACACCTGCGGCAAGCTCAATGCCATGGATCCCATGACCGGCCATCTGGTCATGGACCGTTGGGACGAGGTCTACAACGGCGTTGTCGTGACCGAGCTGTAAAAGCCTGGGCGTCGGCCCCGGCATTGCTTGCTAGCTCATGTCGACGACAAGTGCGGTAGCATTATGCTGGGGCGCGACGCCGAGTTTGTCGTGTTCAATCCCGACCTTACCCTGGTCGAGGCGTATGTGGGTGGCAACAGCGTCGGTAACGCGTTTGCCGAGTAGCCGCCAAAGAAGCGATCCGAGAGGGGATTTAGATGATTTACGGTGCATTGGGCGATATCGAGGAGTACCGCGGAATGCTCAAGGGCCTCGACGTGCTGATCGACTGGCTCGAGGAGAACGACCCGGCAGAGCTCGAGGTCGGCAGCCATCCGATTCTGGGCGACAAGGTCTATGCGAACGTCATGGCTCCCACGACGCGTCCCGAGGCCGAGGCTCACTATGAGACGCATCAGCGCTATCACGACCTGCAGATCGACGTTGGGGGTCGCGAGGCCTTTAAGGTCGCCACGGGCAGCCTGACGCTGGTTCAGGAGTTTGACGAGAAGGACGACTACGATCTGGTCGATTCCGACGCTTCGATCGCCGGCGATCTTGCCGACGACAAGTTTGCGCTGTTCGTTGCCGGCGAGCCTCACATGCCCACGCTCGAGTTCCCGGGCGATGGCGCACAGCCGGTCAAGAAGATCTGCTTTAAGCTGCTTGCAGATGCTTACTGGGAGGAGTAGCGAGCCGCTCGGCTGAGCTGTTCGTCTGATGGCGTGATTCCCCTAGGGGAATCACGCCACGACCCCGCCAAGTGTGTTTTCCCTAGGGGAATCACGTTTGGCGGGGTTTTCGGTTTTTGAATAGGGAAGCCTCATTTATTTGCGAAGAACATCGGCTAGCCGCAGGATTGAAATCATCGACCGATAAGTGAGCTCCACTTTTTCGCCCGCAAGCAGTCGTTTCGAGCCAATCTCATCTAGCCCCACAAGCCGAGAAAACAGCGGGCCGCTCATCGTGCCCTCGTCAATTGACTCCCTTATGGTCTTCAAAACGTCCGTATCATGAAGCGATGCGGAGCTGTAGGGGGCAACACGAGCGGAACTCTCAATTAACGACGAGACAAAAGGATGAAGATGCTTTGGACATAGTCCATCAAACACCACATCCCCATTGTCGTTCGAACCGACCAGGCGCCAAGTATAATGATCGACCCAGTCATCTCCGTCATATATGGCGTCCATGAGCAACTTCCCGTCTAGAGAGAGAAATCTATTTGGACATCGGGGCGCAAGACCGCAATCCATATCGGGCCTGCAGCAGCTCCAACCCAACGCACCACATAGGTTCCCTTTCGTACATGTGTATCAATCTGCCCCGAAATGCCGGTGAATGCAATTCCAGACCCGTTTGTCGGATAGCAATCGACGTATTTTTGTTTTCCGCTCACAACCTTGTATAGATAAATCGTTCCAGCAAAAGAGAAGGGATCGTTCGCAATTTTGTCCGGAAGAACTTGCCACCTCAAAATCCCGCTACCAATATGGTCAAGCTTGACCGTTCCGCCGTCCCCCTCAAAAGTGGCAAGGGGATTTACCCCAGACTGAGAGTCGGCATCGCCCTCCTTAGCAGTTATCAGCAGGCTGCCCGTATAAGACTGCTAAGGCTCACCTTCAGGACAGGCAGCCTTGGCCCAAGAAGGGCCACTCAGGCAGGACAGTCCGAGCAGCATCAATACCAGCAAAAGAAAACCCTTAGTTCTTTTCATCTATATCGCCAATATCTCTCGACATTTGTATATTGTGACTATTTTAGATCTATATGGCCAATTTGAGCCCTCACCATGGCAATTGTTGCAGCTGGGTTTCTTTTCATTAAGATTTCACTTTGGTAAATCCCCGCCCCTAAGCATTAAACCCGAAGTCCACCGAGTGGGCCGCCGTTGACGTGGCGATGTTTGGATTGGCGCGCACGCACTCAAAATCGGCAACAAAAAAGCCGCCCGAAGGCGGCTATCTTGTGTAATGGAGCCAGCGACCGGGCTCGAACCGGTGACCCCCGCTTTACGAGAGCGGTGCTCTACCAACTGAGCTACGCTGGCGGCCATATGATGACGCAACTGAGGCGTCAACGGCTGTCTATGATACGGGACATCGCACATCCGCGCAAGTGTTCTGACGGCTTTTCTCACTTTAAATGCACTAATATTAGAGGCGTGATGTCTGCAGTGCCCATTTGTTACTTGACCTGCTGTTGAGTTGGTGGTCGACGTCCCGCTCGTATGGGTCTCAAACAGAATGGGGCAGCCATGGCTCAACCCAAGATTCTTCTTACGCGTATCGATGACCGTTTCATTTACGGGCAAGACGTTGAGCTGTGGAACGAAGCCGTGGGTTCCAACCTTGTCCTAATCGTCAACGATGAGATCGCGGCGGATTCGCGCCAATGGGCACCAATGAGGGTGGCGGTGCCAGAAGGCGTTTGGACGCGGTTTTTCTCGGTGCAAAGGACTATCGACATCATTCATACCGCAACGCCGCGTCAATGGATCTTGATCATAGTGGCCTCACCCGCCGATGCGCTCGCGCTGGTTAAGGGTGGTGTGCCAATAACCAAGATCAGCATTGGCCATATGCAGGCAGGGGAGGGCAAGCGCTCTGCAACGCCTACCATTGCCGTAGACGATACGGACATCGCCGCCTTCAAAGAGTTGCAAAAGCTCGGCATAGAGCTAGAAATCCGCTATCTCCCCAGTTCCGCCCCCGACCCCATTGGCAATCTGTTCAACTGATCCCTTGGGGACGGAGGAAAACGGATCATTTTGCCCTTGCGAGGGACGCGCGCGATGCCGCCTGTCAAAAACTATGCCCATTTACTACGTTTGATTGGCTATCGTCGAGCATGTCGAATTTGAGATAAACAAAACCGCAGGTATACTGCTCACAAATGTAACAAAAACCGGTGCATGGTCGAGCATCCCGGGCTAAACGTAGTAAATGGGCATAGTTTTGATATGTCACTCATACAGTCACAGAAAAAACGAGCCTAAAAGATGAAAAAGCGCCCGCTGGCGGTGGTGCCGGCGGGCGCTGCTGTGCGATATGTCGCGTTGCGGGCTTAGTGCCTCATAAAGTGGTATTCGATCACATTGCTGTAGGGATGGCCCGGGCCCACAATGCCCTGCGGGAACAGAGGCTGGTGCGGCGTGTCGGGGTACATCTCGGCCTCGAGGGCAAAGCCGGCGCCCCAGCCATAGTTGGCATCGTCCTTGGCGTGCTCGTCGCCCAGCCAGTTGCCGGTGTAGAGCTGCACGCCCGGGGCAGTGGTGTAGTAGTCCATCTCACGACCGGTCCACATCTCCTCGACGTGCATCGCGCGGCGCAGGTTGCGGCCGTACTGATAGCCATCGATGCACAGGCAGTGATCGTAGCCACGGGCCTGCTTGATCTGCGGGTCGTCGGCCTCCATGCCGGGTGCGACGGGGCGAAGCTCGCGAAAGTCAAACGGTGTTCCCTCGACCGGAGCAATCTCGCCGGTGGGGATGTTCTGCTCGTTAATGGGCAGGTAGTGGGCGGCGTTGGCGACAAAGAAATGTTCGCAGTCCATGCCGGCGTTATGGCCTGCAAGGTTAAAGTACGTGTGGTTGGTCATGGACACGTAGGTGGCGCGGTCGCTCTCGCAGCCATAATCGATGCGGAAGACGCCGGTGCGCGTAACGGTAAACACGGCCGTAAAGGTTCGGTTGCCGGGCAGGCCCAGCTCGCCATCCTTAAGCGAGGTGGTCATGCGCACGGCGTTATGGACCTCGTCGAGCTCAACATCCCACACACGTTTGTGCAGGCCGTGCTCAAGGTCGCTGTGCAGGTTGTTGGCGCCCTCGTTGGCGGGCATATGCCAGTCCGTGCCGTCGATGGTAATCGTGGCGCCCGCGGTGCGGTTTGCCACAGGTCCGATGGTCGCGCCAAAGCAGGCGGGGTTGTCAAAGTAATCCTCGAGCTTATCGAAGCCCAGCACCACATCGCGCACGTTGCCGGGGATGTCGGGCACGTCGATGCCCAACACGGTGGCGCCATAGTCCATAATGCGAACGCAGATCTCGGGCCCGTTGAGGGTGTAACGATGAACGGGGGTACCGCACGGCGCGGTGCCGAAAAGCTCGGAAGTGATCATTTGGTTCCTAACATCGAGGTATTTCCGACAAACTGTAGCGCGAACAGGCGAGATTATCACTACACCCCACTAAAGCAGGGGGTATTTTTCTCAAAAAAGTGATGATTGGAGCTGAGCGGGCGTTCATTTTTGACGCGCACGAGTCTGATACAATTTGTTCGTTACTGTTTGAATGATATGCGCGCAAAGAACGGCGAGGATTCATCGTGATTAAGGCAGAGCGACAGGATAAGGTTCGTCAGCTGCTCGAAGAGCAGGGCACGGTCTCGGTCAAGGAGATTTCGGATGCACTGGGCGTCTCGGATATGACGATCCGTCGCGATCTTGAGGAGCTTGCGAGCCTAGGCGAGATCGAGCGCGTGCACGGCGGAGCCCGTAGTGCACAGGGCCGTCCCCACGCTATGTTGCGCCACGAGTATTCGCACAGCGAAAAGCGCACCAAGCATGCCGAGGAAAAGCTGCAGATCGCGCGCCGCGCTGTGGAGCTCATCGAGGAGGGCTCGACCATCTTTTTGGGTACGGGCACTACGGTGGAGCAGATGGCCTCGATGCTGCCGGCGTTTCGCCTGCGTATCGTGACCAATTCGCTTTCGGTGTTTAACCTGCTCGAGGCGCGCGAAGACTGCGACCTGTGCCTCGTGGGCGGTATGTACCGTCGCCGCACCGCCGCTTTTGTGGGACCAACGGCCGAAGATACCCTGCGTGCGCTGGGCATCGACGCGGCGTTTATCGGCGCCAACGGCATTCTGGATGGCGACGTGTCTACGTCCAACATGGACGAGGGCCGTATCCAGCAGCTCGCCTTTAGCAAGGCCGACTCGCGCTATCTGATCGCCGACTCCAGCAAAATCGGCAAGCGCGATTTCTATACCTTCTGTCGCCTGGACAGCCTGGACGCCGTAGTGTGCGAGCCGGGTATTACCGCCGAGAATCGTGCCGCCATCGAGGAACATACACAGGTCATTTGCTAACTAGCGCTACGGGAGACACTGCTGCCCTCTGCCGGCGCGGGGATTATCACTTCAATATGACGTGCAGAATGACACGTAATAAGTAAAAACACCATTTGTGCGTCAAATTTGATGGCGCGTAAAAATTTGCGCGTTATTTTACGCGTCAAAGTGACGTGAAATGACGTGCAAATAGTTTTAGGCAACAAGGGTGAGGCCATTCTGAGATATGGCTAGACTCCGTATCTCGCTTTGATATCCCTTGAGAATGAATCGTAGTCTTCGTAGAGTCCGTCTCTGCTTTCATCTTCGGCGCGGTTCATGCGTTCAAGGAGTTTATCCTTTGGGGGCCCTTGTTTTATTGCTGGCTCGCTATTGGGTATTACAGATTGCAAGAATAATTCCAGAGCATGGACGTCTTTAAGTATGTAGCCCGTCGAACGACCCGCTCCTGTTTTTTCGATTGCACTGCAACTAACAAGCTGGCTGAGGGTTCGTTTAACGGTTACCTCGCTGATATCGGGGCAGTTGGACTGGATGTCGGATTTCTTAATGACGCCGGGTTTCTCCTGAAATAGAGCAGCTATGCGCGCTTGCTTCGACATGGGGCGAGTGTTGAATTCAATCAGGGTGTGCTGTTCGAGCTGTCGGTAAGCCGCCAGTATGGTTCCGAGCATGAACCGGATAAAGGGAACCTCGCTGTTTTCGTTTTCATTCCATCCAGTGGAACTTGCAGCGAGGGCACTGTAGTAGAGCGCCTTGTTGTCTTCAATAAGTCGTTCGATGCTGACGTAGCGCGCAACGTCGTATCCAGTCTTTTCGAGCAGTAGCGTTGTAAGGAGTCGGCTCATCCTGCCATTGCCATCGTTGAAGGGATGAATGCTGACAAAATCGAAGATAAAGCGGAGTGATATAAGGAGGGGATCGCAAGCTTGGCGAGATAGGGCATCGTTGAGGGACCGACAGGCTTCTTCGATAAGTCCCGGGGTTGCTAGAGCCGAAGGAGGTCTAAAGCGCACAAGTCGATTACCTTGATCGTCGATGGAGACGATTTCGTTATCGCTGTCTTTCCAATGGCCCCCATACGAGATTGCTGTGTGTGCCATGAGGTCACGATGCAGCTGCAAAATGACCGATGGTGTTACGGGAATGAAATCGTGCTGCTCGTGAATAAGCGACAGCGCGTCTCGGTACCCAGCGATTTCTTCTTCTGCACGGGAGCTTGGCTTGGTGGAATACGCCATGATTGCTTTGAGCCTTTTTTGGGTGGTAACAATTCCTTCAAGTCCGTTGGAGGATTGGGTGCTTTGGATCTTAGCTTCCTCCATAAGGGACGATAGAAGCTCGGGTTTGACTTGGCTCAGAACAAGTTGTCGGCCTTTATGCTCGCGTATCGAGAGAAGGAGATTGGTGATTGGGGTTGCTTCGAGTTCCGCTGGGACTGTGGCGTAATCAAACTGGCGCATGTGGCTCCTTTCAGTATCACGAACATACTTTCGGTATCATAATAACATGAAATGATACCGAAAGTATGTTCGTGATACTGAAAACAAGGTAAGAGGTGCGCATGACAGCTGCTCGGAAAGCGCGGATTTGACTATCTAATTGTCTCAATCAGTAACGGTTGGGGGTGAAAAAACTCGGCCAAATGTTACAGATTGAGATGAGCGGCACGCTAGGCCTGATTCAAAACAAAAAAGGCCGCATGCGAACCCGTGGAGGGATTCGCATGCGGCCGACAGGGGGTATGCGGCAAAAGTTAGGCCATGAGCAGGCCGGTCTCCGCGACGTTCTTGTACCAGTACGCGCTCGCCTTGGGATAGCGCTTCTGGGTCTCAAAGTCGATGTAGAACAGGCCGTAACGTTTGTTATAACCGTTGGTCCAGGAGAACTGGTCCTGCAGCGACCACACAAAGTAGCCGTCGACGTTCACGCCGCCGTCGATTGCCTTGAGGATCCACGCGAGATGCTGGCGCATGTAATCGATACGAGGGGCGTCGTCGATAAAGCCGTCCTCAAAGTCGTCCTTATAGCCCATGCCGTTCTCGGTGATGTAGATCTTCTTGTAGTTGGGGTAATCGTTCTTAATACGAAGCAGCAGGTCGTAGAGGCCCTCGGGATAGATAATCCAGTCCCAATCGGTGGTGGGTACGCCTTCGCGCACGCATGACTCGCCCACGCCCTTGAGGAACCAGCGCGAGGAGCCCTTGTCGCCGGTGCCATTGTGGTTGATGTCGTTTTCGCCCTCGGCGGCACGCAGGAACTGGCACTTGTAGGTGTTGACGCCCAGGCAATCGTTGTAGGGGAGCGCGGCGGTCAGCGCGGCGATGTCCTCGTCGCGGACGTCAAGCTCGCCGCCGGCGATATGGGCCAGCTTGGTCGCAGCTTCCATGGTGTCGGCTGCATAGTGGCCGCGGAAGGTGGCGTCGAGTACCCAGCGGTTGTTGATGACGTCGGCCATGCGAGCTGCCTCGCAGTCGGCGGCGTTGTTGGGGTCGAGGGGATACTTGGGCTCCAGGTTCTGGACAATGCCGATCTCGCCCTCAAAGCCGCCCTCATGGAAGGCGACGACAGCCTTGGCGTGGGCCACCATCATGTTGTGCATGAGCTGGAAGGCCTTGTCCAGGCGGTACTTCTCGCCGTGCGGCCAGTTGCCGACGATAAAGCTGCCCTCGGCAGTTGCGGGAATCTCGTTAAAGGTAAACCAGTGCTTGACCTCGGTGAACTCGGCAAAGCAGAACTTTGCGTACTCGACGAAGGCGTCGATTGTCGTGCGCGTCAGGAATCCCTCGCCGCCGTTCTGATAAAAGGCTTCGGGCGTATCGAAGTGATCTAGCGTGACATAGGGGATAACGCCAGCTTTGTTGCAGGTGGCGAAAAGCTCGTGATAGAAAGCGACGCCCTCGGGGTTAATCTCGCCGGTGCCGCTGGGGAAGATACGGCTCCAAGCGATAGAGACGCGAATACCGTTGATGCCGAAGCGCTGGCACAGGTCGATATCGACCGGATACTTGTTGTAGAAATCGCTTGCAGGATCGGGGGAGAAGCGACCCTGAGCAGCCAGGAAATCGTCCCAGGGCACTTTGCCCTTGCCGTGCGTGCGGGTCTCGCCCTCAACCTGGTAAGCGGCGGTGGCGCCGCCAAACACAAAGCCGTCGGGGAACTGCATAGGGTTGGTCATGAGACATCCTTTCTGTGGGATACGAATAGGGAGAGGTGCCCGAACTGGGGATCCGGGCACCAACAGAGGGAGGAACTAGTCGAGGTTCTCGCGGAGCCACTTGATGGCGCCAGCGGGGTCGCGAGTAAGGTCGATATATTCCTTACCGCGGGGAGCGAGCAGCTTAATGCCCAGACGATCGGTGTCAGCCTTCATGTCGTTGTAGTAGCTACGAACCTGCGGGGCGAGCACGATGACGTCGTACTGATCCATGATGGCAGTGTGCTGGCCATAGGCGCCTGCGAGGAAGCGATGTTCTCTCCGGTCTGTGCGGCACCTTCCTTGATGGCGTTGGCGAGCATGGCAGAGGTGCCGGCGCCGGCGCACAGGACGAGGACCTTCAGGCCATCGACATCCTTCTTGGCGGATGCATCGGCAGCGGGCTCGGGCTGATCGGCGACAGGCTTGCTGTCGGCGGCGGCAACAGTCGTCTCGACGGAAGCGGTAGCCTGCTCGACAGCGGGCGCAGGGGCGTTGGCGGCGATGGCAGCGGCACCATCGGACTCGAGACCCAGCTCGGCGGCGCGCTCGGCCTCCTGGTCGCAGAGCAGCTGATCGTATGCCTTCAAGAACGGCAGGTAGATGATGGCGTCCAGCAAGATGATAATCGCGACAAATACCAGGGCGATAAGCTGGAAGTTCGTGGTGATGAAGATGCCGATGGGGGCAGGGGTAGCCCAAGGCACCACGAAGGAGAAGCCGTTCATGCCCACATTATCGATAAAGAACTTGGCAACACTCACGTTGACGCAACCGGCGGCAACAAAGGGGACGAGCATGTAGGGGTTAAGGATCATCGGCGCGCCAAAGAGCAGCGGCTCGTTGACAGCAAAGGCAACAGGAACAATCGAGGCCTTACCGACGGCTTTGAGCTGCTTGGACTTCATAAAGAGAATCAGCAGAAGTGGCACGATGAACGTGGCGCCGGTGCCGCCGAACTCACCCACGAGTGACATGTTAAAGGTGAGGGAGTGAGCGGGGTGGCCACCTGCCAGCAGAACCTGCAGGTTCTCGGCCTGGTTGGCAAGACGGATGGGGTCGATGCCCGGCTGGACGATCGAGGGGCCGTGGACGCCGATGAACCAGAAGAACGCGGTGGCTGCCTGGATAAGGATGAGGCCAGGATAGGTTTCTGCAGCGGTAAAGAGCGGGGAGAGCAGTTTGATAAGCAGCTCGGAGAACGGAACGCCCATGAGGTTGCGCACGATGACATCGATGATGCCGCAGATGATGACGGCGCCGCCAAAGGGGATGATGTCGCGGAAGTTCTGAGCGATGGCGCCCGGGACCTCCTTGGGCAGCTTAATGGTCAGATCGCGCGAGACGCAGAATTTATAGACCCACACGGTAATGAACGCGGCGATATAGGCCGAGAACAGACCACGTGTACCCATGCTGGTGCAATCGAAGACCGAAAGCTCGGAGCCGTTGAGCTTGGTGGTGAACTGCGTGACTGCGAGCAACAGCATGCTGCACTGGGCGGCCACCATGGTGGAACCGTCGTTGAGCACTTTGCCGGCGGGCATGCGACGGTTCATAGAAGCCGTAAAGTTCTTGGCAGTGGTGCCGGCGACCATGATGCCCATGACGCCCATGGTGAAGTTGTACAGCTTGTTGCACCAGTCGATGAGCGGTTGGGGCAGCGCGATGCCAACCACGCCGGGAAGCGTGGCGATCAGCAGGAAGATCGAAGAGGTGAGGACGATGGGCATGCACCCAAGGAATCCGTCTTTGATGGCCTGGAGGTAGATGTTCCTTGAGATCTTCTCAAAGAACGGTTGATGCTTTTCGAGCATCTTTACGATGGCGTCCATAGAGCTCCTTTGCTGCTTGATGCGCGATGCATGTGGATGGAACTGGTCGTCGATGGATGGTCAGGACTGCCCGGAAACTTCCTGCTTAAGGAAGGCATTGCGAAATGACAACGTAGGACATTTCGTTAATGACAACGTAAGACATTTTTGGAAGAGCAACAAGGATTTACGGGTGAACGGTCGATATTGTCCGATAAACGGCTGATTTGTCAGTCGGGCAGGTAGTGTATGCTAGAACGCAAAGAACGATCGATAGGGAACCGACTGGAGAAGCAGTGGCAACGATGGACAAGAAAAGCGTCTCAATGAACGATGTGGCGGTTGCCGCGGGTGTTTCCCTCAAGACGGTGTCGCGTGTGATCAATGAGCCCGATAGCGTGCGCGAGTCGACGCGCGATAAAGTCCATTCCGCAATGGAGGCGCTCGGGTTTCGAACCAACTTTGCCGCGCGTTCGCTCAAGTTGGGCCGTTACGGGTGTATCGGCGTGGTGCTGTTTCACTTGTCGGGCGGCGCCGTGGACATGATTGACGGTATCGCCGATGCCGCCGAAGAGCGTGGTTTTGCGCTGACGATGATCAAAAAGCGGGCAGGGGAGAAGATGACCCTTGCCGATGCAGCGCGCAGGATGTCGCAGCTGCCTGTTGATGGCATGATCTTCAATCTGCGCCAGATGGTCGACGACTTTGATACGTTTGAGGCACCGAAGGACCTCAAGACGGTGATTATCACGCCGATGGAGCATCCTACCTGCTCTACCGTTAGTGACGATCAAGAGGGTGGTGCGCGCATGGCATGCGAGTACTTCTTGAATCGCGGGCACAAGAACGTGTACTTCGTCTCTGGTAAGAAAGAGTCGCTGTCGAGCCAGTGCCGTATGAAAGGTTGGCGTGCGGCACTCGAGACGCGTGGCATTGAGCCGCCCGAGCCTCTGCAAGGCGATTGGAATGCGGATAGTGGCTATGCCGCGGGCCTTGTGCTTGCTGATAAACCCGATTGCACGGCGATCCTCGCTGCTAACGACTGCATGGCAAATGGTGTGATGATGGCTCTACATGACAAAGGACTCAGTGTGCCCGACGACGTGTCCGTGATCGGCTTCGACGATGAGCTCTACAAGACGATTCCCAACTCGATTCTGACGTCGGTGAAGTTTCGCCACTGCGAGCTGGGCATCCGTGCGCTTAACGAGGTCGTCGCAGGTCTTGGGGCTCCGAGCTCAAGAAGCCGCACGCTCGTCTCGGGCGTGTTGGTCGAGCGTTCCAGCGTAAAGGACCTGCGGGCGTAGACTTGCTCGGCCTGTTCGTCTAAATCTGTAACAGGTAGGGCCGAAAATCTCAGCTAGTTGTTACAGATTTAGACAATTCGGTCCGGCATATTCTGTTTGTCTCGATCTGTAACATCTAAGCGGTCAAAAGCGGTCTACATGTTACAGATTGAGATTTTCGGCTTGGCCTGTGCGTTCATCTCGATCTGTAACAGCTTGGACCGAAAAACTCGGCTAGATGTTACAGATTGAGATGAACAGGAGGACGGGTGCGGTCTAAACAAAATGGCCCGCGCATCACACATCGATGCACGGGCCATTTTTTGTCTGCGAGCGGTAGGTAGCGTCAGTGTCTTATGCCTCGAGGTTTTCCTCGATCCAGGCGACGGCACCCTTGGGATCCTTAGTGAGGTCGATGTACTGTTTGCCCTTGGGCGACAGCAGCGTGATGCCCAGGCGGTCGGTGTCGGCCTTCATCTCGTTGTAATAGGTGCGAACCTGCGGAGCCAGGACGATGACGTTGTACTGGTCCATGATGGCGTAGTGACTGCCGTAGGCACCGGCGTTGGCGGTAATGTCGATGCCCAGCTCGTCGGCGCCTTCCTTAAGCGCGTTGGCGAGCAGTGCAGAGGTGCCGGCGCCAGCGCACAGAACCAGAACCCTCAGGTCCTTGCCCTTAAGGGCGGACGGAGCTGCGGAGGCCTCAGTGCAGAAGCGGTCTCGACAACGGGAGCCTCAACGGCGGGGGCGGCAGCGGTCTTGACGGCCTTGGTCTCCTCGGCCTCTTCTTCGGCCAGGGTCTCGGCCTCCTGCTTGCACAGGACGTTGTCGTAGGCCTTGCAGAACGGGTAGTAGATCAAGAAGTCAACGACCAGCAGGACGACAACCAGGACCAGAGAGATCGGCTGGAAGTTGGTGTCGATGAAGGTGCCGATCGGTCCGGGGAGTGCCCACGGCATGGCATAGATAAAGCCGTTCATGCCCAAAAAGTCGATGAAGAACTTACCAATGAGGACGTTGGCCACGGGGGCAAACAGGAACGGGATCAGGAAGTACGGGTTGAGGATGATGGGCGCGGCGAACAGCAGCGGCTCGTTGACGGCGAACATCACGGGTACGACAGAGGCTTTGCCGACGGCCTTGAGCTGCTTGGAGCGCATAAAGAGCAGGAAGATGATCGGGACAATGAACGTGGCACCGGTGCCGCCGAGTTCGCCGATGTAGTTACCGAAGTTCTCGGTCAGGGCGAGGGCGGGGTGACCGCCGGCCTGCAGCGTGGCGAGGTTGGTAGTGATGTTGCCAAACAGCGCGGCGTTGAGGGCAGGCTTAACGACCGAGGGGCCGTGGATGCCCATGAACCAGAACAGCGGGATCATGAACCAGATGAGGGCGAGGCCGGCGTAGGAATCGGCGGCGGCGAACAGCGGGCTCACCAGCGTGGAGATGACGTTGGCAAACGGGACGGCCAAGCAGGTGCGGCAGATAACGTCGATGACGGCGACAAACAGGATGGAGAAGCTGAAGGCGAAGATGTCGCGGAAGTTCTGGGCGATGGCGCCGGGGACTTCTTTGGGCAGCTTGATGGTGATGTCTCGCTTAATGCAGAAGGCATAGATGTTGACCGTGGCAAATGCGGCGACAAAGGAGCTCAGCAGGCCCTTGGTGCCCATGTTGTCGGTAAAGAACACCGAGACATCGGCGCCGTCGATCTTGGCACTCGTCTGGGTAACGGCCAAGATGAGCATAGCGCACATGGCGGCGACCATGGTGCTCGTGGCGTTGATGGCCTTGCCGGCAGGCATGCGGCGGTTCTTGGAGCCGGTCAGCGCGCTTGCGGTGGTGCCGGCGACCATGATGCCCACGACGCCCATCGTGAAGTTGTAAACCTTGTTGCAGAAGTTCACGACGTCGACGTTCCACCAGTCGGGCAGCGTAAAGCCGCCGACCGTGGCGACAACGCCCGGCAGGGTTGAAATAAGCAGGAAGACAGAAGAAGACAGGATGATGGGCATTGCTGCCAAAAAGCCGTCTTTAATGGCCTGAAGGTAGATGTTCTTAGAGACCTTGTCGAAGTACGGCTGACCTTTCTCCAAGAACTTAACGATCGATTCCATAGTTCACGCTCCTCTTTGCATGAAATCTTAATGGCATGGACGTTGAAAACCTATATGGTCTCCCGCTTGCTAAAAGCCCGGGTGCAGGCGGGGTCGGTCCCAGGGGGAGAGAGGGGAGCGGCTGGGTTTGTATCGCATAGGGCCGCTCCCTTCTCGGGAGAAAGCGAGGCGATGCGCTACTGCGCGTCCGCCATGGTGTCGGCGAGCTCCTTGTACCAGAGTGCCGACTGCTTGATGTAGCGTTTTTGCGTGTCGAAGTCGATGTAGAACAGGCCGTAGCGCTTGTTATAGCCATTGGCCCACGAGAACTGGTCCTGCAGGCTCCAGATAAAGTAGCCTGGACGTCGACGCCCTCGGCGCGCGCCTGGAGCACCTTCTCCATGTGCTGGTCGACAAAGTCGATGCGCTCGGGATCGGCGACGATGCCGTTTGCGTCGGGCTCGGGGTCCTTGTGGCCCAGGCCGTTTTCGGTGATATAGATGACGGGGAGGTTGGGATAGGTGGCGCTGATGTGCTTGAGCGTGTCGTAGAGGCCTTGCGGGTAGATGAGCCAATCCCAGTCGGTGGTGGGGATACCCGGCATATCGACCTGCTGCCCGACGCCCTTAAACTTAAAGCACGAGGTGCCCTTGTCTCCGGTGCCGTTAAAGCTGTTGGTGGACTCGCCATCGTAGGCGGCGATAAACGCCGACTGATAGTAGTTGAGGCCGAACATATCGTTGCGGGGCGCCGCCTTGGCGAGCTCCTTCATGTCGCTGTCCTCAACCGTAAGTGTGGCGTTGTTGGCACGCAGAATCTCGTTGATGAGTGAGAGGGTGCGCGCGGAGTAGTGACCCAGGAAGGCGCCGTCCATGATGAAGTCGGTGTAGAAAGCGTTGTACAGGTCGGCGGCGTGCTGGTCGGCGGGCGAGTCGGTGGCAGGATATGCCGGGGTCAGGACGTTGACCATGCCAATGCGTCCGCCCAGGTGCTCGGTCTCGTCAAGATCCTTATACAGGTTGACGGCGCGGGCGTGGGCAACGAGCTCGTTGTGCTGGCTCTGGATGCCGCTCGTCACATCAAAGTGATGGTTGGGCGGGAAGTTGCCTTGGATGTATTGGGAGTGCGAGAGGCTGATGAGCTCGTTGATGGTGAACCAATTCTTGACCTCGCGGAACTCGCGGAAGCAGAACTCGGCATAGCGCACATAGGCGTCGACGGTCTTGCGGTTGAGCCAGTCGCCCTGGTTGAACAGGGCAGCGGGGGAGTCAAAGTGATGCAGGGACACATAGGGCTCGACGCCATACTTTTTGCAGCAGGCGAACAACTCGTGGTAGTGCTTAACGCCCTCGGCGAGGGGCTCGGCATCGTCGCCGTTGGGGAAGATGCGGGTCCAGGCGATGGACACACGGATGGCGTTGAGTCCATGCTCGGCAGAAAGGCGGATATCCTCCTCGTAGCGGTTGTAGAAATCACTGGCCGGGTCGGGCAAAAAGCGACCCTGGGCGACAAGGTAATCGTCCCACATGGTCTTACCCTTGCCTGCCACCTTCGTGGAACCTTCCGTTTGGTACGCGGCGGTTGCGGCGCCCCATACAAAGCCCTTCGGCAGCTGCTGTACGCGGTTTAGCAAAGACATATGCATACATCCTCTCGTCTCGCTGTTCGATATTGTGCGTTTGAGCTCAGGAGGCTCCCTGGTTAGCGTTCAGCGGTGAAAAAGCCCGATAAACACTATCTTAAAATGATTAGAACCAAAATGAGCACGTGAACATTTGACAATGAGCACGTTAACATCTGGCTGGGATGTATAGAAACAAAACAACTTCAAACAGCCGCGAACGGTTGTATTTGTTCGGTAAGCGGTTTTGATTGACAGAAGTTTTCATGTTGTGGTATATGGCTCGGGTATCATGAGCACGTTATCAATGTATGTACGATGCGCCATGGGCGCGGGGAATAGTTGGGAAGCAGGTTAGCGTGGAAGGCATGGCTCAGCAGACAAGGAATGGTCGTTCGGCGAGCGCGGCAGAGGTTGCGGCGCTCGCTGGCGTGAGCCGCCAGACTGTGTCTCGCGTGGTCAACGGTATGCCCAACGTGACGGAAAAGACGCGCAAGCGTGTGCTGGCCGCCATGGAAGAGCTGGGCTTTCGTCCCAATTTTGCTGGAGCGGCGTTGCGCGGCGGGTCGTATCGTTCTATTGGCCTGTGCATGTACAACATCACACGTGTCGGTAACCTGGCGACGCTCGAGGGTATCATGCAAGCGGCGCGCGAGCACGATTTTGCCGTCACTATGATCGAGATGGGCGGCGACAAGCCCTATGCACTTGCCGATGCCTCGCGCCGCATGGTCGAGCGACCCGTCGACGGCATGATTCTCAACATGAACCGCATGGCTCCCGATTTTGAGGAGTTTGTTCCCCAGCCGGGAGTGCGAACGGTCATCCTGTCCATGTATGCGCATCCGCGCTGCACGACGATCGACTCCGACCAGTATGGTTCGTGCGAGCTGTTGACCAATTATCTGCTGGAACATGGTCACTCGAATATGCGGTTTGTGGCGGGTCCGGAAAACTCGATTTCCTCGCGTTTTCGTGAGGCCGGTTGGCGCGATACGCTGGGTCGTGCTCATGTCGATGCCGCTCCGATGCTGCGTGGCGATTGGAGTGCGGACAGTGGGTACGCCATGGGCGAGCGGATTGCGGCCGAGGTGCTTGCCGGCGGGTCGCAGGCGCCGACTGCCGTGCTTGCGGCAAATGACCAGATGGCGCTGGGCGTTATCGCCGCGCTCGAGAACGCGGGCCTGTCCGTGCCCGACGACGTGAGCGTGGTTGGTATCGACGACGCACTCGAGGGACTTGTTCCTCACAATCGGCTGACGACGCTGCGATTTGATTTGCGCGGCGTCGGCAAGCTTGCGTTTGAGGCGGCGATTGGAGAGAGCTCGTCTATCGAGGCGATTCATGTGCCGAGTACGCTGGTCGAACGCTCGACTGTTAGGGACATACGGGGTTAGGTCCTACTCCGTTTGTCTCGATTTGTAACAGGTAGACGGTCAAAAGCGGGCTACGTGTTACAGATTTAGATTCTTCGGAAAGCACAATCCTGTTCATCTCGATCTGTAACAGCTAGAACCCAAAAACTCGGCTAGATGTTACAGATCGAGACAAACGGCCCCCAGGTCGAACAAAAACAAAAGACCGGGGGCGGCGCGCCGTGTGACGTGCCGCCCCCGGCTGAGAAATGGGGACAGGTTATGTGGGCAGACAGCCCCGCAAGCCGCTAGTCCAGACGACGGGTCTGCGCTACGTGCTTATACCAGTACGCGCTTGCCTTGGGCGTGCGCTTCTGGGTTTCAAAGTCAACGTAGAAGAAGCCATAACGCTTGTTGTAGCCATTGGTCCAGGAGAACTGATCCTGCAGGCTCCACAGGAAGTAACCGCCCACGTTGACACCCACCTCCATGGCCTTGAGCAGCCAGCGCAGGTGCTGCTCGATGTAGTCGATGCGCGGCTGGTCGTCCACAAAACCGTCCTTGTAGGGGTCCTTGTAGCCCATCCCGTTTTCGGTAATGAAGATCTGCTTGTAGTTGGGGTAGCGCTGCTTAATGTAGACGAGCAGGTCGAACAGGCCCTCGGGATAGATGATCCAGTCCCAGTCGGTGGTGGGGATGCCGGGCTTGTTCACATGCTCGCCAATGCCCTTGACGCGCCAGCGGCCGGTACCCTTCTCGCCCGTGCCGTTGTGGTGCAGGTCGTTCTCGCCATCGTAAGCCTTGAGGAAGCGGCACTGGTAGTTGTTAACGCCCAGGTAGTCGTTGTAGAGCGCTGCCTCGCGCATGATCTCGAGGTCCTCCTCGCGGATCTCGATGGTGCCGCCCGAGACGGCAGCCAGGCGGTTGGCGCACTCGAGGGTGTCGGGGGCATAGTCGCCGCGGAAGGTGGCGTCGAGCAGGAACTGGTTCTGCAGCACATGCTCGTTGTTGGCGGCCTTGATGTCGGCGGGGTCGTTCTCGTTGAGCGGGTACTTAAACTCCAGCGACTGAATGACGCCGATCTTCCCCTTAAAACCACCGTTGTGGAAGGCAAGCACGGCCTTGGCGTGGGCGAGCATCATGTTGTGCTCGCACTGGAAAGCTTCGGCCAGGTGCGCCTTGACGCCGCCGGGGAAGGTGCCCTCGATGTAGGTGTTGGAGGCGTCGGCCCAGATCTCGTTAAAGGTGAACCAATAGGTCACCTGGTCGGCGTACTCCTTAAAGCAGAAGGTGGCAAAGTCCACAAAGGCGTCGATGGTCTCGCGGTTGAGGAAGTCGCCCTTCTCAAAGAGGGGCAGCGGCGTGTCGAAGTGATGCAGCGTGACAAACGGCTCAACGTGGTGCTTGTGGCACTCGGCAAAGAGGTCGTGGTAGAACTGCACGCCCTCGGGGTTCACCTTGCCGGTGCCCTCGGGGAAGATGCGGCTCCAGGCGATGGAGAGGCGAATACCGTTGATGCCAAACTCCTCGCACAGCTCCAGATCGACGGGGTACTGGTTGTAGAAGTCGGAGGCGGGATCGGGAGAGAAGCGGCCCTGGGCCTCCAAGAAGTCGTCCCAGGCGACCTTGCCCTTACCGTGGGTGCGGGTCTCGCCCTCTACCTGGTAGGCAGCAGTGGCGCCGCCAAAGACAAAGTCCTCGGGGAACTGCGCGGGCGGGTTAGTGACGCTGGCGGGGTTAACGGACATGATGATCCAATCGTTTAAATCGAAGGGCCAGCCGGTCTTGGATAGTCGGCTGGCCCTAAGCGTTACTTACTTCGACAGCTGCTCGCTCACAAAGGCGAGAGACTTGTCGCCGTTCTGGGAGAGCTCGATGTACTGCTTACCACGGCAGGCGACGCACTTGTTGCCCACACGCTCGCAGTCCTTCTGCAGGTCGGCCAGGTAGCTGGCAGCCTGCGGAGCCAGGACGACCAGGTCAAAGTCGGGAAGCATGTCCACGTGGTTGCCATAGGCATCGGCAGCGGTCTCAAGATCGATGCCGCGCTCCTTGGCGGCCTTGGCCAGCGCGTTGGCGAGCAGGCCCGAAGTGCCGCCGCCCTGGCAGAGCACGAGTACGCGCTTGCCGTTGAGGTCGCTGGCGGCCGTAGCCTCGGTGGCGGCAGCAGCGGGGGCGGAGTCGGTCTTTACGACCTCGGCAGCGGCGCCGGCGGCAACACTCTTGGCGTCGGCCTTACCCTGGAAGGCGTCGTTGAGCTTGGCGGCCTTCTCGGCGTTCTTGGCGGCGAGCTCCTCCTGGGAAATCTCGGCCTCCTCGGCGCACTTCTGGGCGTCATAGGCACGGAAGAACGGGTAGTACAGGGCAAAGTCGACGACCAGGATGATGGCGAGCATCACAAAGGCGAGCGGCTGGAAGCCCAGGCCCATGATGGTGCCGATGGGGCCGGGGACGGTCCAAGGCAGGGTGTACATAAAGCCGTTCATGCCCAAGAAGTCGATAAAGACCTTGAGGATCCAGATGTTGGCGATCGGGGCAAAGACAAACGGGACAAAGAAGACGGGATTGAGCACGATAGGTGCGGCGAACAGCAGCGGCTCGTTGACGGCAAAGCACACGGGGACGATGGCGGCCTTACCGACGGCGCGCATCTCCTGGGACTTGGCCAAGAAACAGAACATAAAGACCAGGACGAGCGTAGCGCCGGTGCCGCCCATGCATACGACGAAGTACTGGGCGCCCTGCGTCAGGACGGCGGTGGCGTGCTCGCCGGCCTGGAATGCGGCCAGGTTGTCGGTCATGTTGGCAACGAGGGCGGCGGCGATGGCGGGCTCGACGATCGAGGGGCCGTGGACGCCGACGAACCAGAAGAGGCTCATGGCACCGTAGATCACAGCGAGACCGATGTAGCCGTCGGCAGCGGTGAACAGGGGCTGGAACACCTGGATGACGCCCTGGGCAAAGCAGAAGCCAAAGGCAGCGCGGAAGACGATGTCAAAGACCCAAAAGACGGTGATGCAGACGGAGAAGGGGATGATGTCCTTAAAGGTCTGCGAGATGTTGGGCGGAACCTGCTCGGGCATCTTGACGGTGATGTTGCGCTTAATAAAGAACTTGTAGATGATGCCGGTCGCAAATGCAGCGATGAAGGCAGTCAGCAGGCCTTTGGAACCAAGATAGGTGGTGTTGAAGCCGCTGGCGGCGTCCGTGGCGATCGTGTCGCTCGAAAGGAGCAAGAAGCCGATGATGGCCGCGCACATGCACGAGATGAAGTTGATCTGGTTGTTCTTGGGCAGGTCACGGTTCTGAGCGTCGGCGAAGTGCTTGGCCGTGGTGGCGGCGCAGGCGATGGCCAGGATGCCCATGGAGTAGTTGTAGCACTTCCACAGGGCGTTGTTGATGTCATCGGGCCAGTAGAAACCCCAGATGTTGGGGACCGAGGCTACCAGGCAGAAGATGGACGAGAAGATGATGATGGGGATGACGGAGATAAAGCCGTCGCGAATCGCCTTGAGGTACTTGTTGCGGGCGATCGCGTTGAAAAAGGGCTGGCCTTTTTCGATGGTGGCGATGAGTTGCTCCATGCAAAGCTCCTAAGAGTCGGTGGGTTAGCAACGATGGTAGCTTTTGACGTCTGGTTGCCAAAATGTTGACGTTGCCATTTTGCGACACAAAAAAAGATGTGAATCGGTGGCCCCTGTGCCTGTAGACCGTCGATTCCTTGCGCGTAAACGATTGAGCCGCCCGGTGGCTCTGTGTTTGCACAATGGCAACGTTAACATTTGGGCGACAAAAGCCGTTCGGCGAAGCAGAATTGTCGGTGAACGGTAGGTTTTGGGTGGTAAGCGTATCGTTGGAGAGACGTTGGATATACTTAAATGTGTTCAAAATGACTGTGCAGGATGCCGTCAATGGCATCGTTGACATAGAAAGATCGACCTATGGCCGCTGTTAAAAAATCGGTATCCGTCAAAGATGTGGCGCGCCTCGCGGGCGTCTCGGAGCAGACGGTCTCGCGCACCGTGCACGATTCGCCCAGCGTGCGCCCCGAGACCAAGGAGCGCGTGCGCGCCGCCATGCGCGAACTTGGCTACCGTCCAAACTTTGCCGGCCGGTCACTGCGCCGCGGCAAGTTCAAGACGGTCGGCGTCGCCATGTTCAACATTACCGGCACCGGCAACCTCGACCGTATGGAGGGTTTTGCCGCTGCCGCCGACAAGCACGGCTATGCCATCACCCTCACTAAAGTAGATGGACACCCCTATACCCTCGAGAGCGCATCGTCGCGTATGAGCGCACTGCCGGTGGACGGTATGGTCGTGATTATGAACCGCATGCCGGCGGACTTTGGCACCTTTGAGCCGCTGCCCGGTATGCAGACGGTGCTCGTTACCATGCTGGAGCACCCGCTGTGCTCGACGGTCGATAACGACCAGTTCGATTGCTCGCGCCAGGTTGTCGAGTACTTGCTGGGGCAGGGGCACAAGACCGTGCACTTTATCTCGTGTCCCGAGCGCTCGCTTTCGGGCATGCAGCGCGAGGAGGGCTGGCGTGAGACATTGCGCGCACATGGTATTGAGCCGCCGCGATTCATTCGTGGCGATTGGACGGCGCAGAGCGGCTATGCTGCCGGTCAGGCTCTGGCAGACGATCCAGCCTGTACTGCCATCTATGCCTCCAACGATGCCATGGCATACGGTTGCATTCGCGGGCTCGAGTCGCGCGGGAAGCGCGTGCCCCAGGACGTAAGCGTGGTGGGTGTTGACGATAGTTTGGGCGATATCGTGCCCGATCGTCGCCTGACCACGGTGCGCTTTGATAACAAGCGTGTCGGCATGTGGGCGGTCGACAAGATTGCTGGCGCCGAGGGCGTTGCACCTGGTGTGGAGCACATGCTGATCCCCGGCGTGCTCGTCGAGGGCGATACGGTGCGCGATGTACGCTAGGGTGCGGACCTGTTTGGGTTGCCGATAATTGTGTTTGATATTGTTCGGACTGGCTTAAAAGCCGTTCACGGCTGAAAAGCAACCGTTCATAGCTCGAAATTGCGTTTTGCGCTGTTCTTTTTTGTTTGAATGTTAATGTTTCTACCATACACAGCGCAGCGCGTATGCCCGGACGCGATGCTCTCCATTGGTTCATATGTGAAAGGAACGCAATATGGCAACCAAAGAAGAAATCTCGATGGTTGGATTCGAGATTGTCGCATACGCGGGCGACGCCCAGACCGATCTGCTTGCAGCGCTCGATGCTGCTCGCGAGGGTGATTTTGAGAAGGCCGAGCAGCTGCACAAGGATGCCAGCGATGCGCTCATCGGCGCCCACGACACGCAGACCAAGCTGCTTTCGCAGGAGGCCGGCGGCGGCGAGATGGAGATGACTTTCATCATGGCTCACGCTCAGGATACTCTCATGACCACCATGATCCTGGAGAAGCAGGCCCGCTTTACCATCGATGCCTACAAGCGCATCGCCGAACTCGAGGCCAAGCTCGCCTAACGAGCCTTCACAACCAAGTCCCCTTCCAAAAGCTCTGCCGCAAACTCGCGGTAGGGCTTTTTCTGTTTACCCGGCACTTGGGGATGTTCCTTATCTGCCGGCAGTTTGGGACACTCCTTTAGTCATTGGGGACGTTCCTAAACGACTAGTCGTTGGGGACAGCCTTGGGGCTTCTGCACGCCCTCCCGTTCGGTTTTTTCGCTGGATGGGTATACTTCCTTTCGCATTAAACGCCGGACTGAGGAGGTATCCAAATGCCGGATAACGGGTCAATACAAAAAAGAGACGCGCACGAGGTAGCTCATGGGCGTTCTGTCCAGATAACCGAGCACACGACAGTAACCGAGCTGCAGCCCAGCCTGTCCGATGTCGTGTGCGCAAACAAAAAGCTGCAGATTGGCTTTATCGTTGCGCTCGTGGTACTGGCGCTGCTGTCGGGCTTTGTCGCGCGCCCGCATTTTGCCGACACCAAGACCTGGGACTCCACCATCGAGGTTATCGATCAAAAGAAGGGCAACGTTTTGGCGCTCACGGCCTCGTGCGTGGCGCTGTCTGCGGGCATTACCGCGCTGCCGGGTGATACGGGAACGCCGGTTGCCGAGCAGCTTGCGCAGCTTTCAGGCAACCTTGGTATCGTGCTTGCCGTGCTATACCTAGAGAAATACTTGCTCACGATTTTGTGGTCGGTTGGCTTGGGTATCTTAATCCCGTTTGCGTTGGTGCTCTTTGCGGTGTCGCTCGGCATTCACGGGCGCTGGAGCACGAGCGCCGTCCTGCGCCGTGTGGCGACACGCGTGCTGGTGGTTGCCGTGATCGGCATGGCGCTTGTACCCGCGAGCGTGTGGGTATCGCAAAAGGTCGATGAGACGTATCGGGTGAGTATCGAGCAGACAGAGCAAAAGGCGACTGAAGCGAGCAAGACGAGCTCCACAAAGAGTGAGAAGAAGTCCGAGACTACGGAAAACAAGAATGTACTTGAGCAGCTGACCGATGGGGCATCGAGTCTACTTACATCGGTGACCGACAGTGCCAAGTCGATGACCGATGAGGTGGTGCAGCAAGTGACCGATCTGATCGAAGGCGTCATCGTGATGATCGTGACCTCGTGCGTCATCCCGCTGCTGGTGCTCGCGGCGTTCCTATGGCTAGGACATGTGCTGCTGGGGATCGATATCTCTGGCCCGGCGAACTATTTGACGGGTCGTTTCTTGAGCGCTCCGTCCAAACATGCCAAGAAGAGCGGACAGTCTGAGTAGGCGGCAAAGCGATCTGTGGAAGATCAACCGTGATAAGGGCGGCCGAGACACGTTCTCGGCCGCCCTTTTGTTTGTTGAACACATGGTCGCTACGTCTGCGCCGGGCCCAAACGGTCAGCAATCATCCGTGAATGGTATTTGTTCAAAAAAGAACAAAGATAAACAAATAGTTGTTGCAGTTAATGTTCGAATGTGTTCAAATAAACATGAACAGTGAAGAACCGCACGTTCAGATGCCCGGACCTGAACGCGATTCAACACTTCCAAACAGAAACTACGCACCTGCGTATCTCTCAAGGAGGATGTCATGAGGGTTGTAATCGCTTCCGATGCCGACGGTATGTCGATGAAGGAGTCCATCAAGGAGATGCTCATCGCCGACGGTCACGAGGTCGTCGACTATTCCGAGACCCCTGCCGCGGACTTTGTCGATTCCGCGACCGCCGTTGCCAAGGACCTGCTGGAGCACAAGGATTCCCAGGGCTTCGCATTCGATAAGTACGGCGTCGGCTCCTATATGGCCGCTGTCAAGATCAAGGGCATGGTCGTCGCCAACATTTCCGACGAGCGTTCCGCCTACATGACCCGCGAGCACAACGGCTCGCGCATGGTCACCATGGGCCCGGGCGTTGTGGGCACCGAGGTCGCCAAGAAGATCGCCCGCGAGTTCCTGCGCGCCCAGTACGCCGGCGGCCGTCACCAGATCCGTGTCGACATGCTCAACAAGATGGCCTAACGAGAGCCACCGAGAACTCGAACTTCTACCTCAACTTGTGAATTCAGACGAAAGGACGTTCTGATGAAGAAGACCATCGCAATCGGTTGCGACCATATCGTTACGGACGAGAAGATCTATCTGGCCGACCGCCTGGAGCAGGCTGGCTACAAGGTGCTCGACTGCGGCACCTACAGCCACACCCGTACGCACTATCCCATCTACGGTAAGGCCGTGGGCGAGGCTGTTGCCAGCGGCAAGGCCGACTTTGGCGTGGCCCTGTGCGGCACCGGCATCGGCATCACCAACGCCGTCAACAAGGTTCCCGGCGCTCGCTGCGCCCTGGTTCGCGACATGACCTCTGCCCTGTATGCCCGTCGCGAGCTCAACGCCAACATCGTGGGCTTTGGCGGCAAGATTACCGGCGAGTTCCTGATGGCCGACATTATGCTTGCCTTCCTGGAGGAGCCCTACGAGAAGACCCCCGAGCACGATGCCCTGATCGCCAAGATCGATGCCTGCAATAAGGCCGACGCCGAGGCTCAGGCTGACCCGCACTTCTTTGACGAGTTCCTCGAGAAGTGGGACCGCGGCGAATACCACGACTAAGGAGGTTACGCGGTTTTACCAAACCGCGTAACGGGTCGACGCTGCGAAGCCATCTGGCGGGCAATCTGCCGTTCAGCTTCGGCGGCATGACCAGAAGGTCAATGCCGCCTCGCTTCACGGCACCTTGCCTCGCCAGCTGGCTTCTCGCTGACGTTGAGGTGACCTGCGGGGTTGCCCCTGCTGTTATTGCTGCGTCTTGGTTCAATTGACGGCTCGCGTTTCTGTGAGGGGGCGCGGGCCGGTTTTCTATCAGCCCTATTGACTTGGCGGGCTGTCGTAAGAAAGGGAAGGCTCCTATGGAGTTTGTTCTTGATAACGGTTTGATTCGTGTGGCGTTGAGCACGGCGGGCGGGTCGTTCACTTCTATTGCGGCCAACGGCCGTGAGTACCTGTGGCAGGGCGACCCGGCGGTCTGGTCGGGCCAGGCACCCATTTGCTTCCCGATCTGCGGCGGCCTTCGTGACGGTCGCGCAATGACCATGGGCGGCCGCGAGGTAAAGCTCGCCCGCCACGGCTTTGCGCGCAAGCAGGAGTGGAAGCTCGAGGAGCAGAGCGACAACATGGCTGCGTTGAGCCTAAGTTCTGCCGACCATGCCGAGTTGCTTGAGCAGTACCCGTATCCGTTTAAGATCGTTGCTCGTTACACGATCGATTCGGAAAAGGTGGCCGTATCGTACGAGGTGACCAATGAAGGCACCGAGGACATGCCGTTCTTTGTGGGTGGTCACCCCGGCTTTAAGTGCCCGCTCGACGAGGGCGAGTCCTATGACGATTACGAGCTCCGTTTTGATCAGCGTGAGGCCGCCGAGCTCTGTACCGCCGTTCCCTCGACGGGCCTGATTGATGTTGAGCATCGCAGCAAGAACCCCATGATCGGCCAGAACCTGCCGCTTGCCCACGAACTCTTCGACTTCGCGGAGACCATCTTCGACGTGCTCGAGAGCCGCGTGGTTACGCTGACCAAGAAAACCGAGGACAAGGGCGTGCGTTTGACGTTTCCCGATATGCCGTACCTGATTGTGTGGAGCAAGCCCGAGGGCGACTTTGTGGCAGTTGAGCCGTGGGGTGGTCTGTCCACCTGCTCCGACGAGGACGATATTCTAGAGCACAAGCGTGGCTGCCTGGTGGCCAAGCCGGGGGAGACCGTCACCCGCGGCTTTGAGATCGAGATCCTTTAACGAGCTATCGTATGTTTGGGGTGGGTCATGCCGCCCCGGAACAGGAGTTCAATATGATTCTGACCGTTACCATGAACCCGTCGATTGATACGCGCTATCAGCTCGACAAGCTGGTCATTGACGACGTTAACCGCGTCACGCCCGAAAAGACCGCTGGCGGCAAGGGCCTCAACGTGAGCCGTGTGCTGCTGCAACTGGGAGACGACGTGCTCGCGACCGGCCTGCTTGGCGGCCACATGGGTGCCTATATGGCCGAGCTTATGGATGCCGACGGCGTCAAGAACGACTTTGTGCCCATCGCCGGTGAGACGCGCATTTGCCTGAATATCCTGCACGAGGGTAATCAGACCGAGCTGCTGGAGAGCGGCCCGCAGATTGCGCCCGCGGAGCTCGAGCCTTTACGGCCAAGTTCGCCGAGCTTGCAGCGAAGGCGGACGTTGTGACGCTTTCGGGCTCGCTGCCGCGCGGCGTCGATGCCGGCTACTATGCCGAGCTCGTCAAGATCGCCGAGGAGGCGGGCGCCAAGGTGCTGCTCGACACCTCGGGTGCATCGCTGGAGGCTGCGCTGGAGTCCGACGCTAAGCCTGAGCTCGTAAAACCCAACCTGACCGAGATTAACGGCCTGCTGGGTACGTCCTTTACGACCGATGATGTTGATGCCCTGCGCGAGGCGCTTGCCGCCGACGAGCGCTTTGCTGACATTCCCTGGGTCGTCGTCTCGATGGGCGCCGCCGGTTCGGTGGGCTTCCACGAGGGCCGCGCGTTCCGCGCCAAGACGCCCGCGATTGCGGCTGTGAACGCGACGGGTTCCGGCGACTCGACCATTGCCGGCTTTGCGCATGCCATTGCTGCTGGTGCCGACGATGTCACAGTGCTCAAGACTGCCAATACCTGCGGCAAGCTCAACGCCATGGACCCCAAGACCGGCCACCTGGTCATGGACCGCTGGGAAGAGATCTACAACAACGTTGAAGTAACGGAGCTTTAGGGTTACGCGGTTTTACCAAACCGCGTAACGGGTCGACGCTGCAAACCCGCCAGAGCGGCAATCTGCCTTTCAACTGCGGCGGCATGACCAGAAGGTCAATGCCGCCTCGTTTCAAGGCACCTTGCTCGCTTAGGGGCGTTTTCGCTGACAATGCCAAGACATCGGCGTTGCCTTGGTCGCAAGTAGTCATTGGGGACGTTCTTGTTTGACTAGTCATTTAAGAACGTCCCCAATGACTAGCCAATAAAACGGCGCCCGCCGGCGATGTTGCCGGCGGGCGCCGTTGTCTTGAAGACGAAATGATCCGTTTTCCTTCGTCCGAAAGGGATCATTACAGCGAGTCGATAAAGCGCTGCTGGGCGGCGCGGCCGGCTTCGTCCCACTTAAAGACGCCGGCGTTGTCGAGCACGTGGCCAAACACCACGCCGACCTCCTCGTGCAGGATATCGATGGCGTTGTCCGCCGTAAGCTCGTCGGCGCGGCGGGCATAGACATCCTCGGCCCATGCGGCGTGGCTGCGGCAAAGATTATCGCCCTCGAGCGCGCCGGCAAGGTCGTAGCTGGCATCGGCCTTGGCCGCCAGCAGGTGCTCGCGGACGGCGCCGAGCTCGGGAACCAGGCGCGGCGGAAGAATGGCGAGACCCATAACCTCGATCAGGCCGATGTTCTCCTTCTTAATGTGGTGATACTCGGCATGCGGGTGGAAAACGCCCAGCGGGTGCTCGTCGGTCGTGATGTTGCAGCGAAGCGCCAGGTAGGCCTCGTAGATCTCGCCTCCGGCATTGCCGCGGGAGTCGACACGGCGGATGACGGGCGTCACGGTGTTGTGCGCCACGCCGTCGGCTGTGTGCGCGACGACGCCTACCGACTCATCGGTCCACTCGCGCCAAGCGAGGATAATCTTCTCGGCAGCATCAAGCAGCTGAGCACGGTCGTGCGAGCGCAGGCGCAGCACTGAAAGCGGCCACTGCAGCACGGCTCCCGTAACGCCGGCAAAGCCGGGCACGCTAAACTGCGAGACCTCGGCGGCGTGCATCATGGGGAACTCGTGCGCGCCACCCTGGAAGTGGTCGTGCGACAGAATTGAACCGCCCACGATGGGCAGGTCGGCGTTAGAGCCGATGAAGTAATGCGGGAACAGGTCCACAAAATCGAGCAGGCACGTCAGGCCCTTGCGGTCAACGTGCATCGGACGATGCTCGGAGCTCATGGCAATGCAGTGCTCGTTAAAGTATGCGTACGGGCTGTACTGGAAGCCCCAGCGCTCGCCATTGAGCGAGATGGGGATAATGCGCAGATTCTGGCGGGCGGGGTGAGCGCCACCGTCGGCTGCGGCGGAGCGTCCGGGGTAGCCCTCGTTTTCGATGCAGAGCTGGCAGGCGGGGTATTTCTCGCCCGTGTTCTTGGCTGCACCTGCCGCAGCGATATCGCGCGGGTCCTTCTCAGGCTTGGACAAGTTGATGGTGATCTCCAGGTCACCCCAGTTGGTGGGGGTGCTCCATTTGATGTTGCGCGCGATGGCGGCACGGCGCACGTAGCCGGCGTCGCAGCACAGGCCGTAGAACCAGTCGGTTGCGGCGCGGGGCTCGTTGACGCCCATGCGGCCGTTGAACTCCTCGTTTACAGCCGAAGGCTCGGCATCAGCGCGCCCATGATGCGCATGGCGATGCGGTCGCGCCCCGATGCCGTGTCCTCGGCAGTACCGTTGGCAACGGCAGCCTCGGAAAGCGAGGCAAGCGTGCCTTCAAGGTCAAAGTCGGGCAGGGTATCGGGATGCAAGAGCGAGAGTTTCTCAGCCTGGAGCGCCCAGGCCATATCGAGCGCCGGGCCCGTAGCACCGATGCACTCCAAAATGGTGTTGTATGCCCAGATGCGATCGTCTTGGCCGATCATCGATCGGTGGATGGCGTACTCGATCAGGCTCTGTGCGGCCTCGCGCACGTCAGTCATTACAGCCATGCCGCGTAAGCCCCCTTGTCAGAGATAGCGTAGTGGCGGGCAGAGCCCTCGCCCAGCCAGCCGTTCATCTTGGCAATGAAGGTGTCGACCAGGTCGAGCGGCACGAAGGCCTGGATGGTGCCGCCAAAGCCGCCACCGTGAATGCGGACGGCGCCTCGGCCGTCGAGCACGTGCTCGGCCAGCGCCAGGGCATACATGGAAGGCTGCTCAGATCCCAGCTTGGCAACAACATTCTGCAGGTACATGGCGGAGCTGGCGCCGGACTTGCGCGTCAGGACCAGGAACTGATCGATATCGCCGGCGTTCAGAGCTGCCCAGCGCTTGTCGACCAGGCCGTTCTCGTACCAGTAGTGAACGGCGCGCAGGCAGGCGCGGTCGCCCAGCTTGGCGCGCAGCTCGGGGAGCTTGGCGTCAAAGTCGGCAACGTCGACCTCACACAGGCGTGCCTTGCCAAACTCGGCGGCGACGTCCTGCATCTCGCGCGGAACGGCGGCGTAGTCGTCGGTGGCTGCCACGTGGTCGGCGCCGACCTTAACGAGCACGAGCGCATGGCCGTGATCCTCAAAGTTGAGCTCGAGCTTCTGGGTTTTAGGCTGAGCCTGGTCCTCAAAGTCCATGTAGCAAGGCCGCCCAGGCACACGGCGGCCTGGTCCATCAGACCGCAGGGCTTGCCGTAGTAGTTGTTCTCGGTGCGCTGGCTCATCTGAGCGAGTGCGACGGGCTCAATCGCGGGCGCGCCCCAGAGCGTCTCCATGGCACGGCCGTACGCGGCCTCGACGGCGGCAGAGCTGGAAAGGCCACCGCCTGAGGGGACGGAGCAGGTGAAGGCAAAGTCGAAGCCCTGGGGTTCAACGTCCAGAGCAGCGATTTCGTGGGCCATGCCGCGGACGAGGCTCGCGGACGTGCCCTTCTCGGACTCTTGAATATCCAGCGTGTCAA
Organism: Collinsella sp. OF03-4AA; assembly: GCA_003462965.1. Classification (GTDB taxonomy): domain Bacteria; phylum Actinomycetota; class Coriobacteriia; order Coriobacteriales; family Coriobacteriaceae; genus Collinsella. The sequence goes on from QSCH01000009.1 coordinate 41,383, forward strand.
GCGTGATCTCAAACGTAGGATAGCCCTCGTCGGCGACGCGAATCTTGTTGGAGTCGGTTGCCACGGCGATGCCGTCAACAGCGACATCGAGCGAGCCGGCGATAACGTGGCCGCCCTCGTGGTCGGTGTGGTTGCCGCTGATCTCGGAACGCCCGGGCGCGTGCACGTAGAGCACCTGGCGGTCGCCGATGGGGCCAAACTCCTCCTCGAACAGCTTGGTGAGCGTGGCGAGTGTCTTTTCGTCGGGGGTGGTCATGAGGGTCCTTTCCTTGGCGCATACTGACGAGTTTTCCGTCGTAGTGAGTACGTTAACAATCTGAAGCGACGTGAACTCAGCATCTACGATGCCGCACGTTACGGGCTATGTTAACGTACTCATAACACAACACTTATCACTTTTTGAGAATCTGGTAATCGGTAGAAATTCAGCCGTGAACGGTATTGCCGTATGGACTTATAGAGCAGAAGAGTTGCGGATTGAAAAAGTAGAGTACGTTAACATGCGTCCGACGATAGCGGGCTTCGGCGCGGGGTGCATTTCTGCCCGGGCCGGCATGCACGCTATTCAGATCTCGCAAGGGTGAAGGTGATCCTGTGGCAAGGCGCCCGTCCAACGATACAGGTACGCGTCCGGTCTCCATGGCCGACGTCGCCCGCGCTGCTGGCGTTTCGCAGCAGACGGTTTCGCGCGTCGCCAACGGCTTGCCCAACGTTAACGAGCAGACGCGCCAGCGCGTGCAGGCCGCTATGCAAGAGCTCGGCTTTCGTCCGAGTTATGCCGGTCGCTCACTGCGCGATGGCCGTTACCATTCGGTCGGCCTGTGCATCAACGATGTCACCAAGTTTGGCAACCTTTCAATGATCGACGGCATCGCCAGCGCTGCTCGCGAGCGTAATTGCGCCATCACGCTGGTCGAGATGTCCAAGACCGAGGAATTCTCGCTTGCCGAGGCCACGCGTCGTATGGCCGCATTGCCGGTGGACGGCATCATCATCGGCATGAGTCGCATGGCGCCCGATTTTGAGACGTTTGATCCACTGCCGGGCATTGGCACGGTCATCGTTACCATGTATGCGCACCCGCGGGTGACCACGGTCGACTCCGATCATTACGGCTGTTCGCTATTGCTTATGGATCACCTGTTTGAGCTGGGGCACGAGCAGATTCGCTATATTGGCGGCCCGTCGTTCTCGGTCGACGAGCAATTTCGTCGCGCCGGTTGGCAGGATGCGCTCGAGCGTAAACACATCGAGCCGGCAGAGCCGCTCGAGGGCGACTGGTCTGCCAACAGCGGCTACGAGGCCGGCAGATATCTGGCCGAGTACGATCGCACCATGACGGCGATCTATGCGGCAAACGACCAGATGGCAAACGGGGCCATCGCCGCGCTGCGCGATAGTGGCCTGCGCGTGCCCGAGGATGTGAGCGTAGTGGGCGTCGACGATTCACTCGATGATTTTGTGGCACACAACGAGCTCACGACCGTGCGATTCGATCTACATCAGCGCGGACGCGAGGTGTTTGAGCATGCGGTTCCCGAGGCGGGTACGGCGGCAAAATTGTTGCCATTCGTATTCCCGGTCAGCTCATCGTTCGACATAGTACGGCGGCACCGCGTGCATAGTTTCTGCAGGTCAACGGTGATATATTGAAAATCAATAACAATCGGTAAGGATGTCGGTAGATAACTGTTGGGATGTAGCCGAGTGCTATGATAGACGGGCTCTTTTGTCTATCTAGGAGGCTTTGCCTGATGGAGATCACCAAGGATATCCGCTACGTTGGCGTCGACGATCACGACATTGACCTGTTCGAGGGCCAGTACGATGTGTCCGAGAACGGTATGGCATACAACAGCTACGTTATCTTGGGCGAAAAGATTGCTGTCGCCGATTCAGTCGACGGCGGTTTTGTTGACGAGTGGCTCGGCAACATCGAGGCCGTGCTCGATGGCCGTACGCCCGATTACCTGGTCGTTCATCATATGGAGCCCGATCACTCCGCTGGCATCGCCGCCTTTATGGAGCGCTATCCCCAGGCCCAGATCGTGGCCAGCATGGGCGCCTTCCGCATGATGGTCAACTTCTTTGGTACCGATTATCCCGAGCGCAAGATGGTCGTCAAAGAGGGCGATGTGCTCGACCTGGGTGGCCACAGCCTGACGTTTGTCGGCGCCCCCAACGTGCACTGGCCCGAGGTGCTGTTCTCCTACGAAGCCACCGACAAGGTACTCTTTAGTGCTGACGGCTTTGGCAAGTTCGGTGCTAACGACATCGAGGATCCCGAGGGTTGGGCTTGCGAAGCGCGCCGCTACTACTTTGGCATCGTCGGTAAGTTCGGCAAGTTCGTGCAGGCCGTGCTCAAGAAGGCCGCGGATCTGGACATCCAGATCATCTGCCCGCTTCATGGCCCCGTGCTGACCGAGAACCTGGGCTACTACCTCGACACCTACAACACCTGGTCGAGCTATCAGCCGAGGACGAGGGCATCACGATTGCCTATGCGAGCGTGTACGGCCATCTGAAGGCTGCCGTTGAGGAGCTCGCATCCGCGCTTGAGGCTCGCGGTCAGAAGGTCTCCGTCTTTGACCTGGCTCGCGACGATATGGCCGAGGCGGTTGAGGACGCGTTCCGCTATGACCGTCTGGTGCTCGCTTCCATCACCTATCAGGGCGAGATCTTCCCGTTTATGAGCACCTTCATCCACACGCTCGCCGAGCATGCCTACCAGAACCGCACCGTGGCGCTCGTCGAGGCCGGCTCTTGGGCGCCCGCTGCTGCCAAGGTTATGACCAAGGAGCTCGAGGGTATGAAGGACATCACGCTGGCGCAGAATAAGGTGACCGTACTGGGTTCGCTCAACGACGCCTCGCGCGCTCAGATCGAGGCCCTCGCTGACGAGCTGTCCAAGTAGCGATACGTTCACTTTCAACGCTCAAACCACCACAAAGGGGACAGGCACCTTTGTGGTGGTTTTTGTTTAAGCGCCGGCGATGACGAGATTTGGGCGGGCGTCGTCGACGGTCTCGGCGATTGAGGTGGCGACGGCATTATCGGGGTCGCTGTCCATCACGATGGTGTCGACGTCGGCGAGCTCGGCAAAGCGGTACATGCCACGTCCGTTGACCTTACTGGCGTCCATGAGGGCGACAGTTTGACGGGCGGCGCCGACCATAGCCGCTTTGGTCTCGGCCATCTGCGGAAAGTCGGTCGTAAAGCCGCAGCCGGGAACAAAAGCGCCAGGGCACATGACGGCAAGATCGGCGTGGACCATTTGCAGCGCCTGCATGGCAAGTGGGCCGTACAGATAGCGATGACCTTTGCGCAGCGCCCCGCCCAGCATGACGACATCGACCGAGGGCATGCTCTCGTCGATGTAATCGGCAATGGTAATGTCGGCCGTGATGACGGTGATGCCATCGCGCTGGTCGAGGAGCCGGACAAACTCGAGAGCGGTGGTGCCCGAGTCGACGAGCAGCGTGTCGCCGTTGCCGACGAGTTCAATGGCGCTTTGTGCGATGGCCTGCTTGGCGGCAACATTGACGTTGATACGGCGATCCTGAGTGGATACGGTCAGTCGCTTCTGGAGCGACACAGCGCCACCATGCGTGCGGCGCAGCTTGCCGGACTCGGCGAGCGCGTCTAGGTCGGCACGGGCGGTAACGGAGGACACGCCAAAGGTCTGGGCGATTTCTGCCACTTGCACCGAGGCGTTATGTTCAAGCATCTCCATGATGGCGGCACGACGCTCATCGGCGAAGGCTCGGGTTGTTACATGGGCCATAGCTGCTCCATCCTCAACTGAAATTTGCAGGAATTGTGTTGAGTCTATTTTCGTTCATTTTCTTTTTAAGTAAGAAAACGCCTTTCGATTACTTACTTTTTCTATAAAAGAAAGATGATTCGCTTGAAAACTTCAATGTCGTATAGAGGAATCCGGTGCGAATCTCTTCCGTTTGCTTTTCAAAAACAAGCGTCTTGACCTGTGTGCCGCTGATATCTCATACCTGTGACGCCGTCAATTTTCATACAATGGTCGCAGCAAAACGCAAGGTAAAACGCCTTGTGAACAACTACGCCCGATGTCCAGATGCGGGCGAGGGAGAGGAGCAAACGCTCATGGCACTTGTTACCACCGAAAAGATGCTCAAGGACGCTCAGACCGGCCATTATGCCGTTGGCGCGTTCAACGTCGAGAACCTCGAGTTTGTTATGGCCGTTCTGGCTGCTGCTGAGGAGACCAAGTCCCCCGTCATCATGCAGACCACCCCGGGCACCATCAAGACCGCTGGTCTGGACTACTTCTACGGCATGGTCAAGGCTGCCGCCGAGCGCGCTTCCGTGCCCGTCGCTCTGCACCTCGATCACGGCGATGGCTATGACCGCTGCATGCAGGCTTTCCGCACTGGCTACACCTCAGTTATGATCGACGGCTCGCACGAGTCCTTCGAGGACAACATCGCCCTGACCAAGTCCGTCGCCGACGCTGGCCGCGCCATGGGCGTGCCCGTCGAGGCCGAGCTCGGCAAGGTTGGCGGCAAGGAGGACGACGGTCCCGCGGTTGAGGGCGAGAGCCCCTACACCGATCCGGCCGAGGCCAAGGAGTTCGTCGAGCGCACCGGCTGCACCTCGCTGGCCATTGGCGTTGGCACCAGCCACGGCGTGTACACGAGCGATCCGCACATCGAGCAGTCCGTGGTCAAGGCCATTCGCGACGCCGTTGACGTGCCGCTGGTCCTGCACGGCACCTCCGGTGTGCCCGATGAGCAGGTTGCCGAGGCCGTGAAGAACGGCATTTGCAAGGTCAACTACGCCACCGAGCTGCGTCAGGCCTACACCAAGGGCTTCATGGCCTACATGGCCGAGAACCCTGCCTGCTTCGACCCCAAGAAGCCGGCCAAGGAGGGCATGCGTGAGATCACCGAGCTGGTTAAGATCCGCATGACCAACCTCAACTCTGTGGGCAAAGCAGAGTAACAGCAAGGGTACTCCGACTCGCTACATATCCCGGGGAGGGACGAGGGCTTAGTTCCCCAATCGTCCTCGGGCATGCAAAAAGCCTCGCTGCGCACTTCGCGCGGCGAGGCTTTTTGCCCCCTGCGGAAAGATTGGGGAACTAAGCCCTCGTCCCTCCCAGGTTGACCTACTCGAGGTCGTCGCCCTTGTGGCGTTAGGGCGGAAAATAATAAGAAGCCTTCGCGCTGCGGAATGATTTTGGAAACTAAGTACGGGGACCCGCCCAAGCCGTTCTGCTCAATCGCCCTTGTGGTGTTGGGACTGAAAGGGTGGGACGCGGGGGTTACTTGGTTGTTAGGGTTAGCAGGTCGTTGGGGGTTTTGAGGTTGTAGGTGGCGTTTGGGATGTCTTGGTGTGATCCCCATGCCGCTCTGGCAAAACTGACCCCTGCCGAAGTTGCGCATTGTTCGTCGTAGACGGTGTCGCCAACGTAGACGACGTTGCCAGGATTCGCGCCCGTACGCCGGAGATATTCGAGCATGGGTGCGGGTGCGGGTTTATGTTCGGTTGTGTCTTCGACAAGGATGATGTGCTCAAAATACTTATCGAAACCAAGGGGTGCAATTTCTTTTGCGTATTCGTCGCGCGCACGTGAGGAGACGATGCCAAGTTTGCAGCCGCTATCGGCGAGTGTTGCGATGACTTCAAGCAAACCTGGAAACACGCTGATGGTGCTTTTAAAGCTGGCGGCAACTTGGCACCAGCGATCCAACGTTGCCTGCGAGTAGATTCCAAGTTTCTCAAGGGCATCCTTGCCGGGTATGCCGAGGGCAAATTCAAGCTCGTGTCGGGGGAGCGTTTTGCCGGTTTCTTTTTGGATAATCTGGCCAAGCGATGACAGTACGCTTTCTTCTGTATCTGCCAATGTCCCATCAACGTCAAACACGATATAGTCAAAGTGCTTCATATGATTGCTCCTCTCTGTTGTTTGCCTGCAAGTTTGATGCAGTGACAGAAGAAGGGCTAGCGGGATTTCTGCCTGGTGCTATCGAGATTCTGCCTCGCTGCTCGATAGCTCGAAGGAGTGCACCCCATTTGTTCTTTAAATACCTGGCCAAGATGGCTTGCTGTTATAAATCCGCATTGGCGCGCGACTGTCTGTACCGTTCGCGTGGTGTGTGCCAAAAGTTCGCAAGCACGGTTTATGCGGTATGCGCGTAGATATGCCGCCGGGGTCGTTCCTGCACAAGTTTCGATAATGCGGTAACACTCTCTTTCGCTTACGCCGGCTGCAGATGCCATCTGGGGCACATCTATAGCGGCTGCATAGTTTGCGCGGATAAAGTCCAGGATTGCCTTGAACTGTACGTCGCGGCTGGTCATCCAAGAGGCGCCGTCGGAAGAAAAGAGCGGTTCGGTCTTGGCGTTAATCTGAATCCAGAGCTCTGACAAACTATTTCGAAGCGCCATCTCGTTCTGCGGCTGTTGAAGGTCGTGGCTAAAGGAGCTCTTCAGCAAATCGATAAAGGGCATATCGTCGGGGTTGGTGGGCGACCATTTGAGCACATCGACGCCTCGACATTGAAGCAAAGGATTGATATAGCGCTTTTGAAGGCGTCCCGCGGGATCGCCGAGCATCGACGGCTGAAAGATATGTAACATTTGAATGGCTGGTGCCGAATTGGGTGATTGCAGCGTGCTGTGCAAAACGCCGCCGTTGATAAAGCCGGCGGACCCTTCCTCAAAGCGCACGTGTTCATGAGCCGCGCGCGTTCGATAGTCAATCGCTCCCTGCTCCATGTAGAAAAGCTCGACTTCGGAATGCCAGTGCCAGGGGACGGAATTGCCCGGATAGCGAGCGAATTCTGCGCGTTCGGCAATATAGGGCCAGTCTTCGGCGGTCTCGGGAAACGCTTCCTCGCGTCCTCCGCGGTGCAATTCTATGTGATCCATGTTTCGCATGGCATCAGTATAAAGCGCGATGGGCTTAGATTGCTCTTGCCTGTTCGGGGAACGCCTTGTCTAGGGATGCTTGGAGCTTTTCGAAGGATGCTCGCAAGTTGTGGCTCTGGTCGGTTGAGCGTTTGGCTTTTGTGGTGGGGGAGTCGAGGAGGCCGTTTCTCTGCGTCGGGGGGAAGGAGAAAAGGTTTGCATGTTTTAGGGATGGCTGCTGTGCTGCGTCATTGGAAGAATGCATGCTTATGCGGCCTCCTCGATATCCACCAAAAGGTTGCGCACGGGGTTTGCTGCTAGGTCCCGTGCGTTGGCAGTATTATGCCGCGGCCGTCGCAAAGAAGCGCTAAAGAAAGGCTTAATGAGGTTTGGCGTTACGATGAAACCGCAGGTCAGAGGTGTCGAGTAACACTCTTGAAAGGTTTTGGGCTTAAGGGCTTTCTAAGGTTTGTGACGTGGATGTGGCTCGCCTGTGTGGGGCGTGTGAATGCTCGCTGTTAGCGCTGCGGCTCTGCAGCCCGTACTTGCTCGATGACCTTTTCCATCGTGGCGTCGATGCGGTCTTTTTTGAGTTCGCATTCCCAGATGGTTATGGGCGTCCAGCCCATTTGAGTGAGCGCTGCCACAGCAGCGCGGTCGCGCTCGACGTTGCGACGGAACTTTGCCTCCCAAAACTCAACGTTGCGCTTGGGCTGGCTTGGGTTGCACTTGGGGCAGCGGTGCCAAAAGCAACCGTTGACAAAGATGGCGATCTTGCGCCCGGGAAAGGCGATGTCGGGCTTGCCGGGTACCTTCCACTCCAGGCGATAGCCCGTAAGGCCCGCTGCGCGCAGACACTGTCGTACGAGCAGCTCGGGCTTGGTGTTGGCGCGCTTGTTGCCCTTCATGGACTTTTTGATGGCGGCGCGACGGCGGACCAGTTCGCGCTCGTCAGCGGAGAGGTCCGAGGTATCGATGCCGTCGAGCAGACCGGGCTTGGGACGCTTTTTGCTGCGGCGTTTAGGTGCGCGCTTGGGTTTGGTAGCGGGGTGTTCGGTCGTGGCGGCCTCGGCGTCGTTGACAGTGCCGTTGGCCTCGAGCCGGTCTTCCTTCAGCTCAATCAGGGCATCGATGAGCCCCTTGTCTGCGGGCATCCATTCCACCGTGGCAAGCGAAGTGCGTGGAATCCAGCGAATATCGAGCTGACGGTCATGCTTTTGGGGCTCGCCAGACTCTTTGGCCAGCGAGCAGTAGTAACACTCCATCGAGAGGTGAAAATCGGGGTAGTCATACTCAACGGTGTAGAAATCACGCAAGTTGGTGACTTTTACCTGCAGCTCTTCCATAAGCTCGCGGCGCACAGCGTCTTCGGGTGTCTCGCCGCGCATGAGTTTGCCGCCTGGGAACTCCCAAAGTCCCTGCATGTCGCCATAGCCGCGCTGCACGGCAAGCAGCTCGTCAGATCCATCCTTGCGAATGATCCCAGCGGCAACATGAACAGTCTTCAACAGGAGTCCTTCCTCAGCATCGGTCAATGAACTACCTTACACAACGGTAAGGCAAGCGTAAGCCATATCGATGGTAGCCGACTCGGCTTCTTGCGACTATAGATGCCGTAGACTAATCGCAAGAAAGGACTCGGTATGCAAACCACGCACATGGCGACCCCGGTACTGGAGGTCGCGCATCTCGAAAAGGTATATGGAGCGCTGGGCAACGTGACCCGCGCGCTCAATGACGTCAGCTTTACGGTCAACCGCGGCGAATTCGTTGGCATCATGGGCGCTTCGGGCTCGGGCAAGTCGACGTTGCTCAACTGCGTGTCGACCATCGGTGCCGCCACGAGTGGCACCATTCGCATCAACGGGCAGGACGTTACGCGCATGAAGCAGGCCAAGCTCTCGCAGTTCCGCCGCGAGGAGCTGGGCTTTATCTTCCAGGATTCCAACCTGCTCGATACGCTCACGGCACGCGAGAACATCGCCCTGCCGCTCACCATTGCCCGCACAAACTCGGCAGAGATCTCGACCCGCGTGCAGGACGTGGCCGCGCGCCTGTCCATTAGCCAGGTGCTCGACAAGTACCCCTACCAGATGTCCGGTGGTCAGCAGCAGCGCGTTGCCGCGGCTCGCGCGCTCGTCACCGACCCCACCATGATCATGGCTGACGAGCCCACCGGCGCCCTCGATTCCAAGAGCGCCCGCCTGCTGCTCGAGAGCCTGGAGGCCCTGAATCGCCGCCTGCGCGCCACCGTGCTCATGGTCACGCACGATAGCTTTGCTGCAAGTTACACGAGCCGCGTGCTGTTTATCCGCGACGGCAAGATCTTCACCGAGCTGCGCCGCGGCGACACCGACCGCCGAGAGTTCTTCGACCGCATTATGGAGGTCGTTGCCATGATGGGCGGTGAGGGCTCCGATGCTCTGTAAACTCGCTTGGGGCAACGTCCGCCGCGCCGGCCGCGACCACCTCGTCTACCTTTTGACGCTCACCCTGGGCGTCACCGTCTTCTATGCCTTTAACACCGTCTCGATGCAGGTCGACATTGCCGGCATCGATGAAGAGGGCTTGGCGCAGGTTATGGGCAGCATGCTCGGCTACCTGACGTACTTTTTGGCCGGTGTCATGGCCTTTTTGATGGTGTATGCCAATAACTTCATCATGAAACGCCGCAAGAAGGAGTTTGGCCTGTACCAGGTGCTCGGCATGGGGCGCGGGCGCGTCGCCACGATCATGGCGCTCGAGACGGTGATCGTTTCGGTCGGCGCCTTTGTCGCCGGCATTGTGCTGGGCGTGGGGCTTTCCCAGCTCATGACGGTCTTTACGGCTTCACTCTTCAAGACGCAGATCGCCGATTTTCACTTCTTTTTCTCGGTGCATGCGTTCAACCTGACCCTTGCCTGCATGCTCGTAATGTTTGTGCTCACGCTACTGCTGAACCTTCGCGCCGTGCGTCGCACCAGGCTCATTGAGCTCATGGGTGCCGAGCGTCGCAACGAGAGCATCAAGACGCGCAACCCCTGGATCGCGATTGCCATCTTTGCCGTGGGCGTGGCGCTTGTGGGCGTGGCCTATTACCGTCTGCTACGTGATGGGTTCCCGCTGACTGCGACGGACAGCAAGCTGCAAGAGGCCATGAGCCAGTTTGGCATTACGACCGCTATGGTTACAGTGGGTACCTTTGCGCTGTTTTGGGGACTCTCGGGCATGCTCATCAAGCTGCTGCAGAGCCTGCGCAGCGTGTATTGGCGCGGTCTCAATATGTTTACCGTGCGCCAGCTTGCGGCCAAGGTCAACACGGTGTGCTTTTCGATGGGCGTCATCGCGATGATCCTGTTTTTGGCCATCACCTCGGTGACGTGCGGTATGTCTATTGCCAATGTGATGAACGAAAACCTGGAGCGCTATAACCCTGTTGACGTGTCTCAGACGTATGTCTATTACACGCCCGAAACGCTCGACTACTACAAGGAGTATGTCAATCCGTCTGAGGCCGATCGCATGGTGCTGGCCGATGCAACGGTCGATTTGTACGCTGCATGGCATGGCGAGCGCAAGTCGGCGGACAACAACGATGAGACAGGCAAGAAGGTCAATATCGCCGATGTTGCCGGTGAGCATGTGCAGATCGATTCGTATCTGAGTTACCCGCTTGGCGGCTCGGGCCCCTCGGTGGTGGCGGGTGAGATGTGCAAGGCCATGGGAGAAAAGCTTCCCAAGGCGCTCGAGGGAAGCAACGCCGATGCGATGGGTCTGTATGTGACGCCGGCGAGCCAGTACAACAAACTGCGCCAGATGATGGGCGAGGAGCCGGTGAGCATTGGCAGCGACCAGTATCTGCTCACGTGTGATATGGGCGGTGAGCTGGGCGACCTGTACACCAAGTATATGGCTGGCGGCCATGCCCTCACCTTGGGCGGCATGAGCTCAAGCCCGCAACCGATAAGTCGGACGAGGACACGGCGGCCATCGCCAACTCGGCGATGGGCAGCAATCCCGGTACCGTGGTCGTAGCCGATGAGCTGCTGTCCCAGCTTAATCTGCAGCCGTATTCCAGTAATCTGCTCGTTAATTACAAACAGGGTATGGATACGACCGAGGCAGACGAGAGCATTAAATACACCTTGCTCGATAATCTGCTCGTTGACGGCAAGGAGCCGGGGTCGTGGGGAGTCTTCATCATGCGTTCCGAGATGTACACGCAAGCAGCGCAGATGAACGGCATGATTAGCTATCTGGCCATCTACATTGGCTTTGTGCTGGTCGTTGCGTGCGCGGCAATCCTATCGATCCAGCAGCTCTCCAATGTGGCCGACGGCAGCCGCAGCTATCGTGTGCTGGCACAGATCGGCTGTGACGACCGCCAGATCCGGCATTCGGTGATGGCGCAGCAAGCGGTGTTCTTCCTGTTCCCGCTGGCAGTGGGCTTGGCGCACTCCTTTGTGGCGCTCAAGGTGATCATCGAGCTGGTGAGCGTATTCGGCGATATGAGCATCGCCGGCACCGTGGGCCTCACCTGCGCGATTTTCCTGGCGGCCTATGGTGGCTACTTCCTGGTAACGTACCTCATGAGCGCCGGCATGGTACAAGCTGCCATCGCCACCCGCTACAGCGAATAGGCGACCTAAAGCAAAACAATCGCAGGTTGAGCATAAGTCAGCGAAAGCGCCCCTAGGCGAGCAAGGTGACGTGAAAGAGGAGGGAAGCGTACTTTGGTACGCGACCGACGATTGAACGTCAGATTGCCGCCTAGGGGCGCTTGCAGCGTCGAGTCGTTACGCGGTTTGGTAAAACCGCGTAACTTTATCGCTTCCAAAAGTGGAGGATCAACGTCGTGCGGTTTTGCTGCTCGGTTTTGACCAGGATGTTGTGGATGTGGGTCTTGACGGTGCCCACGGCAAGGAATAGCTCGTCAGCGATCTCCTGGTTCGATTTGCCCAGCACAACCAGGCGCATGACTTCAGTCTCGCGGTTGGAGAGTTTGTAGGCGTTGCGGTAGAAGGGCATCTGCTCTTCGATGTGTCGATCAAGATCGCTGACGTTCTTTTCCTCGGGTGCCTCCTGCATGCGAATCGAAAGCACGTGATAGGCGTAGATAACCAGCAGAATCGCAAAGTAGCACGCAAAGATGTTCTCGCTAAAGTTGCGCTCGGATAGGTACAGCTGCAGCCAGGAGGGTGCCAGGCTCATGGGAACAACAAGGATGTTGTAGAAATCCTCGGCAACGATGCACCCGACCAGAATGGCGCCGATAATGAGGTGCTTTCGTTGATTGTTGACGCGCGCCTTAAGCTCGACCCGCGTGCTTTTATGCGCCGTCCAAAAGATATAGAGCCCCACAAATACAAGGAATACCTGACGTATCGTGTAGTAGAGCCATTGGTGCATGGGGCCGTAAGGGACAGCGACAATGATCAGCAGCTCGCTCAGGAAGAACGTTGCGACGGGAATAACAAACTGCTTTTTTGAATGTTTGTCGAGCAAGTCCATGGCGATGAGCCAAATAAAAGCTTGTGAAGCGGTTGCCACAAGCGTCCGCAACACAGGCATGGTAATTGAGTAATAGTCGCTGGCTGGAAAACTCTGGTTTTGCAACGTGTATTCAAAAAAGAAGATCTCGGTCATCTCGATGGCATAGCAAATAAAAACGCCGCTGCCATAGATAAAGAAGCGTCGACGAGACGAGGCATAGGCGGCAAGCGAAAGCACTGCCGTCACAATACAAATCAGGAGAATCGCTAGGGTATAGAAGAACATTAGAGTGTTCATCTGCCACCGTCCCATCTCATTTATCTATGGCCGAGTCCTGTATATCTTGTGGGATATAGACGTCTCAACCCTTCGTTACATTGCGGATTAGGCGCCGAGATACAGCATAGCCGTATACCGTTCGCGGTTCCAGACGGTAAACCCCCTGCAAGTCCGCTACCTGCGGGTTTATATTGGATTAGAGAAGGTGTAACTCCGTGAACGGTCTTTAATCTCGAATAAACTAGGCAATAGTTACATATGGATGAATGATGGTCTTGTCAACACGAGGCGTGATGTACGAGCGCCTCATAGTAATAGTCGGCAAGACCGGCGGAAAGGAAATCGACATGGCGCTGCCTAAGGATTTCATCGACACCAACGACTTCACCAAAGAGCAGATCCTGGCTATCGAGGATCTTGGCCTGGCAATGAAGAAGGCCATCAAGGTTGACGGTTATTATCCGCACCTGCTCCGCAACAAGAGCCTTGGCATGATCTTCCAGCAGGTCTCCACCCGCACCCGACTTTCCTTCGAGACCGCTATGACCGACCTCGGCGGCCATGCTCAGTTCTATGGCCCTGGCACCATCCAGCTCGGCGGTCACGAGTCCCTGGGCGACACCGCTCGCGTTATGGGCTCGCTGCTCGACATCATGATGGCTCGCGTTGACCGTCACAAGGACGTCGTCGGCCTCGCCGAGGGCTCCGCTGTGCCCGTCATCAACGGCATGTCCGAGTTCAACCATCCCACGCAGGAGATGGGCGACCTCATGACCATGCTCGAGAACCTCCCCGAGGGCAAGAAGATCGAGGACTGCACCCTGGCCTTCATCGGCGACGCCACCCAGGTCTGCGTCTCCCTCATGTTCATCGCCTCCAAGGTCGGCATGAAGTTTGTCCAGTTTGGACCTAAGGGCCACCAGGTCCCCGACGGCGGCCTGCACGTTGGCACCGTTGAGGAGCGCGCCGAGTTCGGCAAGCAGATGATGGCCATCGCCGAGGAGAACTGCAAGGTCTCCGGCGGCTCCATCGTCATCTCCGACGACATCGAGTGCATCAAGGGCGCCGACTTCGTCTACACCGACGTGTGGTATGGCCTGTACGACGAGGAGGTCTCGGGCGAGAACTACATGGACGTGTTCTATCCCAAGTATCAGGTCACCATGGACATGATGAACTTTGCCGGCGCAGGCTCCAAGTTCATGCACTGCCTGCCGGCCACCCGCAATGAGGAAGTCGTCGACGAGGTCATGGACGATCCCGAGCGCTCCCTGTGCTGGGTCGAGGCCGAGAACCGCAAGCACTCCATCCGTGCTCTCCTCGCTGCCCTGGGCAAGCGCACCCCGCTCAACGACGAGGGCGTCGAGTTCTCCGCCAAGGCTGAGCTCCACGCCGCTCTCGAGGCTCTCGAGCAGCTCTAAGCCTTAAGCCTGCTAAACGCACGTTTGCGGGCGGCGGATGCTCGTCTCCTGTCGCCCGCTCACCGAGGCCCGGCAATTGCCTTAATATCTTAAGGGCCTCGATTTGTCCAAGACTGAGCGAAGGAGCTCATCATGAGCGACGGAAAGAAAAAGCTTTCCTTCTTGACGGTCATCTCGACCATCATCTGCGTCGTCTTCGTTTGCGAGGCCGCCGCTCCTGCTGCTGCCATTGGCAACCAGCAGTTCTTCTGGTGGATCTTCCTGATCCTGACCTTCCTGCTTCCCTACGGCATGGTTGTCGCCGAGCTCGGTACCACCTATGACGGCGAGGGCGGCATTTACGACTGGGTGCGCGATGGCCTGGGCGACAAGTGGGGCGCCCGCATCTCGTACTACTACTGGGTCAACTACCCGCTGTGGATTGCCTCGCTGGCTACCATGTTCCCCGACATCCTGGGCATGGCCTTTGGCGTCGAGTTCAACTTGGTCGCCAAGATGGGTATCGAACTTGCCTTTGTGTGGATCGTCTACCTTATGGGCCGCTCAAAGGCGGCCGACTCCGAGTGGGTCCTTAACGGAGGCGCCATCATCAAGGTCGCCGTTGCCGTTATCGTCGGCGCTCTGGGCATTTGGTATGCCATGGAGAACGGTTTTGCGAACGACATGTCCGCCGCCACCTTCCTGCCCGAGCTCACCAACACCAACGCCCTTGGCTACCTGTCCATCATCATCTTCAACTTCATGGGCTTCGAGGTCATCTGCACCATGACCGACGACATGGCCGATCCCGCTCGCGATATCCCCAAGGCTATCATCGTTGGTGGCCTGTCCATCGCCGTGATCTACCTGTTCGCTGGCTTTGGCATCGGCGCTGCTGTGCCGGCCGATTCCATCGACCCCGACTTTGGCATGATTGTCGCAGTCCAGACCATGGTGGGCGACTCCATGATCTTTAAGGTCATCTGCATTGCCTTCCTGATCACCCTGTTCGCAAACATGGCCGCTTGGTCCTTCGGCGTTAACTCCGTTGCTCGCTACGCTGCCGAGCACGGCAACATGCCCA
Organism: Collinsella sp. OF03-4AA; assembly: GCA_003462965.1. GTDB lineage: Bacteria > Actinomycetota > Coriobacteriia > Coriobacteriales > Coriobacteriaceae > Collinsella. The sequence continues at coordinate 56,506 of QSCH01000009.1, forward strand.
AGGTCTTCGCCTCGATGATCTCTGACGACGATATGCCCAACGGCGCCAACCTGGTCAACGCCATCGTTGCTTCCCTGGTGCTGTGCCTGCAGCTCGTTCCCATCGACGCCATCTCCAACGGTGTCTTCTGGATGCTCTTCGGCACCTCCGTCGTCTTCCTGCTGCTCACCTACATCCCGATGTTCCCGGCGTTCCTCAACCTTCGCAAGAACGACCCGAACCGCGAGCGCATCTTCACGTTCCCGTTCAAGGGCGCGATGATGAAGGTCATGCTGGCCATCCCCTGCATCGAGCTGATCCTGGCCATCGTCGCAACGCTGGTACCGTTCTCCGCCGCTGAAATTGGCGACAAGGTCCCGATGATCGTTATCTTCATCGTGCTCGTGCTCATCGGCGAGGTCGTCCGCGTCGTCAGCGCCAAGGGCCGCAAGGAAGAGTACAAGGGTCTCACCCCTGAGCTGGCTGCTCAGCGTCTCGCTGAGGAGGCCGCCGAGGCCGAAGAGGACTAGAGCACCCGGATTCGGGGCTCCAACCCTCCTCATCTGCTAACCATTCCTTGGGGTGGGTGCGAGCGATAGCTCCGGTAACCACCGCCCGCCCCAACCTCTCTCTTTCGTATCCTTCGTGCGTATGTCTCCGCGCACTTGGCTACGTCGTCGCTCGCCGGTGCGACTCCGTGAAAACTGGCATCGGGCGCCCCGACCTTTGCCGGGGGACGGGCGCCCACTATCTCTTGGTTTTAGGCCGCGGGTAACCCGCCCGCGGCAAGCGATCGTTCGATTTGGAGGAAATCTTATGCGTACGATCACCGAGTCCGAGTCCACCCCCAGGGCCGACGGCTTCTTTATGCCTGCTGAGTTTGCCCCGCAGGATCGCGTGTGGATGGGCTGGCCCCACCGCACCGACACCTGGGCCCACGGCGCCAAGCCGGCTCAGAAGCAGTATGCCGCCATCGCCCGCGCCATCGCCGAGTTCACCCCGGTCACCATGTGCGCCAACCAGGCCGACTACGCCAACTGCAAGGCCGTCTTCGAGAATGACGAAAACGTCACCGTTATCGAGATGACCACCGACGACGCTTGGTTCCGCGACACCGCCGCCACCTACGTCATCAACGGCAAGGGCGAGAAGCGCGCCAACCACTGGCACTTCAACGCCTACGGCGGTCTCGTCGACGGCCTTTATTTCCCGTGGGACAAGGACGAGCAGATCGCCCTTAAGATGGCCGAGCTCTCCGGCTGCCGTCGCTATCGTCCCGACGACATGATCCTCGAGGGCGGCTCCATCACCGTCGACGGCGAGGGCACCCTTGTCGTGACCGACCAGTGCCTGCTTTCCCCGGGCCGCACCTGCTCTGCGGTTCTGGAGGAGGAAGAGGATCCCGAGTCCATCTGGCCCAAGTACCACAAGAAGTTTGAGCCCTGGAGCGAGGAGCTTCGCGCCTACATGGACGAGCACCTCAAGGATTACCTGGGTGTCGAGAAGGTCATCTGGGTCAAGGAGGGCATCGACCCCGAGGAGACCAACGGCCACATCGATGACGTCGCCACGTTCATCGCCCCGGGCGTCATGGCCTGCATCTGGACCGACGATCCCGAGTATCCGTTCTACGAGCAGTGCCACGCTGCCTACGAGACCCTCTCCAACGCCGTTGACGCCAAGGGCCGCAAGATGAAGGTCTACAAGCTCTGCATGCCCGTGAACCCGCTGTTCATGGACCAGGCTTCCTGCGACACCATTGACGCCGACGAGAACGCCGAGCCGCGCGTTCCCGACGAGCCGCTGATCGCCTCCTACATGAACTACCTTGTCACCAACCACGGCGTTATCGTCCCGCAGTACGGCGACGAGAACGACCAGCTGGCCGTTGACACGCTCCAGAAGATCTATGACGAGGTCTGGGGCGAGGGCGTCTTCAAGTGCGTCGGCGTTCAGTCCGAGCAGGTCGTCTTCGGCGGCGGAAACATCCACTGCATTACGCAGCAGGAGCCGTCGGCGTAACTCAGGCACGCCACCTTGGCGTTCACTCGTCGCTTACGTAGCGTCAGTACGCTACGCTCCTCGTTCGCGCCAATCTGGCGCACCTGAGCACGCCGAGTAAACGTCTGGCTTTCCGAGGCACCCCATCTCGCCGCTCAAACCGTCGCTCGCGTACCAAAGTACGCTTCGCTCCTCTTTCGCAGCGACCTGGGGCACCTCGAAAACCCAGCCGATCAATCGGACGGTCGGTGAATCGGTCCATCTCGGGGCATTGATGGGCTGCTGCTTGATGTCTTGGTCGGTTGGGTTTTCTTTGGGCACTCCGTTGCCTCCACATCGGAGTGCCTTTTTTCTTTGATTGAATACGCGTCTGGCCTGGGATTTTTTGCGGGTTAGGCCAATTGTTCGCTTGAATTTCCCAGGTCAGACGCGTTTTCAATTGCCGAAAGCTTCCGGTCGCGAACGCGGCCGTTTTGATCGGAGTATCTATGTACCAGCGTATCGTCATCTACACGCGCCTGTTCCGCGAGCGTTGGTCCAACAATTGCATCCTCTCTTCTCTTTGGGATGGCACCTGCACCGGTGACGCGGCCTGCAACCCTACCTTGGGCTGCGCCTCGGTACAGATGCCATCCTTTTTGCTGTAGGGGGAGCGTGCCATGGCAGGTAAAAAGTTCTCTCTGCTTGAGGTCATCCTTTCGGTTATCTGCGTTGTGTTTACCATCGAGGCGGCGGCTCCGGCATCTGCCGTGGGCAACGTGCAGTTCTTCTGGTGGATCTTCCTTATCATTACGTTTTTGCTTCCCTATGGTCTGGTGGTGGCCGAGCTGGGTACGGCGTTTGATTCCGAGGGCGGCCTGTACGATTGGGTTCGCTTGGGCCTGGGCGACCGTTGGGGCGCCCGTTGCTCCTGGTGCTACTGGGTTAACTTTCCGCTGTGGGTGGCAAGTATCGCCTGCATGTTCCCCAGTGTCATTAATGCGGTGTGGGGTATCGAGTTTTCACTCGGGATCCGAATTGCCATCGAGATTGCCTTTGTGTGGGGCGTCACGGTCATGGCGATGCAGCCGGTGGCCGAGGCCGATTGGGTCATGGACGGCGGCGCCGTCATCAAGGTACTCATTACCGCCGTGGTGGGAATCGTCGGCATCTGGTTTGCCTGCAATAAAGGCTTTGCCAACGATATGTCGCTTAAGACTTTATTCCAGATTTGAGCGACACCAATTCGTTGACGTACCTATCGATCATCCTATTCAACTTTATGGGCTTCGAAGTGGTCGCGACCTTTGCCAGTACGATGAAGAACCCGTCGCGCGATATCCCCAAGGCGGTTATTGCCGGTGGCGTGGCCATTGCGGCAATCTACATCATCTGCGGCATCGGCATTGGAGCCGCGGTTCCCGCCGAACAGCTTTCGCTCGATTCGGGCATTGTGGATGCGGTTGCCGCCATGGTGGGGCGCAGCCATCCGCTGACCATGATCGTGGGCATGGCTTTTTTGGTGACATTGTTCGCCAACATGATTTGCTGGAGCTTTGGCGTCAACAACGTAGCGAGCTATGCCGCGCGCCATGGCAACATGCCGCGTCCTTTTGCGTTGGTGTCCAAAAAGACCGGCATGCCCAACGGCTCGGCGCTCATTAACGGCTGTTTCGCCAGCCTGGTGCTGCTGCTCCAGATTCCGCTGGGTGAGGGTTCCGACGTCTTTTGGGTCTTCTTCTCGATGAACGTCGTCTTTCTGCTCATGAGTTATATCCCCATGTTCCCAGCGTTTTGGCGTCTGCGCAAATACGACGGTCGCCCGCGTGTGTTCCGCGCGCCCTTCGAGGGTAAGGTACTCGTGGTAGCGCTCGCGATTCCCGTGGTAGAGCTCGTGCTGTCGATTGTCGCTGCGATTGTGCCGCTCAACAGCTCGCCCGCCGAAATGGCAAAGTTGCCCATTCTCATGGGTGTGGTGATCGGCGTGTTGCTGGGCGAGGTTTCGCGCCTCATATCGCGCCGCGGCCGCAGCGTCGATAATCCCGGCGTTGGTGCAAGGGAATCAGGTTTCTTTGCACCAAAACAGTAAGCGCCGCGAGTTACGCGGCGCTTGGTGCATCTTGGATTACTGTTCGCGGTACTCGGGATCGGAAGTGAGCTTAGGTGCAAAGTAGGGGACGTGGCCCAGGTACGGGCGGCTGTCCGAACGTGCCTTAGCGGCACAGGGGACATCGTCGTAGGTAAGCGAGTCACTCAGGCGGACGATGGCCTTGGCGGCAGGGGCAACGAGTATTTTGAGCGGTGCGATAGGCGCCATGGCATCTCCTTTCATCGGTGAGACACAGCTTGTTTATCTAAACGATACAGTACGTTTAATCGGTGAGTCTAATCTTGCGGCAAAGAATCTGTCAACATCCTCACGGCATCTAGACAGGGGAGGCGGGCATGAGTTTCGCGTTCTATATCTACACCACGATTATCATGGGTGTGGCTCTGGTGACCAGTGCCGTGGCATTGGTGGTTTGCCTCATGACGCGCCGTCGCGACAGCCTGGTGGCCGCGGCGGGCTTTTTGCTCTACATGCTCGATATGTCGGTCATTTTTTTTGACGAGTACAATCGGCTCAAATACGACTACGCTGTTACCTTTAGCGAGCCGTTGCAGCACCCCTTGCTGCGCTGCGTGCTCGGTATTGCCATCTATGCCTGCGTGGTACTGTGGATGTTTGCGCGCTTGCGCAAAAGGCCGACGTCGCGCATGCTCGGACTTGCTATCGTGCCGTTTTCAATCTTGCAATTGGTGCTGGTGCCTCGCAGCGGTGCTGCCGGAGAGATGCAGCAGTATCTCTTTTGGCTCACGCGTGACCTGGGCAATGTAGGATGTCTTGCCTATGCCGCCTGGCATTACCGGCACAGGGCCACGCGTGTTGAGAAACTCGACCTCGACCGCTCAAAGCTCTTTTGGAAGGTGGCACTCGTTCTTGCGTTTTGCGTAATCGCCGAGGACACCTACATGATTTTGCTCTGCCGCCCCGACTCTCAAAACCCCGTCATCAGCCTCTTTTTGTGGTATCTGTCCGAGCGCAATATCTCCGAAAACGTGCTGCTCGTGGCATGCGCGGTCCAACTCTTTTGCCAGTTTAGCCATATCCTGCGCGTGTATGCCCGTCATCCGCGTGCCGATGAGGACGTGGCGGCCGAGAGCGCACGCTCTGGGGACGATCTAGCATCACGCGTTGTGATCTATGCCGATGCCCATAAGCTGTCGCGGCGCGAGCAGGAGGTGCTCACGCTGGTGCTGAAGGGCAACGACGCCCAAAACATCGCCAGCGAGTTGGTCATCAGCCCTGGCACGGTCAAGGCGCACTTGCATCGCATCTACGTTAAAAGCGGTGTCTCCAACCGAGATGACCTCATAGATGCCTTTTGGCGTTCCTAGTCCTATTCTTCCTTGCATGCGGGTCTTGCCGTGTGGGCGGGCACGCCGTTGGGCGTAATGACGCGGTAATAATCTCAGACAATAAACCTGCAGGTAAAGCGTGTAAACCTGCTTAAACTGACCGTTTGCGATCCCTGGCCTTGGCACGGATTTGCCCCTGTGTATCAATGGGTGTAGCGCGAAGCCGCGGACGTGGGACAGACGTCCGAGCACGGCTTGTAGGCACGCGCCGATGCGGGAGCGCTACGCTCCCAACCGAGTGCCCACGCGGGCGGTGCGTCCGCGTTGCAACCAAAGATGCCTGAGGAGGCTCACATGGACAAGGCTGATGTAGTTATCAAGAGCAACACCGTTTTTACCGGCGATGGGCTCGAACCGTTTAAGGGCGGCGTTGCCGTGCGTGGCGATAAGATCGTTGCCTGCGGTGACGATGCCCACTTGGCGCCGTTTATCGGCCCCGATACTGAGGTGCGCGACTTTGGCGATCAGCTCGTTATGCCTGGCCTGATTGACTCGCACACGCATTTTGCTCAGGGTGCGTTTATGACCGACCCCGATTTTGCCGTCAACCTTATCGATTGCACCAGTTTTGAGATGGCGATGGAGCGTGTCGTGGCGTTTGCGAACGCCCATCCCGATAATGAGTGGATTCTGGGCTGCCAAATCATTCAGTTCCAGTGGGATATCCCCGAGATGCCCACGGCTGCGATGATTGACAAATACATCTCGGACCGTCCGGTATTTTTGCAGCAGGTCGACATGCATACGTTTAGTGCCAATACCTGCGCTATCGAGAAAGTCGGCATTACTACCGAGACGGCCGATCCTACAGGCGGCAAGATCCTTAAGGATGCCGACGGCAACCTGACGGGCGTGTTTTCCAACAATGCCGGCTCCTTCTTTATGGATGAGGTCTACGACCCAGCGCCCGAGGTTGTTGACGCGTCGTTTGCAAAAACCGCCCGGCGCGCCAATGCCCTGGGAATCACTACGGTCGGCATGGTCAATCCTACGTTTGTGAGCATGGAAAACCCGTATGCGGTGTTGGCAGGTCTTAATGCCAAGGGCGACTTGCCACTGCGCGTGTTCCTGTACACCGATCTGTTCGAAAACGAGTCCTTAACGCTCGAGCAGATCAAGGAGAAATACGCCTTCTCGGGTACGCAGGTCGAGTGGCACGGCTTTAAGCAGTTTCTTGATGGCGTGTGCTCCGACCACACCGCTTGGATGCTTGAACCCTATTCCAACGCGCCCGATACCTGCGGTGAGCCCGCGGAGGATCCAGAGCGCATCCGTGCCGCCATTGTCAGGGCGCAGGAATGGGGCGTTGACACGCGCGTCCATACGATCGGCGATCGCTCGGTGCGTTTTGTGCTTGATTGCTTTGAGGAGGGCGAGCGCTTGCATGGTAAGCGGGGTTGCCGCCACTCCATGGAGCACAACGAGACGGTTCAGCCCGAGGATCTGCCGCGCTACGCGGAGCTTGGTATATGCCCCGGCATGCAACCGTGGCACATGCTGCTCGATATGGCTGACCTTGCCAAGGACGATGCCGTGGGCCCCGAGCGTGCAGCGCTTTCGTGGCCCCTGCACAGCCTGCTTGCAAGCGGTGCCGTGGTGCACTTGGGCAGCGACTTCCCCGTTGTGGGCTTGGAGCCCATGGAGGAGGTGTACGGCGCAGTCTTCCGCATGCTCGAGGACGGTTCCAACCCAGAAGGGTGGTTCCCGCAGGAGCGCATCACCATGGCCGAGGCCCTGCGCGCCTACACCTACGGCAGCGCCTACGCCATGCATGCCGAGGATCGCATCGGTACGCTCGCATGCGGCAAACAGGCTGATATCTGTGTGCTCGACCGCAACCTCTTTGACTGCGAACCGGCTGAGGTCCTCGAGGCCACGGCGTCTCTCACGATGATTGCCGGCAAGGTGGTCTACGAGGCCTAGCGGGGCTGCTGCATCGCTGGGCGGTGCCACAGCCTGTGCGTGCCGCCCATCCATCCATCCATCCATTCATCAATCTCTCATGGAAAGGGGAGAACAATGGCAGAAGAAACAACCGCCGCTGTTGAGGAGGAGCGTGAGCTTGCCTCGCAGCCGATTCCCGGCCTGGTGCGCAAGTACACCATCATCACCGGCCAGGGTATGCTTGCCCAAATCATCATGGTGGTCCTGGAGGGCCTTGTCATGGGCTGGGGCTTGGGTGCCCACGGCCTGGCATGTGTCTCGATCATCATGTCGGTCGAGTACATTAACCTGGCCTTTGGTAACCTGTTTGGCACCGGCGTGCCCGCCGTGGTGGGCAACCTTTTGGGTGCCGGCGACATTAAGGGCGCCAGCAAGGCGTTTAGCCAGGGCTTTTGGCTTACCACGATTGTGAGTGTGCTGCTTGCTGTGGTGATGGCTGTGTTTACCGAGCCCATCTGCGCATTCTTCGGCGCCACGCCCGACATCATGGCCGATACCGTTGCCGGCGTGCGCACCTTCTCCGTGCTGCTGCCGCTCACGGTCATTGGTCAGATGGTCACCGCCGTCATGCGTGTGGACGAGAAGGTTCAGATCCAGGCCAACCTCATGACCATGTCTGCCATCGTCGCTATCTGCTGGCTTGCGCTTTCCACGTTTGTACTCAAGCTTGGCGTTATGGGAGCTGGCGTGTACTACGGTCTTTCCATCGGTATCTGGGCCATCGGTATCTTCTGGTTCATCGGGGGCAAAAAGTCCCAGCTCCAGATTAGCCTGGCCGACCTTAAGCTCGACCTCGCCATCTGCGGCCAGATCTTCAAGATCGGCTTCCCGTTCTTCCTGGTTCAGGGTGCGACCTTTATCTTTAATACCGTTGCCAACTCGCTTTTGGGTTCGCTCGGCGGCGATATGGGCTCGCTCTACATCGCAGCCTTTGGCGTGATCAACGGCTACATCCTCTACATTACCATGATGGTTGCCCAGTGCTTCTCCTACGGTCTACAGCCCATCGCTGCCTTCAACGCCGGCGCAAAGGCTTGGGCACGCCTTAAGGAGACGCTCTCCTGCACGCTTAAGTACCAGGTTGTGACGCTGGCGCTGGTCACCGTCGCGCTCTGGCTTGCCGCCACCCCGGTGTGCGCCTTCTTTGCCGGCAGCGATCCTGCGCTCGTTGAAGTTGCCGCCAACGCCACGCGTACTGTCATCCTGGCTGTTGCCCTGGGCTATCTTGCCATGACCATGTCGATGTATTTCCAGGCGGTCGAGAAGGTGGGTGTCGCCACGTTTACGGGCCTGCTTCGCTATGTGATCTGCTCGGTGCCGCTTATGTACCTCCTCGGCAACATGATGGGTGTCGAGGGCGTGTGGATCGCCCTGGTGGTGGCCGATGCCATTACTGGCATCATCTCCATTGCGCTCGCCGCGCACGAGTCCAAGCGCCTTGCCACGCTCTAGGCTCGGACATGGCTCGCGTACGATAGTCGAACAAGTTAACTCGCCTGCAAGCCACCACAATGGGACAGTCCCATTGTGGTGGCTTTTGTTATTTAGGGTCTGAGATTTCTGCTCTATAAATAATGCTTTTGAACTGGGTTACTATAAGATTATGGTAAACGCTACTATAAGATTATGGAGAATGAAACTATTCGATTATGGTAACAGCGTAATAAGGGGCGTTGATATGGCTGAGTTCATTAACAGGGATTTGCATGAGTTGCTCATTCGCATGGCAGGCTGGTTTCCTGTTGTGTCGTTGACAGGGCCTAGGCAGAGCGGTAAGTCTACGCTGGTTCGGCATGCCTTTCCCGACTATTCCTACGTCACGCTTGAGGACCCTCAAACGAGGCGCGCGGCCTTGGAGGATCCGGTGAGTTTTATCCGCAACCGAAAGGGCGGACTCATCATCGATGAGGCGCAATACGCGCCGGATTTGTTTTCAATGATCCAGGTTGTTTCGGATGAGCGGGGAGACGCCGGTCAATACATCCTTACAGGCTCGCAAAACTTTTTGATGATGAAAAGCATCGGGCAGTCTCTTGCCGGGCGAGTCGGGATCTTAAAATTGCTGCCATTATCGTTTCGAGAAGCGGAGAGGGGCCAGCAGGGGCAGCTGGAAGTGGATTTGTTCGCGCTCGAAGGGGGATACCCTCGCCTGCGTTCCGCCGGAATGCCGTCCTCGGTTTATTTCCCCAGCTATATCGATACCTATGTTGAGCGCGATGTTGTGGGCTTGCTTGATGTGCGCAATAAGGCGGAGTTTCATAAGTTTCTGTCCATAATTGCTCAGAGCGTCGGTGCCCTCATCAATATATCCTCGCTTTCTCGAGATACGGGCGTGAGCGTATCGACCATTAAAAGCTGGTTGTCCATCCTGGAGCAGAGCTACCTGACGTTTTCGCTGCAGCCCTATTATGCAAATGCCAAGAAGCGTCTAACTAAAACGCCCAAGCTCTATTTTTACGACACGGGGCTGCTCTGCTACTTGCTCAAAATTGGATCACTGGAGCAACTATTGGAGAGCCCTTATCTGGGGGCCGTTTTCGAAAACCTCATCGTTTCCGAAACGGCGAAGAGCCATCTCAACGTGGGCGAGAATCCCGAGCTGTATTTCTATAGGGACGACAGCAAGCGTGAAATCGATTTGCTCGACTGTACAAACTCAGGGAGTCCCAAGGCTATCGAAATAAAATCATCCAGAACGTATCACGATAAGTACGCCCGCCATCTACAGACTGTATGCGATGAGATCGACATTGCAAAAGATGCGCGCTATGTTGTGGCCCGCGTGGACTCAACGTATGAGTCGAAAGACTGTAGTGTGGTTTCGGCGCGTGATTGGCTTTTACGATAACAAGCTCGGCGCATTAACAACAGCCGCGAAGGGAACCGGCCCCTTTTGCGGCGGTTTTTTGCCTATCTGGTGCGTCTTAGATGCAAGTGAGTAGACTTATTTGGATATGCCGAGCACATCGCGACAAATGCTCAATAAAACCGCAGGTCAGAGCTGTGGTGTTTTGGAGTGTGCTCGGCCTCCTGCAAAAGGTCTACTCACTTGGTTTTTCGGCGAGAAGGCCGCCGCAAGGGCAAGCAGCTCTCCTCGCGGCGGTTGGCGTTTGCCCAGATAAAACCTGCCAAAATAAACCAGTCCCTTTTTGGCATGTCCCTTTTGGCGTGGCTGATTGGTTTGGGCTGTTTTGGAGAAAGCCCATGAGGCGGCACTCAGGCTAATCCTGCGTGTCGCCTCCGTACATGTAGACGATAAAGCCGTCGCCGGTGTCTTGGCTGTGATCCTCCAGGATGCGTTTCATGTTGAGGTGCTCGTAGAACTGCCAGTCAGAGTTGCAGTCGCTCATCAGGAAGAACTTGGTGCACCCGGCTTTGGCGAGTTCGGCGCGCGCAAGGTCGATGAGCTCGCGGCCGAGTCCCTTGCCCTGCCACTCGGGCACAATGATGATCAGGTTGAGCTGGCCCTGGGCATATTCGTCGCCCGTGGCGGCAAAGCGATCGGCCGTGGCCTTTTCGCGACTGTCGCCAAAGAGCGAGCCCTCGAGTTTGGCATCGGCGGTCTTTGCCATCTCGGTTGCCTGGGCGAACATCTCGTCGTAGCAGGGTACCCACGTGGGGTTGGTACGCGGCTTGCCGTCCTCGAAGATACCGATGCAGCAGGCGGCGATAATGCGGCCCTCTGCCTCGGCGACGAGCGCGATGGGGGAGCGCTGCAGCTGCATGGCAATGTTGAAGCGCGCGCAGAAATCGGCAGCTTCGACGTCGCCGCGGTTGCGCAGCGTGTTGCACCACAGCTGGTTGTAGATGGCGGCGATGCCTGCCAGGTCATCGAGCGTGGCGGCGCGCAGAGTTACGTTGTCAAGGCTCATGGAGCTCCTTCCAAGTAGGGTCAGGCCACCTCTGAGTGTGACATGGGCGCACCGCCGCCGCATCAACCATTCGGTAGACGAGCTTCGATCTCTCGGGGACGGAGGAAAAGGGGCCACGAGCGAGGATTTTCGGACGCTTGCTCGACGAGAGTGGATAATCTCCCACTTTTAGCGCGAACATAGGTCAAAAACGGGAGATTATCCACTCTCGTTGGAAGCGCCCGAAAATACCCTTGATTGGCAACTTCATCCGAACACTTCCCACATTCATCCGCACATGTGCGGGTGAATGTGGGAATCCGATACCCTGAGGGCCGGACCGGCCGGCCCCGGGAGATCG